>JAKAFL010000028.1 GCA_021817945.1 bacterium | reverse complement strand
GCTTGGCCGCGTTCATGCGTCGCCGCTCCAACGCGGCGAAGTCTCGTTTCACACCTTTGGGATTACCCATATCAGCTTTGACACGGATTCCGCATAAATGTTCACTATATTATGCAAGTGTCAGTAGTGTATGCGTTCCCCCCTCTCCCGCGCTTTGCTGGTGAAGCAGGCAAAACATGGACGTTCGGTTATTTCATTAGTTTGAAATGGGCGGCTGGCATTGTGGTGGCTCCAACTGGATAAAGGTCTTGATGGTTTGACGAATGCCGGGTGGGGGCACCCGGCTTACAAGGTAGTGGATTCATGACTACACATGAAATTGGACGCGGCTTCCTGGAGGAACAAGGCCCGCGTTTTGAACCTGAAAAACGATATTGAAAAGGCCAAAACCCCAGTTGCGGCATTCTTCCCAATTTTCAGACAGGCTCTGACTGGGCCGCAGCCCGGGTTCTTTGCGCCAGTATCTTTCTGGAGGGCGTGAAGTCCCTGATGAAGGCATGGTGAAAAGCCTGGAAACGGTCTTCCTGGATGGCCTGTCGCACATCCTTCATGAGTTTGAGATACATGTGGGTGTTATGGACGCTCAACATTCGCAACCCCAATATTTCGTTGGCCCGCAATAAGTGGCGGAGGTAGGAGCGGGTGAAATGGCGGCAGGCAAAGCATTCGCATCCCTCCTCGATGGGGCCGAAATCCGTCTTGAAACTGCTTCCTTTCAAGCCAATGGCACCCCGCCGGGTGTAAGCTGTTCCATTGCGCGCGACGCGGGTGGGCAGCACGCAGTCAAACATGTCAATTCCCCGCGCGATCAGCTCCACCATCTGGGCCGGAGTCCCCAGACCCATGGCATACCGCGCCTTGCGCGCCGGCAAATGCGGCTCGGCCAGCTCAATGGCCCGCATCATTTCCGGTTCCGGTTCGCCCACGCTGACACCGCCGATGGCGTATCCGTCAAAATCCATGTCCACCAGCGCCCGGGCGCATTCCTCACGCAGGCCGGGGTCCGATCCGCCCTGGACGATGGCAAAAACCTGCTGGCCGGGTGCGCGGGGCTGGTCGCGGCACTCCCTGGCCCAACGAATGGTGCGCTCGACGGCCTGGCGTTGTTCGCGGGCCGGGGCGTCGTGGGGCGGGCACTCATCAAAAACCATGGCAATGTCCGAGCCGAGGACGCGCTGGATTTCCATGGATTCCTTGGGGCCGATAAAAAGGAGGGAGCCATCCAGGTGTGAGCGGAATTCCACGCCATGGGCCTTGACCTTGCGAATGCCGGCCAAGCTGAACACCTGGAACCCGCCGCTATCGGTGAGGATGGGCTTGGACCAATTCATGAAACGATGCAAGCCGCCAGCCGCGCGGATGACATCGAGGCCTGGCCGGAGGTTGAGGTGGTAGGTGTTGCCAAGGATGATTTGGGTGCCCATTTCATCAAGCTCACGCGGGTCCAGCGCCTTGACGCTGGCCTGGGTTCCCACGGACATGAAGACGGGGGTGTCCACCACTCCATGGGTGGTGGCAAGCCTGCCCAACCTGGCGCGGGTGTGAGCATCGGTTTTGAGGAGTTCAAACATGGTAAAATATTCCGGCCCTGCGGTCATGGCTTGATCCGGGCGCGGACCGGCTGGCGTTGCGTGGTTGAGCTGCGGAGGATGGCCGGGACCGTTTCAAATCTGTGAGTCAGCCTCTTGGAATGGGGCTTTAATCCTTCATTTCCGTGAAAGCCAGATCCACCAGCAAATCCGAGGCTATGGTTTCCAGTTCCTTCTTGAGCGCATCGAGTGGGCACTCGGAGGGCAGGCTCAGGCAGGCGCTGGCCTTGAACAAAGTCTGGCCGGACATGGGGGCGCTGAGAAGCTCGCTGGAGAATTCCTCCACGTTGACGTGAAAACGCGTCATGGCGCCGGTGATTTCCCGCACAATGCCGGGCCTGTCTGTGCCGACCAGTTCCAATCGGGCCAGTCGGGCGCGGGTTTTGGGGGCGGTTGCGGCATCCACATGGCCGATGACTTGCAGTTTGGGTATGGCTTGCAGCGCGGCCATGAGGGTGTCTCTCTTTTCCACCGGGGTTTCCACCCTCAGAATACCGGCGAATTCGCCGCCTAAACGGCACATCCGGCTTTCCAGCCAGTTGCCTCCCTGGCTGGCCACAATGCGAGCCACATCCTCCACCAGGCCGGTACGGTCCGGCCCAATTAATGTCATGACCAGGGTGGTTTGCATGGGGTCAGGGCTGGCTGGTGATCTGCTGCCAGTTCAACCCTTGCGTTCCGGCGTAGATGGCGAAAGCTTTTTCATTCTGAATCAATACCGCCCGCACCACGCTGGAATGATCCGCCCCATTCATTTCCGTGATGCCTCCGGGGATGAAACTGATTTTGCGGTGGGCAAAGAGCAGTGCAAAAACCGCCTGGGCCACTGCAAGGTAAGGCAGTTCCTGGTAGGCGCCTTCCACGGCATCCTCCACGGCGTCGGTGAGAAATTCCAGTTGATCCACCAGGTGCGGGAACTTGGGCGCCTGGATCTGGGTGAACTCCAGCTTCCATTGCGGAAGCTGGCGCAGAACCTTCAGGGCGAGGGCGGGCGTGATGCCTGCGGCCCCATGATTGACAAATTTCACAATTTCGGACATGGCGTGAATTTAGGACAATCCTCCCCGCCGTCAAAGTCATTTTGTTGCGTCCGGCCATTTCCTGGGCGCAAACTCTTTGGTAAAATCTCACCAAACCTCTTCGGGTATGGTTTCGATTTTTCCAAAAAAGTTTAGACTCCAGCATCTTGCCGCATCTTAACCTTTTCCATTTCGCTTTCCGGGTTTAATCCCGGGACCAGGCTGCAAGCACGTCATTGGTGCCAAAGGTGAGGCGCAATTTGGATTCATAATAATCAGGTCCCACTCCTTCCATGAACCCCATGCCACCGGGATAGCCCCAGATGCCGGACCCTATGAAGAGGGTGTTGCCAGTGCTGTAATGGGACACCCATTCGGCAATCCGCCGTCCATCGCTCAGCCGGGCCTGCTTGTCAGGCGGACCCAATTCCAGCAAAGCCTGGTCGTAGGTATAGACGCCAATGCGCTTGTTCCAGCTTGTGCGCTCGGAGACGCAACTGGTGATCAGCGCCATCAAGACCACAAGTCCAATCCAACGCAAGGGTTTGCAATGCATGAGGCAATTTACCCTTTTTTCACTCCCTTTTCAATCCGGGACATTTTTCCCGCGTTGAATTGGAGCGGTGGATTCCGGGTTCATGTTGATTCGCTCGGCTATGACGTAGCGGATCATTCGATCCTGCATCCAGCGCACGGCCAAAAGGTCGGGAATAGTGACAAACAGGCGGTTCCACACCCCATAATGGCTCCGGCCCGCATGCCGCATCTGGTGTTGGACGGGGATTTCCGTCACTGTAAAGCCCTCCAGCTTGATGAGAGTTGGCAAAAAGCGGTGCATGCCATTGAAAAATTTGAGGTTGGCCACGCATTCGCGCCTGAAAACCCGATAGCCGCATGCGCTGTCCCGGATATTTTCCCTCGTCACCCGGTTTCTGGTCCAGTTGGCGAGGCGTGATGATAACTGCCTGATCCAATTATCCCCCTGATCACGGGTCTGGCGCCGGGAACCGCATACGCAATCGCCGTGGCGCAGGGCATCAAGGAGCCGGGGCAGTTCAGCCGGGTCATTCTGCAAGTCAGCGTCCAGGGTGGCAATAAGCTGTCCGCGCGCAGCCTGCAGCCCGGTCCAAAGAGCGGCGGACTGGCCTGAGTTTCTCGCCAGCCTCAAGCCGCGCACCCGCGCATCCGCAGCCCCCTGTTCCTGGAGCAAAGCCCAGGATTCATCAGTGCTGGCATCATCCACATAGACGATTTCATAGGGCAGGGGAATCCCTGCCATGGTGGAATGGATGGCTGAGATCAAAGGTGCCAAATTGCCGGCTTCATTGAAGCCGGGCACAACAATACTTAACATGACGGACTGGATACCCGGTCGCCCCGGGGATTTTTTAATAGGTTATTAGCGACCGCACGTTCAAGTCCTTGAGCTTGGAACGTCCGTCGAGGAATTTGAGTTCAATGACAAAACAGATTTCGACTATTTCTCCCCCCAGTTTTCGGATCAATGCCACGGCGGCGGACGCAGTGCCCCCCGTGGCCAGCAAATCATCCACCAACAGCACGCGCGCGCCGGGCTTGAGGGCATCCACATGCATGGCCACGGTGGAATGGCCATATTCCAGCGCATAATCCTGTTCGATGGTTTGAAATGGAAGCTTGCCCTTTTTGCGCACTGGCACAAATCCGGCATTCAGCCGGTTGGCCACCGCTGCGGCAAAGATGAATCCCCGCGCATCAATGCCCACCACGGAGTCTATGCTGCCGACTCGATGGTTGGCGGCCAGTTGATCTATCGTGCCGCCAAACAGCCGTGGCTGGGCAAGCACGGGGGTGATGTCCTTGAATTGTATTCCCGGTTTCGGAAAATCCGGAACATTCCGGATGGCGCCGGCGATTTCACCGGTGGTCACAGGGGCATTTATGCTGGCCATTGATCAGATTCCTTGTCCTTTTCCAGTTTCTCAATCATTTTGCGAAGCTTTCGCAGGGCCAGGTTTTGAATCTGCCTGACCCGTTCCCGGGTCACGTGGAATTTCTCACCCACCTCCTCAAGTGTCCGTTCCGCCCCTCCATCCAAACCAAACCGATAGGCAAGTATGGTCGCCTCCCTATCGTTTAAATGCTTCACCATGTCCTGGAGCATGCTCACCACGGTTTTATCCTCCAATTCATGGTACGGGTCCACCGCCCGCTCGTCCTCCACCACCTCGGAAAAATTATTGGAGTCGTCGTCACTGATCGGCGCATCCAAGGACGCGGGCCTGGCTGACGCTGACCGCATTTGGGAAACCCGTCCTGCGGTGGTTCCCAGAGCCGCTGCCAGTTCCTCATCCGATGGATCATGGCCCAGCTCTTCCTGCAAGCGCATGGAAGCCCGCCGCATTTTTGATATCTTATCCACCAGGTGAACGGGCAGCCGGATGGTCTTGGATTGATTGGCCAACGCCCTTTTGATCGCCTGCTTGATCCACCAGGAACCGTAGGTGGAGAGCTTGCCGCCTTTCGCAGGATCAAACCGCTCGACGGCCTTCATCAATCCAATGTTTCCCTCGCTGATAAGGTCCAGCAGGGGCAATCCGATTCCCTCATAATCACGCGCGATTTTCACCACGAGCCTGAGATTGGCCTTGATCATCTGTTCGCGGGCTTTTTTGTCGCCTTTTTTGATGCGAGCGGCCAGTTCCACCTCTTCGTCCGGGGTGAGCAGTTTGACCTGGCCGATTTCCCGGAGATAAAGTCTTATGGCCATGTCCCCGTCATGGCGTTCGCTTTCGGTGCGGATAAAGCGTGCGGTGTCGCCCTCGGTTTGGGGTGCCGGGGTCTGGGGTTCTGGTGTGGGAGGAACGGGCGGGGGAGGCGGTGTGACTTCCGCCTTTTTCGATTTCGCGGTTTGCCTGCGTTTTGCTTTCCTGACCGCCATGAAGCAGCAAGTTAACCCGGCCATTTCCAGCCGCAAGCAAATTAAAATTTATTAATTCCGGCTTCGCGCCGCGTTTACATAGTAAAGGAGTTCCAGCACGGAATTCACCAGGGCGGCCACATAAGTGAGAGCTGCCGCATCCAAGACGGCGGAAATTCCGCTTCTCTCATCCTCGCGCACCAAACCAAGCCGGAACAGTTGGGCCTTGGCCCTGGCGCTGGCATCATATTCCACCGGCAGGGTGACCAATTGAAACAGGGTGAGCACTGAAAAAATGGCCACGGCAATGAGAATGAAGTGCGGAATCAGGTGCAAAAAGAACCCCAGAAAAACCACCCCCATCCATGCCATGCTCGCAAACTGAGTGACCGGCACCAAAGCCATGCGCAAGTCGAAAAGAGTCCAGGATTGCTGATGCTGGAGCGCGTGTCCGGCCTCATGAGCTGCCACGCCCACGGCGGCCAGGCTCTGGCCATGAAAATTGTCCGAGGATAAGAACAGCGCCCGCTTTTCCGGGTCATAATGGTCGCTCAGGTGGCCCTCCACTTCTTCCACGGGCATGTCGGTGAGCCCAGCCTGGTCCAGAATGCGCCGGGCTGTCTCAGCTCCTGTCAGCCCGCTTTCCGCCATCACGCGGCTGAAGGTACCATAAGCCGAATGCAGCTTGTACTGGGCCCAGATGCCCACAAGCAGGCCAGGCAGCATGACAAAAAGCAGATAATTTGTGTCCCAGAAATACATAGGTTTTCCGTATCGTTATTGGGTTGGACCGGCCAGGCGGAAAATGGTTCAATTTCGAAAAGCCCAATGGTTTGACCCATGGCCTGTCCGCTTTTATCGCCTACCACCGCATGGGAGGCGCCAACCTGAATCCAATATACCAAAAACTTGCAGGGAGGCAACCCGGCGCTGATGTCAAATGGAAGCCCCAAGTTGACGCTATTCCACCAACAATGCCGACAGATTGCGTTCCTTGAATTTGACAATATCCAGCCCATGAACGTCCACACGAAGGGCATTTTTCAAAGCTGGCAGGTTGGTGACTTGGGGCAGATCCTCCGAGGGCAGCACAAGAATGAACGGGGGAGGATTGGTCGTGAATGTGGGGGCATCCTGAACCGGTCCCAGGTTGACGTCATTGGTTGAGAAGGTGCGAAATCGCCATACAAGGCTGGATTCGGTGTAGCCAAAGCATCCAATCCTGGTTTGTGGCAGCACATGATCGCGCGTGGCTTGCCACAGGTTTTCCGTCAGAAAATCTTTTCTTGCAAATGGCATCACTAAAAACATCAGGACTACGATAAAGCTTGCAATGGAAACCATACCCCAGCCGAGCCACCGGGTTGAAGACGGTTTGTCGCGGACCTGCAAAGCCAGCCAAAGTGCCAGGCAGGGGAAGGCGGGCATGGTGTAGTGGGGCAGCTTGGTTCGGACCAGGGAAAAAACGGCAAATACCACCCCGGCCTGGACGAGCAGGTAAGAACCCGCCACATCGCCCCGTCGAAGAGGCCACCAATGGGCCAGCGCCCTGGGCACTGCCAGGGACCATGGCAGGAAACTGGGAAAGAAAGTGATGAAATACAGCGGCAGGGCGGCAAAAAATCCCGGAAACCCTTTCAGCCCGTGGCTGTCATTTATACCCACGGACCTGTGGATGACATGTTCCCCAATGCCCACGTTCAGGTACTTTCCATGGGATTCCAGCAGCGCCGGGATTGCCCAGGCCGCAATGAGGCCCAGCGACCACGCCACTCCTGCCAACGTCGTCCACGGAGACATCACGTAGTCCTGCCTTCTCCACCAACGGCAAAGAGCCAATCCCACCAGCGCCAGGTAGTTTTCCGGGCCTTTGGCCAGAAAGGTAAGCGCGAGACTGGTGAAGAAAATCCATCCCCAAACCGCCCGGTTCACCTGGGTGGGGCGCGACCATTCCCATCCGCCCCACAGGGCCAGGGTATAAAAAAAGACCAGCGCCATGTCGGCGGTGGCCACCCTCCCTATCAGGGACACGTGCAAGCTGGCAACAAACATGGCGCCAGCGAAAAACCCCGCGCGCGCACCGGCCAGCCTCCGTCCCCAGCCCAATAAAAGCAGGGCCGTGCCTGTGGTGAACAACACCGATGGAACCCGCGCTGCGAAATCGGTTTCGCCCAGCAACCTGTAGGAGAAACTCTGGCACCAATAAATGAGGATGGGTTTGTCAAAACGATAATTTCCATTGAACCAGGGAACCACATAATCGCCGCGTTGAAGCATTTCCCGCGAAGCCTCGGCAAACCTCACCTCATCGCGATCTGTCAGGGGCAAAATCCAGTTTCCAGCCAGCATCAGGGCCAGGCTGAACCCGGCCAGACTGATGGCCGGGCGCCGCAGTAATAGATCCATCACGCGTTCCATTTGTGTGCCCCATATTGGAGTCAAATGCGAACGGAGGCCAGTTCATCCTTGAAAAAGTGCGGCATTCCAGCTTTCTCAAAAAGCGGGTGGAAAGGGTTGCAGGGCAGAGGCAAGGCCGGACGGGATGGCGGAGAGAGTGGGATTTGAACCCACGGTAGTGTTACCTACGCACGCTTTCCAGGCGTGTGCCTTAAACCACTCAGCCATCTCTCCACCTCGAACACCCGGCGCGGGTCGGGCGGAATCCCGCACGATCCCGCGCTTGGCATCGCCCCCCATTCTTCACGAAACGCCGCTGAGGGCAAGTGCATTCGTCTCAGGATGATTCGAAAAATTCGGTTTGATCCGCCAGACGGAGGCGATGGAGGCGGATTGAAACCCGCCAATGATGCCTTGAACCCGAAAAACGAAATTCAAAAGGCCAATCTGCCCCAATCCACTGGGCGCAAACTCTTTGGAAAAATCCTTCGAGACCGCATCGGGTATGGTTTCGATTTTTCCAAAGAGTTTCCGCTAAAGCATCTTGCCGCATCCTAGCCCTTTTCAATTTCGCTTTCCGGGTTGAGCGCGGCTTTCCTTGCTGTGAATGCCAAGCCAACATGCTGGGTGACGCCGCCCTGGTGTGGCAGGTGGTCATTCATCCGGCTTGCAGGGCGCCGCGGCCGCGCTCATTCGCGCTTTGTCGCAGATTGCGCCGGCATGGTTCACTCGACGCGCTATCTGTGCTATCGTGGCGGATACAAATCAGCGTGGCGCGGAAGGTGCGAATATCCGGCGAGTAACCAGTGTAAAATTATTTTGGAATTTCAGTTTGATTCGCGGGCGAGGTGGTCATAATACGAGGCCGATGATTGATGGAGTGACACAACCCGGAGGAGCCGCAAGCTCCCCGGATTTAAAAAAAGCGCGCAGGCAAAAGGCGCCGCGTGGCGGCGGCACGTTGGATCGCCTGCCGCCCCACAGCATGGAGGCCGAGCAGGGCGTGCTGGGATGCGTATTGCTTTCCCCCAATGAATGCCTTGGGGAATGCATTGAGAAACTGAAGGATGATGGCAAGGAGGCTTTTTACGATCTTCGGCACCAAACCCTGTATGAGACTTTGACCGAGATGTATAACGCACGTGATCCGATTGATCTGATCACTGTGCAACAGCGTTTGAAGGACCGGCAGATGTTGGAATCCGTGGGGGGGCTGGCTTACCTGGCGCAGTTGCAGGACGCCGTGCCCAGTGTTGCGCACCTGCAATATTACATTGAGATATTGAGGGAGAAGTTCCTCCTGAGGAGGATGATCCACACCTGCAGTTCCGTGGTGGGAAAAATCTATGATTTTGAAGGGGAAGTGGACGCCCTGCTGGACGAAGTGGAAAAGGAGGTGTTGCGGGTCAATGAATCCCGCGTGCAAAGCAACGTGCAAGGGGTGCAAGACCTGGTTCACCATGCGATCACCACAATCGAGGGATTTTTTGAGCGCAAAGGCCAATTGAGCGGGTTGGCGACTGGATTTCATGATTTTGACAAGATGACCGATGGATTGCATGGGGGTGAAATGATTGTGATAGCGGCGCGCCCCAGCATGGGCAAGACCTCTCTGGCCATGAACATAGCGGAACATGTAGCGCTGGAATTGAAGCTTCCGGTGGGCGTGTTCAGCCTGGAAATGAGCGCGGAATCCCTGGTCTTGCGCATGATGTGCTCGCTGGCACGGGTCAACCTGCGCAATATCCGGGACGGATTCATGAGCGAGGCGGATTTTCCAAAGCTGAACAACGCCGCCGGCAAACTATCCCGGGCCAAGCTTTTCATAGACGCCACGGCGGGCTTGTCCATTCTGCAAATGCGCGCGCGGGCCCGCAGGATGGCGCAACAGCATGGCATCAAGCTTTTTGTGGTTGATTATTTGCAACTCTTGCATTCTACTACCCGGCGTTCTCAGGAGAACCGGCAGCAGGAAATCGCAGAGATTTCGAGCGGCATCAAGGCCTTGGCCAAGGAATTGAATGTGCCCGTGATCGTTCTTGCGCAGTTGAACCGGGAACTGGAAAAGGACAAAAGCCGCAAACCGCGGTTGAGCGATTTGCGCGAGTCCGGCTCCATTGAGCAGGATGCGGACTTGGTGGGACTGCTTTACAAACCCAATGCGGGTGATGAAGAAGAAGGACCAGCGCCTGAGGAAACCGATGGCTTGGCGGTTAATTTATTGATCGCCAAGCAGCGAAACGGGCCAACGGGCGACGTGCCATTGACATTCTTGAAATCGTACACACGCTTTGAAAGCGCGGCAAAATTCAGCAATGAAGACATGCCTGATGGACGTTGAATCATGAAAGCGATTCTGCGTCCCTTGGGGGCATCCGTTTTTTTGGGTTGTGCTTCGGCCCTCTGGGCCCAGCAGGCATTGGGACCCCAGATTGACCGGGTGGATATCAAATTTGTAGGCCCCCAATCCGTGAGTGAGGACTACGTGCGGGCCAACATCAAGCTCAGACCCGGACTGACCTATCTCCCAGGCGGCACCCAGGATGATGTCCATTCACTCTATGGAACCGGCCAGTTTTACAATATCCAGGTGTCAGTCACCCAGGCTGACGATGGTGGCGTCATCCTGACCTACACAGTCCAATCCCGCCCCCGCATCACTGAAATCAAAATCCAGGGCAACTCAAGGGTTTCCGACACCAAGATCAAAAAGAAGATCACCGTCAAGGTGGGTGAACCTCTGGACGAACAAAAACTCTTCAGTGACGTGGAGGAGATCAAAAAACTCTACGAGCGGTATGGTCTGGCGGATACCCAGGTGAAATATGCCCTCAATATTGATCCAGACACGGGACACGGGGTGGTCACTTTTGAAATTACAGAGGCCCCCAAGGTCAAAATCACCGAGGTGGATTTCGTCGGGGCCAAGGCGTTTACACAAGACAAGCTGCGGCATGAAATCAAGACCAGGCGGCGTTGGATGTTTTCATGGCTGACGGGAAGCGGCTATTTCAAGCAGGAAGATTACGACACAGACCCCGATGCTTTGGCCGAGTTTTATCGCAACCACGGGTATCTGGATTTTCAGGTCAACGACGTGAAACTGATCCATCCCACCCCGAACACGCTGGTGGTGAAGTATTATGTCTTTGAGGGGCACCAGTACAACGTGGGGTCGGTCAAATTTTCCGGGAGTACGGTGTATCCATTGGCGGAAATCGTTCGCGGCCTGCAGTTCATTCATGACTACCAACATCTCAAGGCCAAGCTCGGGCCGAATGGCCTGCCGATGGACGTGGGTGATGTTTTTACGCCCGATGGCTACACCGCGGACATCACGGCGGTGGAGGATTTTTATGGGAGCCGCGGCTATGTGGACATAGCCCAAGGGCAGGCCCTGCATGTAGTGCGGGTGCCCAATGTGCAAAAAGGCACCATAGACCTGGAATTTCAGGTGGATGATTCCCAAAAGGATTACGTACAGAAAATTGAAATACAGGGCAATCTGAAGACAAAGGACAAGGTCATTCGCCGCGAGTTGGCCATTGCCCCTGGCGAGGTGCTGGACATGGTTCGCGTGAAAATCAGCCAGAATCGCCTGGAAGACATGCGGTATTTCAGCAAGGTGGATATTCAGCCTCAACCCACGGATCCTGCCATTCCCGGTAAAAAAGACCTTGTGGTCAAAGTGGAGGAGCAGAATACGGGCAATTTCACGGTGGGTGCGGGGTTCAGCTCCATTGAATCTTTGTTTGGCTATGTGGAGGTGTCCCAGGGGAATTTCGACCTGTTCAAGCCACCCTACTTCACCGGCGGGGGTGAAAAGATCAAGCTGCGCATTGAGATCGGCCTCTTGCAGCAGGATTATGACCTGAGTTTTGTCGAGCCGTGGTTCATGGGCAAAAAACTGTCCCTGAGCACGGATTTGTACCGACACGAGCTTTTTTACGAGAGCCCCAATAACATTTTCAATGAGACCCGCACCGGCACGCGCATCAGTCTGACAAAGGCTCTGGGCAGTGATTTTTTAATCGGCTCCGCTTATTACAATCTGGAACAGGTGGGCATCCAGATCAATGGGGGGTTTAATGGAGGCATGAATAATCTGGGAATTGGCGAACCGATTGCCGCCAATGCTCCCCGGGACATTTTAAACCAGGCTGGCGAACACATGTTTCAAAGGGTTGGCGGATCTTTAGCCTACGACACGCGCAACAGCACGGAATTGCCCAACCACGGGCAAAGGACTGAATTGACGGGGGAGTTTTCCCAGGGATTAAACTCAGGCGATGCAAATTATTACAAGTCAGAATTGACGTCCGCGTGGTATTTTCCAGGGTTATTCAAGGGTAATGTCCTGGAGGCTGGCGGGCGGGTGGGGGTTGCCGACAGTGTCAGCGGCGGGGATGTGCCATTTTATGACCGGTTTTACCTGGGTGGCCTTTATTCCATGCGGGGTTACTTGTACCGCAATGTGGCTCCGCGTGATCCGAACTATGGAAAGCCCGGGTATGCGAGCATGGCCAATGAACCCATTGGCGGTGATACTTACTGGTTTGGATCCTTGGAGTATAGTTTTCCCATTTTTGAAAAGGATGGAGGTGTGAGCCTGAGGTTTGCCCTTTTCTATGATATCGGCGCGGTAGGGGGCGGGCCCTACGATTTTAACACGTCGTTCGATGATGATGTGGGCGCTGGCATCCGATTAAATATCCCCCATTTGGGACCCCTGCGCTTGGATTACGGTGTTCCCATCACTCATGACCAATACAATGGAAGCAGCGGCCAATTCCAATTTGGAGTAGGTTATGAAAGGCCTTTCTGAGGTGTATCTATGAGCGCCATGACCAAACTTTTAGTGTCCCGGCTTTTTAAAGTTTGCCTCGGGATTTGTCTTCTTGCCGCTGGAACGATCCCAACCCAGGCCCGTTTTGATGCGGGATTGCTTCCCATGTGGTTTGAAATGAAACACGATGCGGATAAACTCCTGTTTTCCGCAAATGGCAAGGATTCCAGTGTTTTGATTGACTCCCAAAAGGTTCAATTCATTTTCAGCAGGAGCGATGGACGCGCTGGTGTGGCCTTCATGGATTTTGCAGGGTCCAGTCCTGATGCGGTTCTGTCTGGTGAGAACTCTCTTGCCGGGCGGATCCATCGGCTTGAAAGCCTGAATGGCATTACAAAAAGCGAGGATCTGGCTGCTTTTGGCGGGGTTTGCATTTCCAATGTGTACCCTGGCATCAACGCCGTGTTTCATGGCAACCAGCAACAATTGGAATACGATTTTAATCTGGCCCCGGGGGTGGACCCCGGCCAGATTCGCCTGAATTTCAGGGGAGTGGATTCCGTGCGAGTCACTGCGGAGGGGGATCTCATGGTGAAGTTGGCTGGCCGGAGCATTCTTCAACATCGTCCCGTGGCCACCCAGTTTGGCGCGTCAGGACTTGTTTCCGTGCCCGTGCGTTATGAGTGGAAAAGGGATGGAACCATTGGTTTTTGGGTGGGAGAGCATGATCGCCGACGGGCGTTGTTGATTGATCCCGTCCTGAGTTACTCGACCTTTTTTGGGGGCAACAACATTGACATTGCCTGGGCTGTTGCCTATGGAACCAATGACAGTTCCGTTTATATTGCGGGCCAGACCATGTCAGTGCTTGTCAGCGCAGGAGTGCCGTTCACCACGCCGAAGGCTTTTGAAACCAATTATACCGGCAGCGGCGGGGTTGGGATGGCATTTGTGGCCAAATTCCGCGACTTGGTCAATCCAACTCAATTAAACGACCTGGCCACCAACCTGGTTTACTGTACCTATCTGGGGGGATCGCAGGGGGACTTGGCAAAGGCCGTGGCAGTTGATGCCTCCGGCCACGCATTTGTGGCTGGCGACACGCTGTCTCCTGATTTTCCCACCACGAATGCTGTGGTCACAACCAATTTCAACGGTGCAAAATTGTCCAGCCAATTTGATCCCAATTTAAACGCCTACGCAAGTGACGGGTTTGTGGCTGAACTGGAAACCAACGGTTCAAGCCTCATTTATTCCACCTATTTGGGCGGACAGGCCTATGATTCCATTTTTGGACTGGCTCTGGATGACAAGGGTGATGCCTTCGTGACTGGTTTTACCTGCTCCACGAATTTTCCTGTGACGTACAACGCATTTCAGCCCAAATTCCGCTCGGTTTATAATTTTTTCCTCGGAGCCAACGCATTTGTATCGGAAATTGCCGCCGGGGGAAAGGTTTTGAATTATAGCAGTTATCTCGGGGGAACCAACGTGGACATTGGTTATGCCGTGGCTTGTAACAACCGGTATCTGGCCGTGGCGGGTGCAACCTCATCCAGCAATTTTCCAACAATCAATTTTATTAATCAAAAGCTTGCCCCGGATTACACCTATAACGGCGGCATCCTGAATGATAGTTCCAACAACTATAACAATAACCTGGTGGATTCCCCCTTCTTTGTTTTTGACGGGTTTGTGACCTTGTTTCCCCTGTCCGGGTCCAGCCTGGGAACCCCGCTTTATTCCACCCTGCTCGGGGGAACCAACACGGATGTGGCTTATGGCGTGGCTTTGGATTCAGCGGGTAATGCCTATGTGACTGGCGGCACCACCTCCACCAACTTTCCCATCACCAGCAACCCTGGCCAGCTCTCCATGGGATCCTACAACGCCACCAACCAGTTTGGGGTGGTGGTCACCAATGCCTTCCTGACTCAACTCAAATTTAATGGCAATGCGCCTCCACAAATCGGGTTTTCCCAGGAGTTTGGCGGCTTTGGAAATGATGTGGCTTATGGTGTTGCCACGGACCCCGCCGGGAATGTGTTTATTGTGGGATCCACTTCCTCGCTGACGAATTATTTCGCCACCCCCAATAATTTAATAGGCTCGCTCAATGCCACCAACACCGGTTTGGCGAATGTGTTTGTGGCCGGATTCCAGGCGGGTTTTACCAACCAGCTTTTCGGCGCTGATTTCGGCAGTTATTTTGAGGATTTCGGATACGGCATCGCCGTGGCCCCGGATGACAGTATCTTCGTGGTGGGCCAAACCCTCAGCGGATCTCCTTCCCCCCTGCAATTCCCCTCTGTGAATGCATGGGAACCCATAGCTCCGGACAATCAAAATGGCTTTTTGACAAAAATTTTCACAAAGCCCCCCGCGCTCCCAACTCTTTCAATCACTCCCGCAGGCACCAACCTCCTGGTGCAATGGTCGGCTGTGCCCTTGGAACAGGCGAACACCAATTCGTTTGTTTTGCAGGTGAATTCAAGCCTCAAATTCGAGAGCTTATTTACCAACGTGTATATCCAAACCAACTATCTTCCTTATTCCACCAATTTTTATTACGTCACCAACCAGCAAATCATTCCCAATTTGGTGATGGCCTCCAACTGGGCGCCCACGCTGCAGTTCCCCAAGTCCACCAACGTGGTTCTAAACGGGTTTACCAACCAGATATACACGTACACCTTTCCCCGGACCAATTCCCAGCAGTATTATCAACTGCGAACCCTTTACTGAGACCCCCATTCCGGCGAATTCCCTCCGGGAACTTTTCCAAACCGGTATTCCTCGCTCTGAGTTGGAATCATGCTCGGTTGGAGTCAGGGTTTGGTGTTGGGGTTTTTGGGGAATGCAACTTTGGATTAATCCCGAAAAGCGAAATTCAAAAGGCCAATCGGCTCCAATCTACTGGGCGCAAACTCATTGGAAAAATCTCACCAGGCCGCTTCGGGGATGGTTTCGATTTTTCCAAAGGATTTCCGCTCCAGCATCTTGCTGCATCTTGACCCTTTCAATTTCGCTTTCGGGTTAATTTCTGCTGGTGTTTTTTAAAAAATCTGGTTTTCTAGCCAGCTATGAAATTTTTTCGTTTTTTGTTTGTTTGCCTGCTCCTGAACCTGTTTTTGACCGGGTTTGACGCCTTTGGCCAGTCCAAGGTGGCAAGCGTGGATATGCGCAAACTGTTTAACGGTTATTACAAAACCAAATTGGCAGAGGATCTTTTGGACAAGGACAAGGCATTGGACCGCAAAAACTTAAAGGAGATGGCGGATCAAATCACGGCAGCCCAGGCCGATTATCAACATTTGCTGGATCAGGCCAATGATCAGGCTATTTCGGATGATTCCCGCCAGAAAATCAAACAATCCGCCGCTGATAAAGCCCAGCAAATCAACGATTCCAAGGCTGCTTTCGACAAGTTTCAACGCGAGGTTGAATCCACCTTGGAGGATAAAACCCAGCGCATGACAGGCAATCTGGTGTCAGAAATTCAACAGGCCGTCAGTGACAAAGCCAAGCTGGGCGGATACTCGTTGGTGGTCAATTCATCCAGTTCCGAGGTCGTTGTTTACGCCAGTCCAGACATTGATATTACTGCTTCCGTTCTTTCCGAGTTGAATGCGGGGGCGCCGGAGGTTGTGCCTGGCGCGGATTCGACCGCCAGTGCCACGTCTGCGAACACCAACGCGAGCAACACCAACGCAGTGAACCATCCCTGATTTTGGGATTTCCTGCTTGCCATGCCTGCGGGAATAAATTATTTTCAACGTCTTTTGCAAACCAATTTAAATTATGCGTCGTCCCAAAGGGAATAAAACGAAGAAAGCCGTGCTCAAACGGTTCAAGATCACCGGCACAGGCAAGGTATTGCGCTCCCGCGCAGGCCGCCGCCATCTTGCTCAAACCAAGAACGCAAAGCGGCTTCGCCGCTTGGGCAAAGCTGCCGTGGTGGACCCAACCGATGTCTATCGGATCAAGCAGAATCTGCCCTTCCACCACTGATCACTGCACGGAAAAACAATTAACCATCCATAAAGTACCATGCGTGTTACCAATTCACCTGCTTCCAGAAAACGCCGCGGCAGAATGCTGTCGGCGGCCAAAGGGTTTCGTCTCAAACGGTCCAAACTTTATCGCTATGCCTCGGACGCCGTGGATCATGGCAGGCAATATGCCTATCGTGATCGTCGGGCCAAAAAGCGCACCTTCCGCTACCTTTGGCAGATTCGCATCAATGCTGCCGTTCGCGAAACAGGTCTGACCTACAGCCGCTTCATGGAAGGCTTAAAAGCGGCAAAAGTGGCGTTGGACCGCAAGGTTCTGGCTGATATTGCCGCCCAGGACAGCGTCGCGTTTGCCGAGCTGGTCCAGATTTCCAGGACTGCGCTCAAGGCCAAGCCGGCAGCCACGTTGGCCAAAGCCTGAATTAATCCATCTTTTAAACGAGGCGGCCCTTGGGGTCGCCTCGTTTTTTTTGCCGTGAATCGGCATGCGTCCCGGCCAAGGCCTGCGTTGGCTCCGCCATTTCAACCGATGGGAATGGCTTGTATCCGAAAAACGAAATTCAAACGTCCAATTTGCGTCAATTTACCGGGCGCAAACACTGAGAGATGACATGAGTGGTTGGCTGGCGAGCGAGGAAGCGCCACACCCACCAACTGTTCATGTCATCTCTATGGAAAAACCTCACCAGACCGCTTCGGGTATGGTTTTGATTTTTCCGAAGAGTTTCCGCTCCAGCACCTTGCCGCATCTTGACCCTTTCCATTTTGCTTTTCGGGTTTAAGGCAGGATTGGAGGACGAATGATGGAATAAATTGTGGCCGTGTAAAAGCTTGCTGCCAAGTCTGTGTACAGGAGTGGGTTGCTCATAAGCGGTTGTGGTCAGCGTCAAAATTCTTATTGCTTCACGCTGGTTATGGTGTACTTTCCACGCTCCCTTTGGTGGCAGTCATGCGCCTTGGCGCAGATGGACTGTCATGAAAAAAGGGCAAGAAACGCCGGTCAAACGGCATTGGAAAAGAATTTATGAGCGCCGAAGCCAAACCAGTCAATTCGCCCAATCGCGAATACACCCTTGAACGCACCCGCAATATTGGAATTGCCGCCCACATTGATGCCGGCAAAACCACCACCACGGAGCGTATCCTTTTTTACACCGGTCTGATCCACAAGATTGGTGACGTGGACGACGGAAATACGGTGACCGACTGGATGGAGCAGGAAAAGGAACGCGGCATCACCATCACATCTGCCGCCGTGACCTGTTTCTGGACCCAAAAATCCACCAAGCCGGGCGAAGACCAGATTTTCAAGGCATTCAAAGACGTGCCTCACCGCATTAACATCATTGACACTCCAGGCCACGTGGATTTCACGGCGGAGGTGGAGCGTTCAATGCGGGTTTTGGACGGGGCTGTGGCCGTGTTTTGCGGTGTGGCAGGTGTCCAGCCGCAATCCGAAACCGTCTGGCGCCAAGCCACCAAGTATCGTGTGCCCCGCATCGCATTCGTCAACAAGATGGACCGCACCGGGGCCAACTTTGAAAATGCGCTGAATGACATGCGCACCAAGCTGCGCGCCTATGCCTTTCCCATCTTCCTTCCCATCGGGGCGGAGGATAAATTTGCCGGGTTGATTGACGTGGTCAACCAAAAGTGTTTCTGGTTCGGGGAAGGGGATGTGGCCAACGAAGGGTTGAACTATGAAGTCCGTGAAATTCCTGCGGACCAACAGGAACGCGCCCAAAAAGCCCTGGCTGATTTGATCGAGGCTGTGTCCAACAAGGATGACACCATTGCCGAGCTTGTCCTGGAGGAAAAGCCGGTGGACGCCACGGCCCTGAAGGCTGCCATTCGCCGTTTGACCTGCAAAATCGAGCTGGTCCCGGTGCTGTGCGGGTCCGCTTTCAAAAAGAAAGGCGTCCAGGTGCTCGTGGACGCAGTGATTGACTACCTGCCCAGTCCTTTGGACGTGCCAGGGGCTGAAGGCCATGAAGTAGGCACTGAAAACGTGGTGAAAGTGGACACGAGTGACGCCAACAAGTTCTGCTCCCTGGCGTTCAAGCTCTGGACGGATCCTTACGCCGGCAAGCTGGTCTTTTTCCGCGTTTATTCCGGCCAGTTGAAAAAAGGGGACACCATCTACAACCCGCGCACCCGCAAACGGGAGCGTGTCAGCCGTCTCATGATTATTCAGGGCAGCGAGCGCAAGGATATTAGCGAGGTTTTTGCCGGCGATATCGCCGCCTTGGTCGGATTAAGAAACATTACCACAGGCGACACCCTGTGCGACGAAAACTTTGACGTCACGCTTGAGCCACCCACGTTTCCCGAGCCTGTGATCAGCATGGCCGTGGAACCCAAGACCAAGCAGGATCGTGATAAAATGTCCGAGGGCTTGCAGCGTCTCGCTGAAGAAGACCCCACATTCCGGTGCTTTACCAATGAGGAAACCGGCCAGTTGATCATTGCCGGCATGGGTGAATTGCACCTGGAAATCATCATTGACCGCTTGAAACGCGAATTCAAGGTCGAGGCCAACACCGGCGCCCCGCAGATTGCGTATCGCGAAACCATCACCAAATCGGCGGATGGCGAAGGTAAATTCATCCGCCAATCAGGCGGACGCGGGCAATACGGCCATGCCTGCATCAAGGTGCAGCCCAATGAAAAAGGCAAGGGAATAGAAATCACCAATGAAATCGTGGGCGGCACGATTCCCAAGGAATACATCCCGGCGGTCATTGACGGCGTGGAGGATGCCATCAAAGGCGGCGTGTATGCCGGTTACCAGGTCATTGATATCAAGGTGCAGGTTGTGGACGGCAGCTTCCATGAAGTGGATTCCAATGAATTGGCATTCAAAATGGCGGGTATTTTTGCCCTCAAGGACGCCTTTAAAAAGGCGGCTCCCATCCTGCTCGAACCCATCATGAAAGTGGAATGCACCACCCCTGATGAGTACCAGGGTGACCTGCTTGGCGACATCAACCGCCGCCGGGGAATCATCAATGGCATTGACGCCAAGAATGGCCAAACGATCCTGAATGCGCAGGTTCCGCTCGCGGAAATGTTCGGGTATGCCACCGCCATCCGGTCCCTGTCAAAAGGCCGCGCCAGTTATTCCATGGAGCCTCTTCACTTCGAACAGGTACCCAACAGTGTCCTGACAACCATTCTGGACCAGGCAGCCAAAAAACCGGCCGCCCGCACCTGATGACGGCGCTGGTTTAAACACTCTGATTATAAAAGCCGGGACTTCAAGTCCCGGCTTTTTTGCATTCTGATGAGTTGTTTTTGGACCAGGGGGGAAATCGCCCGGTTTGCTTGCGCCTTCCCCCGGCTCAATGATGAGCCAGAGGCAAAATGATGCTGAATTTTGATTCCGGTCCTGTCTTGTCCGGGTAAAGGAGCCGGCCTCCGTGACGGTCCACAATTTTTGCAGTTATGGCCAGACTCAAGCCGTCGGTTTGAAGGTTGCGGGATACTGCGGTCTCAACGTTGGCTTGGTTGCTTTCATCCACGGTTTTGATTTCCTTGATCGAAGAGATTACTTCAAGGATGGCCTTGGGCGGCTCATGAGAGTCCGGGTTGCCGGGGTCCCTGCGGGCTTTGAGGGTGATGCAGCCATTGGCCTTGATCTGGTCTGCCGCAATTTGAATCAGGTTTACCAGTGCCTGCTTCAACTGGAAGACTTCCGCCTGCACCAGCAAAGGTTCGGGCGCATCGGCCACCACATGGATGTCCACGGGGGCCAGTTTTGGAACAAACCGTTGCCTCAATTCCTTGAGCAATTCATTCAACGCCACCACCTCCACCTGGGGCGTGACCATTTGTGTGAGCACCAGGAAATCGTCCACTAGACGATCCAGCCTCCGAACCTCGTTTTCCACCACCTCCGCCTCGGCGCGTTCGGGTGAGTGCTCAGGCCAGCGCGCGGTTTGAAAGTGAACGCCAATCTTCACGGTGGTGAGAAGGTTTCGCAGGTCCACGGCGGTGCCGGATGCCAGCAAGCCGATCGAGGCCAGGCGCTCATGGCGCTCAGTCTGAAACTCGCTTTCCACCAGTTTCTGTTCAAGGGGCGAAATGAGATGGCGGTAAATGCCCGAGGCCAGAGCCAGCCCCGCCGCGAAAAGCAACAGGTCCGTGAGCAACACCAGCCGTTGCAAATCCTCCAAGGATTGGTTGGCATCCTTGATATAAACATTATGAGCCTCGGAATGCGCCCGCGCCAGGTCATGGCCCAGGTCAAAAAGCTGAAGTGATTGGTCACGCAACGGAGTGTAGTCAGCCAGGCTGGTCCCGCGATTATACTGGAATTTGACCTTCACGTAAAAATCTTGCAGGGATCGCAGAAAAGTTTCATTGGAAGTCTGGATGCGCTTCAGTAAGGCGGCTTCTGAGGCGGTGTGAAGCGCCGATTTCTGCTGTCCTATCCAGCCTTGGAGCCTCACCGCCTGGTGCCATGCCCGTTCCCAAAGGGCCTGGTCATGGGTGAGGCCAAATTTGATCATGTCACTGTTCAGCGCCACCAGCGAGGTTTCCAGAGGGTCCAAAATGGAGGCGCTTTCCAAATTAGACTTTTTCAGGTTGGTTCGAAGGGATTCCAGCTTGGTTTGGGCCACCCAGGCAAGAATTCCAATAAAAACGCCCATCAGGCCAAAAACCAGTACCAACCCCACCAGCCTTTTGCGGATTTTCATTTTCATTACAACCCCAAACCTAGTCCAAAATGGCCCAAACACCCAAACATTTTGTTCAGTTGCATCGAATATCTGGAAGGACGTCTTTCCCGTGGGCAAAATAAGGCCGAACCCGCGCTGTGGGCTTGCAAAACAAAAACCTTCGAACAACACAACCCATTCAATGATTGGGGTCTATTGGGATTTGCGAGGCAAAATCCTGCTGTGGGGTGGCTGGTCTTTTCGCGGCTGGATTATTGGATGCACAAGACCACAACAGGTGGAGCACAGTCTTCCTTGGCAGGATTTCCGATGCGTTT
Organism: bacterium; assembly: GCA_021817945.1. Lineage (GTDB taxonomy): Bacteria > Verrucomicrobiota > Verrucomicrobiia > Limisphaerales > UBA11358 > UBA11358. Next base: position 28,632 of record JAKAFL010000028.1, on the reverse strand, counting down.
GAGCCGGCCGGGGAGAACCATATTTTTTGAGCCAAAATAAATAAAAATAACCATTGCAGAATAATTTCCACTTGTTATAGTCCACGTCCGCTTTGGTTTGATTCGAAGCGGGTTGGAATTAACCATTAACAGACAATTGCTCTTTGTATGGCACAACGCATAAGAATTCGATTGAAGGCCTATGACTTTCGAGTCATTGACCAATCCGCCCGGGACATTGCCGACACGGTCAAGCGCACCGGCGCCCGTGTGGCGGGACCCATCCCTCTTCCCACCCGGATTGAAAAGTTCACAGTGCAACGCTCCCCGCACTCGGACAAAAAGTCCCAGGAAACATTTGAACAACGAACCCACAAGCGGTTGATTGACATACTGGATCCGACCGCCAAGACGGTGGACGAATTGAAGAAGCTCAATTTGCCCGCCGGTGTGGACATCACCATTAAAATTTGAGGATAAAGCCATGCCACTAGGATTACTTGGAAAAAAACTGGGCCACACCCGCGTCTATGATGCGAATGGGGTGGCGGTGCCGGTCACGGTTGTGCTGGCGGGACCAAACCGCGTGTTGCAGGTCAAGACCCAGGCTGGAGCAGACGGATATAATGCCGTTCAACTGGGATTTGATGATCAAAAGGAGCAGCGCCTGACCAAGGCCTTGACAGGTCACATTAAAAAGCAAAATGGCGTGGCTGTGAAGCGGATCAAGGAATTCCGTGATTTCTCAAAAGAAGTCAAGCCAGGCGATGTGGTGGGGCCCACACTTTTTGCCCCGGGCGATTTTGTGGATGCCATTGGCACCACCAAGGGCCGCGGTTTTGAAGGCGTGGTGAAGCGTCACCGGTTTGCCGGCGGCGATTCCACCCACGGCGCCAAAGGCTGGCATCGCCGGTCTGGTGCCATCGGCCAGCGTTTGTTCCCAGGCACAGTCATGAGGGGAATGCGCATGCCCGGCCACATGGGACAGGTCACCCGGACCACCCAAAACCTGGAAATCATTCAGGTCCGCGAGGCAGACAACCTGCTCCTGATCAAGGGAGCCATACCGGGGTCCGAGGGGGATTACGTGGTGATCCGCGAATCCAAAAAACGTCCAAAGGGATGGAAACCGCCAGTGGCTGCAGCCGGCAAGAAAAAAGCCGCTGCTGCTGATAAAAAAGCCGCGCCCGCAGCCAAGAAATAATCAAATTGTTCAGCCATGAAGATTGCAATCAAAACGATTGATGGGAAGAGCCAGGGTGAACTTGAGGTCAAGTTTGATCTGATTGAAACAGGCAAAGGCACCCAGGCGGTGCATGACACCGTGGTGGCCTTTCGCGCTGCCCAGCGGAGTGGGACAGCCTGTACCAAGACCGCAGGTGAAGTGGCCGGGTCCAACAAAAAGCCTTGGCGCCAAAAAGGCACAGGCCGCGCCCGTGCCGGTTCAGTTCGCTCACCGCTCTGGGCGGGCGGCGGTGTGGTGTTCGGCCCTAAACCCAGGGATTTCAGCAAGAAAGTTTCCAAAAAAACACGCTCCCTTGCACTGCGCAAAGCCTTGAGTGAGAGATTGAAGGCAGGCGATGTGGTGGTTCTGGAGGATTTGAAGCTGGCCACTCCCAAAACCAGGCAGATTGTTGACCTCATTTCCGCGCTGGAATTGACCGGCACCGCTTTGTTGGTTTCATCGGAAATAGACCGCAACCTCTCCCTCGCTTCACGCAACGTGGAGAATGTGGCCCTGGCCACGAGCGATTCGCTGAACACCTACGATGTATTGCGTCCTGACAAGCTCATTTTCACGCGCAAGGCATTTGAAAAAGTGTCTGACCGCCTTACCCAGGAATAATTCACATGAATACTTTTGAGATCATCAAGACCGTGCGGCTCACGGAAAAAGGCACCCGCCAGAGCGAAAAGCTCAATCAATACACCGTGGTGGCAGACCGTCTGGCCAATAAAACCCAGATTCGCAATGCCGTCCAGGAATTATTCAAAGTCAAGGTCATCAAGGTGAATACCATGAATGTCCGTGGCAAGGCCCGCCGCCAGCGCACCGCCCAGGCCGGCAGGGCTTCCAATTGGAAAAAGGCCATTGTCACCCTCAAGGATGGCGATAAAATCAATCTGACCTGAGGAAGGTATCCTGATGGAATCTTCCTCTGGAAGGTTCTCCGGGTTTTTACGGGCGCAAAGGATTTTTTTCCTTTGCGCCTTTTTTCATGCGCAGTTTTCGTCTTTAACCCGAAAAATGAAATTCAAAAGTTCAAGATGGGGCAAGATACTGGAGCGGAAACTCTTTGGAAAAATCGAAACCATACCCGAAGCGGTCTGGTAAGATTTTTCCAAAGAGTTTGCGCCCAGTAGTTGGGGCAGATTGGCCTTTTGAATTTCGTTTTTCGAGTTTAAGGTGCAACGGATTATTCCAACCGGCCGGTCATGAATGGGTTTGGCCGGAACGCTGGGCCCAACGCAGTTTGGCTGGGGCGGATCGCAAGTTGGACCGGCGTTCTTCCGGGCTCGGGCGGATGACCTCCGATATGGCAGAATAGAAACCCTTGCGCAGGCCATCCTCGAAGGACCGTTTCACCCTGCGGTCTTCTCCTGAATGAAAGGTCAGAATGGCGGCGCGTCCGCCCGGGTTGAGACACTCAGGCAGGATGCGAAGCAGGGAATCCAATGCGGATAATTCGTCATTCACTGCAATGCGAAGCGCTTGGAAAACGCGTCGGATGGTTTGTTGCATCGCCTCGGCCGGGAGGTTGGGGCAGGCCCGTTTAATGGCGGCAATCAATTCAGTGGTGGATTCAAAATGTCCACCAGCCAGAGCCTGGCCCAATAGCTGGGCTGAAGGTTCATCGGCATTTTCCGCCAAAAGCGCCGACAATGCATGGGGTTGAATGGATGCCAGAAGCGATGAAACCGGCTGGCCATGGTTGGGATTCATGCGCATATCCAGCGGCCCGGCCTGTTTCATGGAAAACCCCCGGGCTGGATCGTCCAATTGCATGGACGATACTCCCAAGTCCGCCAGCAGCACATCCGCCCCGGCAATGTCGTGAATGGCCAGGATGCGTTGCAGCCCGGCAAAATGACAGCGGTGCAGGCTGAGAACCTCCGGGCCAAAGCCCATTTTTCGCAAACGAATCTCGGTCTTGGGCAATTCCAAGGGGTCCGCATCCAACCCCACGAGACGTCCACCTGGAATGACTTTATCCAGTAATTGAACCGTGTGTCCGCCATGCCCCACGGTGCAATCCACAGCCACCATTCCGGGAGCCGGTTTTAATGCATCCAAAATCTCGGCGACCAGGATCGAACGATGCGATCCCGCTGGCGTTTTCCCGGAACTCAATACCTTGGCCACCGTCTCGGGGTATTGGTCCGGGTTTTGTTCTTTGTATTTTTCCTCAAAACGCCGGGGATGTTTTCCCCGGTATCGGATCCGGCGGCGATGACCGCCGGCAGGCGGGGTTGGGTTGATGGAAATGTCTTCGGCCATGGTCGTCAATTTGCAATGCTGGATGCGTGAGTACGAGCCAAATCATCGTGGTGGGCGGAGGCGCGGCAGGCTTTTTTGCGGCCATTACCGCTGCCGAAATGGGCGCGAAGGTCCGCTTGCTGGAAAAATCCGGTCGGTTCCTTGAAAAAGTCCGTATTTCAGGCGGCGGACGGTGCAATGTGACTCATGCCTGCCCGGATATCCGGGCCATGGCAGGCAATTATCCCAGGGGAAGCCGGGCCGTGCTGGGCCCTTTTCATCAGTTCAGCATGACGGATACAGTCGAATGGTTTGGTCGGCGCGGGGTGCGGCTTAAAACCGAACGAGATGGCCGGATGTTTCCCGAATCTAACACATCAGAAACGATTGTGGCATGTCTGCTTGGCAGCGCCCGGGATGCAGGTGTGGAATTGTTTGCGAACACGGAGGTTGCCAGTTTGGATGCGGTGCATGGCGGAGGCTACCGGCTTGGAATTTCTGGCATCAAAGGTGAGACGGTGTCTTTGGAAGCCAATCGGGTTTTGCTGGCCACCGGAGGTTGCCGTTCCGCCAGCCAGGGGCTGCTGGCTGCAAAGCTGGGCCATGCCCTGATTCCACCCGTGCCATCGCTTTTTACCTTCATAATTGAGTCGGGATGGTTGCGGTCTCTATCCGGCATTTCATTGGAAGATGTCGAAGTGGTTGCCGGAGATTTGGGTTTGCGTCAGCGCGGTCCCATCCTGATTACCCATTGGGGATTGAGCGGGCCGGTTGTGCTCAAGATGTCCGCATGGGGGGCCCGTGACCTGCATGCCGTAAACTATCGTTTTACCGTAAGGCTGAATTGGATGCCGGGTAAGCCGCTCGATGACATTTTGGGGGAGATTCAACATCGCCGCCAATCTGCTGGCAATAAGTTGGTGTCGCAGATACCCATTGCGCCGGTCCCTTTGCGCCTTTGGGAAAACCTGGTGATGGCGGCGGGTCTGAACCGGGATGCCCGCTGGTCTGGAATCACCCGAAATCAAATCCATGCCCTGGGGATGCAATTGACACGATCCGAATTCCCAGTCGCTGGCAAAAGTCTTAACAAGGATGAATTTGTAACCTGCGGAGGAATTAAACTGGGCGAGGTGAACCTTCAAACCATGGAAAGCAAAGTGAGTCCGGGGCTCTTTTTTGCCGGTGAGCTTTTGGACATTGACGGCATCACGGGTGGCTTTAATTTTCAAGCAGCATGGACCACGGGCTACATAGCCGGGCGTGCCATGGCGTCCTCGTAACATTTGGAATCTGCCTGCGAGCAACTTGAAAAGTTTCCATCCTTAACCGCCATTTTTTCCCAACCCGGAAGTTTATTACCCCCAAAAATTGCCGCATCCATTTGTCTCATTCGGCTGCCGAGACATGTTTCCATGGCCCCTTCTGGAGATGCCGCCTTTTGGCGATGCCCAACGCATGGTTCCATGGCCTGCATTCCCTCCACATCAAGGCCCAAAATGGCGCGCCTGGCGATTGAAGAACATTCAAAACACGGTTTCCATTTTGGTGGTTTTCCGTTAAACTGATTTTTCATAATGAAAGTCTCCTTGCATTGGCTCAGGCAATATCTGGATTTTAAGTGGACCGTTGAGGAACTCACTCACCAGCTCACCATGCTGGGTTTGGAGGTGGAGGGGGTGCAGGCCATCAGCGGGGCATTTGATGGCATTGTGGTGGCTCACGTCATTTCCCGTGAAAAACATCCCAACGCGGATAAATTATCCTTGTGCAGGGTTCATGATGGCTCAGGAGAGCGTCAGATTGTGTGTGGGGCCACAAATTTTCAAGCGGGTGACAAGGTGCCGCTTATATTGCCAGGCGCCTCGCTGCCTTTGAAGGCCGGCGAGACCCAACCGTTCACCATCAAGGTGGGAAAAATCCGGGGGGTGGAATCCCATGGCATGCTTTGTTCTCCGCAGGAATTAGGGTTGCCTGACAAGGTGGACGGTTTGCTCATACTTCGTCCGGATGCGGTGGCGGGACAGTCCTTTGCGGAATACCTGGGCCAGGCCGGCAGCGATGTGGTTTTTGACCTGGAGGTGACGCCCAATCGTCCGGATTTGAATAGTGTCATGGGTATTGCTCGCGAGCTGGCTGCGGTGGAAGGCCGCGTCTTGAATCTGCCTGATCCAGGCAATCCCATTTCCCAGGGTGGCCCATCCCTTGGGGACAGACTGTCGGTGCGTATTGAGAATCAGGCGGTCTGTTCGCGCTATTCGGCGCGCATGATTTGCGGGGTCAAAATTAGCCCCAGCCCGGATTGGCTGCGAAGCCGCCTTGAAAAATCCGGGATACGCAGCATTTGCAACGTGGTGGATGTGACCAATTTTGTGATGCTGGAAACGGGTCAGCCGCTGCACGCCTTTGATGCCCGGCTTATCGCCAAGGGCCATGATGGCCGCAGTGAGATCACGGTGCGATTTGCAGCGCCGGATGAAAAGCTGGCGTGCCTGGACGGGATCGAGAGGGTGTTGACTTCGGAAATGCTGGTGATTGCAGATGGCCAAAAAGCCCTTGCCCTGGCCGGCATCATGGGCGGTGCGGGAACAGAGATCAACGGCCAGACCGTGGATGTGCTCCTGGAAAGCGCCTGGTTTGATCCCGTGACCGTTCGCCGCACCAGCAAGCGCCTGGCCCTGAGGAGTGAATCCAGTTATCGGTTTGAGCGCGGGGTGGACCCTGGGATTGGCGATTATGCCAGTCGTCGGGCTGCGGGGCTCATCATCGAGACGGCGGGGGGCGCATTGATGGAAGGGGTGGTGGAGGTTCAAGCCGCAACCAAGCCAGCCGCAGAGATTGAATTGAGGTATGCGCATGCCGATTCCCTGCTGGGCGTGACCATTTCCCATGCGGAACAGCAGAAGCACCTGACCCGGCTTGGACTGGCTTTGGTTCGCCAGGATCCAGGGCTGGGGGTTTACCGTGTTCCAAGCTGGCGCGTGGATCTCAAGCGCGAGGTGGATTTGATTGAGGAAGTCGGGCGTCTCCACGGCGTGGAACGGCTTCCCAGCACGCCGCCGCGCGGGGCGATTGGATTCAATGAATTTGATTCTGTTTACGACCACATTTCCGAGGCCCGAAGGATTCTTTCCAGCTTGGGACTGAATGAGGCCCAAGGGCAGACATTGATTGCATGCAGCGAGGCGCGGCAAACAAACCCGGACCAGCTTGTTTCACTGGCCAATCCCTTGAGTTCGGACATGGATGTTTTACGGCCCAGCTTGGTGCCGGGCTTGATCCATGCCTTGCGCCACAATGCCAGCCGAAAAAATGGGCAGGTGGCCTTGTTTGAAACGGGCCGGGTTTTTCATCGCACCAAGGATGGCGTCCGGGAGTCGCGCCGCGTTGCCATGGCCATCACCGGTTTGAGGCGCCCCCCGTTTTGGTCCGGCGCGGAACGCGATGCCATGGTGGATGTTTATGACATGAAAGGATTGGTTGAGGATTTTCTGGATGGCTTTGGTTTGCGCGGGGTTGTCTTTGCGTCAAACCCTGCCCCCACCAGCCTTTATCTGGAAGCCGCCCTGATCACCCTGGGTGGCAAAGTGCCACTGGGTGAACTGGGCCAGATGCATCCCATTGAGGCCAGAAAATATGGACTTCGGGAGGTGGTTTGCCTGGCGGAGTTGGACCTGGACGCATTGCTGGCCCGGAGACAGTCCGGTAAAAACTTCAAGCCCATGCCCGCGTTTCCATCCAGCCGCCGGGATGCCGCTTTTTTAGTGCCCGAAACCGTCACGCACGAAATGGTGTGTGGTTGCATCAGGAAGATGAAACTGGCCAACCTCGAGGCGTTGGATTTGTTCGACGTTTTTCGCGGCAAAGGAGTGCCAGAGGGTCACAAGAGCATGGCCTACGCCTTTACCTACCGTGCTTCGGACAGGACTCTTACTGATGCCGAGGTGAACGCAGCCCAGGAAAAGGCTGTGGAAGGTTTGAAACGGGATTTAGGCGCCGTCCTGCGTTAAACCGCCAGCGGCCGCGGTTTGCCATGGAGGAAGGGGGCAGTCCAGGGTGTCTGCCACTCCGCGCAAAAGCTCAGCCTCGGTTTCCTGGATGATGCCATCGGCCCCCACCACGTGGGCGCAGGCTTGGAGCACATGTTTTTTGACCAAGGGGGCGCTTTGTGCCAGGCGATTCAGGGACGTCTGCAATGCAGTCACGCTGCATTGGTTTGCCGGTGCCAATTCCAAGGGCGCCTGCAGCGGGGCTTGGAGATAGGGAATCCCCGCGTCAAAAGCCTCCTGGATTTTGGGTTCTTCCTGCGCCCCGGCCCTAGCCAGCATGGAAAGCACCAGGGCGCAATCTGGCAGGAGCGGCTTCAGGCTGTAAAATTGGATGCCCGGATGGGGCTCGCTTCCGAAAGCCACGCTCAAATGGCGCGTCACAATGGTTTGCAGGACCCATGCAAAAAGCCCGGAAGCTCCTTCCTTGGGGGAAAGAGGATCGAGGGTGGACTGAAATTTCCGGTAATCTGCGGGTGATAATTGCTTGAGGGCGCCCAGGCACACATTCACCAAAGGCAAACGGGCTTTCAATGCCACCTCAGCCACATCGGGCCGAATGTCTTCAACGCGCTTGGCCATTTCTGCGGAAAATCGGCTTTTGATGACCTCCAATTGCGAGGCCCGCAGGGTTTCATCCGTTTCCAGCAACAGGGCGAAGAGCAGGGCGGCCGCCCCGAGCGGTTCCCGGGCTGCGGTCCGGGTGGTTTCCGGTATGGCTTCCCTCAATTCCCGGGCATATTTCAAGTGCATGGGGCTTGTTTTTCCAAAGGACGAAACAATCGAATGCGGTTTGAGGACGGGAGGCGTCTTAATCCGGCTCTCCGATTCCATGGCGGCACCCAATATGATCATTTTTCCATCCATGAACACGGCACGGGGTTGCCCTTTCTCCTTGGTGATTTCCTGTCGAATGGCTGTGAGATCCACCCTGGGGAAAATGCCATCCCAAGCAGGGTCAATGGCCCGGATGCGCTGTTCCAGCGGCGGATGGGTGGCCAGCAGCCCGGGACCGGAGCGGGGTATGCCGTTGCTGAAAAAAAAGTGGCCCACGTCGGGTGCATGGTTTGAAATCAGCCATGAGCCGAAGCCATAGCCACCGATTTTTTTCAAGGCTTGGGACACTCCCGCAGGATTGCGGGTGAATTGCACGGCGGAGGCATCTGCCAGAAACTCCCTTTGGCGGCAGATGGAGGCCTGAATCAATCGCCCAAAAAAAAGCCCAATGGAACCCACTGCCAGCAAAGCCAGGCCCAGAATGGGCAGCGCATTTCGATCATTGCGGTTGCTGGAGCGGAAGTTGAGCAAAATCCGCCCGATGGTGGCGATACAAAAGATGCCAAAGAGGAGGCCTGCCAGGCGCAGGTTTAACCGCATGTCCCCATTCAGAATGTGGCTGAATTCGTGGGCAATGACGCCCTGCAATTCGTCCCTGTCCAGCAATACCAGGCAGCCATGGGTGACCGCCACGGTGGCATCCGAGGTGGAGTGCCCGCAGGCAAAGGCATTGATTCCTTTCTCCCCATCGAGCACATAGACCTTGGGCATGGGCACGCCCGAGGCAATGGCCATTTCCTCCACCACATTCAGCAATTTTCTCTCGTCTGCATCCTGGGTGGTGGTGCTGACAAGCCTGCCATCCAGGGATTCAGCCAAGGCCGAACCACCCGCCGACAGGGAAAGAATTTTGAAAGTGGACCCGCAAAAAATGACCAGCAGGGTGCCCAGCGAAACTTCAAGAAACAGTTTGCCATTCCAGGCCTCTTCCAGGAGTGACTGGCTGGCAAAGTCGTAGGGATGCCGGTTGAACCCCGTGAAAATTCCCAACCCCTGGATCAATGAATAAATCAGCAGAATCATGGACGAGACTGCCATGAAAAAATAAAAAACAAGGCGCCGGGTTTTATGGCGGGCTTGTTCTTGTTGCTCAAAGAAATCCATGAGGCAGGTGGCCGCAGGGCATTGGAACCACGGAATGGAATCCTGCCCGGACGCTTGAATCAAGATTCAGGAAAAAGATACTTTCGGGGCGTCTTTTTGCTCGGGTTTATCAATGACAAACAATTCTGCAGGGGTGAAATTAAATGTGCCTGCTATCAAGTTGCTGGGGAAGACCTCCCGATCTGTATTGTAAGCCATGACAGAATCGTTATAGGCCTGGCGAGCAAAACCGATTTTGTTCTCCGTGGAGGTCAATTCCTCGGAGAGCTGCATCATGTTTTGATTGGCTTTCAGGTCTGGATATTGCTCGGAAACCATCATCAACCTGCTTAAGGCCCCGCCGAGACCGGACTCGGCCGCGCTCAGGTTTTTGACTGCGGTGGGGTCTCCGGGACTGCCAGCCGCGGCGTGGGCGGCGGCGTAGGCGATATTGCGAGCCTGCGTGACGGCCTCCAAGGTGCTGCTTTCATGCTTCATGTAGCCCTTGGCTGTTTCCACCAGGTTGGGGATCAGGTCGTAACGGCGTTTCAACTGAACGTCAATCTGGGCATAGGCGTTTTTATAACGATTGCGAAGGGTGACCAGCTTGTTGTAAATGCCCGCCACCACGGCAACAGCAATAATTGCAACCAAAACCATTGCCCCCAGCAAAATAAGCACGGCGATCATACGTTTTATTCGGTTGTTCTGTCATGCAAGCTTCTCATAACGGCCATTAAGGGCAACGACAATCTTTTCCCGGTGAATGGCTCACCAGACTTCTGGGAAAAGGCATGTGTCAGCCGCCAATGGCGGTCATCGGGCGCTGGGGGAGATATTGGGTGCGGAAAAGATGTTCCCGGGGTTTGAGGCGCAGGGCCTCGAGAAATTTCTCATGCAGCCCGTTGTTGGAATCCTCCCGCAAGGCGGCCAGCAAATCAATCTCCCCATGGTCCCCCAGGCAGGGCCGGATTTTGCCATCCGCAGTGATCCGCATTTTGTTGCAGGCATCGCAAAAATGGAGGTTGGTCATGGCCCCGATGAATCCGACATGGCTTCCCGTGTTTTGAAGGCGGTAATAAATGGCGGGGCCATTTCCGAGGCGCAGGCCGGGTTCAGGCAAAAGTTTGTCTTTGGCCTGGATCAACTCCATGGCCTCGTTAATGGAGAGGAATTTGCGGCTGGAGAGCACGTCACGACTGGTGAGTGGCATCAATTCAATGAATCGCAGGGGCAGCTTGAGTTGGGCCGCATATTGGGTCAGTGGCCACAACTCCCCTTCATTGACACCGCGCATCAGGACGCAATTCAGCTTGATCTTCTCAAAACCTTCGCGTTGGGCGGCTTCAATCCCCGCCAAAACCTGCGCCAGGTCACCGCCGGTGATCTGGTGGTAGATTTGTGCATCCAATGCATCCAGGCTGATGTTGAGGGTTTGAACTCCGGCATGGTGGAGTTCGCCCGCAAGGTGGGCCAGACGGGTGCCATTGGTGGACAGGCCCAGGGACTTCACCCCCGGAATGGACCGGATGCCTTTTGCGATCCCGATGATGTCCTTATGAAGCAGGGGTTCTCCACCGGTCAGCCGGAATTTGGTGAAACCCAGGCCGGCAGCCACCTGGCAGATTCGAAACAGGTCCCGCGCCTCCAAAATGTCGCGTTTCACCTGCCAGCCCTTGTAACCCTGCGGCATGCAATACAGGCACTTTTCATTGCACCGGTCGGTGATGGAAAGGCGCAAATAATCCACGGACCTGGCAAAGGAATCGTTCATGACGCGCCACGGTGGGGGTCCAGTCCGCGCAGGTGATCCAAGCCTTCGCGAATGGCTGGCGCCAGTATGGAGAGGCACTCGCGCACGGCAGAAGGTTTGCCCGGCAGGTTGATGATGAGGCTCTCCCCGCGCGTGCCGGCCACGGCCCGGGATAGAATGGATGTGGGAATGGTTGCAAAAAAATGGAGCCGCATGATTTCTCCAAAGCCTGGAAGTTCTTTCTGGAGGATCCTCCGGGTGGCTTCAGGGGTGAGGTCGCGTGGTGAGATGCCGGTGCCCCCGGTGGTGACCACCAAATGGCACTTCAATTCATCGGTAAAGCGGCAGAGTTCCTGGATGATCCTGTCCGTCTCGTCGGGCACCATGGATGCCACGAAACGGATATCCCCGCCCAAGGTCTCCTGCAGGGCTTTCTCAATGGCCGGTCCCCCCAGGTCCTCGTAGAGGCCCTGGCTGGCGCGGTCACTGATGGTCAGGCGTCCAACGATCATTTTTTGATTTTCTCCACCACGCGCACGCCCTCGATTGTCATGGTCCGGTCAATGGCTTTGCACATGTCGTAGAGGGCAAGGGCGGCCAGGGTGGCCCCGGTCAGGGCCTCCATCTCCACTCCGGTGCCAGCGCGGGTCTCTGCTGTGCAATGCACCTCCACTGTCCTGGAAGTGAGTTGAAATTGAATAGCCACATGGGAAAGGCACAGGCTGTGGCACAGCGGTATGAGTTCCGCCGTGCGTTTGGCGGCCTGTATGCCCGCAATTTGGGCCACCGTCAACACATCGCCCTTGGGAAGCGCCTGCCTCCGCAGAGCCCGCAGCGTGCCCGGCTGGCATGATAGCCGGGCAGTGGCCACTGCCTTGCGGTATTGATCGGGCTTGCCGGTCACATCCACCATCCGAGCCTTCCCTTGCGGGTCAAGATGGGAAAAACGAGGGTTCGAAGATTTTTTTTTACTCATCGTCTTCAAGTCTTCAAGGTGTGATTGGCAAAAAACCGATGGTGTCGCCAGCCGCAAACTTCCGGGTTCCCGCCGGGATTCGCAGCAAGGCATTCGTAGTGGCCAGGCACGAGACATCGCCGGAGCAATTCCACCCCAGCGGGGTCAAATGTAATCGGCCGTTCAAAGGTTGGCAATAGGCTGGCCAAAGGGTTTCCCGGCGGCCATCACCCGCATCCACGTCCATGCCCAGGATTCCCTCCTGGAATTCCACCGGCGCCAATCCCGCCAAACCCGATAGCGCCACATCCACCAGGGCATGCCAGCAGGCCAAATGAGACAATGGGTTCCCGGGTAAACCAAAGCCTATTCGCCCTTTCATCCGGCCAAAAATCATCGGCGCTCCGGGCCGGAGGCTCAATCGGTTGAACACGATCTCAAACCCAAGCCACTCCAAAAGCTTCTGCGCAAAATCCGTGGCCCCGACACTGGCGCCCCCGGAAATCAACACCAAATCAGACTGGTGAAACCGGCTTGCTCGTGTCATGACCGCTTCACGCGCCCGTTCAAAATCTTCCGGCAGATGATAATGCCAAAGCTCCGATGGGATTTTTTTAATCCAGCCTTGAATCAGGCTCGAATTACAATCTCGAACCTGGCCGGGTCGGGGAGCCTCGCCGGGTTGAGCCACCTCGTCGCCCGTCGTGAAATGCAGGATTTTAATCCGACGACTGACCTTGGGACGGGTCAATCCCGTGCTGGCCAGCAATGCCAGGATTCCCGAATGGATTTGAGCGCCGGATGGAGCCAGAACATCCCCGCATCGGTAGTCGCCCCCTCTTCTTTGCAGATTCAACTCCCCGTCCCTGGTGATGGGTCGGATGCATTTTTCATGGTCCTGAACCTCTTGAACTTCCTGGACGGTTTCCTGCATCAATACCTGGAGATGCTCGCAGGGCAGGGCGGTGCCGGTCGCCACCCTGACCGTTTCACCCGGCTTGAGCTCCCTGGGCCTCCAATCTGAGGCCGATAAGGAGTCCACGACGCGGAAGGTTTTGGAATGGTCATCCAGCAAAACAGCGTAACCATCGCGGGTTGAGCGGTTGCATGGCGGATAATCTTCCGTCGCTTGGAGTGGGGCGCGCAGGATGAATCCCAAAGCATTCGCCAGCGTGGTTTCCACTGTGTCCACGGGTTGGATCTGGGATTGAATTGTTTTTCGCGCCTCGTCCAAGGAGAGGGTGGGGTGGGATTGCGTGCTCGGGGTCGGCTTTGGGCTTGGACTGCCCAGCACGGGAGCGGGCCGGCTTTTTGTTTTCCAAATGGGAACATCGGCTTTAAGAAGGTCCATGAAGCCCATGAGAGTTTGGAAGGCGGCATCACGGTGCCTGGCCCAGAGGACGACTTGAATGGCCGGCTCACCCACGGGAACCCAGCCCACGCGGTGTATCACCCGCGCGGCCAAGCATTCATGGCGTTCGGATAAACGGACCAGGATATGTCGTATCTGGCGCTCAGCCATGGATGCGTAGGCTTCGTATTCCAAAGCGGTGATGGTTTGGGAGTTTTCCAACTCCCTCACCAAACCGGAGAATTCCACCCTGGCCCCGGCAAGTCCCAGGAAAGGCTCCCTGGGTACAAAATCAGGAATGGGTTGCGGGGTGATTTGAACTTCAATGATCATTTCAACCTCCGGAAACCGGCGGGATCAGCGCCACTTCATCCTGGTTGCAAAAACGGGTGTCGGCGCCGGCATATTCCCCATTCTTTGCCAGCCGGGTGGATTGGCGGTATGGTTGCAGCAGAGGCAGGGCTTCGCATAAATGGCTCCAAAGTTGTGCGGTATCCGGCTGGCCGGCAACGGTCAAATCCATGCGGTCCATGCCTGCCGCGTCCTTGATTTGAGCAAAGAAGAGAATGTTCATGGGGCGCTGGGTGTGAATCCGTTCATCAGCGCAGCAAGGGCTTCAGCTTGCTCCAGGCTGGCTGGCTGGCTTGGATGCTCGCCGTTTCCATGAGCCGGTAGAGCTTCAGCACTTTTTTGCCGGTGCCCGTGATGGTGGCGCCGCCATGTTCCGGGCCGCCTCGCTGGGTCTGGACCAGGGGTGAACTAAAGCAGGAGTTCATGGTTTGAACGAGTGACCAGGCGCGCATGTAGGACATTCCCAGACGCTCGGCGGCCTGGCCGATTGATCCCGTGTCTAAAATGCCCTCCAGTAAATCAGCCTTGCCAGGCCCCAAGGCAATTGTCTTGCCCGCGATCACCCGCCATCTTGGCAGCGGCGCGTAGCCTGTGTGCCTGCTCACCGCATTCTTCATGTCATGAGTCTGCAATGGAATGGCTTCCTTGCAACTGAAAAGTATCCAATCACCGGCGGATTGAGTTTCAAGTTGCGGCGAACGGCGGATTTCGGGCTTGAAACAAAAAGCTAAAATATTGTGCCGGGTTTAGTTGAGGGATAAATCCTCCGGCAATTGGGACAACAAGCGGTTTTTCCACCCGCCTTTGGATTTCAGGATGGTTTGCCAAAGTTCTTCGGGAGGGGTTTCAAACACCAGTTCCAAGGTGGCCGGGTGCGTGAGCCATGCCTTGCGCTTCATCTCATTTTCCAACTGCCCGGAACCCCAGCCGGAGTAACCGGCGAACATACGCACTTTTTTGGCCGGGGAAAAAGATCCACCCATTTCCACCAACTCATCCAATGAATGGCCCAGGGCCAGATTGGGCATGACCGAAGCTTCCGGCATAAATTGGTCTGTGTGCAAAAAACTCAGCGCGCCTGGCTGAACCGGCCCCCCAAGAAATAATGGGGAGTCCTTGAGGGATTCCGGCAGGTCAGCCAGGATCATTTCACCGGCCGTTTTACCCAGGGACCGGTTCAAAACCAGCCCAAAAGCCCCCTCGGAATCATGCTGGCAGATTAATACCACCGTTCGTTGGAAAAAGGATCCCCCCAACTCCCCGCTGTCCAGCAGTAGTTGGCCCCGAAAACTTTTCTTCTGGCTCGTGCCTGCCATGACCCAATGTCCATCAGGTTCACCGCTTTTACAAACTCTGCAAGTCATTTTTCCAAAAACCGGGACGCTTTCCATCCCTGAGCCTCCCACGAAAATCCACTCATCCCGAAAAACGAAATTCAAAAGGCCAATCCGCGCCAATCTACTGGGCGCAAACTCATTGGAAAAATCTCACCAGACCGCTTCGGGTATGGTTTCGGTTTTTCCAAAGAGTTTCAGCTCCAGCATCTTGCCGCATCTTTACCTTTTCAATTTCGCATTTCGGGCTTATTTCAATGACCCTGTAATCTCAAATCCTCGACTACGCCCGTGTCCATGCGGCGAATTTTGACAGTGGCAGGTCCAATGGCCTCACAACGGATGGCCAGGTTGGTTCCTGCCAGGCCCACGGTTTGAATGTCATCCACGAAAAACGTCCGGCCGTTGATGATGGCGGAAGGCGTTCCGCCCCAGATGACACCCTCCAACTCCAACCGTGATGGAATTAAGGCGGGCGACGGGGGCGAAACCGGTTTTGGAATCGTCGCAGGTTCTACTGTCCATTTGGCGCTGTAGGGAAGGGTGGCCAGGTTTTCCACAGGGTATGCGGGGTTGCGCGGCGCCACATTATTGATTTCTTCCAGATGATCCATGTCAAGTCGCGGCGCCAACCCGCGCTGCATCCATTCAAAAATGCTTTCAATGCCGTATTCCTGCTCTGCGGCAACAAACACATTCACCTGGCCCCGGGTGTAAAGATTCGCCAACACCCTCCTTTTTTCATCCTCATTCCCTTCGGAATCCATGAAAAGGTAGCCGATCATTTCACAAAATCCCTCTTCGGTGTCCCGTTCCAGGTGGCGATGCCTTTGCTCCGGCACGTTTTCACCCACCCACGCGTGGGAGAGTTCATGCGCGCAAGTCTCCCTCAGTTCAGAGGGTGGCAACCCGGTCATCAGGCTCATTTTGTACCATTTACGTCCATTTTCAAAAACCGGGCGTATCCAGCCCAGAAGGTCCGGGCTGGCAGAACCACGGCCTGCGGGACTTAACAGGTCATCCTCCCCCATTTTGTCCGTGGCGCTGACGTCCACGTTTGATGGAAAAGTGGTGAAACGGCTGAACAACCGATTGAGGGATTCCCGCACATCCTGACAGGTGCTTAGAATGGTTTCCGGGTCCAGGACGACATTGCGTGCATCGCGGGCGCACAGGAACCGGCCATCTGGAAGTTGGACCTCATCACCTTTTTTAATGGGCATTCCGCACAGGTAACAGCGGGGCAATTGCGTGGCGCAATTGGAGCAGACCATTTCCTTTTGCCCGGTCTCCATGTCGGTCATGAAATAAAATTCGCCGGATAAGGGTTTCCCACATACGCTGCAATAATCCACGGCCAGACAGTTGGCCTGAAATCCCGTCAGAAGGACGCAGAAGGCCATGATGGCCAGCCAGTGTGCCGTCCATCCTGTCAGTTTCACCGCGTGTCCATGCGGGTTCATATCCGCCCGTAATCAGCAGTTTCCAAGCCACGCGGACCATTCAACCCGAAAAGCGAAATGGAAAGGTTCAAGATGCGGCAAGATGCTGGAGGGGAAACTCTTTGGAAAGTTCGAAACCTTGTCCGAAACATTCTGGTGAGGTTTTTCCAAAGATTTTGCGGCTAGTAAATTGACGCAGATTGGCCGTTTGGATTTCGTTTTCCGGGTTCAAATGAAAAAGGCGCGGAACTGGGTTCCGCGCCTTCTCCGGGAGATTCCTTCCCGGAAGTTATTTAAAACCAGGGCTTAGATGGACTTGACCTTTTTAACAATGCCCGCAGCGTCAATTCCGAAGTGGGCGAGCAATTCCTCCGCTTTGCCCGAACGTGGTATTCCATGGACTGCCAGTTTGTGCACCCGGATTCCGGCATGGCTCAATTCACCAGCCACGGCGTCGCCAAGGCCGCCTTCCGAATAATGGTCTTCCACGGTGACGACGGTGTTCTGGGTTTTTTGAGCTGCGGCAAGAATTTCGCGGGATCCCAGCGGTTTGATGCTGTAGGCGTCAATGACTGTCACGGTTATGCCTTGGGCCTTGAGAAGGTCAGCGGCTTTCAAGGCTTCAAACAATGTCACCCCGGCGCTTACAATGGTGACCTTGTCGCCGCTGGCCTGGCGCAGGACTTTGGCTCCCCCCAGCGGGAAGGTTTCTTCATTGGAATAAATCACGGGAGTTTTGGGCCGGGACGTTCTCATGAAGCACACCCCCTGGTGGCCGGCCATTTGTTCCAACAATTTTTCGGTGCTGACGGCATCACTGGGGTAAACGACCGTGCTGCCCACGACGGCGCGCATCATGGCCAGGTCTTCCAATGCCATTTGAGATGGCCCGTCCTCCCCGATGCTCACACCCACATGCGACCCCACCAGCTTGATATTCGACTGGCTGATGCCCGCCACGCGGATATGATCAAAGCCGCGGGTGAAAAAGGTGGCAAAGGTGGATGCAAAAGGCAGTTTGCCGCGGGTGGCAAATCCCATCGCCACAGCCACCATGTTTTGTTCCGCAATGTATCCCTCCGTGGAGCGGGCGGGAAATTGTTTGAAGAATTTTTCGGCGAAAGTGGAGTTTTTGGTGTCTCCGTCAATGGCCACGATGCGTTCATCCGCCTCTCCGAGCCGCGCCAGCGCGGAGCCATAGGCCTCCCGCGTGGCCACCTGCTGGCCAAGGGTGTATTGAATGGGAGGATAGGTTGTGGCAGAGCGAGGGGTCGGAGCCGGAAGAGGATTCGGCTTGGGGATGCTGATTCCCAGGCCGGACTTGGCCACGGGTTGCAGCTCCGCCACCGCGCGAACCGCCTCCTCCTTGCTCAATGGCTTGCCGTGCCAGCCTTCCTTATCCTGCAAAAAGGATACACCGGCGCCTTTGTACGTCTTGGCAATGATTGCCAGAGGCTTGTCATCCAGCCCCACGCCGCTCAACACCTCCAGCAATTCCTCAATGTCATGGCCGTCCACGTCTTCCACGCGCCAGCCAAAGGATTCAAAACGATCGCGGTAAACTTCCACATGATGGCCAAAAGCCGTGGCTTCGCTTTGCCCCAGCCGGTTGGCATCCACAATGGCAATCAGGTTGCTCAATTTATTGATGCCTGCCAGGGACGCAGCCTCCCAAACAGCGCCTTCCGCCATTTCCCCATCGCCAAGCAGCACATAGGTGTTGTAATCCAAACGATCCAACCGTGCAGCCAAGGCCATCCCCACGCCAACCCCCAAGCCCTGGCCCAAAGACCCTGTCGCGACGTCCGCAAATGCCAGCCTCGGCGTGGGATGACCTTCCAGGTCACTCCCAAATTGACGCAATTTCAACAGTTCTTCCACCGGAACAAATCCGTTTTCCGCCCAAGCCGCATACAAAAGCGGCGCTGCATGCCCCTTGGACAGTATGAAACGGTCGTTGTTGTGGAACTTGGGGTTCTTGGCATCATATTTCATGTGCCCGAAAAATAGCGTGGCCGCAATGTCCGCTGCCGAGCAACAGGAGGTCGGGTGCCCGCTCCCAGCCGCCGTGGTCGCCTGTATGGAGTGAATCCGCAACTGGTTCGCGATGCCCTTTAATGGTTCAATGTCCGTTTCAATCATAATCAATAGGTCCGACCAGATTATCTGTCTGAATTCAAATGCCAAGAATGAAATCACTTCCCAATGAATCGAATGCGAAAAATCCGGTTGATAAAATCTGGCTCGTTCCGCGGTTTCGGCGCGGGATGGGCAGTTTTCAGAAACATCCGGCAAGGCTGGTTGAGCCATTTGCCGGCGGCGGTATTATCAGCCTTACCGCCGCATTTGAAATGCTCGCCGATTCCGTGGTTTTGGTGGAGCTTGATTCCCAAATTGCAGCCGTCTGGCAAACAATTCTTGGCGGCGATTCAAAGTGGCTGGCAAAGCGAATATTAAACTTTGAACTGTCCCCAGAATCAGCAAGGCGGGAACTTGCAAAAATCCCAAAATCACTTGCTGAGTAGGCGTTTCAACCATTCTCAAGAATCGAATCGCTCAAGGGGGGATTTTGGCGGAAGGCGCCGGTGTTCTCAAAAACGGGGAGAATGGCAAAGGGATTCTTTCCCGCTGGTACCCGCAAACCATTGCCCGTCGCATTACAAACATTGATGTCGTGGCAAACCGGATTGAATTCATTCAAGGAAATGCTTTTGATGTGATGAGGCGGTATCGCGAAAACCAGGACACGGTCTTTTTCATTGACCCGCCCTACACCGCAGGAGGCAAAAATGCCGGTTCGCGGCTATATACGCATTCGGTCATTGATCATGAGGAATTATTTGCCGCCTGTGAAAATTTCAAGGGCGATTTCCTGATGACTTATGAAAATTCTGATGAGGTGCGGGAACTGGCCCGGCGTCACGGGTTCAAAACCAAAGCCGTTCCCATGAAAAATACGCATCATGCAGAGATGTGTGAACTGCTCATCGGCCTGGATTTATCGGGGTGGAGTTAAGGCCCAGTGGGTGCGGGGGACGGTTCAGGCGGGAAGGAGTGGCCCGGAAAGGAACACGTCGGCGCCTCGTTCACCGCATTGATGGAATACTTGCCGCCACTCGGGCATTGCGGAAAAGTCTTGTTCGCCAGGAAAGGCAGCAAGTCATCCGCGCTGGGAACCGCCGATCCCGCCTCCCCGTTCTCCATGGCCCATGCCTGCTTAGCATCGTCAATCTGCCGCAGGTTGGCGAGGCAGGTTTTCTTGGCAATGATGGCTGCACTGTTCGTGGCGCTGGAGAGGGCTATGTTCATGATCGCTGCGTTCCGTTGCTCAAGTTCCAGCAAATGCTCCTGCTGCAGGCGGATTGCCAACCGTGCCGTCGCCAAATGCGTGGCATTGGAATCGTTTGCCGCTTGAATTTTAAATAAACTGACTTCCAAGGCCATCAACTCGTTGGTCAGGATTTCATTCTGCTTGCGCAACCGTAAAATCTCCGAAGCTTGCAGACCGACATCCGAGTTTTTTAACACATAAAAATCCGCCTCAGTCTGGTGCAATTGCAAAAGAGTGTCGTGAAGCTGGGTCTGGACGGCGTCCTTCTGGCGATTCGCGCGGAATAAAAACAATTCCGCTCCCAGCATCATCGCGAGGCACACCCAGGGAAACCACCGCTTTACATTCATGGATGTCGCAGTTTCCGGCTTTGCTGGAAATCGTCAAACATTATTTAGACACAAATCCTTTTGCATTTCTCCTCGTTTTGGTCATCGCCTTGCCCCCGGTCCGGGGAAATCCCCTCTCGAAACATCCCAATGCGTGCCAACCTTTGCATCATCTCATCAAATCGAATCCTATTACGAACGCATGCCAAATTCCGGCTTTTTTGCCCGATTCACAATGCGGTTTTCTGGAGTATTTAAAATATCGTGATTTCAGATTGGATAGGTGTTTTGTATTACGTTTAAATAAAGGTTGTTATGAAACAGCATGAATCTAAAAACTAATTAAAATAATTAGCAAATATGAATTGTGTTATGAATGTGACGTTTATGTGACTTTTTTGTTACAATCCAGTGAAAGGGTGCTATATTTTTGTCATGGAAGATTTAGCTTATGCATTTCCATTGGGTGTAGCGGTGGTTTTTGCCTTTTTGACGCTCACCAAGGAAGTTCGTTGATTGGCTTGCGACCGGGTCTCAATCGGTTGGCGGCGGGAGCCGCTTTAAACCACACGTGAAGGCCCGTCCATCGCAGGTTTTGCAATCCACGCGTTTTTCCAATCGTTTAGGCCTTTGCCTTCCAGACATTCTTTCCCCCGATCTTTCCCCAATTCCAGCCCATCAATTTCCGACGCAGCAGAGCAGTCAGGTTGAAGGCAAGGGGCTTGATTTTTTGAAAAGACCAGACAAGCAGGGACTTTTTTGGCTTTTGTATTAAACCGGAAAAATGAGATTAAAAAGGCCAATATGCGTCAATCTACTGGGCGCAAACTCATTGGAGAAATCTCACCAGACCGCTTGGGGTAAGGTTACGATTTTCCAAAGAGTTCCCCTCCAGCATCTTGCCGCATCTTGACCCTTTCAATATCGCTTCTCGGTTTGAATCGGGTCCGCTTGGGATCCATTCAAACTCTGTCGGGAAGGGGTGATTCATCCCCAACCGCCCGTCAAATGCCAAAAACCCTCTCCATTCTGGCTAAAAACGCCCTTAACCGCTCTAAATTCGATGCTACGCAAAACTGAAACATGCGAGATGGAGTCAATCAGGGCGTGTTCTTTGCCAGGGGTCTGGGAGCCTCCTCCTTTTACTTGGTTGGTTCGATTTTGCTGGCGGTGAGGATTTCCTTGCCATCTTTTTCTTTCACAGTCCCGGTGACCGAGACTTTTTCCCCATCGGTTTGGCAAACATTGGAGTGAAAATCCTTGCTCACGCCGTTTTGTTTGAGCCAATAGTTCACGGTTTTTCCGTCCTGCTGCACCTGCAACACATTCTGGCATTCCGAGCAGAGGTGCAGGGTGCATTTGCCGCAAACCAGAAGTCCGGTGAGTGTGACGGGGGAATCGGAATCCTCTGCTTGCAGCGTGGGAAGGGTTGTGGACAGGAACAGGCCCGCGGCCAAGAGAACCATCAGGCATTTAAAGGTCGTTTTCATGGTTGGAATGATGTTTTTGGTTAAAAAGTTGCCAGTTAAACAGCGACAACGCCTCCACGATAACACAATTTTGACGGGGTATCCACCAATTTCAGGCCAATTCAAAATTCCCGATTTTTGGGGATACAGCAGGGAGGAAAGGCAATCGTCATGAGTTTCGTTTGGCTTGATGAAAAGACTGGCGCGAGGGGGCGGGGTCTGGTACAGTCCCGGACTGATTTTGTAATCATTATATGGCAAAACTCACTGTTCGTGACTTGGATGTTCGTGGCAAGCGCGTTTTCATGCGCGTGGATTATAACGTGCCTTTGGAGGAGCGTGATGGGCAGATGGTCATCACGGACAACACCCGCATTGTGGAGACCCTTCCCACCTTGAAATGCCTGATCGAAAAAGGGGCCCGCGTTATTTTGACGGCGCACCTGGGTCGGCCCAAGGGCAAACGGGAGGCCACGATGTCCCTGCAACCGGTGAGTGTGCGTTTGCAGGAATTGCTGGGCCGACCGGTTTCGTTTGTGGGTGATTGCATTGGGGAATCCGTGGAGAAGGCGGCGATGGCGATGAAGGATGGGGACATTCTTTTGCTGGAGAACGTGCGCTATTATGCGGAAGAGGAGGCCAACGATGCCGGGTTTGCCGCGAAATTGGCCAAGGTGGCGGAGGTGTATGTCAATGACGCCTTTGGCGCGGCGCACCGCGCGCACGCCTCCACCGAAGGGGTTGCCCGGGTGGTGACTGGCCGGGGCGGCGTGGCGGCAGCCGGGCTCCTGATGGAGCGTGAATTAAAGTTTCTGGGTGACGAGCTGGAAAACCCCGCGCGTCCCTTTGTGGTGATCCTTGGCGGGGCCAAGGTATCGGACAAGATCAAGGTGATAGACCGGCTTTTGGAGAAGGCGGATTCCATATTGATCGGCGGGGCCATGGCCTACACCTTCAAGCTGGCGCATGGCATTGCCACCGGCAAATCCCTGGTGGAACCCGATTTTCAGGCCACGGCGCTTGCGGCGGAGAAAAAGGCGGCGCAACTGAAGGTGGATTTTCAATTGCCCACGGACACGGTGGTGGCCACCCCCGTGGACACTGGCAAACTCAACAAGAAAGGCAAGCCGGTCTTTGAAATGACTCAGGTGCGCGTTGTGAAAGGAGGCATTCCTGCGGATGCCGAGGGATTCAGCATTGGTCCCGAGACCGCCGCCCACTTTGCCAAAATCATCCAGGGCGCCAAAACCATCTTGTGGAACGGGCCTATGGGAATGTTTGAGGATGCCCGGTTTGCGGAAGGAACCAATGTGGTGGCGCGGGCGGTGGTGGATGCCACGGTAAAGAACGGGGCCAAGAGCATTATTGGCGGCGGTGACAGCGTGAAGGCCTTGAACAAGGCGGGCTTGGGCGATAAAGTGACGTTCATGAGCACCGGGGGCGGCGCCAGCCTGGAATTTTTGGAAGGGGCGGTCCTGCCGGGTGTGGCCGCGCTGAGTGATAAAAGGTGACCACTTATGGTGATGATTTCCATCACGATTTGATTTCATTCCAAATGAAGTGATTGGCCTCAATGAGGGGGACGTTGTCGGGACGAATATTGGATGGCTTTGAAAACATGAATAAAGAGCGAAAACTGATTATTGCGGGCAACTGGAAGATGAACAAGACCGTGGCTGAAGGCCTGGCATTGGTGGAGGACCTCCACCGGGACCTGGCTGCAGTCAAGGAGGTGGATATTGTGGTGTGCCCGCCTTTCACCGCGCTGGAGTCTGTTTCGAAAGCGCTGCTGGAGTCAAAAAACATCCGGCTGGGCGCCCAGAACATGAGCGAACACAATTTTGGCGCCTACACCGGCGAGGTGTGCGCGGGTATGCTCAAGGAATTCTCCGTGCGCTATGTCATTCTGGGCCACAGCGAACGCCGCCAGTACCAGAAGGAAACGGATGAACTGGTGGCCAGGAAGGCGCTGGCCGTGCATGGGGCGTCGCTCAAGCCGATTGTCTGCGTGGGCGAGACCCTGGCTGAAAGGGAGAAGAACCTGACCGAGAAGGTGCTTGAGACGCAGGTGCGCGGCAGCCTGGCGGGGTTGAGCCGCGAGCAGGCCGTGGAGACCGTCGTTGCTTATGAGCCGGTCTGGGCCATTGGCACCGGAAAAACCGCCACCACCCAGCAGGCCCAGGACGCACACGCATTCATTCGCGGCGTGCTGGCAGCCATGTTTGACAAGCCCACAGCCCGAAAAATGCGCATTCAGTATGGTGGCAGCGTGAAGCCGGCCAATGCCCGGGAACTCATGAGCCAGGCCGACGTGGACGGAGCCCTCGTGGGCGGCGCCTCGCTGGAGGGTCGCAGCTTTGCCGACATCATCAAGAACTCAATTTAAATTCCCCCAAGTAAATCCCTTAATTTTATGAGTTACATTGCCGGTTTGCTCACATGTGTGTTAATCCTGAACGGGCTGTTGCTCGTTCTGCTGGTTCTGGTGCAACTTCCCAAAAAGGATGCCGGGGCCGGCCTGGCCTTTGGCGGCGGCACGGCCGATGCCCTGTTCGGCGCAGGGTCTGGAAATGCCCTCACCAAAATCACCAAATGGGGCGTCGCCGTATTCATCCTGCTGGCATTGTTTCTGGGATACTTCCAGGATAACCTGCACAGGAATGATTCCAGCACGGTGGACTTCCTTAACAAGGTAAACCAGAAGGAATCCCAACAATCCGTGCCGCAATCCTATGCCGCTCCCCAGCACGCGCCGGCGGCGACCCCCGCCCCAAACCCGCTTGCGAACATTTCCCTTTCTGGAGGCGCCGGTTCAAATGCAGCTCCAGCCGCCCCGGTTTCGGCGCCTGCCAAGTAAACCAGACCCGGCCATGGGATTTTGCAAATGTGCCCGGCGGATGTTCCGTCGGGCACATTTTGTTTTCTGGCTGGCCCTGCTGCCGGGAATTTTGGCCGGATGTTCCCGTCCCGAGCCTCCTGCCGACCTGACCATCATCAACAGCGTCGAGCCTGAGTCGTTGGATCCGGCCATTATTGTGGCCCAAGCCGACATGCGGGTGGTGCAGGGATTGTTTGAGGGGCTTACGCGTTTGGAGCCGGTCCAGGCCCGAGCCGTGCCCGGTCTTGCACAGAATTGGGAGATTTCATCGGATGGCCTGACCTATACCTTTCATCTACGACCGAATTTAAAGTGGTCCACCGGAGGAGGCATCTCCTCCACGGATGTGGTTTATTCCTGGATTCGCGCGTTGAAACCCCAGACCGCATCCCGTTACGCCGGGCAACTTTATTATTTGACCAATGCCGAGGCTTTCAACACCGGCAGCATCAAAAATCCGGACCTGGTGGGGGTTCACGCCGTGGACCCTCTCACGGTGCGTGTCCAGCTTCATTCGCCCACGGCATTTTTCCTGGACCTCTGCGCCTTTCCCACCCTGGCGGTGGTACCGCGTCAATGGATAGAAAAATACGGCGACCACTGGCTCACGCACCAACCCCTGCCGGTGTCTGGCGCCTATGAGCTGGCGGAATGGCGGTTGAATGACCGGATACGGCTGGTGAAAAACCCGAATTATTGGGACGCAGCCCACACCCGGTCTCGCGTGATTGATTTTCTTCCGGTGGGGTCGGCCAGCACGGCTTTGAACCTCTACATGAGCGGCCAGGCGGACGTGGTGTGGGATAAATCCATGATTCCCTCCCAACTGCTGGACCTTCTGCTGAAGCGCCCGGATTTCCATTCATTCGGCTATCTTGGCACCTATTTCATCCGGTTCAACACCACGCGCAAGCCGTTTGATGATCCCCGGGTCCGGCAGGCCCTGGCCCTGGCGGTGGACAAGGATTGGATTGTCAAAAAAATAACGCGTGCCGGGGAAAAAACCACCTCGCACCTTGTGCCGGATGGCACGCGTGATTACACCTCCCCGGAAGGTTTGGGGCATGATGTGGCGCGTGCGCGGCAGTTGCTGGCAGAGGCGGGTTATCCGGGCGGGCGGGGCTTTCCACGGTTCGAATATTTGTTCGATGGATCGGCGGGTGCGGGTGGCAATATCCACGAAAGCATTGCCCTGGAACTGCAGCAAATGTGGCGGGAAGCGCTGGGGATACAAATGGATTTGCGACAGGTGGAAACCCAGGTTTTCTGGGGCATGCAATCGCGCCTGGACTACACCCTGGCCAGGTCAAGCTGGATCGCAGATTATGATGATGCCAACACCTTTCTGGGGATGTTCGTGACGGGCGATGGCAACAACGAAACCGGTTGGGGAAATCCCCGGTATGACTCGCTGGTGCATGAGGCCAATCAAACCGTTGATCCCTTGAAACGGGAACATTTGTTTCAACAGGCCGAAACCATCCTGATCCGGGATGCCGTGCCCATCATTCCCCTTTACATCTACGTGGGGGTGAATTATTTCGACACCAACAAAGTGCGGGGAATTTATGAGAATGTTCTCGATGACCATCCCTTGCAATGGATCGTGAAGGTTAAAAAATAGCCCTGAGCTGCCAACCGGCCCCGCGCCATGTATTTCCTGCGCCGAATCATCCTCTCCATGCCACTGCTGCTGGTCATCAGCATGCTGGCGTTTGTGCTGGTCCATCTGGCGCCGGGCGGCCCTTTTGACAGCGAGCGCAAACCGGCATCGCCCGAGATCGAGCGGAATTTACAGGCCAAGTACCACCTGGATGAACCCATTTTAAAACAATACCTGTCTTATCTTGACGGCTTGGTTCATGGCGATCTCGGGCCATCCATGAAATACCGGGATCACGATGTGAATGAAATTCTGGCTTCTGGGCTGCCGGTGTCGCTGACGCTGGGTTGCCTGGCCTTTGGATTTGCCACGCTTGGAGGGATTGTTCTTGGATTCCTGACCGCCCGCCACCAGGGATCGTGGATGAGTCATGCGATCAATTTCGTGGTTTTGCTGTCGGTTTGCGTTCCGGGGTTTGTAGTGGCTCCCATTCTGATCCTGGTGTTTGCCATGCGGCTGCACTGGTTTCCCGTGGCCCTGTGGGGCACGCCTTGGCACATGGTTCTGCCCGCCATCGCGCTGGGATTGTTTTTTGCGGGGAAGGTGGCCCGTATCCTTCAGTCTGGCATGCTGGAGGCCATGCAGTCGGAATTCATGGTGGCCGCCCGGGCCAAGGGATTGGGCGAAACCCGCCTGCTGGCCAGGCACGCCTTCCGCATGGCCCTTTTGCCCGTCGTCTCCTTCTCCGGCCCCATGCTGGCTGACCTTTTGACCGGTTCGTTTGTAGTGGAAAACATCTTCCAAATACCCGGCATCGGCGTTTTTTTGGTCAATGGCTCATTGAACCGGGATTATCCGGTGGTGGTGGGCTTGTCCCTGCTCTATGCCGCCCTGTTGATCGGGCTGAACCTGGTGGTGGATTATCTTTACACCCTGCTGGATCCGCGTGTGTCCTATGAATAATTCCGAGCCACAAACCCGGGAACAACTTGCCGGCCCCACCCCTGAAGCGGTTGGGCAGGGGCTTCGTCCGGAACGTGGGAGGGGACCCGGCTTTCGGGCATGGCAACGGTTTAAGGCCAACCGCCCCGCCATGTTCAGTTCCATCTTCCTGCTCCTCCTCCTGGCAGCAGTCCTCGCCTGGCCCATGATCCTGGCATTTTCCGGCAGCGCCTTCGCCCGCAGCCATGGGCCGGATGAATTGTCCGGCTTGCAGTTCGCCGCGCCGGATGCCCATCATTGGTTCGGCACGGATGTCCTGGGCAGGGACGTTTTCTCAAGAACCCTTTACGGCGCGCGCATTTCACTCTTGGTGGGTGTCTTTGGCGCGGGTGTGAGCCTGGTCATCGGCGTTTTGTGGGGCGCCCTGGCGGGTTACGCCGGAGGCAGGTTGGATGGACTTTTAATGCGGACCGTGGATGTGCTTTACTCGCTTCCATCGGTTATTTTTGTCATTGTCCTGATCACCACTGTGGGCGAGCGGGTCCGCCAGATGCCGTGGATTTTGAAGTCGCCGGTCCTGGAGGGATGGCTTCGAATCGGTTTTCTCTTTTTGGGTTTGGGCGCGGTTTCATGGCTGACCATGGCGCGGATTGTGCGCGGCCAGGTGCTTTCCCTGCGCACACGGGCCTTTGTGGAGGCCAGTCGTGCCCTGGGAGCGGGTGGCGGGCGGATTCTCTTTCGCCATATCATTCCCAACATCCTGGGGGTGGCCATTACTTACACCGCCCTGACATTGCCATCCATCATCCTTTATGAGTCCTTCCTGAGTTATCTGGGCCTGGGCGTGCAGCCGCCCATGGCGAGCTGGGGCAGCCTTATCAGCGAAGGCGTGTCTCAAATCAATCCCATTCGCATCTATTGGTGGCTGATCGTTTTTCCAGGCGGAGCTTTATCCGCAACATTGATGGCGCTCAATTTTGTGGGGGATGGCTTGCGGGATGCCTGGAATGTCAAGATTCGATGAACCCATGTTCTTCGGGTTCATTGTTTTATTTTATAGGACACTAATATTTGAATTTACAAGCGGCACTCGCTTCGTGCATATGTTTCGTACTTGTGGAGTTGCCCAAGGGGACAGTCGGTTGAAAAATACAAATCCTTTCTATCAAACGCTATTGGCCAAAAGACATAGCGCCTTTTGATTGTTAAAATCTTTAGCGATAAAAAGTAAAGGGCCTTAGACGGAAAAATAACCAGAATGAACAAATTTAAAATAATTGTTGACTTTTTCGATTTTCGAGTGTCTATTTAAAATTAAGCAGGTGATTTTAAATAAAAAATTAATGGTTCCTCGACGTTTTTAATGGGTAGTTATTCATGGTAGTTATAGTATGGAACCTCCAACTTGCCAGCGACAAAGTAGAGCATCGCGATCTGATACTCCGTGGAGCGATATCCCCGCGCCTTGCGC
>JAKAFL010000077.1 GCA_021817945.1 bacterium | reverse complement strand
CCAGAACAAGTTGGCTTTCGGAGTGGAGTCGCATCCGGGCTTGCGCGCCCAGTTCGATCACCAACTCCACGGGCGCGGCGGGTGCTGCCACTTCGACCTGCACAAAGGCCGGCAAGGATTTGACCTTACGCTGTCGCTGCCGCCAACCGCAGAAGGTGGTGTAGTTGAGTCCGTGCAGGCGGACAAACGCGGCGGCAGATAAACCGCTGTTTTCAAACGCCGACACGATTTGGGCCCGTTGCGCGGCATCAATACGGGCGGACCGGAGTCGGCGAGAACCATTGATTGTTTTCATCGCCCACATTTTTACCACGCCACGCCGTCGCGCCATAGTGGGTCCCTCCTTCACCGCTTACGAAAGAGGAATATCTTGGGGCGATTTAACATGTGATGATCCGCGGTGATCGGAGCGAGGACATTTTCTTGAATGATGTGGACCGGCAGGATTTCTCAAGACATTGGCGGGGGCTTTTGAGAAAACGGGGTGGCATGTGCATGACTATTGCCTGATACAGAATCATCAAAATCCCCGAGTTGGTGCAATTGAGCAGGTCCAAAAGCTCGATTGCTCGATTGCACAAATGGCTGAAAACAGGGATCCCGGGGAAATGAAAACGGGCAAGGAGTTGAAGAAAAACGAACTAAACTACTGGTTGACTCCTTGACTCATTTTCATTCTCACCGACTTTCCGGTGTCTTTTTTCCATGAGTCACCGCCCCTGTTTGGCCTGCCCCCAGTTTCGCTCCCCCGTGTATTTTAATTTGAGTCATCTCGGATACGTTGATACGTTGCACTGGTTAGAAATTCCATTGCTATCCAATGGAAAAAGGCCTATTTTTGAATTTGATGGAATCAGAGGGGTAGAATCCGAGAAAATTTTGCTTGGCTTGATGAGAACAATCACCATCCCTAATTTTTTTGTCATCGGCGCTCCAAAGGCTGGAACCACTTCATTGTGTGAGTACCTGAAGGGGCACCCCCAAATCTTCTTCAGCAGCGTGAAGGAGCCGCATTTTTTTGACACAGACATGAGCAAGTCCTTTAAACTCAGCCGGACAACTTATCTTTCTCTTTTTTCTGGAGCCAAACCGGACGTTCATCAGGCCGTGGGAGAAGGGTCCACGGGTTATCTGTTTTCCACAGTAGCGGTTTCCAATATTCTTCAATTCAACACCGAGGCAAAATTCATCGTCATGTTGCGCAACCCGTTGGAGCTGGCTCCGGCGTGGCATTCGGAAATGTTTTTTGAAGGGATTGAAGAAGTCAGCGATTTTGAGGAGGCGTGGAATTTGGAACCGGAAAGGAGGATGGGCAGGAAGATTCCTGTAAATTGTGTTGAGCCCAAAAAACTTCTATACTCCGAATGGGCAAAATTGGGAGATCAGATGGAGCGCCTTTACGTGGCAGCCCCGCGGTCAAAGGTGAAAGTGGTGTTGTTCGAGGATTTGCTGGCCGATACAAAGGCTGCCTACAATGATGTGCTTTCTTTTCTGGGAGTTTTGCCCGACGGGCGGGATCATTTTGAAGTCCATAATGAAAACAAGATTCCTAAAAATCCAACCCTTCAACGGCGTTTGGCCGGCTTCATCAATCAGTTCAGGCGGGTCCGGTCATTAACAGGATTGAAACTTAATTTGGGTTCCGGTCTGTCGGATACCTTGCTGCGCTTTAACAGCTATTCCACCTCTCGAAAACCAGTTTCCAAAGCGATGCAAGGGAAAATGGCAGAGTTTTTTCGCGAGGACGTCGTCAAACTGGGCAAACTGTTGGATCGCGACCTGTCGCCATGGTTGTCATGTCCCGAGAATGTGCCCTAGTCTCATTTTTCAATTGGGCTATGCACTTGACTCCATCATTATAGGGTCATTCCAAGAACAATGACATTATTACTTGCCAATGAGCGTCAGGTTGGGTTCAGTCGAAGGCAGAATGGTGAGACCTTCGCGCATTGAGTATCCTGGGGCGTTGTACCATGTGATGGCGCATGGCAACCGGTCATAGGCGATTTCCGCAATGACACGGGAGCGACAGGATTTCCTCAAGACGATGCGGCGGGGACTGGCATCTCGGGGGTGAGGATTTTCAACAGGGATTGCTCAAGCAAATGGAAGGTAAGATGGGAGAAAATCATTCAGGAGCATTGCGTCGGGAGGGCGCGGAAGCTAAAGCCCATGAGATGGATGAAAACAGGGATCCCGGGGAAATGAAAATAAGCAAAATTTACCGAAATAGGATGGACAGGATGCCAAAATGGGAGAAAAAGAGCTGACAAAAGGCCCTGGCGCACGAATTTCACAAGTCGGGATTAAAGGTTGAATGTGAGAAGGCCAATTCATTGCCCGCGCCAGCCAATGAGGTGCATCGTGTCAATTATCTCCTAACGGAGCTTAAAAAGCTTTTAGCGGGGGCACCTACAAAGATGCCGCACCTACGGCGCTTCCGAATGGTTGCCGATCATTCGCATGACCGTTGGCGACATCCCCTGTCTTCGCTGGCGTGGCAGGGAGACCAGACGCGCTTGCCTGGGGCGCTTCAAAACCGGAACTTCGGGCTTTTCCCGGATTTCACTGAAGGATTCCGGGGCAGAAAACTTTCGACGTGATGGCAAAAGGAGATTAAAATCCGGTTGTGTCCGCTGATGTCCAACTGACTCCAATGATGGCCCAATACCGCCGGATCAAGGGCGGCCTGCCGGGTGATGCCCTGCTTTTGTTCCGTCTTGGGGATTTTTACGAGATGTTTTTCGAGGACGCAAAAATCGGGGCGCAGATTCTGAACCTGGCCCTGACCGCCCGCAACGGGATTCCGATGTGCGGGCTGCCCTTCCATGCCGCTGCCGGTTACATTTCACGCATACTGCGATCCGGGCGAAAAGTGGCTTTGTGTGAGCAGACAGAGGATCCCCGCCCTGGAAAACTGGTCAACCGCGAAGTGACACAGATTCTTTCACCCGGAACGCATTTTGACGAGCGTTTGCTGGTGGCCGAGAGGAATAATTTCCTGGCAGCCATCCATCCCGCCTCCAAAAGCTACGGGCTGGCTTTGGTGGACCTCACCACGGGCGATTTTCTAACCACCGAGCTGGAGGGGGATTCGGCCTTGCTGGGTGAATTGGAGAGGGTCAAACCGGCAGAGATCATGGTTCCTTCCGGTGAGGCTGCTTTGATTGCCTTGGTGAGGGATGGACATCCCCTGCCTGGAGAGTACGAGGCCTGGACCTTCGCGCCTGAGACTGCGGGTTTCACCCTGCGCGAGCATTTCAAGGTGGCTTCCCTGGATGGATTTGGATTGAAAGACCGGGCTGCGGCAGTGGGAGCGGCGGGAGCGGCCCTGCACTACCTCATCCATCACCTGCGCCGTGACGTGAAGCAACTCACGCGCATCGTTTTTTATCAGCGCCACGACTATTTGACACTGGATTCCACGACGCTGCGGCATCTGGAGATTTTGGAGGCGCAGCGCGAGGGAACCAGCCTGTTTGACGCCTTGAATCGTACGGCGACCCCGATGGGAGCGCGGCGATTGCGCCAGTGGTTGAGCCAGCCTTTGGCGGAGGTCCAAGCCATCCGGAGGAGGCAGGAGGCTGTGGGCATGTTTTTGGCCAATGCGCATGGATTGGAGGGTTTGCGCGGCTGGATGCGGGAGATTCGGGATTTGGAGCGGACCCTGGGGCGATTAAGCTCTGGCTCGGGCAATGCGCGCGACCTCTGTGTATTGCGCCAGGCGCTGGATCAATTGCCAAACCTGAAGGCTGTCCTGGCCCGGGTTGCGGCGCCATTGGAGGAGCCTCAAAAACAATTTCCCGGTGTTGAGGAACCCGCTTCCGTCCGGGAGAATCCATGCTTGCTGCACGAATTGGACGGACAAATCGAGGCCCAGCCGGAATTGGTGGATTTAATTGGGCGCGCGATTGTGGATGAGCCGCCCCTGGCGCTCAAGGAGGGAGGCATGATCCGGGACGGATTCGACCCCGGTCTGGATGAACTTCGCGCGGCTCAACGAGGGGGTAAGGACTGGATCGCCCGCCTTCAGGCGGAGGAGATTGAACGCACGGGAATTGCCTCGTTGAAAGTGCGGTTTAATTCCGTTTTTGGCTATTACATAGAGGTGACCAAATCCAACCTGGACAAGGTTCCCGCCGCCTACATTCGCAAGCAGACGGTCGCCAATGGCGAGCGGTTCATCACACCGGAACTGAAGGAGATGGAGGGAAAGATACTTGGGGCCGAGGAACGCAGCACGAAACTGGAGTATGAATTGTTTCAGCGTTTGCGCGAGGAGGTGTTGATGCGGCTGCCAGCCATGCAAGCCGCGGCAGCGGCGCTGGCGCAGCTCGACGTGCTGGCGGCCTTCGCAGAAACAGCCCGGCTACACCAATACTGCCGCCCCGACGTTCGGAATGAAGGGGCCTTGATTCTTCGCGATGCGCGCCATCCCGTGCTGGAACAGCGCCTGGTGGAGGAACGCTTTGTGGCCAACGACACGGAGTTTGACCAGGACAGGCAAATCATGCTCATCACCGGGCCGAACATGGCGGGCAAATCCACCTATATCCGGCAGGTGGCCCTTTTGGCGCTTCTGGCGCACACCGGGTCCTTTGTTCCAGCCACCCAGGCGCGCATTGACTTGCTGGACCGGATTTTCACCCGGATCGGGGCGAGCGACGATCTTTCCCGCGGCCAATCCACCTTCATGGTGGAAATGAGCGAGACGGCCAACATATTAAACAACGCAACCGCGCGGAGCCTGATTGTGCTGGATGAAATAGGCCGTGGCACGAGCACATTCGACGGCCTCTCCCTGGCTTGGGCGATTGTGGAACACTTGCATCATCAAACCGGAGC
Organism: bacterium; assembly: GCA_021817945.1. Taxonomy (GTDB): domain Bacteria; phylum Verrucomicrobiota; class Verrucomicrobiia; order Limisphaerales; family UBA11358; genus UBA11358. The sequence goes on along the minus strand of JAKAFL010000077.1, from coordinate 5,841 downwards.
CAAGACCCTTTTCGCCACCCATTACCATGAGTTGACCGAACTGGCGGTCAAACTGGCCCGGCTGAAAAATTACAACGTGGCGGTGCGTGAATGGCAGGACCAGATTGTGTTTTTGCGCAAAATTGTCCCGGGCGGCACGGATAAAAGCTACGGCATCCAGGTGGCCCGGCTGGCAGGCGTGCCCAAACCCGTTCTGGAGCGCGCCAAGGAAATCCTGGTGAACCTGGAGGAATCTGAGCTCACCCCCGAGGGCCAGGTGCGGACCCCGCGCCGCCATCAGGACCGTGAAAAGCTTAAAAAACTGGTTCCCCCGCCTCAATTGGATTTGTTCCGCCACATGAACCCGGAGCACGACCCGGAGGAAAGCCCGGGCATTGAATCCAACGTGATTCCCTCTTCGCCCGCGTTTTTACAAAATGTGTCAAGCGGGCGGTTGAACCCGTCGCCCGAAGTGGCCCCCTGATTTATGAACACAGAGCCCAAAGCCTTTGAAATACCAGGAAAATTGCAGCGGGTGGCCGGCCCAGGAGGCTTGCCCCTGCTACGCATCACCGGCGGATTCAGTGCGGCGGAGATTTGCCTTCATGGCGGCCAAGTCACGCATTTTCAAAAAAATGGCGAGCATCCGTTGTTGTTTTTGAGCCAAAAAAGTGATTTTGCAGCGGGAAAAGCCATACGAGGGGGCATACCCGTGTGTTTTCCGTGGTTCGGCCCGCGGCAAGGCAAACCGTCACACGGGGTGGCGCGGCTTGCCGCGTGGGAAATAACCGGATCGGCCGTGGATGAAGCCGGACGAGTGACAGTGAAACTGGCCCTGCCGCCAGCCCGGTTGACGGAGGCGGGCTGGCCTGCCGCGCAAACAAGCCTGACAGTGACGGTGGCCGAGCATTTGACGCTGAAATTGCTGGTCCAGAACCATGGCAGCCAGGATTTTGTCCACGAGGCATGCCTGCACACCTATCTGGCCGTTGGCGACATTGCAGAGGTGGAAATACGGGGGCTAAAGGGCGCCTGGTATCTGGACAAGGTGGATTTCCAGGCCCGAAAACAGGAAACCCATCCTGCAATTCGAATCGCGGGCGAGACGGACCGGGTTTACATGGACACCACCGGTCCGGTGGAAGTTTGGGATGGACGCTGGCGACGGCGCGTGACGGTGACCAAGGGCGGCTCCCTCGACACGGTGGTGTGGAATCCATGGGTGGACAAGGCGAAAGCGCTGCCGGACTTTGGCGATGAGGAGTACCGGGGCATGGTATGCGTGGAATCCGGCAACGTGGGCCAGAATATACGGACGGTGCCGCCAGGCGGGCAGGATGGGATGTGGGTGACTTTGGAAAGCCGCATGGAATTATGATTTCGCTGAACGAGTTTGCTCCCTCGACGGATTTGATGATGCAGGTGGAGAAGATATTTTCTCCGACAGGCTTGCTATCGCATTCATCCAATTTTGAATTCCGCCCGCAGCAGCAGGCGATGGCCGTGGCCGTGGCCAAGGCATTGAATAGCCGCGAACACCTGGCCGTGGAAGCCGGCACCGGCGTGGGCAAGAGCCTGGCTTATCTCATCCCCTCCATCCTTTTTGCCGTGGGCTGCAAAAAGAAGGCGGTGATTTCGACCCATACCATCAACCTGCAGGAGCAACTGGCGGAAAAAGATCTCCCCATGCTAACGATGCTATTGAAGGCGCTGCCGGAGCCGGTTTCATTCAACCATGCCATGTTGAAAGGCCGCGCCAACTACCTTTGCACACGGAGACTGCACAAAGCCCTCCAACAAAGCCAGCAATGGTTCACCTCTTCAGAAGCCTCGGAATTGCAACGCATCCTGGAATGGTCCCACTCCACCAAGGATGGCAGCCTGTCAGATTTTGATGTGGAACCGGACGGGCGGGTGTGGGCCCAGGTTTGTTCCGAGCGCGGGCTGTGCTCCCCCAAGTTATGCGGCCATCAGTCAGACTTTGCCAGGGACCATGCCCCGTGTTTTTTCCAGCGCGCGCGCGGACGCATCCTCTCCGCAGATGTGGTGATTTTGAATCACACCCTGTTTTTCACACTGCTTTCGGGTTTGGATGACGAAATGGAGGGGGGCATTCTTTTTAAAAATGATTTTGTGGTGTTTGATGAGGCGCACACCATCGAGAATGTGGCATCCAGACACATCGGGCTGAGTGTATCCAGCGGCCAGGTGCGGTATGCCTTGAATCGTTTGTGGAACCCGCGCACGGAGAAAGGCCTGCTCGCCTCGCTGTGCAAGGGGCGCGAGGTCAATCTGGTGTCGGAAATCCTGTCGGCAGCGGATGTTTTTTTTGAAGAAGTGGAAAAGGCCTGTGAAACCATCACGCGCAGCGCCCGACCTGAAGGCGCGGATGCCAAGCCGGCACGCGATTGGAAAGAACTCAGGATCCGACGCACCGAACTGGTCCGGGACAATGTCACCCTTCCCATCCAGCGCCTGCGCGAGGCGGTGAGCGAACTGGTGAAAACCAGCGAGGACAAGGAAATAGGCCAGGAATTGGTGGAGTGCAACCGGAGGCTGGGGGAATTGAAAATGGGCGTGGCCAGTTTTCTGGGGCAGTCGGAACCCAACCATGTGTACTGGGTGGAAAGGTCGGGCAAATTGCAAAAAAACCTCTCCCTGAACTCCGCCCCCGTGGATGTGGCGCAATACCTCAGCCAAAGGCTTTTTTCCACGGACTCCAGCGTGATCATGGCCAGCGCCACGCTGGGAACCCGGGCCGAACCCCAGGCGGCGGATGGCACGGCCACCCACGAATCAAGCTCCGCCAGCCCTGCCGGGCGCTTTTCCGCCGGAGCCTCCCCTGCGGCCCTGGATTACTTCGTCAACCGCGTGGGTTGCACCCAGGCGGTTCGATTGCAGGTGGGCACGCCTTTTGATTATGCCCGCCAGATGAAATTGTTCGCCGTGCGGAAAATGCCTGAACCCCGCGAAACAGGCTATGCCGATGCCCTGGATCATTGGATTCGCCATTTCATAACGCTCAGCCACGGCAAAGCCTTTGTGCTTTTCACCAGTTATCGCCTGATGCAGGAAATGGCCGATCGCTTGCGTGTGTTTTTTGAGGATTTAAAGGTGGAATTGCTTGTTCAAGGGGCCGGAATGCCCCGCTCCACGTTGCTTGAGAAATTCAAGGATGACACCAATTCCGTGTTGTTCGGCACGGACAGCTTCTGGCAGGGAGTGGATGTGCCCGGTGAGTCCCTGAGCAATGTCATCATCACCCGGCTGCCCTTTGCCGTGCCGGACCATCCGCTGATCGAAGCGCGCCTCGAAGCGATTGAAGCGCGCGGCGGGAATCCTTTCACTGAATTTTCCCTGCCGGAAGCCATCCTCAAATTCCGCCAGGGCGTGGGCAGGCTCATTCGAACCAAGTCCGACACGGGCATCGTGGTGGTCCTGGACAACCGCATCCTCACCAAGCGATACGGCCAGTCTTTTTTAAAGGCGCTGCCCACTTGCCCCGTGGAGATCGTCTGAAATTCCGGCGTCCGGTTGGCGCGCGGCCCGAAAAGCCGCCCCGGCACGCCTGCACGGGCCGCAAGAGGTCCAAGCCGCCTTAGAAATGCAATTTCAAAAGCCCCACTTCAAGGGCGAGAGACTCTTGGACATTGGTATAAAGCAGGCGCTGGGTGGTTTCCAGCGCTTGAAGGTTTTCCATCGCCTGCTTCGATGAGATTTTTTTGGATAACTGACCCGTCCACTTCTGGCGTGGGTGGCTCAACAAGGAATCGTCCAGATTCAGTGTGTGGATCCAGACATCCCTAAGGCAGGCCTGGAAAAGTGAAAGGACACCCGTGCGCCGCCGACGGTACTCAGCCTCAATGGAAGCCTTAAGCGTCTCCTCCAGGCTTTCCCGCAGACCAGGGTCCAGGTCATCGTACTTCTCCAGCATCGAATCGCGCGAAAGCGCCTCCTCCACCGCCGCTCGGGTGTCATTCAATTTTTTGAGCAGGCTGTCCAGCAGGCGATAGCGGCTCAAAAGGCTTTTTTGATTCCCACTGGCAATGGATCCAAACGATTCAAGCCACTCCCGGTCCGCAGGATCCAGTTCCGCGCTGGTGGCGAAGGAGATGTTCAGCCTGAGGCAGCGGGAGAGAATCGTTTCCAGGATGCGTGATGGATCGGTGGAGAGCAGGATCAAAACAGAATTGGAAGGCGGCTCCTCAAGGGTTTTAAGAAAAGCATTTGCTGCCTGCAAATTCAGGCGATCGGCGCTGGTGATGATGGCCACCTTGTGCGAGGCTTCCGTCGGTTTGAGATGAATTTCACGAGTCAACTCGCGCATTTGAAGGACGGTGATGATGCGTGACTTGGCCTCGGGCCTCGCCCAATGGATGTCCGGGTGGATGGATTGATCAATCTTGGAGCAGGACCGGCAGGCATCGCAACTGTCCATGGCCATGCCATCCTTCCGGACCGGGTTTTGGCAATTCAACGTTTTGGCCAGGGCCCGGGCCAGCGCCTCGAGTTGGTTCAAGTCCTCGCCGGAAAAGAGGTAGGCGTGTCCAACGCGGCCGCGCGCCAGCGAACGCTGCAACAACGTGACCGCCTGGTTTGAACTTGGAAAATCAGCGAAAGACATATGCAAATGATTGCGGGTAAAAAGAGCTTCAAGGCGCGCCACCGCGGCGATTCGGACGGCTGACTCTTCCCAACCCCAAGCCACCGCCCGCCCGGCCCTTATCCCGGATCAAGGCAGACCCACTTTACTTTTGGTCGTCCAAATGTAAAGCCTGGTTTGCGGCGTCCTTCCGCTCTTCAATGCGCCGCAGCCGATCCCGCCATTTGATCCAAACTCACCTACTTGTTTTGCCACCACGACCGAATGTCATCCATCGCTTGACGGATCAAGTCCGGGAGCCCATGAACCGCTTCCGGCATTTTGCAGGCATTTTCATTGCGCCCTGCGACACCGATGCAGCCAAATTGTGGTTGATTGTCATCCGAAATTGGGTTGATTATAACCACGGTGCTGAAGGCGACGCCGATTACGGCATCAGGTTTGTCAAAATGATTCCCGGTTGGCGGGAGTCACCGGCGGGGTGGTCCGGGTATTGTTCGTTGGCCACTATGGCACTATGGATATAATTTCATTTTCCTCGATGTTACCGGTCCCTTGGTGGGCTTGGTTGGTTTTCATTGCGGTCATGGGACTTTTTTTCTGGGCGGTCGTTAAGAGTGACCCAGAAGACTGATTCACCCAACACTGACGCCCCGTGTTTTTATCCAAATTATGTTGCCAAGGTTTTGAGTGAGAGGATGCGCCCAGGATAGACGTGGCCTAAAATGGCACTAAAGCCAAGGCCGGTTTCGCCGGTCGGTTTTCCCTACGGTTAATGAGTTGACGGGTTTTCCTCCGCTGCAACACATTTTTTGCCCGAACTTGCACCGTGCCGGTGTGCCGCAACGGAAGCCGATGAATGGTGCCCACGACAGGACTTGAACCTGTACGATGTTACTCACTAGAACCTGAATCTAGCGCGTCTGCCAATTCCGCCACGTGGGCAATTTTCCATGAATGCGGTCCGGAGGCTTGAATCGCCCCGAACCGAATTTCAATCTTGTGATTTTACAGCCCGAGACGGTTTTTGCAAATAAAAATGGAATTCCTGAATCGCGCGCCTGGCAAACACCCTGTCCACCTCCCAGCCCCGGTAACATTTAATTTGAGCCAAGTCGGCCGAAAGCCCTTTGCGCGGATACCGCACCCGTACGGGTTGCAGCAACCGGTCCAATTGCGCCGGACTGATCGCCAACAATTTTTCCTTAAAAGCCTCGGGCAACGGCGCGGAGCGCCGCTCGTGATGCTCAATCCATTCC
>JAKAFL010000027.1 GCA_021817945.1 bacterium | reverse complement strand
GACGTAGGTTTTGCCTTTGCGTGAGGATTTGGTGGCTTGAACGAACACGAGCTACAGAATAAGCGGAATAAACAGTCATTGCAAGAACAATATTGACAATAATTAATATATTACTTGCTACAAAAATGCGCTTTTATTGGCCTTTTGTGATTTTTTGGGGGAAGTCAGGTTAAAATGAATCACTGGGGCCGGCTATGCCATTCCCGGTTCACCTGTTTTTGGGCTGGTGGAGCTTGTATTTCCGGCTTGGGCGCCGTGTTCAACCTATGGATGGATCCAGGCGGCGGTCTGCCAGCAGATAGTTCCGGATATAATCCGCCACGGCGGTTTCCAGGGATGTGACCGGGTTTTTGTAACCAGCCAGACGCAAGCGTCCCAGGTTTGCCTGGGTGAAATACTGGTATTTGTGGCGAATCGCCTCCGGCATTTCTATGAACTGAATGCGTGGTTTTTTATCAAGTGCACCAAACACGGAGTGGGCCAGGTCAATCCATGACCTGGCTGCGCCGCTTCCAATATTGAAGAGGCCGCGCGCACGCGGCGAGGCTGCCAAATGAAGCGTCATGGACACGCAATCCTTGACGTAGAGAAAATCCCGTTTCTGTTCCCCATGCCGGAATTCCTTGCGGTAGCTTTTGAAAAGTTGAATGCAATTGCGGGTCTGGACCTGCGCAAAACTTTTATGCACGAGTGAGCGCATGTCGCCCTTGTGGTCTTCGTTGGGGCCAAAAACATTGAAAAATTTCAGCCCTGTGATTTTATCCAGGAAACCGGCGCGGCGCGCATGCTGGTCAAAGAGGTGCTTTGAATATCCATACATGTTCAGGGGACGCAATGAATCCATTTTTCCGATGGCATCTTCCATGCCTGCTGAACCATCCCCGTAGGTGGCTGCGGAGGAGGCGTAAACAAACCGTGCCTTGTGGGCCAGGGCCCATGAGGCCAGATCGCGGGTGAACTCATAATTATTGCGAATGAGGTAGCTGGCATCGGTTTCGGTCGTGGCGGAGCAGGCGCCCATGTGCAAAATCAGGTCGAATTTGCCAAGGGAGCCGCTTTGCAGCCTGCCCAGCAGGCTGTCGGCTTCGAGATAATCCCGAAAGCGCAGGGGGGACAGATTGCGCCATTTTTCGGTCGTTCCCAGGATGTCGCAAACCACCACGTTGTCACAGCCACGGCGGTTTAAACCCCAGACCAGGGCGCTCCCAATGAATCCAGCCCCTCCGGTGACTAGAACCCTGGAGCCGGAAAAGTCGTTGGGTTTCATTTTACCAGCCAAGAACGTGGGCAAAGATCAGGGGCGCCACGATGGTGGCGTCGGACTCGATGATGAACTTGGGGGTTTTCATCCCCAGTTTGCCCCAGGTGATTTTCTCGTTGGGAACAGCTCCAGAATAGCTTCCGTAACTCGTGGTGGAGTCGCTGATCTGGCAAAAATAATCCCACAGTGGCACGCGGGTGCGTTGCAGGTCCTGGTGGAGCATTGGAACGACGCAGATGGGGAAGTCACCGGCTATGCCGCCGCCAATCTGGAACATGCCCAGCCGGCTTTTCCGGGTGGTCTGGGTGTAAAATTCAGCCAGCCATGTCATGTATTCAATGCCGGTTCTCACCGTGTGCACGTTTCGAACCTCCCCGCGAATCACTGCCGCGGCATACATGTTTCCGAGAGTGGAATCCTCCCAGCCCGGCACCACCATGGGCAAATTGCGTTCCGCCGCTGCCAGCATCCAGGAATCCTTGGGGTCAATTTGATAGTATTTGCGGTATTTGCCGCTCAAGAGGACCTGGTAAAAGAATTCATGCGGGAAAAAATGCTCACCCTTCGCATCCGCCCGCGTCCACACTTCCAGCATGGCTTTTTCCATCCGCCTCATGGCTTCCCCCTCCGGGATGCACGTGTCCGTGACACGGTTCATGTGACGATTCAGCAGGGCCTGCTCATCCTTGGCGGTGAGCATGCGGTAGTGAGGCACCCGCTCATAGTAATCATGCGCCACCAGGTTGAAAACATCCTCCTCCAGGTTGGCCCCGGTGCAGGTGATCAGTTGCACCTTGTCCCGGCGGATCATTTCGGCGAGCGAAAGACCCAGTTCGGCGGTGCTCATGGCACCCGCCAGGGTGATCATCATGCTTCCACCCTTGTCCAGGTGGGCCACATATCCCTTGGCGGCATCCACCACCGAGGCGGCATTAAAATGACGAAAATGATGTTGAATGAATCTTGAGACCGGACCGCCTGAAACGCGGGCAGATTTTTTGGGGGCCATGATGTAATGTTTCTATTTTTGCGGCGCGACGTCGCGCCATGAACGACTCAACGATACGAAAGCAGGGGATTTTGCCAATCCAAATTTGAAGCGAAATAAATCCAAGGGCGCATCTCAGCTGATACGGTTTCCAGAGTCATTCAACTTTTGGGCTGGCGAAGGTGGCGCGGAGGAAAAGTGAAGCGGTTGGTTTGAAACCATTTCGAGCCTCGAAGGAATGGGCCAGTTCAAGCGCATCCACCAACCCAGCGCCTCTGGTTTCCTAGCCCCGCCAGCGAAACGCGGGGAGAGGATTATGGAGAGGGGGACTCGCAAACAGACATCGCGACCAACGAACCATCTCACATCCCGAAAGTTCAGTCCCATCCCTTCCCGACCTTACCTATCAATCAGGATTGATGGAGAGGGAGAAAAAACACCGGGTTTGCGGAGGTTTTTGAAATTTGAAACGCCGGGGAGACTTGCTCAAAAACCGAAATGCGCCTTCAATCCAAGCGGGCGGACCCGCAGGACTGCTCACTCCAGGACCACCAAGTTGGGCCGCGCCAGGGAAATGCCGGGTTTTTGGTTGTGTGCGATGCTCGCGCGGATCAGCACATTGTTGGTGCAGGAGATGTCATTCACCCGGAATGCCGCCCCGCCGCAATTTTTTGCAATCAAATTGGTGAATGAATTGTCCACGCATTCTGTCATGGGCGCCGCGTCAAGATGCCCGGCCATGAACACCCCGAAATGATGGCTGTTTTGAATGGTGAGATTATAAAATTGATTGTCCCGGCTGGCCCTCATAAAGACCCCGAGATTGTTCGCCAACAAAAACGCGTTGCTGATGCAATTGTGGTTGAAGGAAAGATCCAGCGAAATTCCAGCCCCGGGATTGTCATGCAGGTACAAGTCCTTGAAAATCGAATGCGTGGTCTGATAGCACGCCAGGCCATCGTATTGGTTGTCGTAGGAGGTGAATCGTTGCACCGCCAGCCTGGTGACGAGGCGCGTTGTCACCAATCCTCCTGACCTGCACCGGCAGCAGGTGACATCCTGAACCATCGAGTCGGTCACTCTTTGGATGGTGATGCCGTTGTTCCGGATTTCACTGCCTTCCCCGGACAAGTGCCATAATTCGCGGGTTTGAAAAAAGCGATTTCCATCAATTTTGATTTCCTCCACGCAAAGATGTTTCACCAGGTGCCGCGGGCTATTGACCGCCTCGCCCATGATGATCACGGGGCAATTCGCTCCGGAAACCAGTTTCAGCACGGTGGTTTCTCCAGCGCCTTGAAGCGTTTGGTTGTCCCGCCGCAGAACAATCGGTTGGGATATTAAAAAGGTTCCCGAAGGCAGGCACACCCGACCTCCGCTTGGTGGAAGTTGATCCAGGGCCTGTTGAATCTCCAAACTGCCGACATTGGCCGGCAAACGCAGGGTTTGGGGCGGAATCGGCCGGGAAACCGGGACAACCAGGTGGGCGAACGTGGGGCAGGGGGAGAGTAAGAAAATGAGACATAAGCAGGCCGCCCACAGGGTTTTCTGAATAGGCTGATTGAATTTCGTTTTCATAACAACATAACGATCAAACCATTACGGTTACTCAATCTTGCTATTACAATATCGTCCTATTTTTGGATTCGTCCAGTAATATTTTTAATTATTTTAATAATCGCTTGAACATTTTCAAATTTTACGAATGCTTGTGGCGTCACTTGAAAAAAATACAATCCTTATTGGCCGTTTGCCTTCTGGCGCTTTATGCCTTGCCGGCATGCCCCCGTGCCGCTGCCGGACAAGGATTGGACCCTCAACCACCGCTCTGCTTTTTTAATTCGGTTGCCGACAAAATGCTCAAGGCCACTTTTGGCTTCGGTGTCACACGAATTCCCGCATACACCAATGGCTGCTTTGTTTACTCCCCCTCGGAAAACCGCATTCTCCAACTGGCGGCAAATATTTGCGACGCCGCAACCAACTCCCTTTATCCCGATGTTTTCAGGCCGATTTTTGAACATGACAATTCTGGAAATGTTTTTATTTGCGGTTTCACAAACCTCTCAAGCTCCGCAGGCCCGAACACCGTAAGCGGTTCTTTGGACCTTCAATTCATTGCTCCTCTCGATATTGAATCCCTTGCAAATTGGGGCCCGGCGGATGAACCGATTCTTGAAAACGGATGGCCGGTTAATGTTTACGGGGTGCCATGGATCATTGGGGCAAAAAAACACATGCCGGGATTCAGCCAGTTAACCCTGCTCAACGTGGTAACGGCCGTGAGAGAATTGCAATGCATTCGAAGCGCGGTGCCAGACCCCATTTTTACAAACCACATGTATTTGCTGTCTATCACCAACTACATTGGCGCGTCATTTTGGAATTCCTATTCAAACGATTATTCCAGTTCCAATGGCCTGACACTTCTTTTTTCTGATACCGCCCAATTGACATTAACCAATTCGGACCTGCCCGGTGAAAATATGACAGAGGTTTTCACCCAAAGCTTCGTTTTTAAAACCAATTTGTGGCCCGGATCGCATTGGTCCGGCCTTATTGGCGAAATGCCATCACAGAACTCCTTCATCAGCGACTCTTGGGCAAACACTTTTCTACCTGGCACCATTTACAAAACCGGCGCAAAGGTTTATGCCCAAATCACGGATCCGGACCCATTCGAAACAAATAATACCAGATGCGATCCTCTGCCCCAATTCGGATTGATCACGACAAACTGGTTCCGGGCGATCATTTTGGATGGCAACCACGTTTTGGATTACGTTCAAATACGGGGGCCTACAGATGCCACCAATATCACAACCTGCATCGCGGATCCAGACACCACATCAACCTTTTACCTTTGGTCCACGAATACTGGTTCCGGGACCTCCAGCCCCAGCAGGGGATATGTGGATCAAATTGAAATCTCGAAGGGAGCTTTTCCTTTTCTTGGTCCAGAGGCGATTTGGTTCCCAGTGGGTTACCCGTCAATCCTGACTTCAGTCGAGCTCGGGGAATTATATTTCTCGGCATTTTTTACTCCCCAGCACTCTATTTCTTTCGATGGCTCGGTCTTTTATTCCACCAATCTTTCAATTCAGGCCGGCTTCGTGGCAATCCGCACTATTTTTCTCCCCTATATTTATCAAATTAATGATCCACTGGTACATTATCTGTCAAGCGACCTTGATACAAAGCAGGGGGTCGTTTGGCACAATTTCGAATCGCTTACAAATGGAATTTGGGTGCAAAACAACGGTGTTGGCGCTTCGTATCCCATTCCTGTTTCACCCTATGGAGCTGATATAATCTCGGGTCGTTACCGGCCTTGGGGTGATTTTTTCCAGACACCTGCAGAAGCCTTTGACATGGAGATCAAGGATCCGGGTGTTTGGAATCCGGATTATTGGATATTCCCCACCAATTTGCTGAATGATCCCGCAGGTTTGGGTCAAGTTCACCGGGGCACTCCCTGGCAAACAGTATATTTAAAAGCTGGAAACATTCTGGACACCGCGACAAATCCATGGGCTTCCTGGACGGGCGATCCTGATCCGGAAGATGCGGCGCTCATGGCTCCCACCAATGACTGGAATTTGGCAGCGTTATTGGCTGCTATGCTCAACACTAACAACCCAACGCGGCTGATGTCTGTGAACGATTCAAACGTCAACGATTGGTTGAACACGTTGAATGGATTGAATGTTTTATCCAACTCTTCCACACTTTCGGGATTTCTATTGCATAATGGCGCTCCAATTCCTTCTCCTGCTTTTGATGACTACGTCATGGCAGACAATTCGGCCCAAGCCGCCACGATAGCAGGACTGGTTCGAAACCAGGCTGCTGCGGGTGGATATGCCTTCCGATCAACCGGGGACATTTTGTCAGTGTCTGCATTAACGGTGGATTCGCCATGGCTGGATACCACCAACCTGGAGCAACAATACTACGGGCTCACGGATGCGGCTTATGAGGCCATTCCTTCGCAGCTATTATTTCTACTTCGCCCTGATTCTGTCGGGAATGCCCATTTGAGCAATGGCTGTTTTAATTTCCAATTTTCCGGTTCTGATGCCTACTATTACGAATTACAGCAATCATCCGACCTGATCCATTGGACGGCTGTCAGCACAAATCAACCCGTTGAAAATTCATTCCAGTTCACGATTCCTGCCGTTTCCGGCGCAGCCCGAATGTATTATAGAACAGTTCTGCTTCCCTGACTGATCCCAATCGCCATTAAATGCCGCTACAAAAGAGGGGCAAACTTCCAGTGCGGAAAATGGGCATACACCCATGCCAAGAAAGCAGCGCCACCGCTTTCCGGCCAATCACAACAATGGGGGTTGATGGGAAGATGGAAAGTGACAGTGGGCTGGAGATGGTTTTAAACCACTTCACAAGCCAATGATGGCCAACCCATTCGGGCCTGAAAACCAACCGGGCGCCCCTGGTTTTCCCGCCCTGCCTGCGAAGCGCGGAGCGGTGGGTTTGCTGTAGTTTTTGGATTTCAAAGGCAGAGGGTGACTCGCTAAAAAACCGAGATTCGTCCCCACAAAGGCTCATTGCATTTATTGGTTGAAATTTTACGGGTTGAACCTACAATTCCCCACATGGATGCAAGTTCAACAATGCAACTGGGCCAGTATCTGCCTGTTTTGATTCTCCTACTCGCGGCTGTTGGGTTCGCGGCGGGGGTCTTGCTTTTGTCTCTTTTACTCGGCAAATTTGCGCGTCGGTCCAAGGCCAAGGACGCCCCCTATGAATGCGGGAAGGATCCCATTACTGATTCATCGGCCCGGTTTTCGGTGAAATTCTACCTGGTGGCCATGCTTTTCATCCTGTTTGATATTGAAGTGGTGTTTTTGTATCCGTGGGCGGTTGTGTACAAGGACATGCTTGCGGACCCCGCCACGAGGAATCTTATTTTTGCCTCCATGATTTCGTTCATGGTGATCCTGTTTGCAGGCTATCTTTATGCCTTGAAAAGCAAGGCCTTTGACTGGAAAAAGTGAGAATTTTGGGCTAAACTGGCACCGAAAGATGGTAGCAACGGTATGGCGGGATGGCTGTTTGGACTGAAGTTTAGACCGGATCAGTTATTTTAACCCGGAAAACAAAATTCAAAAAGGGAATCTGCGGCAATCTACCGGGTGCAAACTCCTTGGAAAAATCTCACCATACCGCTTTGGGTGGGGTTTCGATTTTTCAAAATGGTTCCGCTTCAACATCTTGCCACATCTTGACCCTTTCCATTTCGCTTTTCAGGTTCAAAGGTAGGGCGAGAAAAGTCTGGCTGAAGCGTCTCGCAGTCGAGACAGGAGAGGTCGTTGATCCACTTCGGCCATGGTTACCAGGTGGGCTTTGGACCTTTTTTCAAGGATGATGTTTTGTTCCAGAGAGCGGGCAAAATCCCGTCCATAACATTCCACGTTAAGCTCAAAATTGAGGCGCAAGCTACGAGCATCCCAGTTGCCCGATCCAAAGAGAACCCAATGACTGTCCACGATCATTAATTTTGAATGATCGAAAGGCGGGGGGGTGAGGCGGATTTTGCACCCCCGGTGCAGCACCTGCCACCACATGGCCCGGGAGGCCCAATGAACCAGGGGAAGATTATTTTTAGCGGGCAAAAAAATTTCCACATCCACCCCGCGTAGCGCCGCCATGTTCAAGGCGGAAATCAGGGCCGTATCGGGCAGGAAATAAGGTGTGACAATTTGGACGGAAGACTGGGCCTCCGCCAAGGCGGCGAGCAGTGTGATGCGCAGGTTATCGAAATTGCCATCCGGACCGTCTGGAATGACACGAGCGATGATTTCTCCAGCGGAACTGGGGGGGACGAACCAGGGAGGACCATCAAGGACTTCATCGGTGGCAAAGGCCCAGTCATTGGCAAAGGCCTCCTGGAGATCGGTCACGATGGGGCCTTGAACTTGGAAATGAAGGTCCTGGACTGGCTGGGGCGGGGAGGAAGCGACAAGGTTGCCCTCGCGGATGTTCATGCCGCCGGTGAATCCCAAGGTGCCGTCCACAACCATTAATTTGCGGTGATTGCGGAGATTGATGGTGGTTACGCGCCAGGGTGTGAGGAGTGATGCGGGGAGGAATTTGGCATGGGGAATACGGGCGCGCGTCAACCTGGGGCTGATGGGAGGCCAGGAATAGCGTGAGCCTGCGGCATCAATCAACACGCGCACTTGTACCCCACGGGCGACTGCGCGGCCCAAAGCCTGGACAAAAGCGAGGCCTGCGGGGTCGTTGTCAAAAATATACGAACTAAGCGAAATGGAGTGCCGGGCGGACTCGATGGCAGCCAGCATGGCGGGAAAGGCCTGATCGCCATTGACGAGGGGACGGATGGCATTGCCGGTGGTCAGCGGGGCGGTGGTGACGCGGCCGACAACACGGGCCAGAAGGCGCAAATGTTCCGCGCTAATGGGTTCTGGCTCACCCATGTTTTCAGGCACGCTGCGATCCATGGTGCCGTGGACGGCCAATTTGACGGCGCGCCTGCGGATACGGTTGACACCGAGGATGAGATAAAGGGATGGCCCCATCAAGGGCATGAGCCAGGCGATGCCGATCCAGAGCGTGGCGGCCCGGTGATCTCTTTTGTGGAGGAGAGCATGGCAGGAAACGAGCAGGGCGGCCAGAAAGTCGAATCCAGCCGCAAAATGCGGCCAAAACCGAGCCAGAAAGTGGTGCCCAATCACGCTATGCGGGGTTCAGCCTGCCGGGCGGAGCGGGGCCTTAGCCGGGGATTCCGGCAGGCAGGCAGATGAATCAGGCCACGGTGATGGCTGAATCCAGGTAAACGTCCTGGATGGCATTCAGCAATTGGATTCCCTCCTTGAGCGGCTTTTGAAAAGCTTTGCGCCCGGAAATGAGGCCCATGCCTCCGGCCCGTTTATTGATCACGGCGGTGCGGACGGCGGCGGCCAGGTCACCGGCGCCCTTGGATTCCCCACCGGAATTAATCAAGCCCGCACGACCGGAATAACCATTCAGAACCTGATAACGGCATAAATCTATGGGATGGTCGGTGGTCAATTCGGTGTAAATGCGCTCGTCCAGCTTGCCATAACTGGAATTGCCGGTGTTAAGGGCCTTGTAGCCTCCGTTGTTTTCGGGGAGCTTTTGTTTGACGATGTCCGCCTCGATGGTGACTCCCAGGTGGTTGGCCTGGCTGGTGAGGTCGGCGCTGTTGTGATAGTCTTTTTCCCTGGTTTTAAAGGCGTCATTCCTGAGGTAACACCAGAGGACGGTGGCCAGGCCCAATTCATGGGCGCGCTTGAAAGCCCTGCTCGTTTCAATGATCTGGCGTCCGGATTCCTGTGAGCCAAAATAAATGGTGGCGCCCACTGCTGCCGCGCCCAGGTTCCATGCCTGCTCGACCTGGCCAAAATAAATCTGGTCAAACTTGTTGGGGTAGGTGAGCAGTTCGTTGTGGTTGAGCTTGACGAGAAAAGGAATGCGGTGGGCATATTTGCGTGAAACCGCCCCGAGGACCCCCAGTGTGGAAGCCACGGCATTGCACCCACCCTCCATGGCGAGTTTGACGATGTTTTCCGGGTCAAAATAATCGGGATTGCGCGCAAAGCTCGCTCCCGCGGAGTGCTCCACACCCTGGTCCACGGGCAGGATGGAGAGGTACCCCGTGCCAGCCAGGCGTCCATGGTGAAACAGGGCGTGCAAGTTACGAAGGCATTGGGAATTGCGGTCGGAAGCGAGAAAAACCCGGTCTATGAAATCAGGACCTGGCAGGTGGAGACGTTCCCGGGGGATGCATCGGCATTGATGATCCAGTAGAAAGCCGGCATCAGCACCCAGGATTTGGACGGTTTGAGTATTCATGTTCGATCAATCCTTTCAGACACCATTCTTTCAGGAATCCATCCGGCTGTCGAAATCAATTTTGACATCGGGGAGGGTGGTGGTGTCCTCGGCTTGTTCAGCTTTATGATCTGTCTCCAGGTGGGCATGAAAGGTCTGCCACCAAGCGGCACGGGTAGAGGGTGTGGAATCCTGAGCGCATGGCGAGGATAAGAGGGACTGCGCCAATTCGGCGGCGGATTGGGGGCGATCTGCGGGATTTTTGGCGAGGCACCGCAACAGAACAGATTCCAACTCTGGGCTGATGGGGTTGGAGGTGACCTGGCTGGGGGGAATGGGTTTGGCGGTCAAATGCTGCTGATAGACTTCATCCGCGTTATCGGTTTCAAAGACGTGTCGGCCGGTGAGGAGGTAGTAAGAGAGCACGCCCACCGAGTACAAGTCGCTGCGAGGATCGCAGGCGGAGGGGTTTTGGATGGCTTCCGGTGACATGAACCAAGGTGTGCCCACCATTTCATGGACGTCCAGTTTATCAGAAGGGTTGGAGTATTCGCGGACCAGGCCAAAATCAAGGACTTTGACATAGTCTGGAACGCCGGCGCGGTCGCTGATAAAAACATTGGAGGGTTTGATATCGCCATGGACGAGTTTACGGGCATGGGCTTCCGAGAGGGAATTGCAAATTTGAATGAGGATATTAATGACCCGTCCCTCCGGTTGGGGGCCGAAATCGGTGATCAATTGGCGCAAAGTAAGGCCGGTGAGGAATTCCATGGCATAATAGAAAACACCCTCGGGAGTATGGCCGTAGTCGTAAATCTGGATGGTGTTTGGGTGGCCGAGCTGGCAGGTGAGTTGAACTTCCCTTTCAAAGCGGGCGATGGAAGTGGCGTTGGCCAGTTCGGGAAGCAGCAGTTTCACGGCGGTATCCCTTCGCATCAGGGCGTGACGGGCGCGATAGACAACGCCCATGCTGCCCTCGCCGATTTTTTCCTCGAGTGCGTATTGGCCCAGTTGTTTCAGGCGGGATTCCACCTCCAGCAACCTTCGCTGGGAAGCTAGGTTGACATAGGAGACCACAAAAAGGATGGTGGCGCTGAGGACCAGCAGGAGAAAAAGGATCATGAAAACAGAGCCTGAAACCTGGAGGAGCCAGAAAGCCTCGCTGGCGTCCATCTCCGTGGCCACGCCGATACCAAACTCCGGCAGCCAGCGCCAGGCGCCCACGACGGGCACCCCGCGATAATCCCTGGAGGGCGTCACATCCACCCCACTGCCCCCGGACACGGCACTGCTGACGATATGGGTGAGGGGGTTATCCGTGAGATGCGGGGGCAGCGTGGCGTGACCGTCGGCCAGGTTTACCCCGGGGTCATAGAGGCGAAGGTTCAGGGCGGAACTCACATTGGTGGATGCGAGCAAGCCAAATTCATGCAGTTGCGAGTCAAATCGGCTTTCGGAAATGAGCAGGCCGGTTTGGTCAAAAGCGAATGTTTCGCCAGTTTCACCGCGATGCGCCACGGACAGGATGCGGGAAAATTCGTTGGTGGGGTTGATCACCATGGCTAGCGCGCCAAGGACGGAATGCCCCTCGTGAATGGGGGCGGCCACCTGCATTAGCATGGTGTCCCCGCGCCGCCTTGGAAATTCCAGGCGCCGACGATGCTGAAGTTTCTGCGGAAGAGTCCAGGCATCATCAGAAAAGTCCGGCTTGAAGGGAGTGATGATCACTGGCTCGTCCTTGGAGAAAAGTTCCCCGAATTTTTCCGTGTGAGCCTCGGGCACAGGCAGTCCTATGCCGAATGGGTTGCGAAGGGAGGTGGCGGCCACGTATAGATTGGTGTTAACCAACTGGGCAATTTCATAGCCCATCGTGTTGAGGCGGGGACGCAGGAACGAGCCGAGCATCAGGGCATCCTTTGATGGCATGGCGCCTGGCAGGGGCATGGGCTCGTTCAAAACCCGTCCGGCCAGGTTGCGCACCGCCGGCTCCGTGGCCAGCGAGGTGGCCATTCGCATCTGGTTGGTGGCCCAGATTTGAAGGGCGGTGACGTTGGCGTTCAGCGTGCTGGTGAGGTCGGTTTGCAAATCCGATTCGATGGCGTCACGAAGACGCTCATTGCCCCACCATCCAACCAGCGCCACGACCAGCGCCACGAGGAGAGGGGGCACCCAGATTGGTGTTTTGAATCGGCCAGTCATTCTTTAGCAGACGTTTTTTGTTGCCGGTTGGTTCGCATGTATTGTGCCAAATATCCAGACACCCCCAAGAACAAGACCTGGGGTGCCAGTCAGGCAGACGTTCCCCCTGTTACAAAATGCCGCTTTTCAAATGGGACTCAGGCCACAGTCTGGGAACAATGGCTGAATCCGGCCCGCTAGGAAGTTGTTGGCTTTATTTAAGTCCGGCAATTTCCGCCCGGGCTTGTGCCAAGTCATGTTGGAATGCGGCATTCTCGTTCATTTTGCGCACAATTGCCTGAGCGAGAACCCGTCCAGCCATGATGTCCGTGGGATAGTGCCGGGCAATCTCCACACGATGCCATCCCATGAGCCGTGCATGGGCAAGGATGGCTTCTTTCTTGTCAGGAAACAACTCTGCCAACACCAACCCCAGGGTCATGGTTTCAGTGGAATGACCGCTGGGATAGCTAAAACTCGATTCCAAGCTACCCGAGGCCAGGCTGGGGTCCACCACGAATGGCCTGGGGCGCTCATAAATGTCCTTGGATGAATCCACCACGGCGGCGGCTTCCTTCTGGACGCGCTTGAAAAACAAGGCGGTCTGGGGCAGGTGATCTGGTGTGAAATTGCCGCCCACCGCCTCGCGGAAATTGAAAACCGTGAATTTTTTTTCGGACATGGCCGCCGCCTTGTCGCTGGCGGAGGCATGCTGAGACACCCACTGCACCTCCTCCAAGTCTGCTGCGGCCTCGGGCGACCCCTTTTCAGGTGGGGGAGCGAGCAGGCTGGGGACGTCAATGGCATCAGGCTCAATGTAGGTCAACTCTGTGGCCAGGCCATTGCGGGTGCTGGCCAGAAGCATGCAGACGACCATTCCAAAGGCGAGAAACCGGGCACTATTTGCGCGGGACTTGTTTTTCACGGCGTGCAATATGTCGGCTGATTGTTTCGGCATGATGGAGAAAATGTTACATTTAGCTGGCGTTCAGACAATCAAATGATTTGGGATGACAGGGGCGGCGGGGATGATTCTCGCGGGGCTAGAACCGGGCCAATGCCTTTTCCAAACGGACCAGGGTCCGTTCCCGTCCGAGTACTTCCATGAGGTGATACAGGCTTGGGCCGGAGGATTGTCCCGTCAGGGCAAGGCGGGTGGGATGCACCAGGACACCGACTTTGACGCCCAATTGCGCGGCGGTGGATTTGAGTTTGGCTTCCACTTCGGCGGCAGGGAATGGGTTTAAGGAGGTTAGGTTTTGCAAAAGCAACTGCAACCTGGTTTTGTTATCAGGGGTGAATTCCTTTGCGGCCGCAACAGGATCGTATTCCAAGGTGTCCTTGAAGTAGAACCCGGCATAATTGGGGAGTTCGGAAAAAAGCCTGAACTTGCCCCGGCAGGTATCCAGGGCGGCTTTAAGGTAGTCCAGGGGACAAGACCGCGTATCGTATCCAGCGCGTGTAAATGCAGCCACCGCCAGCTCATAAAACCTGTCATCGGTCAATTCGCGGGCGTATTCGCCCTGAAGCCAGAGGAGTTTTTCGTAGTCAAAACGGGCATTATGGCGGAGAATCTGGATGAGGTCGAACCTGTCCACGGCTTCCTGTAAGGGAATTTTTTCGCGGTTATCCTTGGGAGACCAGCCGAGGAGACACAAATAATTGATCACAGCTTCGGGCAGGAAACCTTCCTCCCAGTAGGTGTTGAGGGCGGCTCCGCGGTCGCGCTTGCTCATTTTGGTTCCGTCAGAATTTAAAATAAGCGGGATATGCGCGTAATGCGGGGCCGGCACGCCAAACGCTTTGAACAAGGCAAGGTGCTTGGTGGTGTTGCTCAGGTGGTCCTCACCCCGGATGACGTGGGTGATGTTCATTTCCAGGTCATCTATTACATTAACGAGGTGAAATACTGGCTGGCCGTCTGAACGCTGAATCACAAAATCCGGGTCGGCTTCTTCCCGGTCGGTCAATGGACGCAAAACATCGCCCACAACCAGGTCCCGGATCAATATGGGCTCACGGGTCATTTTGAAGCGTATGGCCCCTTCTTTTTCGTACGCCAACCCCTTGGAAAGGAGCGCCTCAACCCTTTGCTGGTATTGAAGCTGCCGCTGGCTTTGAAAATAAGGTCCAAAATCGCCTTTGTAGGGACCAGTGACCTCGCCAGTGAGAGGACCTTCGTCCCAATCCAAGCCGAGCCAGCGCAGGCCTTGAAGGATCACCTCGACGGCTTCCCTGGAATTGCGTGCGGCGTCTGTGTCTTCAATGCGGAGGATGAATTTGCCGCCGGTATGGCGCGCGTAAAGCCAGTTGAACAAGGCGGTTCTGGCCCCCCCGATATGCAAATAGCCGGTGGGCGAGGGGGCAAAGCGAACGCGTACTTTCATACCCTGAGCTTAATGCCTGAAAGAGAATTTCACGACAAAAAACAACGACAACCAAAAAAAGAGGCGCCCCGGGATGGTCCGGGGCGCTTGAAAAGGAAACAGGTGTTTTGTTTATTTGGAGCCAAGAATGGCGTCTTTGGCGGCCTTGGCCACACGGAATTTCACCACTCTTTTGGCTTTGATTTGAATCGGTTCACCGGTTTTGGGGTTGCGACCCATCCGGGCTGCCCGGTTGCGCAACACCAGTTTGCCAATTCCAGGCAGGGTGAATGTATCCTTGGCATGCTTGTAAGCAAGCCGGGCAATTTGATCCAGTATTTCCACCGCCGTTTTCTTGGGTAGATCGTGTTCTTCGGCTATGAGGGAGGCAATTTGAGACTTGGAGAGGGCCTTGGCCATATTTTATCCTTTTGTTGTTTTTTCCTATGTTCGTGGTCGAGTCTGGAATTTGGAAAAGCGACAGACCTGTTTCGAATTAAAATCTAAAGGGCACAGGGTTCAAGCATAAAAAGAAAAAAAACCTTTTTTCCACGGAGACTTTTTATCCTTAGCCGGCCCCGGTTCGGCGAATCAGCCAGACATTATTTGGGATTTGGAATGGCCTCGACCGGCGGAAAGGCTTTTAATGAGCACAGATAAGACTGGTTGAAGCCAAAAACCAGAAACGGCCTTCCCCTTTTACATCAACCAGGACAAGGCAGTCCACCCAGGGTCAATGATTGCCTCTTGTTTTTCTTGTTAAAGGTTCCATGCGCGTGATGGGGTCACGGGGACGGAAAAGGATGCTTGGAGGGCTTGACTTCGTATTGTCTTTGCCGAACATGAGGCAGTGTCTTTATTTAACATTCAGAGCGATTTTCGTTACGCCATCGTTCGTAAAATTTTCGAGGGTGGCATGGGCATCGTTTATGAGGCGGAGCAGCACGGTTCCCGGGATTTTGTCAAGCGGGTGGCGATCAAGATCATCCGGCCGAATTTTGCGAGCCAGAAGATGTTCATCGAGAACTTCATAGGCGAGGCCAAACTGGTGGCGGACTTGATCCACACCAACATTGTCCAGACCTATCATTTGGGGGAGACCAACGGGGTATGTTTCATTGCCATGGAACTAATCCGCGGGGTGAATTTGGAGCAATTTTCCGTGCAATTAGCGGAGAAAAACCGGGACCTGCCCAAGGAACTGGCTGTATTCATCACCAGTCGCGTGGCTCGCGGGCTGGCTTATGCCCACTCCAAAACCGACAAAGACGGCCATTTGCTCGGTATTGTGCACCGGGACGTGAGCTTTAAAAATGTGATGATCGCCTTTGAGGGGGACGTAAAACTGACGGATTTCGGGATTGCAAAAGCCCGGGGATTCCTGACCGACCAGGAGGGGGAGGTGGTGGCGGGGAAACCGGATTACATGAGCCCGGAACAGGCCGATTTTCAGGTTACCGATCAAAGGTCTGACATTTTCTCGACTGGCGTGGTGCTGGCTCACTTATTGTTAGGGCGCAACCTTTTCAAGGGATCCACCGCAGAGGAATCGCGCTCCCGCATATTGAACCAGCCCATACCGGATTTTCGGATTTTGGACAGCCGGATTGACGCCAAGCTCAATGACATTTTGCACCGTTGCCTGGCTCATGACCCGGACCGGCGATTTGACAGCGCGGAACAACTGATGACCGAGCTCGAATTGTACATTTACCGGGACGGGTATGGTCCCACCAATGAGACGCTGGGGAAGTTCATACGGGAATTATTTGGCCAGAGCAGTCCAACCTCGTTTAAAACCCGCGATCTTTCCAAAACGGTGGTCATGCCACAATCTCCGCGGAATCGCTCCTGACAAGCCATGCCTAAAAAATCCTCCTCCGAAGTCACGCTGGGGTTGGTCCAGAGCGCAACTGTGGCGGATCCCGCCACCAACCTCAAAAAGACCGTGGCGCTGGTTGAGCGTGCCGCCGCTCAGGGGGCGCGGATTGTATGCACGCAGGAGCTGTTCCGGTCGCCGTATTTTTGTCAGAGCGAGGACCACGAGTATTTCCGACTGGCTGAGACCATACCCGGGCCCAGCACGGATGCGTTTTGCCGGGTGGCGCGCAAGCACAAGGTGGTGATTGTGGCATCCCTCTTTGAGCGCAGGGCAGCCGGACTGTACCATAATACGGCGGTGGT
Organism: bacterium; assembly: GCA_021817945.1. Lineage (GTDB taxonomy): Bacteria > Verrucomicrobiota > Verrucomicrobiia > Limisphaerales > UBA11358 > UBA11358. The sequence continues at coordinate 34,321 of JAKAFL010000027.1, read as the reverse complement.
GATAGATGCGGATGGCTCGATCCTGGGGCGCTATCGCAAAATGCACATACCGGACGACCCGCTTTTTTACGAAAAATTTTATTTTACGCCTGGGGACCTTGGGTTCAAGGCTTGGAACACGCTCCATGGCCGGATAGGCGTTTTGATTTGCTGGGATCAATGGTATCCCGAGGCGGCACGTTTAACGGCGATGCAGGGGGCTGAAATTTTGTTTTATCCCACGGCGATTGGCTGGCACCCGAGCGAGAAGAAGGAATACGGGGTGCGGCAGCATGGCGCGTGGGAAACCATCCAGAGGGCGCACGCAGTGGCCAATGGTTGTTTTGTGGCAGTGGCCAACCGGATCGGGCACGAGGTGCTTCCCAAGGTGGGAGGGGATGGCATCGAGTTTTGGGGCCAGAGTTTCATTGCCGGAACGTCCGGCGAGATCATTGCCAAGGCCAGTTCCGACCGGGAAGAAATCCTGATGGCCAGTGTGGACCTGGGCAAGGTTGACACCACTCGCACGCATTGGCCTTTCCTGCGGGATAGGCGGATAGATGCCTATGGAGACCTGACCCGGCGGCTTTCGGATTAGGCCTCCGCTTTACCATTCCCCATGACGTTTCCACCCCGGTTCCAGCGATACATACCCATGGCCGTTTGGATCGTGGCGGTGATGGTTTTGGTATTCATTCCCTTCAAAATCATCAGTCTGGGCTTTTTGCCCATGGACGACGCCTTGCGCCATGCGGCCAAGGCTGTTTCCGGAAAAACCTGGCAGCAGATCTTGGTGATGCGGGAAGGTTTTGAAATTGATCCCAGTCCCGGGTGGCAGCAAATCCTGACCTGGGTCAATCCCTGCCAATGGGTGCGGCATTGGGATGGCGGACCGACTGAGGCTTTGGTGCTTTTTTCGGTGGCCAGCCTGATGCTGCTGGTCACCTGTTGCGGTTTGCCATGGCTGCGACGCCCTGAAGCATGGCTTGGCGCCCTGCTGGCGGCCACGGTCTTTGCACCCGCCTGCACAACGCGTTTCATGCGGGGTCGTCCCTATCTGGTGACTGATTTTGTGGTGATGACCATCCTGCTGATTTGGACGCGTTGTTCCAGCAGGGTGCCCAGGCCGTTCGGGTTGGTTTGTACCGTCATGCTGGTGGCCGCTTCGGCGTGGATTCACGGCTCCTGGTATATGCTGGCGTTGCCGGGTGTGGCCATTTTTCTCTCGGGCCGTTGCATGGCAGGGTTGGTTTACGGCGTTTGCTGGCTTCTTGGCAGTTTTTTGGGCTGCGCCTTGACCGGTCATCCTTGGGAATTTCTTTTCCAATCAGTCGAACATATGTTCGGCGTGTTCGGCCATTTCGTGGTCAACAGGCAGCTTGAATCCGAATTTTATCCCTCGGATGGTGAGACAGCTTCCGTTCTGTTGGTGCTGGTTTTTCTTTTCTGGCGATGGCAAACGCCGGGATTTTCAAAGATGACCCTCGCCCGTGTCCTGGACCCGGTATTTGTGATGATGGTTTTGGGATGGGTTTTGGGGCTTAAGATGCGGCGGTTTTGGTGGGATTATGGCATTCCTTCCATGGTTTTGTGGATTGCCTTTGAATTGCAGAGTCACTTTGAGGAAAGAATTTCCATGGATTCGCCTCGCAGGCTGGCCCTGGCAGGCTGCCTCGCTGGGGCATTGTTTTTAGGTTTCACCAGCGACCGCGATGGACGCTGGACGGAAAACCTGACCACTGAATACCTTTCCATGGATAACCCGGCGCAGGCCCCATGGCTGCCTGATCCAGGCGGGATCATTTACAATTCGGACATGGATGTGTTTTTTCAAACATTCTATAAAAACCCGCGAGCGCCTTGGCGTTACGTCCTGGGGTTTGAGCCTGGGTTAATGAAGGAAGACGATTTGGCCGTGCTCCGCAAGGCTCAATGGAATTTCGGGGACACCCGGGCGTTTGAACCTTGGGTGCTCAAAATGCGGCCGCAAGACCGAATGATCATTCATGCGTCAGGGGGAGCACCGCCGCGATTGCCCGAATTGGAATGGAACTACGCTGCCACGGAAATGTGGATTGGCCGGCTACCCAGGCCCGGTCCCGGTGCCGCCAGCCACAACCCGCCTTGAAAGTGTTACCGGACCCATGAAGAAACAGCATCCAGTCCGGGTGTGGATCACAGGTTCCCAGGGATTGATAGGCCGGGCCTTGATGGGGGCGGCCGGGCTTTTGGGTCCTGGTTATTCAGTGCGCGGGTTGACGCGCCAGGAGTTGGACCTGGTTGATTTCAAAGCCGTGGATCGCGAGCGGGGCAGGGACAAGCCGGACATCATTATTCATTGTGCGGCGATGACCGTGGTGTCACTGGCCCAGAAAAATCCCGAGGCGGCGCATCGAATTAATTTCGAAACCACCCGTCATCTTGTGGAGCATGATGGGGACACACGAATGGTGTTTTTTTCCACGGACCTGGTTTTTGACGGGCGCCGGGGAAACTACCAGGAGACGGACCCGGTGAATCCGCTGCATGTATATGGAGAAACCAAGGCCAGGGCGGAGATGGCGGCGCTGAGGAATCCAAAGAATCTGGTGGTGCGCACATCACTGAATGGAGGTGCCTCCGCCTCTGGCAACCGGGCTTTCAACGAGCAATTAAGGGAATCCATCAAAAACCCCGGCGCGGGAATGACCCTGTTTACAGACGAGTTTCGGTGTCCGATTGCCACCGTGGAAACAGCCCGGGCGGTGTGGCAGTTGGTGTTGGGCGGCCATGCGGGCCTGTTCCACCTGGCTGGGGCGGAAAAACTGTCGCGTTGGCAGATGGGCTGCATTTTGGCCGAAAGATGGGGTGTGGCCATGGATGGAATCCGGCCCGGCCTGGCAAAGGAATTCACCGGGCCGCCCAGGGCGCTGGATACTTCGCTGGATATTGATAAAATTCAAGCGGTCCTCCCGGAACCGCTTCCCGGCTTGGGCGCCTGGCTCAAAGCCAATCCCCTTGCGGATTTTTGAGCCTTTTCCTGCGGATCAAACCTTTCCTTCTCCTGGCAACGCGGCACAGGGTGGGCGGCACAGGGGCCTAAGCGCACTGATTTAAACTGGCTAGGACCCAATAATTAAAGCGGGCGCATGCCAGGTCAAGGCCATCCTATTCGGCGAGGAGTTTTTCAACCTTGTCCTGTAGGCGGTTCCCGGCATGTGCATCACGCAGGTTTCCTTTTCCGATGAGTGCACCGCCCATCTGGCGCTGGGGCAGACTCTCATCCAGAAAACCCAGCCCACTCTCCTCACCAATAAATCGGCGAAGAGGGAAAGAAGGGCTGGCAGGCTCCATCGCTTATCGTGCCAAGATGGTTCCTGCCAGCGTGTGATATGCTTCAAAGCGTTGTGCTGATGAAAAATCGGCCGCAGAACGCCCCGGTCAATTGGATGATGCCAGTTTTAGGATTGTGATGGAATAGGCCGGAAAGGAATGTTCAAAATTTTCGCCCAGATCGGAAACAGTGCTGGAATGGGGGACGATGTGCATGGGATCCTGGAGAGAATTGGTGGCGTCAGGGCTGTCCCCCTGCAAAACGGTGGCAACGCCGGTGGACTGAATGGGGCCGGATCCATCCACCAGGACTCGGACTTTCTGGTCCGTGCCGCTTCGGTTGACCACTTTCAAGAAAAGGTCTCCAGTCGAGGCATTCCGGGTGGCGTCAAAGAACAGGGTGGGCACCTGTTGCGGCGGTGGAGCCGGCAATTCCTCGCCATTCCTGCGCCGGGGCTTGGGTTGCCACAAGTATGTGCCGATATTGGAGGAACTGGTTTCCAAAACATCGTCTCCGTGCTGGTTGCTGAACATCACTTGCGCATAGTAGGAGGGTGAGCCATAGCTCGTGAGCGCATCGTAGCCGATCAAGTCGCTTCGCCATTGCATGGAGCCGCCCTTGCCCAGGTCGCTTACATTCACAAAAAGCGGGGCGTAACTGGACATGCGGACGATGTCGGAATTGCGCTCCATGCCAGTCATCCATGCCGCATCTCCCAGCGCACCGGCCATGTTGGGGGTGGGGGAACCCACACGCGTGGCCCATTCTCCCACGAAAATCTTGGTGGGATTCTCCCGGGAATAACGGTCGTAATCATGCGCATGAGCCTCCATTTCCTCCTCAGACCGGTAATAGTGTTCATCGAGCAGGTCTGGAGTGACGGATTTGACCTTGGCGGTGGCGATGATCTTCAGGTCTGGGTAGGTGGATTTAATGGCTTTGAAAAACTGGGCGAATCTTCCGTCATAACTGCCGGAGCGGTCAAACTCATCCTCGTTTCCAACCTCGATATAGTGCAGGGGAAAGGGAGCAGGGTGACCATCGCGCGCGCGGAGCGCTCCCCAGGTGGTGTTCGTCGGTCCGGCCACGTATTGGATTTCATCCAGGGCATCCTGGACATAGGGGGCAAGTTCAGGACCGGGTTCCGCATGTTCATGGCGGAGTGTGTACCCGGCAAAAACTGCCAGGAGCGGCTCCATGTGGAGGTCTTCACACCACATCATGTATTCCATCAAACCGAAGCCGTCCGTGGACCAATACCCCCAAGGACTTTCGTGTCCGGGGCGGTCCTCGGTCCGGCCAATGGTGTTTTTCCAGTTGAAGCGGCTTTCAAAATGGTCGCCTTCAAGATAGTTGCCTCCAGGCAACCGCAAAAAGGCGGGTTTCATGGCCGCGAGCAGATTCATGATGTCGGGACGATCTCCATTCGGCTGCTGGTCGTAGGTGGGTGGGAAAAGGGATACCTGTTGGAACCAAATTGTGCCCGGTGATGAGGTGGAAAGTGTAAGGCGATTATCCTTGCCCACGGGAGCATTCTGGGTGACGAGCTGGGCGTGAAACTGATTCCAACCAGTTGACAACCCGGTGAAAACAGCCTGGGCAAATATGGTGGATCCATCTGCATTTTCCAATCGCACCACGAGCGGTCCTGAATAACCCGGGGAGCATTTGGCAAAAAACGAGAGGTTGTAGGTGGTCTGAGGGCGAACCGGAATGCCCCAATATCCGGTGTTGGCCATCCCCGCCGGGGTGGATGGGCTGGCCCCGGACGCATCCAGCCGCAGGCTCAGGGCCAATGCGGCGTTCAACCCATTGGATTCATCCAGGCTCAGGTTCCCGGATCCCACAACCTGCCATCCGGTTGGTTGTTGCGGGTCTGCTTTGAATGTCCGATTTCTTATTAGTTCCCCATACAGGCCACCTTCGTAGGAATAATTGATTTCCTCCGTCATCAAGCCATAAAGCTGGGGGCTTACATGGGCTGTCACATGGTTTGCCTGGATGTGAAGCGTGGGTTCGGGCGTGACTGGCTGGGCTCCCGTGCGGCTTGAAAAAAGGCACAGGGTTAAAACCATGGAAAAAAGACCTGAAACCGGACTGGATGCAGGAATCCGGTTTGTTCGGATTGATTTAATTAGGTTCATTAAATAATTAATGACTTCAAACACTGGAAAAGTCCATCCCAATTTTTAACGATGTTTTGGCGATGCGGGTCCTCAGGCCTGGGCCGGGCCTTTTAAGGCAGGTTGGGGATAAAAACCTTCGCTTGCCAGGACACGCCCAAACTGAATATCAATGGCCATGGCCACGCTTGATCCCAATGCCGATTATCGCGGAAGACTGGCGCCATCGCCCACGGGATTGTTCCATGCAGGGCATGCGCGCACCTTCATGACCGCCTTTGTCCGCGCCCGTGCGCACTGCGGGACCCTGGCGCTGCGGTGGGATGATTTGGACGGCCCGCGATGCCGTCCTGAATTTGTCCAGGCCGGGATCGAGGACCTGCACTGGCTGGGCATCAATTGGGATGAAGGGGATGACTGCGGCGGGTCATACGGTCCGTATAGTCAATCCAAGCGGATTCCACTCTATGCAGCGGCGCTGGAACAACTGCGCAGGGCGGGCTTGATTTATCCCTGCATTTGCACGCGAAAAGACATTGCATCCGCCGTGGGCGCGCCCCATGCGGAAAATGAGGAGCCGATTTATCCGGGAACCTGCCGCAACCGGTCCATTTCCGTACCGGATGCCGCCATGGTGACGTGGAGGTTCCGGGTTCAGGATGGCAGGCAGGTGATGTTTGAAGATGGGCGCATGGGCGCGCAATGTTTTGGGTGTGGACGTGATTTTGGCGATTTTGTGGTGTGGCGGTCGGGCAATGTGCCCTCCTACCAGCTTGCATGCGTGGTGGATGATGCCGCCATGCGAATTACGGAAGTGGTTCGCGGGGCGGATTTGCTGTCCAGCACGGCGCGGCAGATTTTATTGCAGGAAGCGCTGGGGCTGGTTTCACCCAGCTATTTTCATTGTCCTTTGACCTTGGATGTCAACGGGCGGCGCCTGGCAAAGCGGCATGACAGCCTAAGCATACAGGTCCTCCGCCAGAAGGGCCTGACCCCGGAAGCCGTGGCAGGCTGGGGGCCAGCGACAAAAGGCAATGACCTCCAGCCAGACCAATAGCGTGGCTTGGGACATCTCCCCGTCAAAAGGGTTTGGTGGAAAGAGAGAACGAGATGCGGGAACGGGTAAGAAAGGCTGTTGCGAACGGCATGCTGTCCAGCCAGTTGTGCCGCATGAGGCTGCCGGGATGACTGTGATGCGGACACGGGTTCAGGATGGGCGTTTTTCCGTGTGAGGCCTCTTCGAATGCCAAGGTGGTGCAACAAATGTGTAGTTATTTGCGGAACGCTCCATTAATTTAGGCATTGATGACATCTTCGGGGCACATCAAAACCAGCTCCAAGCCAGCCGGCGTTTGCCTGGCCCGTTCGGTGGCGGATTCGCTTGCTCATGAACCTTGCCTGGAGGCGGTGACCATAGATGCGGGCCGGGAAAAAATATCCCTGGCCACCCTCGGTCGGGCCAATCTTCCGGAAATTTCCGCCAGGCTCCAGCATCGGTTTTCCCTGGCACAATCCGGTGAAGAGGCCCACGATTGTGCGCTGTTCACGGGCAAGGGCAATTGTTCTGTCTGTGACCATCCTCTTTCGCGCGCCGAGTTGAACTCCATTACCATTGAGCAAAAGGGCCTTGTCACAACCATTGCCAGGGTCACGTGCCCCACGGCGCCGAAATTTTGGCGCTGGAATGAAATTCCATTCCCAAAAATTGCCCCAAGGCAGGTGGACCTGCCGGATGAGGAACATCCTGAAAATGAGTGGAAATGGCAACTCCTGGCGGCGGCCCTTTGTGGGTTGTTTGCTTTGGGAGCATTTTTTTCGTTGGGTTCACTGCGAGTAACCCTGTTTGTTCTTGCATACATTGCAGGAGGGTCTTTCCCGGCTGTTGAAGTTTGGGAGCGGCTGCAAAGCCGTATATTGGATGTTCACTTTCTCATGCTGGCCGTGGCGGCCGGGGCTGCCTCCATTGGGGCATGGACCGAAGGTGCCACGCTTCTTTTTCTTTTTTCACTCTCCGGAGGGCTGGAGCATTACGCCTTGGGGCGGACGCAGAAAGAGATTCGATCCCTATTTCGCGATGCGCCCAAAACCGCCACTGTCCTGGATTCATCAGGCGCCCCCTCTGAAGTTCCGGTGGAAAACCTTCAGCGAGGCATGCGGCTTTTGATCAAGCCAGGCTCCCAATTTCCGGTGGATGGCGAAATTATCTCCGGTGAGACTGCCTCGGATGAATCGAACCTGACCGGTGAGGCTGTGCCTGTGGTCAAATCTGTGGGTGACAAGACTTTTGCCGGCACCATGAACCTCTGGGGTGCGGTCGAGGTGCTGGTGACCCACCCTGCGGCTGAAAGCGCCCTGCAAAAAATCATTGTGTTGATCCGGGAGGCCCAAAAGCAAAAAGCCCCATCGCAAAGATTTACCGACCGTTTCAGCACCGGCTATACCTACGGCGTCCTCGTACTGTCCCTGGCCATGTTTCTGTTCTGGTGGTTGATCCTGCGGATTCCTCCCTTTCATGCTGCAAACGGACATTCGGCTTTTTACCTTGCCATGACTTTGCTGGTGGTTTCATCTCCATGCGCGTTGGTGTTATCCATACCATCCGCCATTCTTGCAGCCATAGCCCATGGCGCCCGGCATGGCATCCTTTTCAGGGGTGGGGCAGCGGTGGAAAAATTGGCCTCCGTGCAAGTGGTGGCCTTGGATAAAACCGGAACACTTACCACGGGTGAACTCAAGGTGGAGTCCGTTCAAAGCATTCCACCGGGCCGCGAATCCGAAATCTTGCAGATAGCATGTTCTTTGGAAGCCCTTTCCAACCATCCCCTTGCCCGAGCCATCTCCCGGCATGGACGACAACAAAACGTCCAATCCCTGTCCTTGTCCAAATTTGAATCCGTCACCGGTCAGGGTTTAAAGGCTTTTGCCGGTCAAACGGAGTATCGCTTGGGGCGGAAAGATTGGGTTTTTCAAGCCAATGCTCCGGATTTTGGGGGTGATTCCTCCTCCGGTTCCCTAACTGAAGTATGGGTTTCAGGGCAGGGTCTGGCTGGGCGGATTGTTTTGCGAGATGACCTGCGTCCGCAAGCCCGGGACGTGATCAACCAATTGCGCGCAAATCGTTTGGTCACGATGGTTTTGACTGGCGACCGGGAGTCTGTGGCGGAGCAGCTTCGCTCCTCGTTGGCGGTGGATGAAATCAAGGCCGGTCTCAGCCCCGAGGCCAAAGTTCAGATCATCCAGGGTCTGGTGTCTTCCGGACGACGTGTGGCCATGATTGGGGACGGGGTCAACGATGCTCCCAGCCTTGCGGCGGCTGACATCGGGGTGGCCATGGGTGCCCGGGGATCTGATGCTGCGCTTGAGCAATCCGACGTGGTGCTCATGCACGATAGGTTGGAGAATTTTCTGGCAGCCTTCCGGCTCAGCCAGCGGGCCGGGGCAATCATCCGACAAAATCTTTTTGTGTCCCTGGGTACAATCATCGTTCTGGTCGCGTGCGCCATCGCTGGCAGGATTCCGTTGACGCTGGGGGTGGTGGGACATGAGGGGAGCACTGTCATTGTGGTCATGAACAGCCTGCGTCTGCTCATGCAGCCGAATGCATCGAACGCTGTCGAGAAGCCGAAGGTTGCGCCCGTGAAAACCACCTGATCCACACTGTGGCTGACTGAGGACACTGCGGCGAAAATTGGGCCGTAAATTTTTCTCATTTTTCTCGCATCTTTTCCAAAAGAGGATTAGGATGTTATCATGAAGCCTTGTCCGTCATCCCAGCCCAACGAGGGATCGGTCGCTTCGGTGTTTTCCATCGGGGCCCTGGCCACAGCCAATCCTGCGCTTTTACCATCCGCAGGGCAGTTGCGTGGTTCAGACCCGGCGGAGGATATTCGAGTTCGAGCGGAAACAGTTACCGAGGTGTTACAGGAAATTGTGGACCGTCAGGCGAACCGCCGTCATTGGGGAATCAATGAGTAAAACGCCAGGACTGGAGTTCCATTGAATTTTCAGTTGAGATGGGTTTTCGATTTGGTGCCGGTTTCTTAATGGCCATTCAAGAATGGCCTTGGGGGTGGTGTTGCATTCAATTTCAGTGAAAGCTGCCGGATTTACGCCTTCACTTTCGCCTTTTTTGTCCGGAAACCGGGACCCTTGTCTGTATCAGGATGGTTTTGGATTTCACATTTAGTTGTCCATGATGACAGTTCTTTGGTGGGCGGTGAAAAATTTGGGGTTGGGTAAATCGAGCGGTCAAGGGTGGTTTTTTGCGGACCATTCAAACCGTGAACAGGTTTGAAAACCGCTTGTGTTTCAGGATGGTGTCGGGCTTTGTGAAAAAATTCACAATTAACTTGCCTGAAGCATGTGTCAGGCTATCCTACCTGTGGCTGATGCGGCAGCCATGAACTCATGCACACCCAAAGCGAAGTCGGATACAATACCAAGATTGAAGGCGATGTGGTTTTGACCACGGTGGATGCGGCCTTGAGTTGGTTTCGGGCCAATTCAGTGTGGCCCATGCCAATGGGGCTGGCTTGCTGCGCCATCGAATTAATGGCTGTTGGGGCCAGCCGATTTGATATCTCTAGGTTTGGATCGGAAGTGATGCGTTTTTCGCCACGCCAGGCGGATTGCATGATCGTGGCAGGAACGGTGACCTACAAGGCGGCTGGGTTTTTGAAGCGTATTTACGATCAAATGCCTGAGCCTAAATGGGTCATAGCCATGGGTGCCTGCGCTTCCACGGGGGGTATGTACCGGAGTTACGCCGTTTTGCAGGGTGTGGACAACGTGGTGCCGGTGGATGTGTACGTGAGTGGTTGTCCACCGCGACCCGAAGCTCTGCTCGACGCGCTGATGAAGTTGCAAAAGAAAATTTCCAGGGAACCTGTGGTTGAGAAGATGAAACTGATGAATCTCAATAAAAGCGAGGTTGCTGTTTGACAACCCGCTGTTTGCAAGTTTCTTATGAATGTTTGTCGGCCTGTCAGGGAAGGGTATTGAGGTTTCGTTTTGGCAACCTGCAGCCAGTTTTTGAACCGATGATTGACTCATGGTGACACTATCTGAACAAATCGCAAAATTGAAGGACAAGTTCGGGGCATTGATTTCCGACCCGGTCGAATACCGAGGCGAAGTTACCGTTACCCTGACCGATTGTCAGGAAGTGGTGGCGGTTTGTGGTTTTGCCAAGCGCCAACTTGGTTTCGATTATCTCATAGATATCAGCAGCATTGACAATTACGGGTCTGATCCACGTTGGACCTTGGTGTATCATTTGAGAAGCATGGCAACGGGGCAGGAATGGAGGCTGATCACCCATGTTTCCGAGGAAAAATCTGAACTGCCCAGTGTTTTGCCGGTGTGGCGCACGGCCAATTGGCATGAACGCGAAGTGTATGACATGATGGGCATTCGATTCACAGGGCATCCGGACCTGCGCCGCATTCTGATGTGGGAGGGGTACTCCTATTATCCTTTGCGAAAAGATTTTCCGCTGGCGGGCAAGCCCACGGACCTGCCTGGAATTGCCTTTACCAAACCGGCCCCGTTGGAAGGCGGTCCATTTGTCACCTTGCCCAGTCCTGCTGGAGCCATCAACCGCGAACCCCGGGTCAGGACCGTGGAGGATTAATCTCATGTCGCAAATTCAAGATATACAAATTCCAGATTCCGCCACCCGTGCCGCCCACGCAGTGGATGATCTTGCCGACATGGAGGGTGAGCGCATGGTGCTGAACATGGGGCCGTCCCACCCAGCCACGCATGGTGTTCTTCGCATTGTCTTGGAGTTGGATGGGGAAGTGATCACAAAAGCGGACCCTGATGTGGGGTATCTGCATCGCGGCGATGAAAAAATCGCCGAGAACATGACCTACACTCAGTTTATCCCTTACACGGATCGGCTGGACTATCTTTCGCCCTTGGCCAATAACGTGGCATACGCGTTGGCGGTGGAGAAGGCGCTGGGAATTCATGATAAATTGCCTCCTCGCTGCCAGTACATTCGAGTGATGTGCTGTGAATTGGCGCGTATCTCGTCTCATTTGCTGGGTTTGGGGGCCTTTGCGATGGATGTTGGCGCAGTGACGGTTTTCCTGTTGGTGTTCACCGAGCGTGAGAAGATATACAATCTGGCTGAAGCGGCCTCTGGCGCGCGGTTCACCACCAGTTACACGCGTATTGGAGGTCTATCACGCGATATTCCCCCCACTTGGTGCGATCAGGTCCGTCAATTTGTGAAGGAATGCTCGAAAGCCATTGCCGAAGTGGAAGTTTTGCTGACACGCAATCGCATCTGGGTGGACCGTCTTCGCGATCTGGGATTTGTTTCCAAGGAAATGGCGATTGATTACGCGCTGAGTGGCCCAAATCTCAGGGGAAGCGGCATAGATTGGGATTTGAGAAAAAATCAGCCCTACCTATGCTACAAAGATTTGGATTTTGACATTCCTGTGGGTTCTGCCGGTGATTGTTATGACCGCTATTTGGTTCGGATGGAGGAAATGCGTCAGAGTCTTCGCATTCTCTCGCAGTGCGTGGAAAAAATTCCCGGTGGGGCTGAAAACCGAACCCATGAGCCGGTGAACGTGGCGGATGGCAAGGTGGTGCTTCCTGCCAAGTCAAAGGTGCTATCGAGCATGGAGGAACTCATTCATCAATTCATGCTGGTCACTGAGGGAATGAATGTGCCCCCGGGCGACACCTATTTTGGCCATGAAAATCCCAAGGGCGAACTGGGTTTTTACATCCATAGCAAGGGCGGCGGCGTGCCGCATCGCATGAAAATCCGCGCCCCAAGTTTCATCAACCTGAGCATCCTGTCTGAACTGATGCCCGGTCACATGATCAGCGATGTGCCGGTGATCCTGGGTTCGCTGGATTTTGTCATGGGCGAAAGTGACCGCTGAGGCAGGCCGGATTTTGGCCAAAAAAACTGTTTGTTCCGAAGACACAATGATCAACCAGAACAATTTAAACGTGATGAGTTTTAATGCCAGCAAGGAACTTGAGGCGGAAGTGGATGAATTGATTTCCCACTATCCAGTCAAGCGTGCGGCTTCGCTCATGGTGTTGCACGCCATCCAGGAAAAATTTGGGTGGATATCACAGGATGCGATCCTTTGGGCGGCCAGGAAGCTGGAGTTGCCTCCGATCAACCTTTTTGAGATTCTGACATTTTACCCCATGTTGCGCCAGCAACCCATGGGCAGGTATCAACTCAAGGTGTGCCGCACGTTGAGTTGCGCGTTGGGCGGAGCCTATGGGCTTCACCGCCATTTGTGCGACCGGTTGGGATTGGACGCGCATGCGCATGGACCGCAAACCACGAAGGATGGCAGGTTCACGGTGGAATTTGTGGAATGCCTGGCCAGTTGCGGAACGGCCCCGGTCATGATGTGCAATGATCATTTTCACGAGGGTGTCACCCTGGAAAAGGCGGATGCCATCACGTCCGCGTGCAAATAAGCTCTGGAAATGAGCTCGTTTGCTGGCCGTGAACCTGGCGCGGGACGGGACGCAACGTGGGAATTTTGAAAAAATGACAGATGACCGCAGTTTTGAAAAATGGTTGCCCGACATGGATTTGAACCATGACAAACAGATTCAGAGTCTGTTGTGCTACCGTTACACCATCGGGCAGGATGGAACGCAGAAAATAGAGCGATTTTTTGAATAGTCAAGGTGTTGTTATGGCGCAGGAATATAAATTAATATTAAAACACGCGGATGCCCCCGGTTACGGACGGGACTTGGACTCCTACCTGCATCATGGCGGATACCAGACGCTGGGCAAGGCCCTGCACATGCCAGCCAGGGATTTGCCCGACGGCAAAAAGATGACGGCACAGGAGCAAATACGCGAGGAAGTCAAAATCTCCGGGCTTCGGGGGCGCGGTGGCGCGGGTTTTTCCTGCGGCTTGAAGTGGAGTTTCGTGGACCGGAAAAGCGGAAAGCCCATCTACCTGATTTGCAATGCCGATGAATCGGAGCCGGGAACATTCAAGGACCGGCAGATCATGTACAAGGATCCGCACCAGTTGATCGAGGGCATGGCTATTGCCTGCTTTGCCAACGATGTTCACCTTGCCTACATTTACATCCGTGGTGAGATGGTGGATGGAGCCCGCATTCTGAATGAGGCGCTTCGCGAAGCCAGGGCGAGGAATTTCATTGGCCGGAACATCCTGGGTTCGGGTTACGACTTGGAAATCCACGTGCACCGCGGCGCTGGCGCCTACATTTGCGGCGAGGAAACCGGCCTGATCGAGTCTCTGGAAGGCAAGCGGCCTTATCCCCGCATCAAGCCTCCTTATTTCCCCGCCGTGCTGGGCCTGTGGATGTGTCCCACCATCGTCAACAACGTGGAGACCCTGTGCAATGTGAAGCACATTGTGGCCATGGGCGGAAATGAGTTTGCCAGGCTTGGCACACCCAACAACACGGGCACACGCATTGTCAGCCTCAGCGGCCACGTGCGCAAACCGGGTTATTATGAAATCGAGGTGGGCAAGGCAACCATGCGTGAATTGATTTTTGACCCGCAATTTGGCGGTGGTTTGCGCGATGGCCGAACCCTCAAGGCTGTGATTCCTGGCGGTTCCTCAGCCAAGGTTTTCAAGGCTGGCGAAAAATTCAAGCTCAAGAAAAAGGATGCCGAGGGTCGGGAAACACTGGTGGAAACCGACATGCTGGACCTCCCTTACGATTTTGATTCCCTCGCCGCCGCAGGTTCCATGAGCGGTTCGAGCGCCATCATTGTCATGGATGATTCCACGGATATCGTGGAGGCCCTGGCCAATATCAGCGAATTTTACGCCCACGAAAGCTGCGGCCAATGCACACCCTGCCGCGAAGGGTCCTTGTGGATGAGCAAAACCCTCCATCGGCTGACGCATGGGGAGGGGAGGGCCGGTGATGCGGATTATTTGTTGAAGATCGCGGACAACATTCCCGGGGGCCGCACCATTTGCGCCTTTGGCGAAGCCTGTTCGTGGCCGGTTCAAAGTTTTGTGGCAAAATTCAAGGACGAATTTGTTGCCAAGGGAAAAACCGATGAAGAACGCCGCGCCGGGCAGGGCAACGAACTTGCCAAGGCCCCAGCCGAGGCTGCCGCACACCATTGATTGCCATGTCAAACGCCGCCACAATTGCAACCAGTCCCGAAAAGCCCGCAGTGGAATCCATCAAGGTCAAGGTGGATGGACACGAGATAGCCGTGCCCAGGACCATGCCGGATCCCATTACCGGCAAGCCGGTGCCAACCACCATGATTCAAGCGTGCGAAATCGCGCGCCGGGATGTGCCGCACTATTGCTACCATCCCAAACTTCCCGTGGTGGGGAATTGCCGCATGTGTTTGGTCGAGTTTGGCACGCCGGCCATGGGACCGGATCGCAAGCCATTGTTGAATGCGGATGGATCTCCCAAGATTTCCAAATCTCCTCGCCCTGCCATTGCCTGCGCCACGCCTGTCTCCCCTGGTATGGAAATCTACACATCCACGCCCGGTGTGAAACAAATGCGGGAAGGCGTTTTGGAATCCCTCCTCATCAATCACCCATTGGATTGCCCCATTTGCGACCAGGCTGGCGAGTGCAAATTGCAGGAATACTCCGTGGATTACGGCCAGAGCGCTGGACGGTTTGTGGAGGCCAAGGTTCATAAGCCCAAGGCGGTTGACTTGGGGCCCCGGATCATGCTGGATGCCGAGCGCTGCATTCTCTGCACCCGTTGCATCCGGTTCACCCGGGATATAGCGGGGGATGATGCCTTGGGCATTGTCAACCGGGGCAGTTTCAACACCATTGCCACCTTTCCCGGGATGCCGTTTGATAACAATTACACCCTCAACACGGTGGACATCTGCCCGGTCGGCGCCCTTACTTCAAAGGATTTTCGCTTTCAAATGCGGGTTTGGTTCCTCAAGGAAACCAAAAGCGTATGCTCCAGTTGTGCCACCGGCTGCAATGTGGTGGTCGGTTCCAGGGAGGAGAAGATTTACCGGCTTGAGCCCCGTCAAAACGATGCCGTCAATGCCACGTGGATGTGTGACTCCGGGCGATTGAATTACAAATGGGTCGGGCGCCAGGATCGTCTCAAACAGGTTCAGATCCGCAACCGTCCCGGAACGTGGACGGCGGCTGTGCATGAAATCGCTGCGAGCCTTAAAAAGGCCGCCCAGGGGTCAGTGGCCATTGTGGCTTCCGCGCGCCAGACCAATGAGGAATTGTGGCTTCTCTCCAAGCTCAAGTCCCGCCTGGGTGCCTTGAGCGACTCGGTGCCAAGACAGGGCGAGGCAGATCGCCTGCTTGTCAGCGCGGACGGCAATCCCAACTCCAACGGCGCCCGTTTGACGCGCATCTGCTACACGGAGATGGGTTCGCACATTGGTCAAATTGCCCAGGGCATCCAATCGGGCCGTATCAAAGCCCTTTTGGTGTTCGGGGAGGATGTCACCTTGCACGGAATCGGGCCTGATTTGCTGGCCAAGCTGGACCTTCTGGTTGTCAGCGATATACTGCCCAACGCCACCACCGCGCTGGCTCATTTTCTACTGCCAGGTTGTGCTCACTTTGAAAAGCGCGGATCCTTTACCAATGGCAAGGGCCGCGTGCAAAAATTCATGAAAGCCGTGGAACCGCCCGGCGAAGCCCGCGCCGAATGGGAATTCCTCCATGAAATCATCGAGCAACTTGGCGGAAGCAACGGGTTCTCCTCCATTGAGGGTTTGTTCAACCAGATGGCGGCGGATATTGAGGCGTTTCACGGCCTGAAATGGGCTGATCTCGGTGATTCCGGCAAAACGGTCCCAATCTAGCCAACCCACCCAACGCATTGAACCCCAAGACCAATAATTTGAAATCAATGATCCCAAACCTTGCGGCGCAGTTGAACCAGCCGACCTTGCGGCAGGCTCAATGGTCCACGCAATCTTGAACAAGCACAATGGATTGGAACTTCATCATCTTTACCCTGGTCAAAATCGTAGCCGTGCTGGGATTGCTCCACACAATCGCCGGTTATGCTGTTTTGGCTGAACGAAAAATATCCGCGTGGATTCAGGACCGTGTCGGCCCCAACCGCACCGCTCCGCCCTTCATTAAGTACGTCCCCGTGCTGGGGACGCTCCTCACCCGATGGGGCATCTTTCAGCCTGCCGCTGACGGTCTCAAATTCATGCTCAAAGAGGATTTTACCCCGGCAGGGGTTCGCAAAATCTATTTCTGGCTTGCCCCGGCGGTGTCAGTCATCCCCTCGATCCTCGTGGTTGCGGTTCTCCCATTCGGGTCCTACCTGGGCCATCAGAAAATGGTTATTGCCGACCTGAATGTGGGCATTCTTTACACGTTCGGAATCGTCTCACTGGGGGTTTATGGGATTGTTCTGGCAGGCTATGCCGCCAATTCAAAATATCCCATGTTTGGGGGCATCCGCTCCAGCGCGCAGATGATTTCCTATGAAATCTCCATGGGCATGAGTGTCATCCCTGTTTTTCTGATCGCAGGGAGTTTGAACCTCACGCAGATCATTAATTGGCAGGCACAGCATGGCTGGCTATTCTTTTATGCCCCACTATCGTTGATTATTTTTCTGGTGGCCAGTTTTGCTGAGACCAACCGCACCCCCTTTGACCTGCCCGAGGCTGAGACTGAATTGGTGGGGGGCTACCACACCGAGTACAGCTCCATGAAGTTCGCCCTGTTTTTCCTTGCTGAGTATTCCAACATGACCGCCTCGGCGGGAATGATGGTGACCCTGTTTTTTGGGGGTTGGTCGCTGCCCGTCTTCGGCCTGGATCATCCGGCCACAACCCTTGTTGCGGGCATTGCCCACATTCTGATCTTCCTGGTGAAGGTTTGCATCCTGATGACCTTGTTCATCTGGGTCCGATGGATGTTCCCGCGTTTTCGTTACGATCAATTGATGGATTTGGGTTGGAGAACCTTCATCCCGCTCGCTTTGGTCAATATTTTAATTACCGCGTTGTTTTTGTGGATAAGGAGTTGATATGGCAATAATTGTGGATCGAAAATCTTTGGGTTTCTGGGAGAAGCTTTACCTGCCAGCCGTTTTGGGTGGCCTGAAGGTGACCATGCGCCACGCCTGGCGGTCACTCTTCAAGGGTGGTCAGGTAACCATGGAATACCCTGAACAGCGATGGACCCTTCCCGATGGGTACCGGGGCGCTCCCTATCTTGTCCGTGACCAGGAAGGCAGCACCAAGTGCGTGTCTTGCCAGCTATGCGAGTTTGTTTGTCCACCCAAGGCCATTAAAATAACGCCACCCGGTCCCAACGGCCTGCCTGCTGACCGAAAAAATGCGGAAAAAATGCCAGAGGAGTTCGAAATCAACATGCTTCGTTGCATTTACTGCGGTCTTTGCCAGGAAGTGTGCCCGGAGGAAGCCATTTTCCTCCAGAAGGATTACTCCCTGACCGGCCTCAGCCGCGGGGAATTGATTTATAACAAGGAAAAGCTTCTCGCGCTCGGTGGAACGGTGGGAGGCATTCAGAAATGGAAACACAAACTCGAGGAAGCAAAAACCCAGGAACAATTCCCGGTGAACGTTTGACCTGACATGGAATCGCTTAATTCATTATTGGATGGTACGCTGGTTTCGACCGGCCTTTTTTATTTGTTCGCCACTTTCACCCTCGTTTGTGCAGCCCTGGTTGTGGCCAACCCGTTTAGCCGCAACCCTGTCACGAGCGCCATGTTTCTGGTCCTTGCCATCATCAGCATGGCCGGGCTTTTTCTGCTGCTGCATGCGTTCTTTCTCGCTGCGGTCCAAATTCTCGTTTACGCGGGTGCCGTGATCGTCCTGTTCCTTTTCGTCATCATGCTCTTGGAAATCAAGGAGGAGTTGCGCAGAAGAATCAACTTGTTTGGGTTTTTCGCGGGAATTCTTTCAGTGGGCCTGATCGTGCGTCTTTTCATTGACTGCCTGCATCAGTCGCCCGCCACGTCCGCTGCCAATCCTTCGATTGAGGGTGACACCGCCCCTTTGGGGAAGTTGCTATTCACCCAGTTTGTCCTTCCTTTCGAGGTGGTCTCCGTCCTTCTGCTGGTTGCCATGGTGGGTGTCATTTTCCTAAGCTCCAGGGATTCCAAGCCTAGGATATCAGCCCCCTCGTCAGGGACGGAACCCGGCGTGGGCAAGGAATCCACTGCGGTTCCACAGTCCACAGCCCCCACAACGGCATCCACCCAAACCAAACATTGATTTTATGAACGTTGGACTTGAACAGTTCCTTACCGTTAGTTTCCTTCTTTTTGCCCTTGGCCTGCTGGGGGTGATCATGCGGCGCAATCTGCTGGTCATTTACATGTCCCTGGAGCTGATGTTGAACGCAGCCAATTTGGCGCTGGTTTCCTTTTCGCGCTTCAACAACAAATTGGATGGCCAGGTTGTCGTCTTTTTCATTATCACAGTGGCTGCCGCCGAGGTGGCCGTGGGTCTTGCCTTGATTGTGGCCCTCTTTCGAAAACGCCCAACCGCTCATGTGGAGGATCTGGCCACCCTCAAACTCTGAATTTGACCTCAATGAAAGACCAAATTTTCCCCTGGATCATCCTGTTTTTGCCGCTGGCGGCCGCCGCCTTTATTGCTCTATTTACACTTGGCAATAAAACGGTGAGCAGCCTTATATCCATTGGCGCAGTCTCCATCGGTTTTCTGCTCACGGTCCTGTTTATTTGCGCCAACGGGTTTCACCCCGCCACAACGGATGTTTTTGTGCCGTGGCTTCATATTGGCGGCTTGAATGTGGACATCGGCCTTCGTCTGGACCCTCTCAGCCTGATGATGTTGCTCATTGTCACCGGGGTGGGGGGCGCCATCCATATTTACTCCTATGGATACATGCATGAAGACAAGGGAATGGCCCGGTTTTTTGCGTTTCTCAGTCTGTTCACCTTTTCGATGCTTGGAATTGTCCTGGCGGACAATTTTCTGCAAATGTTCATTTTTTGGGAATTGGTCGGTGTATCCAGTTACCTGTTGATTGGGTTCTGGTTTGAAAAACCCAGCGCCGGGGATGCCGCCAAAAAGGCTTTCATCGTCAATCGCCTCGGCGATTTCGGCTTTCTCCTGGGAATCCTACTGGTTTGGGGCTTGCTGGGTTCTTTGAATTTTTCGACTTTGGAATCCGTTCTCAGCCAGAACCCCACTCTTTTGGGTGGCATGGCCACGGCGGCTGGTTTGCTGATTTTTTGCGGCGCCGTGGGTAAATCCGCCCAGTTTCCGCTGCATGTCTGGCTTGCTGATGCCATGGAGGGTCCCACCCCTGTTTCCGCGCTCATCCACGCCGCCACAATGGTGGCGGCTGGCGTTTACATGCTTTGCCGCGTGTATTTTCTTCTTAATGCCGATGCCCTGCATTGGATTGCGCTGATCGGAGGTTTCACCGCCTTGCTGGCCGCCTTGATCGCTGTGCAACAAAATGATATCAAGCGAATCCTTGCCTATTCCACCCTGTCCCAATTGGGGTACATGGTCATGGCGGTGGGTTTGGCGGGTCGCACGCCGGCCATGTTTCATCTCACCACGCATGCCTTTTTCAAAGCCCTGCTGTTTTTGGGTTCAGGGTCTGTCATTCACGCCCTGCATGAGGAGCAGGACATTTGGAAAATGGGAGCCTTGAAAAATAAAATGCCCATCACCTTTTGGACCTTTTTGGTCGGCACGCTGGCCCTGAGCGGTGTGCCTCCTTTCAGCGGGTTTTACTCCAAGGACTCCATTCTGGGACAGGCTTTGGACCAGCATCATTACGGGCTTTATTTCCTTGGCGCAGGGGTGGCGGGCCTGACTGCGTTCTACATGTTCCGCCTGTTTTTTGTGGCGTTTCTGGGCCAACCCCGCACTGATGCGGCGCGTCATGCCCATGAATCCCCTGCGGTCATGACCTGGCCTCTGTTAATTCTAGCGGTTTTTGCGGTGGCGGGCGGGGTGATTGGCATTAATGACATTTACAATTCCCAGTTCAACCCGGATCTGGCCGGGCTTTCGTTTGGCCAGCGCCTCATGGAACCCTTTTCCCAATCACCGCTTGGCGCATTTGTCGGCTTGGGCGCTGTGTTGGCGGGCCTGTTTGCCGCCTTTCACTTCTACCGCAATGCCGCTTCCGATCCTTTGCCCGCCCGGTTGGGCCCACTGGCTTCCGCCATGAAAAACCGTTTTTACTTTGATGAGCTTTACGAGGCCACTTTTGTCCGCCTTCACGATTTGATTGCCGGTATTTGTGGTGTCGTGGATCGCTGGCTGCTTGAGGGGGTTGTCATCGGCGCCTTGCGTGGTGGAACATCCCTTTCCGGACGGGGCCTGCGTTTTCTCCAGACCGGCAACCTGCAGACCTATGCCTTCCTGCTTGTCTTGGGTGTGGTTGTGCTTCTCTATTTTGTCATCAGCAAATGAATAACATCTCCATCCTTACTTATATCGCAGGCATTCCCATCTTTGTGGCGCTTTTGCTGCTCCTCGTGCCGTCCAATTATCGGGTCATTTTCAGGGCCGTTTCAGTCCTGGCCGCTTTTGTTTCAATGATCCTTGCCGTGGGCATGTTTTGCCACTTCAACCAGGCGCAGGTGGATTCAGAGGGTTTCCGTTTTGTCCAGGATGTTCCGTGGGTCGGTTCCTTGGGAATCAGTTACCACGTGGGGGTGGATGGCATCAACGTGGGTTTGATTCTCATGGGGGCCATCGTGGCGTTTGCCGCCACCTTGTGCTCCTGGGAGATTAAGAACCGTGAGAAGGAGTTCTATATTCTGTTGCTGCTCATGTCCGGGGGCATCCTTGGAGCCTTTGCATCACTGGATTTGTTTTTCTTTTATTTTCTGCACGAACTTGCCTTGGTTCCCACTTTCATCATGATTGGCGTTTGGGGCAGGGGGGAACGTAAAAATTATGCCACGTTTCAGATCACCCTTTACCTGAGCATCGGCGCGCTTATTGCCTTGCTCGGCTTGATTGCCCTTTACCTGCAATCCGGGGCCAACACCTTTGACATTCCCAAGCTGATTGATGTCATCAAGGCCAACCCCCTCCCGGTGAATGTCCAGAATTTCATTTTCCCCTTCCTCCTTTTTGGGTTTGGCATCCTGGTTTCCCTCTGGCCTTTTCATTCGTGGGCACCCCTCGGCTATGGTGTGGCACCGGCCCCCACCGCCATGCTTCATTCCGGGGTTCTCAAAAAATTCGGCCTTTACGGCCTGATTCGCCTCGCTGTTCCGCTCCTGCCTCAGGCCATGCATCATTGGATGATGGCCATTGCCTGGCTTGCGATTGGTAATATTCTCTACAATGGTTGGGTGGCCATGCGCCAGCGCGATCTCAACCTTCTCATCGGGAATTCCAGTGTGGCTCACATGGGTTTCATCTTCCTCGGCATCGCCAGTCTCAATCTTATTGGCCTTTCCGGTGCTGTTCTGATCATGGTGGCTCACGGTTTCCTGGCCGCGCTCAGTTTTGCCCTCAGTGGCTTTATCTACCAAAAAACCGGCACGTTGGAAATCAGCGAGCTTGGAGGCCTCTGTCGAAAGCTGCCTTTCGTTGGAACCTTGCTGCTCATGGCCGCCATGGCAGGATGCGGCCTGCCCGGGTTTGCCAATTTCGTCGGAGAAGTCACCGTCTTTTTCGGTGTCTGGTCCGTGCCCGCCCTCCATTTCATCGTCACCCTGGCCCTATGGGGTGGATTGATCATTGGCGCGGTTTACATGACCCGTGCCATCCGCAATGTCCTTCACGGCCCATTGCCATCGGAGTTTGCTCAAATTTCCGGGTCCACAAGTCTTTGGCGCAAAATTCCTTATGCCCTCCTCCTCGCCAGCCTCCTGCTGTTTGGCTGTGTTCCAAGTTTGCTCACGGATAAAATCAACCCGGATGCCGCCAGGCTGACCGCCAGCGCACAAACCCGGAAAACAGGCCCCACACTCGTGGCCATGGCTCAGGCTGCCCCTTTAAAATCCCCACTTGGAAATTGATGAACTCTTCTTCTATCACATTGGAAATTTGCGTTATTGCCCTTGGCATGGTGCTGATGCTGGCGGACTTTTTTGTCGCCCCGGATCGCAAACGTTACCTGGCTTATGCGGGTATCGTGGCCTTGGCTGGCCTGCTTCTGGTCAGCTTCAGCGGCGATGGCGTGTGCTCCATTTTTGGCGCTTCTTTTAGTGGATCCTTTGTCGAGGACCCGATGGCCTTGTTTTTCAAGAGGCTTTTCATAGGCTCGGCCATTCTGGTTTTATTTTTGGCGGCTGAGTTCTCGGATCGTTTCGCCTCAGGGTTGAATGAGTATTACTCCCTGGTGGTTTTTGCCCTCGCTGGCATGTTGTTTGCCGCCTCCGCCAATGACTTCGTCATGCTGTTTGTTTCCATCGAGCTGATCACCATCACCTTTTATGTGTTGACCAGTTTCCAAAAAAACCGCCTGGCCTCGCTTGAAGCTGCCGTCAAATACCTCATTCTCGGGGCGCTGGCTTCCGCCTTCATGGTGTTTGGCATTGCCCTCATCTGGGGCACGTCAGGTGAGCTGAATTTCAATGGCCTGGCACAGGTTTCCGGCCAGTTCGTCAATAACAAGCTTTTTCTGGCGGGTTGCCTTTTTGTTCTGGTTGGGCTTGGTTTCAAAATCGCCGCCTTCCCATTCCAGGTATGGGCTCCGGATGTTTACCAGGGCGCCCCCACGCCCACCACGGCTTTCCTGGCCATAGGTTCCAAGGCTGCCGGTTTCGTCCTGCTGTTGCGCGTTCTTTTTGTGGCCATCCCAGCCGTCACCCACCATTGGGTGCATCTTCTCATGGCGCTGTCTGCCATCACCATTCTCTATGGCAATCTCTGCGCCATGCCCCAACGCAACTTGAAACGCATGCTGGGTTATTCAAGCATTGCCCATGCTGGCTACCTGCTCTTGGGCGTTGCAGCCCTGAATTCTTCCGGTCAGGCCGCTGTCATGTATTATCTCGCCGGCTACCTCTTTACCGTCACGGCTGCTTTCTTTGTCATTGCTTTGGTCCTCAGGCATGTTCCCGATGAAAATGTTTCCGGGTTGGCGGGCTTGAACCATCGCTCCCCGCTTCTGGCCACGACCATGACTATTTCAATGGTTTCACTCGCAGGCATCCCGCCCCTGGCCGGTTTTTTTGGGAAATTTCTCCTGCTAAAGGCCATTATTGAGCAGGGTCCGGCTCACCATGGTTACTATCTCCTGGCCTTCATCGCCCTGGTCGGTGTCATTATTTCCATTTCTTATTATTTCAATGTCATCAGGGCCATTTATTGGACCAGGGACCCCGCGGATTTGTCCCCCATCACCGTCTCAGGTCCCGCAAGGTTCTCCATCGCCATTTGTGTGGCCGGCATTTTCTGGCTTGGCCTGTTTCCCGAATCGGTACTGAATTTTGCCATGTCGGCGGCTTCCGCCATTAAATAGGCCCTGCGATTCCACGTTCTTGGGTTGCATCGAATCTCCCTGGACAATAATCCAGACCGAAAGAGGATCGGTTTTTCCCGAGCATGTCAATGTATTGGGGCTTTGAATCTGGGTTTTGTCTGGCATTGATTTCTTTTTTTTCACACAAACCAGCCCTTTTCAACAGGTTGAATAAATCCCTATGTGAAAGGGGCAGGTCGGTGTTTTGAGTCTTCATGTTATCACTCGAGAGCGATGCGCTTTCAGGTGGAAAGGGATTGAATGAAAAGTGGTGCGCGGCATGATTTTGGAATTTCCGATGGGGACCGGATTGGTTAGCATGACGGGCGTGTTGTTTGGAAAGGTTACGATCATTGGATTGGGGTTGCTGGGCGGATCCATCGCCTTGGGCCTGCGCCGTTTTGGGCTGGCGGGTGAAGTGGCCGCATATGTTCGGGACCAGGACGGCGTGAAAGGCTGCGAACGATTTGGGCTTGCGGATTACGCCACGGTGGATTTGCTGGCGGCGGTGAGCCGGGCGGATTTGGTGATTCTGGCCACGCCTGTCTTGTCCATGGCGGGGTTGGCGGGGAAAATGGCGCCCGCCTTGAAGCCCGGAGCGCTGGTCACAGACGTGGGGAGCGTGAAAAAACCAGTTCTAAGCGAGGTGGGCCCCATTGTGCAATCTTCAGGGGGATTTTTCGTGGGCAGCCATCCCATGGCAGGCAGCGAAAAGACGGGCCCTTCCGCCGCGCGTTGGGATTTGTTATCCGGAGCGGTTTGCGTGGTGACTCCGTCCTACCGCACGCCGCGCAGGGTATTGGCTGCCGTGCGGGGTTTGTGGGAGGGCTTGGGCTGTCGCGTGGTGAAGATGGAGGCAGGGCGACATGATGCCGTGGTGGCTCGAACAAGCCATTTACCGCATGTGGCGGCTTCTGCCCTGGCCGGGCTTGTACTTGGCCGGGAGCGCAGGAATTCCCGCGAACGGGGTCGGTTGTGCGCCACAGGATTCCGGGACACGACACGGGTGGCATCCGGTTCGCCTGAGTTATGGCGTGATATTTTATTGGCCAATAATGCCGAGGTGGACCGAGCCTTGGGTGAATACGTGGCCGAACTGGAACGGTTTAGAAAGCTGGTTCGTGCGGCAAACGGGGCCGGGCTGGAAAAACAGTTGCTCCTTGCGCGAGACCAAAGGGATGCGTGGCTCGAAGATACGCGATTGGCGCTTGATGCGGCGCGACCTGGGAAAAACCGGCGCAGAGCAGCGCCGGTTCAGAGAACCGTTGAAATGCCGGGCAACGCAGGGCCCGGTCGTGCCAAAGGCGCAGGCGGGAGTCCAAGGCCATGAGTTTGCCGGGTCTTATCGAAATTGTGCCGCCCCAGGGCGGGTGCGAGGCGCGGGTGAGGGTGCCGGGTTCCAAAAGCATCACCAATCGCGCCTTGATGTTGGCGGCGCTGGCGCGGGGCCCGGTGACCCTTTTGGGAGCCTTGTGGAGTGAGGACACCCAAGTGATGAGCGAGGCTCTAAAAGTTCTTGGTTTCCAAGTGCGCGTGGAGGACGATCCTGGTGAGACCTGCAACCGAATCATCCATGTGCATGGCTGTGGAGGCGGCATTCCCAATGGCGGAACGACGGCGAATCCGCTGGAATTGAAAGTGGGAAACGCGGGCACGGCAGCCCGGTTTTTGTCGGCCTTGGTTTGCCTGGGCCAGGGAGCGTACCGCTTGGTTGGGGTGCCCCGCATGCATGAGCGGCCACAGGGTGGACTGTTTGGGGCGCTGCGACAGCTTGGGTATGAGGTGAAGGCAGATCAGGGAGGTGAATGTTTGCCGGTGATGATCCTTGGAAAAGGCTTGAACGGCGCGCACGGCGCGGTTTGTCGCGTGGACATACGCCAAAGTTCCCAGTTCGCATCCGCCTTGTTGATGGCGGGAAAAGCGGGTGGTTGGAAAGTAACGGTGCAAGGCGAGGATGCGGAGGAATCCCCTTACGTGGCCATGACCACCCGCATGATGAAGGTTTTTCCATGGGATGGCGGGGTGTTTGAAGTGGAGCCGGATGCGAGCAGCGGAAGTTATTTTTGGGGGGCCCGCTGGCTTTTAAACCGGGGATCATCGGGCGGTGGCATCACGGTGGAAGGCTGGCCCGTGAGCGGTTGGCAGATGGATGCGGCATTTCCACAGGTGGGTTTGCGCCTGGAGAATGGCCATTTTGCGGGCATGCCACGGCAACTATCCCGGGTGAAAGATTTGGGGGACAGCATCATGACGGCGATAGTCCTGGCTCCGTACAACAGGGAAGAGGTGGTTTTTCAGGACCTGGGCCGGTTGCGCCTTCAGGAATGTGAGCGGGTGAAGGCCTTGAAA
This sequence comes from bacterium, assembly GCA_021817945.1. GTDB lineage: Bacteria > Verrucomicrobiota > Verrucomicrobiia > Limisphaerales > UBA11358 > UBA11358. The sequence continues at coordinate 8,129 of JAKAFL010000027.1, read as the reverse complement.
ACAGAGTTGTCCCGTTGTGGCGCGCGAGTGGAGGAGGTGGGGGACACCTTAAAGGTAAGGCCTGCCAAGGCAGGGGAATTGCACGGCGCCGAGGTGGAGACCTACGGTGACCACCGGATGGCCATGTGTTTTGCCCTGTTCGGACTGGGAACACCAGGGATACGCATCAGGAATCCAGCTTGTGTGAACAAGACATTTCCCAATTTTTTCCAAAAACTCGCCGCACCCGCGCCCGGTGGGCTCGGGGTGGGACTCTTGGACGAGAAAGGACAGCAGCCCGAATTCAAGGATTTGTTTGCTGGTTGACAAGGTTTGCAAAAGCATTCCAGGCGCTTTCCTGAAGCGGGGGGGCTGCGATGGGAAAACGTAAAATCAAAAAGAGAAGGAAGATTGATGAGTGTGGTGATAGCCATAGATGGCACGAGCGCAAGCGGGAAGAGCACTAATTCCAAGCTGGTGGCGCGAGAGCTGGGATATGTGTATGTGGATACAGGAGCCATGTATCGGACATTGGCGTGGTATTGCCTTGAGAAAAAGGTGGACGTGGCCAATGACAAGGATGTGGCCCTGGCCTGCCGAACATGGAAAACCAAGCTGGTATGCGTAAGCGCGGATGGCTTGTCCTCGGTGCGGTTGTTGGTGGATGATTATTACCCGGAAAAAGAAATCCGGACACCTGCCACGGCAGGGGCGGTGGCCCAGGTGGCGGCGATTCCCAAGGTGCGCGAATGGATGAAAAGAACCCAGCGGGATTGCGTCCGGTTTGGAAACCTCGTGATGGAGGGGCGCGACATCGGAACCAATGTTTTCCCTGAAACCGATTACAAATTTTACCTGGATGCAAAATTGGAGGAACGCTCAGCCCGCCGGGCCGCCGATGGGGTTCAGGAAAATCTGGCGGCGCGGGACCAGCGGGACAGTCAGCGGGCCACTGCGCCGTTGATGATCGCCTTGGGCGCGACTGTCATTGACAATTCCAGGATGACCTCTGTGGAAACCAGCGGGCGATTGATCCAGGAGATTAAGCAGCGCATGAAAGCGGTCGGGGTTCCAAAGGCCTCATGAAACTTCTCTACCGCTTGGGATGGCTGGGATTCCGGCTGATGTTTTCAGTCTATTTTCGCTGGAGCGTTTACAACCCCGGTCGGGTGCCGATGAATGGCGGCGTGATCCTGGCTGGAAACCATGCCAGTTTTCTAGACCCTCCGCTGGTCGGGGCAGGCTTGACCCGGCATGTGCATTATATGGCCAGGGCGAGTTTATTTTCAAACCCCCTTGCTGGATGGCTTTTGCGCCATTGGAGTGCCATTCCCGTGGAACGCGACGGGGGAGGCGCGGCAGGTTTGAAAGCGATCCTGGACCGGTTGCTGGCCGGCGGGGCCATTCTTTTATTCCCCGAAGGCACACGCACGCGCGACGGCAACCTGCAAAAGGCCCGATCCGGCATTGGGTTGACCGTGGTTAAATCAGATGCCCTGGTCATACCTGTGAGGGTGTTTGGCACCTACGTCCCAGGCGATTCACCCTGGGGCATTTTGAAGCCGCGGCGCGTGGCCGTCAAATATGGCCGGCCCTTGGATTTTAAAGAATTGAGGACCGAAGCCCGGGCATGCGATAAACCACGGTTGAAACAAATTTACCAGGAAATCGCCGACCAGATCATGCAGGCCATAGCAGAACTGGAACCGATGGAAGATGCGGAATGACTCCGGGCACTGGTTGAAAAATCATAGGCCGAGGCTGGCCAAAAGCGTGCTCAGGCTGTTGACCAGTTGAACCAGCCGGGGGTGGGAATCTTCAAAGCCGTGAACCGAGGCGCGAAGATGATCCGCCGAGGAAGCCGGGCCAGGCCGTGCTGTGGCTGCGAGCGAGGATGCAAGCGACGTGGCCAGGGCATGCGTTTCCGCAGTCCGGGAATGTTCCATCGCGGCTATTTCCTCCCGGAGATTCTTGAGGAGTGCGAAAAGTTCCACCTTTCTGTCCTCCGGCAGGGCGGAAAGGCCCCGAAGCCGTTCTTCAATCTGCCTGATGGTTTGATCAATCATATCTCCAGACCAACCTAATCCAAACCATGGCTTGGTGCAACCATGGACGGGCGGGATGTCGCGGTTGGCCCCATAGGGCAGGGGGCAAGCCCGGCAGCGCCCTCTTCAAGGTGGCTGGTGCGCAGGGCAGGCGGATTCTCAAAATGGCTGCGGCAAGAATAATTTTGCGTGATGAGACCGGGTGCGACAGATTATGGCTGCAACCGGGTGGTTCATGATTATTAGATGAAAAAATACTGGCACGTTGTTGGGATTGGATTGCAGAGCAACCTGACCTACCGCTTCAATTACCTGACGCGGACCTTGTTCAGTTTCATTCCTCTTTTTGCCATGGTCTCGCTTTGGAGAACAATTTATGGAAATGCGGCAGGCCATGCCCCGGACAATGGATTCACCGAGGCTGAAATGATTTTTTATTACATGCTGGTTGCGGTTGTGGATGTGCTGACCGCGGTGAATGAGGATGACTGGCAAATTGCGGCGGATATCCGGGAGGGCAATATCAGCCAGTTTTTGCTTAAGCCCATTGATTATTTATGGTATCGCCTGGGCCTGTTTTTCTCGGGAAGGGTGGCCTTCATGATGATGGCGGTTTTTCCGCTCGGTGTTTTTCTGGCTTGTTTCCATGGATATTGTGCGGCGCCCGCCGGGTATCCGTCTTTTTTTGTGTTCCTGGTCAGCGTGCTGCTCACGGCGCTATTGCAGTTTTTCATGTCTTATTCCATGGCCATGCTGGCATTCTGGCTCCTGGAGATTTCCACCTTCATTTTCATCCTCTTCGCCTTTGAATACCTGGCCAGCGGCCATTTGTTTCCGCTGGCCTTGCTGCCCAAGCCGCTTCTGCATGGCTTGATGTTCACCCCTTTTCCCTACCTGCTCTATTTTCCCGTGGGCGTTTACATGGGCAAGGTGACCGGCCAGGCCATGTGGGTGGGCTTGGCCCTTCAGGCAGGCTGGGTGACATTGGGTTACCTGGGCGCCCGTTGGATGTGGAGCCGGGGTATCAAAAAATATTCCGCCTTTGGCGGATGACCATCATGCAAATCACCCGTTATTGGCGGATTTACAGCGCGCTGTGGAGGAATTCAGTGGCCCGGGAGATGTCCTTCAAGGGTAATTTCATCCTGTGGATCATCGTCGAAGCGCTATGGTTTGCCCTCCAGTTATGCTTTGTAGGCGTGGTTTTTGCCCAAACGACCACTGTGGGCACATGGACCCAATGGCAAATGGTGCTGCTGGTCGGCGCCAGCAATTTCATCCAGCAACTGTATCAAGCCCTTTTTCTGACCAATTGCACCAACCTCTCTGAATTGGTGCGGACCGGTAAAATGGATTTTTTATTGGCGCTGCCGGTGAACACGCGGTTCATCGTTTCCACCCGGGTGGTGGACCTTGGCGCATTCGTCAACGCCCTCCTGGCAGGTTGTGTCATGGCTTATGCCGCCCATAAACTGGCCCTCCATCCCAACCTGGCGGAATGGTGCGGCTTTGGAATCCTGTGCCTGGTGGGTGTGGCCATCCATTATTCGCTCATGTTTATCCTGGCCTCCATCAGTTTCTGGACAGTCCGCGCACAGGGCATCGTATGGGGCTATTACAACCTTTTCAACATTGCCCGAATGCCCGATGAAGCCTTCAGGGGGTTGTTCAAGGCTTTGTTCACCTTTGCCCTGCCAGTTTTGCTGGTATCCAATGTGCCGGTGCGGATTCTTGCCGAGAAATGGGTTTCCCCGGAATCCTGGGCACTCTTGCTCGCCTTGGCCGGTCTCTGGTTTTTTATATCCAGCCGGTTCTGGAAATTTTCGCTCCGCCATTACACCAGCGCGAGTTCATGATTCACTCTTTCACTGCGAGGCTTTGAATTGCTGTTTAACCCGAAAAGCGAAATTAAAAAGGTCAAGATGCGGCAAGATGCTGGAGGGGAAACTCTTTGGAAAAATAGAAACCCTACCCGAAGCGGTCTGGTGAGGTTTTTCCAGAGTGTTTGCGCCCGGTAGATTGGCGCAGATTGGCCTTTTGAATTTCCTTTTTCGGGTTGAAAACGCAGCCGGATGACTGGGAAATCAATGAACACGCAAGTTCGCTCGGGAGTTTTCTTTCTGGCTGCTTTTGCCTGGGCCTGGTGATCTATCCGGGCGGGTTTCCTTGGCCAGTTTTACACCAGCTGGGGTGCCTGAATCATGAGACACCGCAATGGGAAGGCGCACCAGAAATGTGGCGCCCATGCCCGCCGTGCTTTGGCAGGTGATTGTGCCCTGCATGGCTTCCACGAGTTTTTTGACAATGGACAATCCCAGGCCATTGGAGGATTCACCCCCGGTCGGACGCGCCGTGAGCCGGCAGAATTTTCCAAATAACTTCTTTTGATCCTCCTCATTGATGCCAGGCCCTTCATCCCTGACCGATGCCAGCACATGACTGGTCTCGGGCAGCGTGTGAATGTGAATGGTGGTTTGTGGAGGTGAGAATTTTAGCGCGTTTGAAATCAGGTTGTCCATCACCTGCATCGTTGCGGTGCGATCGGCCAGAACGCATGGGCTTTCTGAAATGCCCACGCGCATCAGTATCTGCTTGCGATCTGCCGCGGCGCGATTGCTTTCCACGCATTGGGCCACCACTTCGTTGAGGTCAATGTTTTCAATTTTTGAGACGTATTTGCCCTGTTCAATGGCGTTGGAATCCAGAAGCGTCCCAATCAGGTCGCGCATGCGGCTGGCTGCCAGGATGATGGTGTCATTGCAGCGGGCGGTCAACTGGGGATTGGTGTTCATGCGCATCAATTCCGCGTTTCCGAGAATGGCGGTGAGCGGGTTTTTGAGGTCATGGGCTGCAATTCCCATGAATTCATCCTTTTCAAGGTTCATATGAACCAGCCGTTCGTTGGAGGCTGCCAGGTCGCCAAGCGCTTTTTGCATCCGTTCTGCCGCTTGCGCGCGTCCAAATTCAAATATCAGACCCAAAATAAACAGGAAAAGAATGAGGCCCAGGTAACCGGCGGCGTTGACCAGCGAATTCCACTTGGGATCGTAGGTGCAGGGCAGGGTTTTGCCGCATAAATCAAAACCCACTATCAGGCCGCAAGCCCCCATGGAGGCGGCAGACCACCAAAACGATTCCCTCTTTCCCAGTATGAGAAGGGTGCAGAGCGGAATACTGGCCAGCCAGGCAATGGAATGACCACGCACGCCGCCCTCCACAAAGCACAACGCCAGAAATCCAAGGGTAAGAGTCAGCGAAAAAAAATGTCCCGCCAGCGAGACGGACTTTGTAATTCGCATCACCACAGGTGTAAGCACCACGGCGGCACTGCAAACAAGGACTATCAACGCGCCCCAAACGTGGCCTATGAGGTAGTAAAAAATGGCGTAAACCAGGCCGAAAATTCCGCCCATGATCCCAAACCGGGTGATGAGCCTGGCTCGACGGTGGCTTTCAGCAGTGGCTAGGAGTTCGGGTGGAATGGTGCGGTCCAGCCAGCATCCGATTTGCTCCAGCTTATGGGCGCGGATGGCTCCCTTTGGCGGGGTTTGGGACAAAGTATTGGCGGCAATCCAGGCCATGGTCAAAATGTCATGCCCAACGACAGGGCCAGTGCTTGGGCGGAGATTTGCACGGAGCTGTTGGAGTATTCCCCGGAGAGAAGCCCGCTTTGTCCCACAGTCTGGCTGGCTGGCAGGTCGTATTGATAGGCCAGTTCCACGAAATAGGCGCCCCGTGAATAGCCCATCCCGGCGCAAAGGGTGTTTTCAGAAATAGCCGCCGTCATCGGCGAGAGGGTGGAATCCGGCACCGGGCTTTTGCCATAGGCATAACCCATCATCAACTTGAAATGGTCCGTAACGGCAAATTCGATCCCTGCGCGATATACCAGCGAACTGGACCAGTTCAACGGAATGTTGTCCCTGAAGGAGGACCCCAGGACTTTATTGAGAGATGGATTGTCCCCGCTGCTGAAGCTCGCATGCAGTGTGTTGAAAGAATCCGCCCAGTCAATCCAGTCCAACTGAACGGCCAACCGAAGCCGCGAGAGGCACTGCCAGGAAAGACCCAGGCTGGCATTTTGGGGAAACTGGTTTTTCACCTCTGCGTTGTAATGAAATGCGAGCGGCCCCGGGGGTGTGGGAGGAAATTGCGCGTAAGGATCACCTGTGGCGTCACCCGAGGAATTGATGACCGACGGGCTTTGATAAAAGGCTCCGAATTGCAAGGCAGGTGTGGCCTTGTAAATCATTCCCACCGTGCCATCTCCGCCGAACCCCGTGGTATGAAGGTTTAAAAGAGTTTTGGCGCCATTCACGCTGGCAGGCTGGAGATTTTGAAAAACATAGGGCGTGACCATGTCATTTTCATTGTAAAGCAAGCCAATACTGGCCCCAATGGAGAGTTTGGGAGTGACGGTCCATGCTGCCCCCAAGGCGGTTCTTATCAAAATAATGGATGATTTATCCTCCTGGTTTCCATATTGAATTCCCCCCAAACCACCAGGTGGATCCTGATAATGCCAGTCTGCCACCAACCCGGATTCAGGCGCCACCGATAATCCCAGTTTTAAGGGAATTCCTTTAAGCGGATAGCCAATGGCCCCTTCAGGCGCCGCTATAAACCGGTCTGTGAGCGGGGCGCCGGATCCGGTTTTGGAAAACGTCCCGGAAAGGGCGTCGCCCTCAGCGCCCAGAACGGCTTCGGGTTTGTTCAAGAACCCCAGCCCCGCAGGATTGGCGGTCATGGCAGTCAGTGGATCCTTGGACCATGCCACCTCAGCTCCGGCCATGGCCATGGACTCCGCTCCAACCCCGTTTCCGTAAATCCCGTTGCCAAGGGCAACCCTTGAAAAGCCCACCATACCCAACAAGCATAGTGCAAAAGCGCTTTGGGAACGGCTCGACTTCCTCAAATAACGTCTCATCTGGCCCAAATCGAGCGGAAATCATGCCATTCAAACCCCTTACACCACAAAATAAGGCTGAAAAATGGCTTTCCATTGTTCTCATCTGCGGATTCAGCTTGCGCATGCAATCCTCCAATAGGGGACTGCTTCCATTCGGGGGATTTTCAAGCCCGGAAATTTGGAATATCCTTGGCATTTCAAATACCACGTTGCTTTAGCAGGAAAAGCTGGCTTAATTTGAGACAAGACAGCCACTTGCATAAATAAAACTGACCTTCGTGGGGCCCCGGTAGTTTTTTGATTTTGAACAAATTCTTTTACGTTATCGGAATGCCGGCCTGCAAATTCGTGAACCCGTTCCAGGCCGTGGATGGCCAGGCATGGCGTTCTGGCGGGATGCAGAATCAAATCATCCGGAAAAGATTAAGCCCGGCCCAACGCGAAAGGCTCTTGCCGCCTTAGGATGCCTTTCAATTCAGCCGCGTACATTTTCCCCTCCGCCCAGGGTTCAACCTGAAACTGTGGGGACCCAAAGGCGAGAAGCTTTCGCCCAACCAGACCCCGATGCTGCTGGAGTAGGGGAGCGTGACGGAAAAGGAAGTCCAGCAGGAAGCCGCGCAGGTACCTTCGGTGTCTGCGGTTCCAAAAGCGAGGGCGGAGACGGCGATGACGGTGGAATGGATAGCCGGACGGCTTCGGATGAGTTCGCCGGGATATGTCAATCATCTGCTGTATCGCAGCCGTAAGCAGGACCCAAAGAGTGGCACAATATGACAATATCAAGAACTGATCACTTTTTGCGTTCCAAAAATCGAAAAAGTCATCGCTCAGTAAGCATCAGCGGAACCACCTCTATTCAATGAGGTCATAGCCGTCGTAGTCTGTCCTCTATAAAAACTACGAAAAGTACGACAGTGGGCCAGGAAATGGCCGTGTTGAAACGGGATGGCCAGGGGCGTGTGTGGACTCCGGCGACACGATGGGAGCAGTTACTGGATGAGTTTGAACGTAATGTGTTTTCAATGGGCGGTTGGCGTTGAGGCTCCAACCGGATAAAGGCCTTGATGGTTTGACGATCGCCGGGTGAGGGCACCCGGCCATAAGCGTTAACCTAATAATTTGCTTTTCTGCCGGTTTTGGCTAATCATGAGTCCATGATAACGGATGCTCTTCCCGAAGCCTGGCCAATTCTGCGC
>JAKAFL010000076.1 GCA_021817945.1 bacterium | reverse complement strand
CGCTCCGCTGGCGGGGCGAGGAAACCAGAGGCGCAGGGCTGATGTGTGCGCTTGAAATGGCGGTGGCCTTCGACCTTCGAAATGGTTTAAAACCCTATTGAACCCACCGCCTCTTTCTCCCTCTCCATCAATTCCAATTGATGGGGAGGGCCGGGGAGGGGTGGCACCGAGCTTTCGGAAAATGAGATGGTATGTTTATCGCATTGGCTGTTTGCGATTTCCCCTCTCCTTAATCCTCTCCCCGCGCTCCGCTGGCGGGGCGAGGAGACCGGAGGCGCCGGGTTGTTGTGTGCGCTTGAAATGGCGATGGCCTTCGACCTTCGAAATGGTTTAAAACAATATTGAATCCACCGCCTCTTTCTCCCTCTCCATCAATCCTATTGATGGGGAGGGCCGGGGAGGGGTGGCACTGATCTTTCGGAAGGTGAGATGGTTTATTTATCGCGCTGGATGTTTGCGATCTCCCCTCTCCTTAATCCTCTCCCCGCGCTCCGCTGGCGGGGCGAGGAAACCAGAGGCGCAGGGCTGTTGCGTGCGCTTGAAATGGCGATTACCTTCGACCTTCGAAATGGTTTAAAACCCCATTGAACCCACCGCCTCTTTCTCCCTCTCCATCAATCCCATTGATGGGGAGGGTTGGGGAGGGGTGGCACTGATCTTTCGGAAACGGGCAATTTGGCCCCAGCCCCAGAGGGACGACCTATTCGTAGAAATCCAATCTCCAAAAATCATTCCGCGCACCGTTGGGCATGCACATGTTCTAAATGGCCAAACACAGACCCAAAACCGCCCCTTCGCTCTCCTTCCACCCAAATTTCACCAGCCTAAAAACTGAGATGCGCCCTCATCGAGTGGGGTTTTCATTTTCATATTGCGCCGATGATGAATTTGGCTTGTAATGCCCTTGCTCGTTCAACCCATCAAAATCATGCCAGTGCCCAAATTGCTCACCACTTCGGCCCTCGACGAAAAATTCGGCGGCGTCACTTATCACATCGAGGGCGAGCTGGTGCCGGTCCTGCATCTTGAGCTTTCATCCATGCCGGTCTATTTCGAGCATCATATATTGCTATGGAAGGACCCAGCGGTTCAGATTGAGCTTAAATCCCTGCGAGGCGGGTTGAAACGGGTCCTGGCGGGCATGCCGGTGTTCATGACTTCGGCCCGTGGAGTGGGACGCATCGCCTTCAGCCGCGATGGGGCAGGGCATGTTTTTGCCAGGCACCTTCAGCCGGGAGAAACCCTGGATGTTCGGGAGCATCAATTCCTGGCCGCAACGGATAGCGTGGATTTTTCTTTCAGCCGCGTCAAAGGCGTCGCCAACATGCTGCTGGGCGGCACGGGCTTCTTCATTGACACCTTCACGGCAGGCGCCGAGCCTGGGATTTTATGGCTTCATGGATACGGCAACGTCTTTGAGGTGGAACTTAAACCGGGCGAGCAGATTGACATTGAACCGGGGGGCTGGATTTACAAGGACCGGTCCGTGGGCATGGACACCATCTTCCAGCGCCTTTCCCAGGGACTCTTTGCAGGAGCCGGCCAGATTTTTTGGAACCGTTTCACCGGACCCGGGAAAATAGGCCTGCAATCCATGTATATGCCCTTGGTGACGGAATAAGTCCCCGCACAATGGGGTTGAATCTTTCCTGAACCGCTTGGCCAGGCGGGAATTTCACGAGATCGCGGCCTATGCAGCGGATCAAAAATAATCCGGCTCGTTGCCGGGCTTCCATTTGATGTTGCAGCCCATGCTGGGGATTTGGATGGATGGCGCCGGGCGTCCGGATAGAACAGCATCGAGTGCGGACCTGAGGTGGTCGCCCGTCACCGGCAGTCCGTTTCCAGGCCGGCTGGCATCAAACTGCCCCCGGTAGGCCAGTTTCCGCGACTGGTCGAAGAGGAAAAAATCCGGTGTGCAGGCGGCACGATAGCTTTTGGCCACAGCCTGGTCTTCATCAAACAGGTAGGGAAAAACGTAACCCGCCTGCCGCGCCTCTTCTTTCATCCGGGCTGGACTGTCAGCAGGATGGGTTTGGACATTGTTGGAATTGATGCCCACCATGCCGATTTTTTTGGACTGATAATCCAGGGCCAATCGGGCCAGTCCGGCTCGCAAATGCACCACATAGGGGCAATGGTTGCACATGAAAACCACCAGGAGGGCAGGGGAGCCATCAAAGTCCGCCCGGCAAACCAGCCGCCCATCCGTGGCGGGCAATTTGAAATCCGGCGCCGTCATTCCCAGTGGGGCCATCGTGGAAGGTGTCAATGCCATGTTGTCCTGATGATGAAAGGCGGGGGCATTCAAGGGAAGAATAAATTTTCAACCTTTGTCGCAGAGGTGTGGCACTGAGCTTTCAGAATGGAGGTTGGTTCGTTTATCGCAGTGGATGTTTGCGAGTTCCCCTCTCCATAATCTTCTCCCCGCGCTTCGCTGGCGGGGCGAGGAGACCGGAGGCGCCGGGTTGATGGATGGGCTTGAAAAGTGTGTTCGCCTTTGAGGCTCGAAATGGTTTAAAGCCATGACAAATCCGGAGTTTTTTCTCCCTCTACATCAATCCGGATTGATGGGAGGAGTGGGACTGAGCTTTCAGAATGGAGGTTGGTTCGTTTATCGCAGTGGATGTTTGCGAGTTCCCCTCTCCATAATCTTCTCCCCGCGCTTCGCTGGCGGGGCGAGGAGACCGGAGGCGCCGGGTTGATGGATGGGCTTGAAAAGTGTGTTCGCCTTTGAGGCTCGAAATGGTTTAAAGCCATGACAAATCCGGAGTTTTTTCTCCCTCTACATCAATCCGGATTGATGGGAGGAGTGGGACTGAGCTTTCAGAATGGAGGTTGGTTCGTTTATCGCAGTGGATGTTTGCGAGTTCCCCTCTCCATAATCTTCTCCCCGCGCTTCGCTGGCGGGGCGAGGAGACGGGAGGCGCCGGGTTGATGGATGGGCTTGAAAAGGGTGTTCGCCTTTGAGGCTCGAAATGGTTTAAAGCCATGACAAATCCGGAGCTTTTTCTCCCTCTCCATCAATCCGGATTGATGGAGAGGGCCGGGGAGGGGTGGGACTGAGTTTTTGGGAAGTGGATTTGTTTTTCAAATCACTTTTATTTTGGTAAAACACCTGAAGGAATCATTGTGGCTAAAAATATCGTTTATTTTGACCTGGAAACCTGCAAATCCGCCGACGAAGTGGGCGGGTGGGGGAATATTTCCAAGATGGGCATGAGCGTGGGGGTGCTCTACAGCACAGCCTCCGGGGAATATAAAATTTACGGAGAAAGGCAGGTGGACGATTTGTTGCGTGATTTACAAAGGGCCGATCTGGTGGTGGGTTTCAACAATCTGCGGTTCGACTACGAAGTGCTTCATGGATATACCTCGTATGACCTCTCGCAATTGCCCACGCTGGACATGCTGGTGGAGTTGCAGAAAATTTTGAACCACAGGTTGTCCCTGGATTCCATCGCCGTGGCCACCTTCGGGCTGGAAAAGACGGCCGAGGGCCTGCAGGCCATCCAATGGTTCAAGGAGGGAAAAATGGCGGAGATCGCCGAATATTGCTGCTACGATGTCAAACTCACCCGCCTTGTGCACGAGCACGGAGCGCGACACAAGCAGCTTCACTATGCGAACCGGTTCGGGAAAAAAATGACCGTGGCCGTGAATTGGTGAGTGGGGCTGCCGCGCGGAAGCTCCATCTTCAAGGCTGGATTTGATCCCTCTAATCCGCAATAGTGGCGGCATGTCGCAAAAATCGGCCATGGCGGACCTTGAACCGCTGCTCAAGCAGGTTTCGCGGTCCTTCTATCTCACTCTTCGGGTGTTGCCATCGGAGGTGCGGCCTCAAATAGGTTTTGCTTATTTGCTTGCCCGCACGGCAGACACCCTGGCGGACACTGATTTGATTCCCGCCCAGGACCGGTTGGCGGCGCTCCAAAAGTACCGGGACAGGTTGATGGGTCAGGGGTCAGGGGTTTTGGACTTTCGCGCCATGGCAGGCCGCCAGGCATCGCCGGCGGAAGCCTCCCTTCTTATTACAGCCGAGTCCAACCTGGGCCGTCTGGATGCTTTTTCCATTGCCGACCAAAAATTGATTCGGGAAGTCCTGGCCACCATCACCAGCGGCCAGATTCTGGATTTGAAGCGTTTTGGCGCGGCTGCTCCCCTGCCAATCCGTGCCGGGTCCTCCGCGATTATTGCTTTGGAGACAGGTGCGGAACTGGATGACTACTTGTACCGGGTGGCTGGGTGCGTTGGAGAGTTCTGGAGCCGCATTTGCCGTGCCCATCTGTTTCCCCGGGCACGCTTGGATGACCGGCAGTGGATCGAGGATGGCATTCGTTTCGGCAAGGGGCTTCAACTGGTCAATATTTTGCGCGATTTGCCGGTGGATTTGAAAAACGGACGATGTTACCTGCCCATACAGAGGCTGGATGAGGCCGGGTTGCTGCCCATGACGCTGTTGTCACCGATCAATGAGGAGGCATTTCATGGAGTTTATCACGAGTATTTGGACAAGGCGGAGGGGCACTTGGCTGCGGGCTGGCATTACACACTGGCCCTGCCGTACGGACAGTTTCGGGTGCGCCTGGCCTGCGCCTGGCCGATCTTGATAGGATTTCAAACCACCCGGAAATTGAGGCTTTCATCGGTTGCCGAGGTGGTTCAAAGGGTGAAAATTTCCCGCGGCCAGGTTTGGCGCATGATCTTGGGCACATTGGTCGCCGTCCCCTTTCCTCCGCTCTGGAGGCGTTTGGGAAGTTTTTCTCCTGCAAAATCAGTTGCCAACACGGGGTAATTGACGTAAATAAGGCCTATATGACTCAATTTCCCAAAATCATTTTGGCTTTGGCCGCAGGCATTTTGCTGGCGCCATGCACCCGGGCGGATTCAGGCGATAATGCGGCGCAGGCTGCGGCAAGGGCGGCATTGATGCAGGCCATGTCACAAACTTCAGTTCCGTCTCAGGCCACGGCCGCTGCCCCGGCGCAGGGGTCTCAAATCTCAGCCATCCGGGCTGTGGCATCCAATCTGCCTCCAGAGGCGGCCCCGGCCCCCGCCAAGGCCTGCGCTTCCGGCATGTGCCCGGCATGCGCCGCCAAGGCTGCTGGTTCCACCATGGATAACCAGGCACAAGCCGCCGCCCGGGCTGTTCTGCTCCAAGACCTGGGTGGTGCCCAGGCTGCTCCAGCTTCTTCCATCTCAACGCCCCCCTTGGCACCGGTCAAACAACCCGCCCTGGTTCAGGCCTCCTCCGCCAGCCCAGCTATTTCTCCTGCGCAAATGATGAAACCAGTGGTGGCCGCATCCCCGGCTCAGGCCCCATTACCCTCCACCATCACCACCAACCAGGCATCCCAATTGCAGGCATTGGATGCCCTCTATAACAGCAATCAAATCACTCCGCTTGATTATTTCAACCGCAGGGAAGCCATTTTAAAGGGTCAATAACAACAACTCTTGAGCGGTTGTTTGCCTTGAATCCCGGCGCGGTTGCAGGGAGAATTCCGGGGTGCTGGTGCCTCGCGGGATATTGGATCATTATTACCGCCCAGTCCCGGCATTTACAAATTTGGATTTTTTAAATTCGTCAAATAAAACATGAATTCATTCAAGATCGCAGTGTTGGCTGGAGATGGAATCGGACCCGAAGTGATGGTGGAAGCCGTCAAGGTTTTGCGGCAGGCGGGAAGGAAATTCGATTTTTCGCTGGAATTGACCGAGGCCCCCGTGGGATGGGCGGGGTTCGATGCGGCCGGCAAGGCCCTGCCCGATGCCACATTGGATTTGTGCCGGAAATCCGATGCCATTTTGTTTGGGTCCGTGGGTCTGCCCGACCGTGACCCCACCGTGCCCAAGGAGCAGAGGCCGGAGCGTGCCGCACTGCTGCGTATCCGCAAGGAATTCGGGCTTTACGCCAACCTGCGCCCGGTCAAACTGCCAAAGGCCCTGGCTCATGCCTGCCCGCTGGCGGCGGATCGGCAGGGTGATGGGATAGACATCCTTGTTTTGCGCGAGCTTACCGGCGGCATTTATTTTGGGCAGCCCAAAAAAACAGAGGACCTGGGGGGTGGCAACCAGCGGGCGACCGATACCCTGGTTTATACCACCGGTGAGATTGAGCGCATTGCCCATGTGGGATTCAAGGCCGCTCGATTGCGCCGCAAAAAGCTCACCAGCATTGACAAGGCCAATGTCCTGGAGAACGGGATTTTATGGCGGGAAGTGGTCACCCGGGTGGGGCGGGAGTATCCCGATGTGGCTTTGGAGCACATGTTTGTGGACAATGGCGCCATGCAGCTCATGTTGCGCCCCACCCAGTTCGACGTGCTTCTCTGTGAGAACATGTTTGGCGATATTTTGAGCGACGAGGCGGCGGCTCTGGCCGGGTCCCTGGGCATGCTGCCCAGCGCCAGCCTGGGCGCAACCCGCCAGGAAAAGACTTTTGGCTTTTACGAGCCTGCAGGGGGTTCCGCGCCCGATATTGCCGGCAAAAACATTGCCAATCCCATCGCCCAAATCCTTTCCACCGCCCTCATGCTGCGTTATAGCTTTGGATTGCAGGCTGCCGCAGACGGCATTGAAAAAGCGGTGTCCAAGGCCATTGAAGCTGGTTGCCGCACCGGCGATATTTACAACCCGCGAGAAACCGGCGCCCGCAAAATGGGCACACGCGAGATGGGCGATGCCATCGTCGCCGCCCTCTGATTGAATACCCCTGGGATCGTTTTAGGGGGGCGCAGGGACGCCTTTGCGGGGCAGCGGCGGGGTAAACACTTGCAGTTGACACTTTGTGGCGGGTGGGTTGTCATGGAACGCATCAATGCGTTTGAACCGTTTTCAATTTTCAATGAAAAAAACAATTCTTTCAATTTTTGGCATTCTCCTTTTTGCCGCAGTTCATGCCACAGTAGCCCGCGCGGATAATTCCAAGGACATGGCAGTTCCAGGCACCAACGAGGTGACTTTGGGATCCCTGCCCGATGCCAGCTACAAGCCTGTGCTGGTGACCAATACTGTGCGGATCGCAGGCGAAAAAGTGACTTACCGTGCGGAAACGGGAATGCTGCCCGTTTTGCAGCCGGATGGAACTTCCCGGGCTTCGATTTTTTATGTGGCCTATATCCGCCTGGATGTTCCAGACAAAACCAGGCGGCCTGTCATGTTTTGCTTCAATGGCGGACCCGGATCAGCCTCTGTCTGGCTGCATCTCGGGGCTTTGGGCCCGCGCAGGGTTTTGATGAATCCCGATGGCTCCCTGCCGCCTCCACCTTTTTCTCTGGTGGACAACCAATATTCCATCCTAAACCAGAGCGACTTGGTGTTCATAGACCCGGTTGCCACGGGTTTCAGCCGGGTGACCAAGGATCACAAGGCTGCGGAGTTTTTTGGGGATGATCCGGATTTACAGAGTGTGGGTGAGTTCATCCGACTGTGGACCACGCGGCAGGAACGCTGGCTGTCTCCAAAGTATTTGTGCGGGGAAAGCTATGGCGTTTTTCGCGCGGCTGGTTTGGCGGATTTTCTCAAGGCCAGGTACGGAATGTACCTCAACGGGCTGGTCCTGGTTTCCGGTGTGCTGGATTTTGCCACCATCAGCGGTGATTCTGGCAACGACCTTCCGTATCCGCTGATTCTACCCGCTTATACCGCAGCGGCTTTTTATCACCACAAATTACCACCGGATTTGCAGGGGGATCTGACTGGGGCGCTGGCGGAATCGCGTGCTTTTGCCGGGAATGAATTCACGTCGGATTTGTTGAAGGGCGCCAGCCTGGCTCCGGGGGAGCGGGAAAAGGCGGTGAGGGAATTATCGCGCCTCACGGGTTTAAAACCGCAGGTGATTGAAGACAATAATCTGCGTGTGGATGAAGGCGTGTTCCGCAAGCAATTGCTTCATGACGAGGGATTGATCCTGGGAGCCTACGATGCCCGGCTCACGGGAAGGGATGGGAATCCAGCATCTCCCGAGCCTGACTTTGACCCTTCCAGCGCTGCGGTCATGGGGCCTTTTTCTGCCTGCATGAATGCTTATGTCCGTTCAGAGTTGGATTTCAAGGATGACCTGCCCTATGAATTACTGGCCGGGGTGCAGCCATGGAACTACGGCGCCAGCAATGCCTACGCCGATGCCAGCCCGAGGCTGGCCGAGGTCATGAATGAAAATCCTTACCTGAAAATTCTGGTTTTCGGCGGGCGCTGCGACCTGGTTTGCCCCATAGATACCATCAAACACAGTCTGAACCACATGCCCTTGGCCCCGGAGCAGCGAAAGCAGATTCAATTTGCGGAATTTGATGCCGGCCACATGATGTACATCAATCTGCCGGATTTGGTTAAAATCCAAACGGTCCTTTCCGGGTTTATCCAGCCGTGATTCCGTTTTGCGCGGAGAGTAGGATGAGGCTGCATCGGGCAGCGGTCTGTTGAGCGCTGTCAGTACGCCGCCCATGCGCCCCTTATCGTGCCTTTGATCTTGGGCGTGAGAGGTGGTAGCAGGCTGGCATTGTTGAAATTCACGTCAAAGCCCCAATTGCGGGTGGGTGCGTAGTAGATGTTGCCGCCGTAGGCCCAGTGGGCGGTGGCGTATTGGCTTGGGAACATCACCACGATGGATCCATTGTAGGTCAGAGTGCCTCCCCAGGCTTCCAAAAGCCGGAGAAAGTTTTCAACCCCGCCACTGTAATAGGTGCCGTTGGATGGCACAATGCCCTCAAGTGTTGCCGCATTGATGGTCGTATTCACCGGGATTCGTGTGGAGAGCAATGTGCTGCCATTATAATAATCTTTCCAGTTGGCTGAAAGAACGGTAACCGCATCACCGATCAGCGCAGCAGGCACCGTGTTGGTGGTGTCCCCCAAATTCCAGGAGAATTTTGTGCCATTGGTGGTGACGTTGTAGTCGCCCATGACATACAGGGGTTGCGGTGTGGCAACGGTCAATCCTGATGGAGGCAGGCGCATGCCGTTCACCACCCGGACGGCGGGCATAATCGAAGATGTTTCCTGTATGTTGTTATAGACGTAAATGGAATTAATGTCTTCGGAAGAGACGGCCGTGGGGCCGGTTGTTTTGAGCTGGTTATAGTAATAACCTCGATGAAAGACCCCCAGCGAATTGGTAAAGGCATTTGTGTTGGCCAGCCAGAGGTCGAGGTTGGTGACATTGATCTGGGCTGCACGGACCGTTGCGGATTGGCGATAATCATAAAACGTGGCATTGGTCACGAATGAATAAAAGGAAAAGGTGTTGGTGTAGCTCACTCCCAAAATGGCGTTGGTGGTGATGCTGTTGGTGACCATCACATCCGGCTGCACAAACAAAAGGTAATTAGGATTGTTCTGCGGGTTCTGGTACCAAACAAAGATGTTGGTGGTGGACATGCCATTGGTGGTGACGATGGCAATGCCATTGGTGCCATAAACCGTGTTTGAAACCAGAAGGTCGGCTTCATTTTCCAAATAATTGCTGCCTGCTCCAAGGTAGGCAGCGCTATAATTGGGCGGGGCAAGATTATAGGGCGGTGGATTCAGGATGGCCAGCACATTGGTTGGATTGTTGTTTCCGCTGGAGGCACCCACGGGCAATGTCAGCACATTAGCCTTGGCCAGGGGATTATTATTGGTGATGGTGAAGGAAACGTTGCCCGAGCGGTAGGCGCTGGGATCATTGGTGCTGCGGCGTTCAAAAACCCCCTCCGCCGCCTCGACATAGTTGTTGAACACCAATTGTGACGAACCAGACCCGGCACCTGTGGCCCAAATGTTGCCGTTGGAATGAACGTGGCCGTTCACCTTCATTCCGGCCCCCGGATTGATTTCCAAGTCCATGTTGTAGAAAATGGCAAATTGAAAAAGGGGAATCACCGCAAACTGGATGTCCTGAACCACTGTGGCGGACATGGATTGGCCAAGCTCCTGCGGGCTGGCTTTGCAAGCCACCGTGCAGGGAATCAAAAATCCGTAAAGTCCCGCAAACTGGGAGCTTAAATTGGTGGTGCCGCCGGTGAGTTGGCCAATGCTCACGGAGGCATAGGCACCCGAGACGGCGCTGCTGTCCCCGTTGGTGGCGGTTAATTTAAAATAAACCGGCCAGCCATTGGTCTGGGGCGAATTTGTTTCATAGGTGGCCTCGGACCCCAGGTTGCCATAATTAAAATCCCGCATCATGTAGGCCAGGATGTTTTCCGTGGAGGATTCTGCGGCATTCTCGGATTCATTGAATAGAATGTTGCGCGTGGTGATCCTGGAGTTGGTGGTGCTCCATGAAAGCAAACTCACAAAGACGATCAGCAGAACCGCCAAAAGCGACATCACGACCAGGATGCCATAGGCGGATTCCCGTCCAGACCCTGGATTTTGAAGGGGGAGTTTCATAAGCTGGTTAAGTCAGTCATTATCGCGTCGGTTGATCCGTGTGTTCAGACTGTAATAATTGAACGAATTCGCGGCATTGCCGCCAATAATGCCAATGGGAAACTGCCATTGATAAAATTGAAGCTGCACATGGATCACCAGGCTGTTGATGTAATTGGTCTGAACTATCCCCAGGTAATCCTCGGCAAAAAAACAGGTGGTGTTTGTCACGTAGTTGGCAATGACGGTGTTTGTGGAGTTGGCGTAGCCTGTGGCCGTGCTGTTGCTGAAACTCACCAGTTGGTTGTTGGCTCCATCCATGTAAAAAACAAGATTGTTGGTGTCGGCCAGGTTGGTGTATTGGATCTCGAGGGCGTTGCCCTCCTGCAAACTGCCGATGGGCGCCCCCACAAATGTCACGCCGTTGGTTCCATAACAATTCCCCACCAGAACGATTTTCCCCGCCCGGATGTTATCCCGGAGGCTGTTCATGGTCTGGCGTCCGTTGGATGTGGCGCTGAGCATGGTTGCCCCCAGGGTGTAAACGCGCATCCCGTAAATCTGCAGGCCGATGATGGCCAGCGCCACAAAGGAGAAGAGCGTCACCGTGACCATCATCTCGACCAGGGTGAAGGCTATGTTGCTCTTGCACCGGGGACGAATTCCCCGTTTGCTGGAACGACTATGAATACCGCCACCACGAAAACCATCGGAGTCGATCTGCATAAAGCCTCGCTTACCGCCA
>JAKAFL010000026.1 GCA_021817945.1 bacterium | reverse complement strand
AAAGTTGTCCTGCTTTTTCAAACGCATGAACCAACCCAACGCTTCTGGTCTCCTCGCCCCGCCAGCGAAGCGCGGGGAGAGGGTTAGGGAGAGGGGTTCCCGCTCACATCCAATGCGAACTCAAATCAACCCGAAAAGCAAAATTGAAAGGGTCAAGATGCGGCAAGATGCTGGAATGAAAACTCATAGAGTTTGCGTCCAGTAGGTTGGGGCACATTGGTGTTTTGATTTTCGGGTACAATACGCATTTGGAAAACTCAGCGCCACCTCTCCCCGGCCCTCTCCCCCAATATAATTGGCGGAGAGGGAGAAAAAACGGCGGGCTGACGATGGATATTAAAATATTTCACTCGTCAAAGTTGTTCTCCTTTTCAAACGCATGAACCAACCCAACGCTTCTGGTCTCCTCGCCCCGCCAGCGAAGCGCGGGGAGAGGGTTAGGGAGAGGGGTTCCCGCTCACATCCAATGCGAACTCGAATCAACCCGAAAAGCAAAATTGAAAGGGTCAAGATGCGGCCTTTTGAATTTCGTTTTTTGGGGCTTACAGGTCGGGTCCAGAACAGATAAAAATGTTCGGACAGGTTCCAGATTTACCCATATCATTGACTTGTTGGAACTTCAATCACGTCACCGGCGCGCAGCCAGAGGTCGGGCGCAATACCATCGTGGAACAACCGGCTGCAATCCAAAATCCAGGTCTGAATTTTCCCGGTTTGCGGGTCGCGCCGCGTGACTTTGACCTGCGACAGATCGCTGCTCGAAGTTAGCGTGGTGCGGGCCAAGTTGCCAGAAAGCACAGAACCGATCTGGGAGTGGAATGGTTGCAGCGGCAATTGCACTGTTTCGCCACCATCCACGACCATTTTTGCCTCGCCCGCTTGGCTGCGAAAATGATTCAGTATGGCTGTTTCTTCCTCGTGGGTGAGAAATTGGGGTAATTCGGCCAATGAATGTTCGCGCTCTGGAATTTCCACCACGTCACCGAATTTCAGCGGCACGTCGCGCGCGCAATCCACCCCGTTCGTTCCATTCAACAAGTTGACGGCAATCTTCTGAAATTTCGCGCCGTTGTCTGTCGGGCGCGAGATAACCACGCGAGTCAAATCGGGGAATGAAATTTCTGGACTTGGATCATGGAATTCAATTTGGTCAAGTAATTCCAGCAGTGTAAATTGGTTCCAGTCATTCGTGCCACGAAGAAATACCGCCGTTGAAAATTGGTTTGCCGGCCGGCTCACAGAGATGCGGTTCCAGTCCGGCAAATTGTCCAGCGCACCATGCTGATGCAACAGGACGATTAATTTCTCCGCCTGAGCGTTCTTGGCGAAGAGATTATCGAAACGGCCATTCCAATTTTCGTTTTGCAGCGCCTGTTTCAATATGTCGAGGGGCGTTTTACCGTCTTCGTTTCTTACGTTCGGATCGGCTTTGGCGTCCAGTAGCGACAGAAACACTTTTTCATCCACAAGCTCGAACGCCGCATAATGCAAAGCCGTGTTCCCTTGAGTGTCAGAAGCGTTTGGATTGGCCCCATGTTGCAACAACAGGGCGACGGAGGCTGGCTGGTTTTGTTGCACGGCTTTTTGCAGCAGGGTGGGCTTGGGGGTTACACTCGTGTTGATGCCAAAACGAATCTGATTGAAATATTCCGTCTTATCCCTTGCGTCAGCATCCGCACCGGCGTCCAGCAGCGCCTTGACGATTTCCGGTTTGTCCAACACCCAGAAAAGCGGAACCCGCCCATCGGTTTGCGAGTCGTTTGGATCAGCTTTGAATTTTAATAGCATCTGCACCAGCGACAGTTGTTTTGTCAAAGCAGCCAGAAACATTGGTGTGACTTTGGTGCCTGACGGATAATAGCCTCCGCCAAAACTTACCGGCCAGTTTATCATGGTTTTTGCATTCGGGTATGCACCAGCCTGCAATAAAAATTCGACGGCTGCGGCATTTTGTTTGTGGATAGCGCACAACAACGGCGCGTCCAGCCGGCCGGCGTTCGGATCTGCCTTTGCATCCAGCAACAGCTTGACGACTTGTGGCGTGTCACGTTCAGTGGCGTAGCTCAATGGCGAGCGTCCGTCCTTGTTTTCCGAATTGGGATTGACGCCAGCGGCCAGCAGCGCTTGAACCATTTCCGGCGAAGTTTTGATGGTGTAGTTCAACACGGACTCGCCGTTGTTGTCCTGAAGGTTCACATTGGCGCCGGCAGCCAAAAGCATCTGAATGATTTTTAAGTCACCGCGTTGCGCGGCGGAAAACAAGGGAGTGCCGCCTTCCGAATCGCGCGCGTTGACGTCAGCCTTGTTGGCCAGCAAGACTTCAGTGACCGCAGCAAACCCTTTTTGCACTGCCATAAACAATGGTGTTTGCTGTTGGCTGTTGTTGATGGCGTTCACATCCGCCCCGTGTGCGAGGAGAAATTCCACCATTGCGCGATTGCCCGCTCCAGTCGCAGCAAATAAGGCTGTTCCCCCGCGAGCATTCACGTCCGCGCCGTGATCCAGCAAAAATGCCGCGACTTTGATCTGGCCGTTGATGGCTGCGTTTTCCAATGGAGTATGTCCGCTGCTGTCGGGTCCATTGATCAAATCCGGGCTGTTCTGGATCATCGCTTGAATACGTTGAATCTCCTCGTCCTCGGCAGAGAATGTTGGGTCGCCCTCAATTGAATTGCCTACAAGCGTGATCTGTCCCGGAGCAGGAAGGTTTGTGTTGGCCAGTGATCCCTCCAAGCCCATTCCGGTGAGGTTTTCCCGGCTCAGGATGGCGAGTGTTGTCTGGTCGGAAAAATTGCGGAGGACGCGATGGTATTCCACGGCAGCCTCATTGGTTTTGCCCTGGGCTCGGTAACATTCGCCCAGGCGAAAAACCGCCGTGGCCGCGAGTTGCCGGTCGTTGTCAAATTCCGTGGCCAGTTGCTTATAGTCCGTAATGGCGGCGTCCAGGTTGCGGTTGGCCTGTTCCTCCAGCAGGCCCTGTTCCAAAAGGGAATTGAGGTTGTTGGTTTGCGCCGGTGCCAACGCCGCCAGCAGCATCATTATTGCAATGCACAATTTTATTTTCATGTTTTTACTGGTTCCAGTCTGCCAGATTGGCCGCGCCCATTTGTCATGCTTTTGTAAAATCATTTTTCCACTTCCAGCCTGTAGCCGAGCCCGTGAACGGTTTTCAGCCAGCGCGGGTTTTCCGGCTTTTTTTCGAGTTTGGCGCGAAGGCTGGCCATGTGGTTGTCCACGGTGCGGGTGGTGGGAAATGCTGTATAACCCCAGACCACGTCCAGGAACTGTTCCCGGCTGACCGGACGTCCGTCCGCCTCCACCAACAGCTTCAGCATGGCAAATTCCTTGTTTGTAAGCGCAACGGCTTTTTTGCCGCGCCGCGCGGTTTGCCGGATCAGGTCTATTTCTGTTTCACCCAGTTTTAATCCGCTCGAAAGATGGGTTTTGCGTTCCGTCCGCCTCAGCAGTGCCCGCACGCGGGCACACAGTTCTTCAGCGCTGAACGGTTTCACGAGATAATCATCGGCTCCGGCATCCAGTCCGGTTACCCGGTCGGCTACCAGCCCCTTGGCAGTGAGCATCAGGACCGGCGTTTCGCGGGCAAGCTGGCGCAGCCTGGCGCAAACCTCATATCCATCCAGCTTGGGCATCATGACATCCAATAAAATGAGATCAGGCGTTTCGGCCAGCGCCCGTGCCAGGCCTTTCTGGCCGTCTCCCGCCGTCAACACGCGATAGCCTTCCGCCATGAGCAAATCGGTCAGCGCCGTTCGCATCGGCGTCTCGTCTTCGATGATCAAGATGCGTTCCATTTTAATTCTTCGCGGGTAATTCAATTGTAAAGCGGCTGCCCTGGCCGGGCCGGCTTTCCACCCTCACCTCTCCGCCGTGTGACTCGACGATGTGTTTCACGATGCTCAGGCCGATTCCGATGCCTTGCGTTTCCCGTCGCAACTCCGAGCCGAGGCGGTAAAATCGCTCAAAAATCTTCTCATGTTCTGCGGTGGGAATGCCGGGGCCTTGATCTAGGACGGACAGGTTGAAGCGACCGCCACCGCCAAACCTCGCCTCAAATGTCACCGTTTGGCCCCGGGCGGAATGTTTGATGGCATTGTCCAGCAGGTTGATCAGGGCCTGTTGCATGGCGCGCCCATCCAGCTCCAACTCGATGCTCTCCGGCATCGCAGGGGTGGCGCAGGACTCGAACACCAGGCGCACCCCTTTTTCCGACGCATAGGGTTCCATCAGTTTGAAGGTGTTCTGTGCCATGGCCATGATGTCTGTTGGCTCGAATTCATATTGTTTGCGGCCCTGTTCGATCCTCGAAAAATCGAGCACGTTTTCAATCAGCGAGGAGAGCCGTCGGCATTCCTGTCCGATGAATCGAAAATAATCAGCCTGCCGCGCGGCATCCGGCACCCTGCCGCGTTCCAGGTTCTCCGCCATCAGCCTCACCGAGGCAATCGGGGCGCGCAATTCATGCGACACGCTGGAGACGAAACTGGATTTCATCTCGCTCAACTGGCGCTCGCGTTTGAACGCGCGGTATGCGGCAAAAACCCCCACCAACGCCGCCAAGGCCGATGCCGAGATCATTGAACCCAGTATCCACTGGAGCTGCCGCTGCCTCGCGTAGAGCAGTTTGCGGTCAGTGAGGGCTATTCCCAGCGAAAAGTGTGGGTTCCCCGGCATGGCATCAAAGCGAACCACCTTGCCAGGAGTGCCATCGGGATTGTAGGTTTGCAGCATTGCAGGTTGAAACATCTGAAAGGTTTCCTGAGCCAGAACATCGCTGGCCGTGTTCGAGCCACCCAAATGGCTCCAGGGCGTCGGCAGTGGAACTGTTTCACCCTCCAATTGCAACACCATGCCAAAATAGCCCGGCAATGAAATCTTGGCATCAGCCAGGGCATTGGCGAATCCTGACGCGACAATGGATTGGGGATAACATTGAACCCGGATGACGGATGAGGTGCTGGTCACGGGGTTCCCGGAAATGGAGGTCTGCGTTTGCATTTCTGAGGGACTCAAAATGCAAAACCAATGCCGTCCCATTGCATCAACCCAGACGTTTGCCCTGGTGTGGGCTTCCTGTTTGTCCGATTGTTCCAATGCCTCAGCCAGGTCAGCCTGCGCCATTTTGTCCGCGAGCAAAGTGCGCATGGCTTTGATGCCCTCTGCCAGTTGTGGGTTGCCATCCCCAAACCGGGAGGCTTCATCCAGCAGAATGGGCGACAGTACGGTGGGGTTGGAGATTTCACCCTGCAAATGCCACCACAGCGTCTCGCTGGGGCCGCAATCCTGCACGCGGTGCAGCGCCACGGCCAGCGCCAAAGTCCCTAAAGGCACGCCGCTTTCGGATACATCGTCATAATGACGGTCTGCGAACGCGAGCAACTGGTTGATGTCATTTGAGGCGGAAAGCGACGATGATTCGGCTCGTAATTTCAGGAATTCCGCACAAGCCATGGCAGCTTTTGGTGGCCGGGTCTGGCGGAAATCATTGACCAAGTTGGACAACGCTTGAGTCGTGCCAGCCGTTGCCTGGATGGCAGACCACGCCTGCATCTGCTCAGAAGACATTATTTCCAGCCACGCAGGCGGTTGGGGCGGCATTTGTGGTCCATAAGGTAAATCACCGTTCGTGCTGAGCGTAAAATCCACCAAAGGAACCGGCCCGTCCTGCCAAAGGGGAAACGCCGCGTGCAGCGCCGCCAGGTTGTTCGAGATGATTTGGGCTTCGTTGGTGTCTGCCAGCCAGAGGTTTCGGTTTTTATCGCCCGGCCACGAGGCGACTCCACCTTGCAAGTAGGAATACCAGCCGTTTTTCCAACCATCAATCTCGGTCAGGTGATTCGCCACCATTCGGCCAAATGAATCTGGCAGCGAGTGGAGAATGGATTGTGCATTTTGCTGTGCATCCTGCTCGATGGCTTTGCGCTGCTGGAAAATGGCCCAGAAACCAAAAAGCGACATCAACCCCACGGGGAGCAAAATCAAAAGCGCCTGCCAAAAGAACAATGGCAACGGTTTCCTCCGATGGGTCGTAAAATCAGGGATTGCCCGCCCATTGCGCCTGGCCTGGAGAAACTGCAAGAAAAAGACGACCCAAATCAAAATCAAACATCCCGGTGCCAAAAACCTAATGAACAGGGGTCTGTCATGGAGATGGAAGCTGGCCACACATTCAATTAAGAAAAAGACTGTGCACGCGAGGCACAAATTCCGGACCAGAAGATAGCGTCTCCTCCAGCCATCATCCATCCCTGGTTCGGGCCGCCAGATGAGGCCACTTAGCGCTGCCAAAGTGGCAAACAACAAAAAAACCAACAAAATCATGGTGCCTGCGTCAGCCATAGGCACGGGTTAGCAGGCAAACGGCATCGCGTCTAATCATTAATCTGAACAGTAACACACGGCAAAAATGATTTGTCACGGTTTTGTAAAATCTAACCTCGTGACTGCCGCAAAAACAATGTCAATCCATGGGATTGAGCGTGAATGGGTATCAGTGCCGGGTGCGCGTTGACTCATAATCATGGTTGCCCGAACCACGAGCATGAGTCTGTTTGCCCAAGGCGAGACCCTGACCTCCAGGCGGTCGGTACCATTTAATATGAGTCAATTCGCCCACTTTTTAGAAAGGCTCTTAAATATCTAAACGCATTCTTTTTACTGCGGACTGCGGCGGGGACGCATTTTAATGTTGGCTTCATCAGATTTTAATAATTCTGTTTTACATTGGAACTGAAGCCTCCAGTTTTTATAAACCCTGCCGGCATCCCTGCCGGTTTTAAAAAGCGGTGACTCGCTTTGAAAGGAAAATGACCGTGAAAACGCAAATGAACGGGTTGGGTGCAAGAAAAGGGCAAGGGGTTGGGAATGCCCAGGTGGCGCTTGGGAGCGGTTTTCGTCTGCGGATAGGTCGAGGGCTTGCCTTGATGGCCGCTTTTTCCATGGTTTTGGCTGCGGCCTCGGCCCACGCAGGACTCACCCCTGGCCAGGTTATTCAGTTGTCCATGGCAAAATATGCCTCTGCCAGGTCCTACTCGGACATGGGGCAAACCATTTCGATCATGGATGGGGTCACCACCACCACAAGTTTTAAAACCTTATTGGCGCGGCCCGGCTTGTATTTGTTTTCATGGCGGAACACGCGCCGGTTTTTTGACACCACG
Organism: bacterium; assembly: GCA_021817945.1. Lineage (GTDB taxonomy): Bacteria > Verrucomicrobiota > Verrucomicrobiia > Limisphaerales > UBA11358 > UBA11358. Next base: position 45,042 of record JAKAFL010000026.1, on the reverse strand, counting down.
GTTGGATCGCCATCCAAGGCGGTTTTTTGCTCAGGTGGCGGCAATTTTTTGGAACAGGGATATGGGCCTGAGAACGAGGGCAGTCCTGCCGTGGCCCTCGAATTGGCCGCGCCGTCATCGAGCGGCGCTGCAACGGCGATCCCCGGCGTGTTTCTCAAATTGAACAATGGCAATGTGCTGGCTGGCGATGATTACAACACTGTTCTTCTGCCTGATGAGGAAGTTGCCGGGGTGAAATGTTATGTGCTCACCTCTCATTCCCGGGGTCGAACCCGAACCTTGTGGATCGGAATGAATGACTTTTTAATTCATCAATTGCGCACCCAAGTCAGCATCCAGTCCATGCAAGCGGACCTGCAAGTGGTGGCAAGCCCGGATCCTGAGACCGCAGCCCTGCTGCAACCGTGCCTCTATATAGAAACCATTTCCAATATCGTACTCAACGCCGATATTCCACCACGCAAATTTCAGCCCTCGATTGCTCATTACGCCTCCAATTATGCGCAGTGATGCTTTCGGTCCCAGGCTGTCTTGGGCCTGTCATGACGGCATGATCTTGGGGCCTTTTGCCTTCTTTTGGCTTATGATTCTGTGGGAGGCCGCGCGCTCTTGTTTTGGGTCGGCGAGGGTTTGGCGGCGGGTTTATTTCCCGTGGCGGGTGATCCTGCGCCCGAGTTTAGGGAATTGGGAGAGAATCCATATTCCTTCAGGAAGTCATGCATCGGGGCCAGGATTTCCACGTGGCGTCGTGTGAAGATATCCTTGTAGGCCAGGCGCATTGCCCGCAAGCCCAGTTCATGGGTCTTGTCCGCGACTCCATACATTTCGTCGCCAAGGATGGGATATCCGGTCTCTGCCAGGTGAATTCGGATTTGGTGTGTTCTTCCAGTCAGTGGCCGGGCTTCTATCAAGGAATGGCGTCCGTTGCAATCAAGCGTTCGGAACCGGGTCTCTGCGGCCTTGCCGGACTGGCCCCGGTCCACCTGCATGCGGCCAAAACGTCTGGGGTCGGGGCCCAGCGGCAGTTGACAGTCCCACTCGGGTTTTGAAGTTTTTCCCGCCACCACTGCAAGATAAATTTTATCCATCTGCCGGGTTTCAAACAAATCCCCGAGTGTTTTCAAGGCGCCTTCGCTTCGCGCAAAGAGCATCACCCCCGTGGTGTCTGCGTCCAGGCGGTGAATATAGCGGAGGAATTTAAGATTGCGGCAGCGTGCCCAAAAGTCCCTCGCGCGCATGGACGAATCCAGGGCCGCCTGTAAATTCCAATTGGTTCGCCTCCAGGTATGGGGCACCAACATCCATCCCCGTGGCTTGTCAATGGCCAGAACAGACCGGTCCTCATACAGGATGGGAATGGGATCGCAGCCCGGGAGTTCAATTGCATTGGTTTTGGCCATGGCGGTTATTTTATTTGAAAAACTTACGGGCCGCATCCAGAATCGGTTTTACATCCAAATTCAAAATATGAGAAGAACGGTGACACTTTTCACGGGGCAATGGGCTGACCTTCCGCTGGTTGAATTACTGCCCCTGGTCAAAAAGATGGGCTACGACGGAGTGGAGCTCGCCTGTTGGGGGGATCATTTTGATGTGGCCAGGGCCTTGCAGGAGGGCTCCTACGTGAATGACCTGGCCGAATTGCTGGCTGGTCACGGCTTGGTTTCCCGCGCCATTTCAAATCATCTCGTGGGGCAGGCTGTGTGCGATCTCATTGATGAACGGCATCAAGCCATCCTTCCAAAAGAAATTTGGGGCGATGGAAATCCCGAGGCGGTGAGAAGGCGCGCGGCATCAAGAATGGCCGATACCGCCCGCGCCGCGCGCCTATTCCACGATGCCTTGTCCAAAAGGCAGAAGGCGGCATCTTCCACCAGGCCGGCAAGGATGGTGGTGAATGGATTCACGGGATCCTCCATCTGGCATGCCCTGTATGCCTTTCCACCCACCAGCCAGGAGTATCTTGAAAAGGGCTTTGCCGATTTTGCCGCACGCTGGATTCCCATATTGGACGTATTCAAGCAGCACGACGTTCACTTTGCGCTGGAGGTTCATCCCACGGAAATCGCCTTTGATCTGGCTTCAGCGCGTCGGGCCTTGAACGCGGTTCAAAATCATCCCTCATTTGGTTTTAACTATGATCCATCGCACCTGGGTTACCAGGGGGTGGATTACGTCAAGTTCATCCGTGAGTTTCCCGATCGTATTTTTCATGCCCACATCAAGGATGCGTGGTGGGGTCATGGCGATGGGTCGGTGGGGGTTTTTGGCGGGCATACCGATTTCGCCGATCCTCGAAGGTATTGGGATTTCCGGTCGCCGGGCCGTGGGGATATTTTGTTTGAAGACATCATCGTGGCAATGAATGATGTGGGTTATCAAGGCCCACTTTCAGTGGAATGGGAAGACGCCCGGATGGACCGCATCCATGGAGCAACCGAATCCTGTGCCTTTGTCCGCAAACTGGATTTTGCGCCCAATGCAGCCGCTTTTGATGCTGCCTTTTCCAAGAAAGAAGGCAATTCATAATGTGGAAGCCTTTGCTGTGGGGGCGCGTCTCAGTTTTTGAGAGAGTCACCCTCAGCCTCCGCGTTTGAATTTTTATAAACCTCCACAAACCAACTGCTCCGCTCTCCTTCCCCATCAATGTCCATTGGTGGCGGGGACCGGGGAGAGGTGACGCCGAGCTTTCGGAAAATGAGATTGCTCATTTATCGCGCTGGCTTTTTGCGATCCCCCCTCTCCTTAATCCTCTCCCCGCGCTCCGCTGGCAGGGCGAGGAAACCAGAGGCGCAGGGTTGTTATTTGTGCTTGAAATGGCGATTACCTTCGACCTTCGAAATGGTTTAAAACCCTATTGAACCCACCGCCACTTTGCCCTCTCCATCAATCCCATTGATGGGGAGGGCCGGGGAGGGGTGGCACTGATCTTTTGGAAACGGGCAATTTCCCCCAGCCCCAGAGGGACGAAACATTTGTAGAAATCCAATCTCCAAAAATCATTCCGAGCTCCGTAAGGGCGGCACATACAAGACATCCAACCCAAGCAAGATTGCGGGGAATATCCGCCCCTCGTTGGGCATGCCTGTGCTCCACATGGTCAAACACAAACCAAAAACCGCCCGATCGCTCTCCTTCCACGCAAATTTCACCAGCCTAAAAACTGGGATGCGCGCGAGCTGTGGGCGATGAGGCGGCAGGCAAAACCCAGGGTCACATTACCCCGGCATTGATGGTCCAATTCCATTGGCGGGCGGTCATGGTGCTCCGTGGTGTTTGGCTTCTGAAGGCTTGAGGGCGGTGAGGTAGGCGACGCACTCGCGCGTGGTGACCTGGCCGGATTCGACTTTCGGGCGTAGGTGGGCTTCCAATTGTTGTTGTTCCTCACGGTTGAGTGTGGCGGTCATGGCTTCAAAGAGGGAAAGGGCGCCCGGGAAGGGGGATTGATGAAGAAAGGTTGGCCAATTCATTGGAACGCCATAATTCAAATCAATGTGCAATTCCATATGGATTTCAATAAAACCTGCCATTTGGAAGAGGGCAACCAAATCCCGTTCGGTGAAATTGGTGAGCGGATGTTTTTGTATTTCCGCCGCCGTGGAGGGTATTTGAGCGGTTCGACACCGATGCGTGAGCCTGGCCAGGTTCGTGGCCGGGCTGTTGGGCAGGTTTTGCAAGGCAAGGCCAAGGGCAGCCAGTTTGGCGGCAGCATCCTGAAAAATGGGTTCGCAGATTGAAAGTCGTCCTTCGGGTTTAAGGACGCGGAAAAACTGTCGCGCAGCGGCTATTTTATCCGGCACGTAGGCGAGGGCAGCCCTGGTGGTCAGTGCATCTGCGGTATCATCGGGGATGCCGGTGAGGGTTTCGGCGGGTGTCTGGATAAACTGGCAGGAATGTTGAAAACCAAGCCGCATGGCAGCCGCCTGCGCTTCCCCGAGAAGCGGTGCGGAAATATCGGTGATCACCACTTTTAAACGCCCGGCAAACTGTTCCAGGGCGCCCAAGGCGATCAATCCATCGCCAGCGCCCACATCAACCAACGTCATGGCGGGAACAAGTCGGGCACCCGCCAGAACGCGATCGCGCATTCCGTTGAGTTGTTTCTGGATTTGCGCGGCATGGCCCGAGTCACCCGCGTGCCGGGTGTTCAGGAGCCAGTGCGACCACAGATCGCTGGCCTCGTTCGAGCTTGCTTGAGGGATTTGGGAGGTCTTGCGCATGGATTTCTTGGCTAGGAATGACGTTAAGGTGAGGAAGGGCGGAATTCAAGGTCGCATAACGGGAGGGCATGCCAATGTGACGGTTGCAGCGGCATGGTCTGTTGTTCAACGGGTTATGCACAAGGAGGATGGGGCGGTCCTTGAATGTTGGGAGGAAGGAGTGACTCCCAAAAAATAATTCCGCATTGTTGTTGCCAACAGGCGGAAACCTGTCAGAATAAGATGCGTCCGTTAGATAGAAATTCTTCTTTCGAGGCATGGTGAATCTTCAGGTGAACTTGGTTCAGTGATGATTTGAAATCCGATAACCGGAAACAGTCTGTTTAAAGCAAGTTCAGTCTAGGGCAGAAAGTAAAATAATCACATGAGCAATAAATTATTCGTAGGAAACCTTTCCTTTGACACCACCGAAAACGACCTTCAAGACGCGTTTACCGCGTACGGTTCCGTTACGGAAACCAATTTGATGATGGATCGCATGACGAACCGCCCCCGTGGTTTTGCCTTTGTGACCATGAACAGCCCCGAAGAAGCCCAGGCGGCCATTGCTGGTTTGCATGGCCGGGAGCTTGGCGGACGCGCTCTCACGGTAAATGTGGCCAAGCCCCGCGAGGAACGTCCCTCCGGCGGTGGTCGTCGTGAATTCGGAGGTAACCGTGGTGGTGGGCGGAACCGCTACTAAGCGTCCTTCAACCGATATTTCAGGCGGAATCCGGCAAAACCGGGTTCCGCCTTTTTCGTTTCCAAGGTAAACCGCCCAAGTATTTTCACCATTCTTGAAGGCGGGTGGTCTCCATGGCCGTGTAGAGGCCCGCAAAAACGACTGCAAAAGTCTTGCCAAGACAGGCTCTTCGAGGGCATTTTCTGACATGGCAGTCTCGCGCTCCAAAATTGTTGATGATGTTTTTTATCAGCCTGCGGACCCGTTTTTCCGGTCCGTATCCCCGACCGGCCTGACTTACGACGACGTGACCCTGGCCACGCAATATTCAGAAATCCTGCCCCGAGACACCCAGTTGGGCGCGACCCTGGCAGAAGGGCTGCATCTGAATATTCCTGTGATTTCCTCAGACATGGACACCGTGACGGAATCGCGGATGGCGATTGCCATGGCCTTGAATGGTGGTTTGGGCCTGATTCACTACAACATGACCGAGAGGTCGCAGCTTTCCGAGGTGACCCGGGTGAAAAACCATGTTCATGGCTTGATCCAGGAGCCGGTGAAAGTGACGCCGGACCAGGCGATTGGGGACGTGTTGAAAATGATCGAGGAGCGCAAGTTTGCGTTTGCAACTTTTCCGGTGGTGGATTCCTCGGGCAAGTTGATGGGGCTGTTATCCGGGCATGTGGTGAAGCCGCGCTATGCGAAGAGGAAGGTGGCGGAGGCGCTCACCCCGCGTTCGCAGGTGCACACCATTTTGCGCAAGGAACTGGGAAACGACCCGATTGCGCGGGCGGACAAATTTTTTACGGAACACCTGGGAATACACAAACTGCTGGTGGTGGATGAGAAGGATGAGTTGAGGGGATTGATCACATTGAGCGACGTGGAGCGGCTCACGCAGGAGCGGGGCGCCCAATTCAAGGCGGCCCGGGATTCCCATTTCCGACTGGTTTGCGGCGCGGCAGTTTCCGCCACCCGGAACGCCTTTGGTGAACTGGACCGGGAAAGGATTTTGAACCATGTTGGCGCGCTGATGGATCGTGGCCTGGACGTGGTTGCAGTGTCCACGGCACATGGTTTCAGCAAGGGAGTGGGAGACATGGTGCGGGTGCTGCGAGATGCCTTTCCCAAGCTGCCCATCATTGCGGGCAACGTGACCAGCGCCGATGGGGTGGAATTTTTGTCTGCTGCCGGGGCCAACATGATCAAGGTGGGGCAGGGGCCCGGTTCCATTTGCACCACGCGGATTGTGGCGGGGGTGGGCATACCCCAGTTGACCGCTTTGTATGTGTGCTCCCGGGCGGCGTCCCGAAAAAAGGTGACGCTTCTGGCGGATGGCGGCATCACAAAGTCCGGGGACATTGTCAAGGCGCTGACCCTGGCGCACGGGGTGATTTGTGGGGGAATGTTCGCCGGCTGCAACGAAGCGCCAGGCGAGGTGGTTGAAATCAGCGGCAAATGGTACAAGCAATACCGCGGGATGGGCAGCCTGGCAGCCATGCGAACCGGTTCTGCAGCCCGTTACGGCCATGATAAAAACCCCACCCAGAAGGTCGCAGCAGAAGGAATTGAAGCCCTGAAGGAGTCTTGCGGATCGGTGGACCGCATCCTGGCGCAATTGATTGGTGGCATTCAAAGCGGGATGGGTTACCTGGGTGCAGCCAATCTGCAGGAATTGCAAAAGCGCGCCCGCTATATCCGGGTTAGCCCCGCCGGAATGCGTGAAGCCGCGCCGCATGACGTGGTGGAACTGAAAACAGGCGCCTGATGGCGAGGGCCTGAATCGGCCTGAATTATCCGCTTTTGAACGTCAAATAGGCCTGATTTAACCCGAAAAGCGAAATTGAAAGGGTCAAGATGCGGCCTTTTGAATATCATTTTTCACGTTGAAGCAGTCGAGCAGCCGCACTGTTCACCTGCCACAAAGGTCGGCTGGCGTTTCCCCATTCGCGTTTATTCGCGTCCATTCGCGGTTAAATTGAACAAAAGCAACCTTGAACCGCGAATAAACGCCAATGGCCGCGAATGAAGCCCGGGCTTGCAACGGCTTTGTTCAAGGCTGGCCGGAACCAGGGATACAAGAGACTTTTTACATGCGTCCTTGATGTAAATCCGGTGGTGAATTTTGCCTTTGTTGCCGCTATGGTTTTTTGAGCCATCGCGTGGTGTTTTTCATAGGTTGGGATCGGTGGTGGCTGGTTCCTGGCTCCTTCTGCTTTCTTTGTCGTTCCTCTTTTTATTCAACGACAGGCGCTCGGCATAGGCCCGATGCACGGCCTTGCTGTTGTGGCAAGTGCCTCCTTTGCGAATCGTTCCGGCATTCCACAGGTCTTGGCGCGGTTCATGATTCTTTTTCCCCTGCTGGCTTGTCGGGCCGCTATGGCCTTGCGGAATCGGACCTTGGCTTTTGTTTGAATCGGCGCTTCAGGTGGAGTATCCGAAGGTGCGGCAGTAGGGCGTCAACTTTTTCATCCATGGTTCCAGTGCCGCGGCATGGCCTTGATGCCTGCCCACCGCCCGCCCATAGACCGGTTGCCGGGCCTCGTGGTGGGTTGGGGCCAGGAAAAATTTCGGGCGCGGGTCCATATGAAACTGTTTTTGCTGAGTATTCCATTTCAGTCCCAGGAACTGAGTGGCCCTGGCTCCAAAATCCTCCGTGTCAGCCACAATATCCTCGTAACGCACTTCATGCCATGCAAACGCCCCCAAATCCCGGAGTCGGAGCCAGAAATCCATGAGGTCGCAATAATGCTTCACGGTGCGTTCCAAAGTGAGAAAGTTTACGTTGGTTGAATTCAGGACGGAATTGAGGAAAAAGGAGCTTATCACCACGTCGCGGGGATCCCGCAGTGCGATCAGGATTTTGACGCCTGGAAAAAACCGCAGCCAGTGAGGCAGCCAGGTTGTGAGAGAGGGATTTTTGTCCACAAGGATTCCAGGCAGGCTGTCAGCCCGGGATTCGTGGAGCATGGCCTCCATATACTTTTTGCGGGCAAGCGCCACTTCGCCAGGAGTTAGGGATTGGAGGCGTCGAAGCTGGGAATGGCCGGAGCCGGTTGCAAGCCCGGTGCGTCCTGCTATGAAATGATTAAAGGCGGGAGATTCGTCCAGCGCCAGAATCTCCTCGTGGGCATCCAGGATTTGCTCGAGCAGTGTGGTGCCGCTGCGGGGGTGGCCTCCCAAAAAGGCGATATTGCACGGGGAATCCTGATTTGCAGCCTGCCACTCTTGAACGGTCTCACGGGAGAGACTTTGGACCAGCCGGAACCTGGTTTGGATGTCCTGCTCATACTGGCTGATCAAAATGCCGGGGTTGACCAATGCTTGAACCATGGCCTTGGACTGCATCAGCCAGTCCAAGGCTTCCTGATGGCGCCCCATATCCTCAAGGACCAGCGCCAGCAAATGGCGCGAGGCATGACGCACATAAGGATAGCGCGGTTGAGATTGGATAAGGTCGCGCAGAGCCTTTTCCGCATCCTGAAGGTGCCCTCGGCGGTGATGAAGGAGGGCATTGAAATAGCGCGCCTGGTCATCTCCAGGGTTCTGGCGCAGGATCGTTTCCACCTGTTCACCGGCTGAGGCCAGATTCCGGTTTTTCTCCAGCTCCATGGCGAGGGTGATCCGTGCATCCGCTGATAATGGGTCCGTGACAATGGCTTCTTGAAAACAGTCCTGGGCGGAGCGGGTGTCGCGCATTTCCTGATATTTGCGTCCGATCAAAACCAGCAGGCGCGCGTTGGAATGGGACAAGTCCCGCGCATTTTGCAGGGCCGATTCCGCCAGCCTGAGGTCCCACGTGCCCACAGCGGATGAAGCCAGTTCCAGCCATAATTCAGCCACTTTGGGAAACCGCCGGGCAAGGTCCTGATACAATTGGCCCGCGGCGGAATACTGGCCGTCCGCCAGTTTTTTTTGGGCGTTTTTGAGAATGGCAATGTGGCTTGGCGAACCTTGGAGTTCTTGGATGTCACCCGGCATAAGCCACGATTATCATTCAGGGCGCGGAAAATGCCAATGCAAAGTCAGCCCCCCAAATCAGCCTCAAATGGGCAAATCAGGAAAAAATCTGCATCCCAAAAATGGCTCCAATAACCGGGTCGGTTCAAGGAATGTTTTTATTGCAGGTCATGAATTGACACGGAAATGGAAAAAACTGATACCAAGGGTCTGGATTCCTATCATGATTTTGACCATTGCGATTTTGGGTGCGGATTTGGGAGTCTGGGAAACGCTGGATCAAGGAGGGTTCAGCCGGCCCTCTGCCGGGGCAAATACTCGGCGCAGACTGCGGCCAATTGATTGGCTAAATTCTGCAATTCATTGATCTCCCATGCTGAGTATTCATATTCGCGAAGGGTTCCTATTCCAAGAGTGCCGACGACCCGTCCATCTTTGCGCATAGGCACGCATAGGGAGCCACCCATGCCAGATTGGCGGGCGCCCGGCCGGGCCACTCCGCTTGTATCGGTCTGCAAATTACACAGGGTAACGGGCCGGTTCTCCATTGCCACCTGTCCCGCGATTCCCTTGCCCAAGGGAATGGATTCTATGATTCCAAGAAGGGCCTGAGGAAGTCCTTTCTCTGCCACCAAACGCAAAACCTGTCCTGAGTCGTCGAGAACGTGGATTGTGCCGGATTCAGATTGGAAAAACTCCAAGACGACTTCGAGTATTTTTTTCAGGTCCAAGACCCCTTGGGCGGACGGGGGCAGGAGATGGGCGAGCGACGATTGCAGGGATGGTTTCATGGGTCATTGTTTGATCGGTATTTCAACACCTTGACTTTTTCCAGCGTCACCAATCCACCCCCGATCATGCGATCCAAGGTGGGTAGAAAGGCATTGATTTTTTCCCCGGAATCCACCATTTCGATCACCAGGGGCAGGTCGGTGGAAAGTTGGAGGAGTTTTGCGGTGTGGATACGGCTGGATTTGCCGAAGCCCATGGGGCCGCGCAGAACAGTGGCCCCGGCCAAGTGAGCCTGGCGTGCTGCCACCACCAAGGCCTCATAGAGAGGCTGATGCTGCCACCGGTCGCTTTCGCCGATGAAAATTCTCAAAAGCACCGCATCTTCAGGGATATTCATGGTAAGGGCCCAAAATCATCCGGTTCACTCATTGCCTTGGCTGGGTGGCGAACGATCCCAAAAAGTAACCCAACCAAACAGCCAGAAGGCATAGCGCCACGGAGAGCATAACATTGCCACCGGCAAAAAGCCATTGCCTATCCTGAAGCAGGCGCAAGGTGTCGCGGCTGAAGGAGGAAAACGTGGTGAAACCGCCACATAACCCGATCATGAGAAACTGGGTGGCAAAGATTCGGGAAGAAGGCGGGACGGGGCCATCTGGATTTGTAAAAGCGGCCAAAACCCCGATGACGAAGGAACCCATCACATTGATTGCAAGGATGCCCCAGGGAAAGGTTTCTCCAAACTGCCTTGAGATGAGGATGGATAGCCAGAAACGCAGCATGCTGCCCAAGGCGCCGCCCAACCCAACCCAAAAATATGCAAGCATGTCCAACCCTACCAAAAGCGGGCCGGGCCGCCAATCCACAATCAAGATGGCGCTGAGTTCCAATCAAACAAACGGAATGCCGAGGTATGCACAAACATTGCGAAACGACAACCTTCTCTATCAGGACGCCAAAAGTCCTTTTCAACCTGGGGTCTGGTTTTTTGGGGGCCACATCAATTGAATACCTGCTTTCTCGGAAATACGCTGGCAATCCCGCACCTTTTCCAACAAGGCATCCTGAATGAGGGGATACATTTCAAGTTGATACGAATGTGTGCAAAGAGAATATGCAGTCGGTGGCTTGGAATGGAATGATGCAGTTAAGGGTCAACGAATCATTTTTTCCCCGCTTTGCCCCCGTTCTGGGCAACAAAACTTCCTATTCAGCATCAATTCCAAGAATCATGACGGGAATGTCAATGTCTGCAACGCCTCGGTTCTTCAAGTCCCAAACGAACTGCTCAAAATAGGAAACGCCGGACGACATTTCATTGGCAAAAGATTTGACGGGGACAATTTCAACGCCGGCTTCAATGTGGCCAAGGTTTTTGAAGATTGTCATTTTGGCAGCGACGTTGTAAACCATGAAGGAATACTTGCCAAACTGGACTTCGACTCCCAGTTTCTTCTTCACGAAATCCATTTCGCGGAATTGGCCCCGGTTGGCTTTCTTGAATTTGTAACCCGGTACGTAAAATTCCGTTGGATAATCGCATTTAACGCGAACCGGGTTCCATTTGTATTTGCCGATCAACTGTTTCTTAAAAGCGTTGTTCAGCGAAACCGGGGAAAAGAGCATCTGCCCCCGCATCGTCTTTTCTTTGCTTTTCTTCGTCTTGTGGTTGCTTGCGTCAATGGATGCGATTGCGGCATTGATTTCGTCAATTAAATCCGGGTGCTTTTTGGAAACGACTTCTGTTCCCTTATTAAACGAGTAAACCGCTGCCAATTTCATTGGATTCCTTTTTTTCTAGCCATTCTTGTGGGACTTGCGTCACTTTTTCTTTACCAGTCGGCTGATGCACGGGTTTTCCGAGCGGGCGATATGGCAGTTCTCCTGAGTAGAGTTTTGCAATGCGCAATTTGGCCTCGTTGACATAGGCAATTTCTCGATCAATGCCCATGCCCTTGCGGTTTTGCTTGAGCGCGGCCAGCAAAGCGGAGGCTACCCCGGTAAATGGGTCCAAAACCCAGTCTCCTTCGTTCGTCAAAGCAAGGACGCAACGTTCAACCAGTTCAATCGGGAATTGGCATGGATGCAGTGTCTTTTCGGGATGATTGGCTTTCACATTGGGGATATTCCACAATCCCACCTCCCATTCCTTCGCCATTAATTTCCAAACATCAGAGGGGTTTTTTCCGAGCGGGTTTCCGCTCGGTTTGCCATAATCCGGGCCGGGGCGGAAATTGCGTTTGCCGGGGTATTTGGACGGCACTCTTACAGGGTCAAGATTGAAGGTATAGTCGTCAGTTTTCGTGAACCAAAGTAGAGTTTCATAACGGCCGGAAAATCTGACGCTGCAATGCAGGCCATGCTCAAACGTCCAGACAACCCGGTTCCGTAACTGCAACCCCAGCTTTTTGAAAATGGGGTAAAAATAAATATCAAGCGGGAAAACTTCGGATTCTTCAACGTAGTTTCCAACCTGCCAGCAAAGTGAACCGTTGGGAGACAATACCCTCACCAATTCCGCAAGGATGGGTTCCAACCATTCAAGGTAATGCTCCAGCTTTTGCTGAACTTCGTATTCCTTCCCGATGTTGTAGGGGGGCGAACTGATAATGAGTTTGATTGCGCCATCCGGCAACTTTTTCAAGGTTTCCAGAGAATCGCCATGTGCCAGAACAATTGTAGAATCTGCCTGAAATCCCGAATCAATTCGGTGTTCTGGCTCAAATAAACCACTCTGTTTGTGGTTGGAACGCATGATCTCTAACGTGAGGTGATGTCAAAAATGTTGCGTAAATTAACCATGCCAAAAAATTAGCGATTTTCGGCGGCTCGGTCAATGTTCCCGTTTTGATCATTGCCGCAATTTGAGACACAGATTCATCTTGCCACATTGCGTGGCGATGATAGATTCACCTTTCAGTTTCCCCGGCGTCCGCTGAGGTTTTCAGATGGGACATGAGCAAGAGCAAATGATTTGATTTTTGTGAAAGTATTTTCCGGCACGGCAAATGAGCCTTTGGCTCGCGCGATATGCAAGTCCATTGGCTGCGACTTGGGTAAATGCAGAATCACCCCGTTTCCTGATGGGGAAACCTTTGTGAAGGTGGAGGAGAATGTTCGGGGAGAGGATATCTTCATCATCCAGCCCACCTCGCCGCCCACGAACCACAACCTGATGGAATTGTTCATCATGATAGACGCCCTTCGCCGTGCCAGCGCCATGCGCATCACGGCGGTGATGCCGTTTTATGGATATGCCCGGCAGGACCGTAAAGACCAGCCGCGAGTGCCCATCACGGCCAAACTGGTGGCCAACCTATTGGTGGCAGCCGGCGTCAACCGGGTGCTGACCATGGATTTGCATGCACAGCAAATCCAGGGCTTTTTTGACATACCGGTGGATCATCTTTATGCGGCGCCGGTCATGTATGAGTATCTGAAAGAGAAGAAGTTAAAGAATCTTGTGGTGGTGAGCCCGGATGCCGGTGGCATCAAGATGGCGCATGCCTACTCCCAGACTTTGGAAGCGGAACTGGCCATCGTGGCCAAGCGCCGCAAGAGCGCCACGGAGGTGGAAAGCATGGCGGTGATTGGGGATATTGAGGGTAAAAACGTGCTTTTGGTGGATGATTTGACCGAGACAGCCGGGACCCTGACCTCGGCGGCGTCTGTTTTAAAGACCAAGGGGGCACAAAAGGTGCTGGCCTGCGTTTCTCATGCCCTTTTGAATGACACCGCCATACAAAGATTGCGCAATTCCAGTATTGACGAATTAATTACGACTGATACAGTCCAACGCTCCGCGATTGACGGAGTGAAGATCACCACATTGTCGGTGGCGGGTCTTTTGGGCGAGGCCATCAAACGGATTCACAGCAATTCATCGGTGAATTCGCTTTTTGAGTTCAAGGGTGGCCGCACCAGTTGAGGACCGGTTTAAATATTTAAGAAAATGAAATCAGTAGCATTAAAAGCGTATCCGCGCACCAAAGTGCAGCGTTCCGAGGTGACCAAGCTCCGGAACCAAGGCCGTGTGCCTGCCACCATTTACGGCAGCAAAACCACCCCCCAGAACCTGGAGCTTAACGACCGGGAACTGACAAACCTGCTGCACCACTCGGTTTCTGAAAACATCCTGGTTGACCTGGCGGTGGAAAATGATGCGCGCGGTCAGCGTCTGGCTCTTTTGCAGGAAGTCCAGCACCATCCTCTCAGCGGCAAGGTGTTGCATGTGGATTTTCACGAAATTTCGCCCGATGAAACGGTCACCGTTCAAGTTCCCGTGGAAACGGTCGGGGAAGCCGTGGGTGTGAAAACCGGCGGTGGCATTCTGGAACACATCCTGCACAAGATCAAGGTTCGCTGCCTTCCCAAGCATTTGCCGGAAAATATTTTAATTGATGTGTCTCACTTGGAGATTGGAAAGTCCATTCACTTGGGCGATCTCAAGGCTCCCGAGGGGGTTCAAATTCTGGGTGACAAGCACATTTCTGTGGTTGCCGTGGCTGAACCGCGTGCGGAAGAGGAAGCTCCAGCCGCCGCCGCTGCCGCCGGAGACGTCGAAATGACCAAGGAAAAGAAGGTCGAAGGCGAAGAGGGCGCCACTGCGGGCAAGGCAGACGCGAAGGGCGATGCCAAAACCGAGGCCAAGGCGGAGCCGAAGGCCGAGAAGAAGAAATAATTTGGTCGGGGTTTTCCCGACTTGGAAATGCAGTTCGGGGCTCTCATTGTGGGTTTGGGAAACCCGGGCGCGGAGTACGCCCGGACCCGCCACAATGCGGGTTACATGCTGGTGGAATGCCTGGCCCGGCAGTGGAAGTGGGAATGGTCCATGGAAAAAAAGTTCAGTGCCAGGCTGGCGCGGGGTCAGGTCCATGGGCGAACGGTTTTATTGGCGCAGCCCGTCACGTTCATGAACTTGAGTGGCGAGGCGGTATCGGCTATCTTCGGTTTTTACCGGATGGCCTTGGATAATGTGTTGGTGGCGGTGGACGATGCGGATTTGCCCTTGGGCGAGATTCGGATGAGGCCGGGTGGCGGAAGCGGCGGGCATCATGGGCTGGACTCGGTCCAAAGCCACTTGGGATCGGCCCAATTCCCGCGACTTCGCATCGGGATAGGTCGTCGTGACGGGATGCGGGAGATTGCCGGGCACGTGCTGGGCAGTTTTGAGGCATCTGAGACAAATTTGTTGGGAAAAGTGATGGAACGGGCGGTCAGCCAGGTGGATTGTTGGCTGGCAGCGGGATTGCAAAAAGCGATGAGCCAGTTTAACGGCCTCGCAGATACTGAAAAAAATAAATAAAGTGAAACGATACGAAGGACTGTTCATCCTGAACCTTTCAGGAAAAGAAGAAGGTGTGAAGGATGTGCTCGACAAGGTCTCTGCGGACATCTCCGCGGCAGGCGGCAAGGTCGAGACCATTCAAAAAATGGATAAAAAAAGCTTTTCCCGCGTGGCGGATAAAAAGCACACGGGCGGTTTTTATGCCAACATCATTTTCGAGGCCAAAGCGGAAGTCGTGGCCCAGTTGCAGGGCAAATTTGCGCTGAACACTGATGTGTTCCGTGTGATTTTCACCCATGCGCAGAAACCGGTGGAAGCCAAGTAACCTCATTTCAACATGGCCAGCTTCAACAAGGTGATTTTGGTGGGAAACCTGACGCGCGACCCTGAGTTGCGCTACACACCCAAAGGCACCGCTATTGCCAAGGTTGGCCTTGCGGTCAACCGGGTGTGGACCAACGAAGCGGGCGAGAAAAAAGAGGAAGTCACTTTTGTGGATGTGGACATTTTTGGGCGCACCGCTGAAAATGTGGGCCAATATATGCGCAAGGGCAAGCCCATGCTGGTGGAGGGTCGCTTGAAGCTGGACCAATGGGATGACAAACAAACCGGGCAGAAGCGCAGTCGGCTGGGTGTTGTGGCTGAAACAGTTCAATTTCTGGGCGCAGCCCAGGGCGGTGGCGAAGGTGCGCCTGCTTCCGGCCCCAAACCGCCCCGCGCCGCGTCCGCGCCGGCTCCCGCGCCGGAATCAGACCCAGGCATGGGCGATGCCCCTCCCGAAAGCGATGACGTGCCATTTTGACCGGAGTCCATTGAATCTAAACCAATTTCTGTATGGCTAAAACTGAAGTTATTCTTACTCACAACATTGTAGGCTTGGGCGGTGAATCCGACCAGGTCAGGGTCGCGGCAGGGTATGCCCGCAATTATCTCTTCCCGGAAGGCTTGGCCATTCCGTTGACGTCCGCCAACAAGCGGCGCCTGGAGGTCTTGAAACAACGCCGTGCCGAGCGTGAAGCCCATGAATTCAACACCATGAGCGAATTGGGCAAGAGCATCTCGAAGCTCATTTGCGTGGTCAAGGTCAAGACCGGGGATGACGGCAAGCTTTTCGGGGCTGTCACCGCAGGGATGATTGCGGATGAACTGAAGCATCAATTCGATGTCACCCTGGACAAGAAAAAAATCCACCTGGAATCGCCCGTCAAATCCCTGGGTGAATTCGAAGTGGAACTGCGTTTGCACGCGGAGGTCAAAAGTTCTCTGAAGGTCCGCGTGGAGAGCGCCACCCCGGTTGCCGCTCCTGTCGCGCCTGTGGTGGAAGCCAAACCGCACACTGAAAAACGCTCAAAACGCCCCGAGAAAAGCTCCGATAAGGAACCTGTGGCGGAAGCCAAGCCCGAAAAAGGCGCCAAAAAAGCCAAGGCCGCCAAGGAGTAACATAAAAAGCATTCCTAAAGCCACGGACAATTCCTGTCCGTGGCTTTTTGCATTGGGTCAAGCTGGCCAGGCTTCCCCAACCTGTTTTACTTTAGGCCGGTTACTTGGGCGTCATAGGTGATAAGCACTGGCCCTTTCCCGGTGCTGATGGAAGAGTGCAAAAATTTTATCGCGCGGGCATGATCAATCACCATTCCTGACCTGGCTGACAAGTGCACATTTTCGAAGGTTACATCCTCAATGGGGGCTTCAGGAAGCCCGCGCAGGATGCCGGCATTGGGGCAATCCGTGGCGTTGAGGTTGCGAATAATCAAATGACGGTTGATAGGGGTGGAGTCATGGATGGGAGCGGTTGTTTCCGTGGCGGGATCCTTTGGGGCGTTGCTTTCCGGGTAATAGTCCTGAATGCTGATGGGTGATTTCTGGATGGCGGTCATTTGCAGGTTTTCGTACAGGCAATTCTGGAGCAGACCGCCATTACCCCTGAGGGTTTTGATGCGTATTCCGTAGTCTGTGTGGTTAAAGGAGCAGTGGGTCACCCGCAAATCCTCCAGGCCGCCGGCGCTGCCACCTCCCACCGACATGCCGTGGCCATGCCCAAACACGCAGTCTTTCACCACAAAATGCCGGTTGCCCGGCGAACGACCCGAGTGCGGGTCCGGTTTGATGGCAATGTCGTCATCGCCGGTGTCTATATGACAGCGCAGAATCTGGTAATTCCATCCTGAAGGATCTATTCCATCCGTATTGGGGGCATGCTCGGGGGCATGGATGGTGACATCAAAAATCTTCACATCGGTGCAATTCTCGGTGACCAGATGGAACATGGGTGAATTGCGGAAAGTCACGCCGGTCACGGTCAAGTTGGTGCAGTTCTGGAATTTGACCAGGTAGGGGCGGTGAGTCATGTGGGGATTCTCCCGGAAAGCCTGCCACCAGGCTTCTCCAAGCCCGTCAATGGTTCCAGACCCCGTGATCTGCACGTCGTGGCAGCCAGTTGCAGTAATGCCGTCCTGATAACGGTTGTGAACCACCGGGTATCGGCTCCGTTTGTCATCC
Source organism: bacterium (assembly GCA_021817945.1). Taxonomy (GTDB): domain Bacteria; phylum Verrucomicrobiota; class Verrucomicrobiia; order Limisphaerales; family UBA11358; genus UBA11358. Next base: position 27,680 of record JAKAFL010000026.1, on the reverse strand, counting down.
AGCAGGATCACCGCGCCTGCCTCCAGGTGCAAATTGATGCCAGATGCCAGTGTGATGGGATCAATCTTATACTGGCCCTGCGGCACCAGGACCACGCCGCCGCCATTGGTCTGGGCTGCGTTCACCGCATTTTGAAACGCGAGCGTGTCCAGGGAGAATCCGTCCCCCTTCGCGCCAAAGTTTTTGACATTAAAAGTGGAAGCAGCAAGGGAAACGCTCCCAGAAACGAGCAGGACAAACAGATTTCGGGCAATGGTTTTGGTCATGGTTTGATTTTTAGTGAATTCTGGTTGGAAAGGGCAGGGGTGAGCCAGAGAGACAGGGTGCGGACCTGGGGCGACACCGCGTAGCGTGCCAGGACTCCTGGACCACAACTGCTGTTTCCCAGGCCGGAGGTGATGGCATTGATGGATAAAATGATTTCCGGCCTTGGCTTGAGCTGAAAATCATGCCGCGCAGCCGCAAGGTCGGCGGATGAAAGGTGCAGGGCGGAAAATGAAAACATTCCATTGCTTGATTCCCAGCGCGTGCCATTGCCATTGGCGTCGGTCAATTCCAGCCAGCGCACGTCTTCATGGTTGCCGTTATCCTGGGGCCGGACGTAGGGAACAAGCTGATTTGACACGGTGCTGTGCCACAGGCCCTCGTCGGCGCCATCTTTTCGATCTGGATAATTTTCCCAGGGTCCGCGGCCCAGCCATGCCAGGTTTTCAAAATCCGGGGCCAGGGCCATGACCAGCCCCACTCGGGGAAGGTAGGGCAACTGGCCGAAAGGTTCGAATGAGGCGGATATTTCCACCGCGCCGCCGCCGTGAAAGGTCCAATCCAAAACGGTAACCATCCCGCCTTGTGTGGCCTCGCTTCGGACAATGGACCTGACATGGATTTCAAAAGGGGTGGGCTGATCCGCCTGCAGCCTCACCAGGAAATTTGTTAATGAGGCAAGCCCCGCCTCGCGCCAATCGCGAGCCAGCCATTTGCCAAACCCCTTGTCATTATCCGTGGGCGCCCGGAACAATTGAAGCGCCGGCCCGGATCCGGGATGGTCTGCCAATAGTTCCTTTCCCTCAAACGAAAGTGAATCCAGGTTTCCGGTGGCTTTGTCAAATGTGGCTCCCAGACGCGAGCCTGAAACGACGATCTGGCCGGGTGATTCATTGAGGGCCAGCGGTGAAGGCTCAAAAGGGATTGGTGAAACCGTGGTGGCACCCTGTGTCTGGAGTTTGAATTGCTGCCAAGCCACCTCATAGGGGGCTTTGGCCCATGGCTGGTCCTGGCGGGTTCGCAACGCCAAGCGGATCCAGTACTCCATACCAGCCTTTGGCTTGAATGTTTTGGCCAGGGCAAATCGAAGGGTGGCTGTTTTACCAGGGGGACATTCCACAGCGGGAAGCGCCCCCGATTGGATGACCTTGCCTGCTGAGCTCGTCAGGGTCCATATCATTTGATAGGTGTCCAGGTCCAGAAAACCATTGTGGTTGGTCAGACGCACCATGATTTGGCCCGGCTTGCAGGTGAGGAATTCCATGGTGGCGGGCTGGTAAACCTTCTTTACCTCCCAGTAATCCGGGTAAGGTTGCCGTTCCCCGTTCACGATGCCCTTGACGCAAAATCCACCATGGTTCGGAAAGTCACCAAAATCGCCGCCCATGGCATTGACCACTCGGCCATCTGGAAGCTTCCGATGCAGGGTTTGGTCGCTCCATTCCCAGATGAAACCGCCCAGCATCCTGGGTTGGCTGTATATCTCACGCCAGTAATCCGCAAAGTTTCCCATGGCGTTCCCCATGGCGTGGGCATACTCAGTGGCCAGCACGGGGCGGTCGTCGTTGGTTTGTTCCGCCAAAGCCAGCAATTTATCCCAGCGCACATTCCACGGGTCGTCGGGTTTGGCATACGCTTCGGTGGTCAGCCGCGGATAAAAGCGTCCGATGATATCCACTGTGGGCGGATCCTTGGGATGTCCCTGGGCTCCTTCATAATGAACCGGGCGGGTGGGATCAAAGGCATGTAACCAGCCCGATATGGCGGCAAAATTGGGGCCGTAACCCGATTCATTGGCCATGGACCAGATGATGACGCTGGGATGGTTTTTATCGCGCTCTGCCATGCGAATGGCCCGGTCCAGAAACGCCGCCGTCCATTGCGGGTCATTCGCCAAATCCCCGCGCGTGCCATGGGTGCAGATGTCCGCTTCATCCATGACATAAAGTCCGTATTGGTCGCAAAGTTCCAGCCACCGCGGATCATCGGGGTAATGGCAGGTGCGCACGGCATTGATATTGGCCTGTTTCATGAGGCGAATGTCTTGAATCATCCGGTCCAAGCTCAGGCTGTGGCCTGTGTCCGGATCAATTTCGTGCCGATTCACTCCACGCAACCGCACCGGGCGGCCATTCACCAGCAATTGGCCATTCTGGATGACAATCGTGCGAAAACCCACGCGGCACCGGTCTGCCTCCACCACGGTCCCCTGCGGGTTGACGAGCGAAAGCACGAGAGTGTAGAGGTTGGGTGTTTCGGCAGTCCACAGCAGCGGGTTTTTGATATTGGCTTGCATCCAGGCAAAGGCAGGCTGCCCCCTCTGCGGTTCCCGCGCATCCAGAATGGATGATTTGAAATCCGGGTTCAGCATCTCATTCGCGTCATGGCTTAATGCGGTTGAAAACACTGCCCTGCCTTGCGGGTCAAATAATTGGGCGTTGACCACCCAATTTGACAGGGATAGTGACGGGGAGGCATTCAAGACAGGCTTGATAAGCAACGCGCCATTTTCACCATCGGGATTTATGTCCGTGCGCACGTAAAAATCACGAATGCGCGCGTCGGCGGTGGAATAGAGGTACACGGGTCGAAAAATGCCGCTCAGCCGCCACATGTCCTGGTCCTCCAAATAACTGCCATCAGACCAGCGGTAAACCTCCACGGCCAGGACATTGGCTCCGGCATGAACAAACGAGGTTAGCTCAAACTCCGCCGGGGTGCGGCTATCCTTGGAGAATCCCACCATCCGCCCATTCACCCAGATGTAAAACGCGCTGTCCACACCATCGAAGTGAATAAAAATCCGCCTGTTATTCCACCCCGTAGGCAATTGAAAGGTTCGACGGTAGGAGCCCACGGGGTCGCGCAATAAAAACGCGGTCCAATTGGTGGGCGGCGTGCTGGTCACGCTGGGAGGGTTTATTTTGAAAGGGTATCCGGAGCCAAGATACAAAGGCACTCCATAACCTTGAAGCTGCCAGTTGGACGGCACCGGGATGGTGGGCCATTTGTCATCATCAAACGAGGCTTGGAAAAAATCCAGTGGCCGGACCTCCGGGCGCGGGGACCAATGGAATTTCCAGGGTCCATCCAGGCTCATGAAGAAGGCGGAGTTGCTGGCATCCTCATCCAAAGCCTGGGCGATCGTGGGGAAGGGAATGAAAGAGGCTCGCGGCGGTTCCGTGTGGATATGCAGGACCTGCTCATTTTCCCAGTCCGGCGTTTGCCCGCGCAGGGACGCGGCTGCCACAAACAGGATAATGCCAATTCCTGAAAGGAAGAATCCCCGAACAGCGCGCGCAACAATTTCGGTTCCAGATTTGGGCATGGTATGCAATGCCCAGATTAGCCGCTTCAGGCTCCGGGAGGCAACGCCTGGCAGCGACTTGTTAATAATAGCAAGATATTAATCATAATTAACATGACCTGAAAGGTAAAAAAACGTCACTCTATGCCGATGAACAAACCGCTCCTGATGATTCCCGCTCCGATTCTTTTGGCGTGGGCATTATTCGTGGGGTTTTTGCCTGCGGGCGCCCAGGGCATGCCCCTGAATGGAATGCGATGGACCAACAGCTTGGGAATGGTGTTTGTGCCGGTGGATGGCACGGATGTTTTATTTTGCATTCATGAGACAACGATGCGCAATTTTGCATGCTTCGCCCGGACAAAGCCGCACCTGGATGGCACTAACTGGGAGCATGCGTTGTATCACGACAAAGTACCGGTTTCGATAGGGCCAAATTATCCCGTGGTCAATGTGAGTTGGCGGGATGCCACGAGCTTTTGCCAGTGGCTTACCCAGGAGGAGCGAAGGCAGAAGCGGATTGGTCCGGAAGCCGCCTACCGGCTTCCCACGGACACGGAGTGGAGTGTAGCGGTGGGTTTGGCGGGGTGTGAAAGTGGCAGGACGCCCCGTGCGCGAAATGGCCAGGTCCCCAATGTGTTTCCCTGGGGAACAACATTCCCACCCCCATCCGGGGCAGGCAATTTTGCGGATGAATCGGCCTTCGTTTTTTTTGGTCGTTGGCCTCATATCGAAGGTTATAATGACGGGTATGTGACCACCGCGCCCGTGGGTCGTTTTGCCCCCAACCGACTTGGGCTGTACGATATGGCAGGGAATGCCTTGGAATGGTGCCAGGACTTTTACGAACCCGGGAAGCCTGCCCGTACCTTGCGTGGCAGCGCCTGGATTAATTGTGGTCCGAGAAGCTTGTGGTCGGGATCGCGTTCCCATGCGGGACCTGACAGGTTTAGCGTGGCTACCGGGTTCCGCTGTGTGTTTTCAGAAAACCCCAAGATTTAAACATCCTTTTCAATGGAGCGCCTCATTGCAACTTACCGTATCGAAACCTCAATGCCCGTGGATCAAGCTGCAGCGGTTCTTGCCGGGGAGCAGTCCTCCGGCACTTTTGTTCCCATTCCGGGTGAAACCGCCGCCTTGAAGGAGCGTTTTGCCGCCCGGGTTGAGGAGGTGCTCCTGCTGGACAGGGTGGCTGAACCCAGCTTGCCCGGCTGCAGGGCCAGGAGTGACCGTGGATTTCAGCGGGCGGAAATCAAAGTTTCATGGCCGGTCGAAAACTTTGGTTTTAACCTTCCCACGCTGGTTTCCACGGTCCAGGGCAATCTCTACGAGTTGTCCCAGTTTTCCGGTTTGAAACTGGTGGATTTGGAATTGCCGGAGGCATTTTGCAGGCATTTTCGGGGGCCGCAATTTGGGGTGGAAGGCACCCGGGAATTATGCCAGGCCGCAAACCGACCTTTGATTGGCACCATCATCAAACCCAGCATTGGACTTTCCCCGGAGGAGACCGCAGGGTTGGTGCGGACTCTGGCCCAGGCTGGCATTGATTTCATCAAGGATGATGAATTGATGGCTGATCCCCCGCATTCGCCCTTTGTGAAACGGGTTGAGGCGGTGATGCGAGTGATTCAAGACCACGCCCAGCAAACTGGCAAGCAGGTGATGTATGCCTTTAATATCAGTGGCGAGATGGATGAAATGCGGCGGAATTACGACCACATCGTCGCATCGAAGGGCTCCTGTGCGATGATTTCGTTGAACAGCACGGGTTTGGCCGGGGCAAAAAAAATGGCTGACCTGGGGGCCCTGGCTATTCACGGCCACCGGAATGGATGGGGAATGCTGAATCGCCATCCATTTTTAGGTTTGGATTTCCAAACCTACCAAAAAATCTGGAGGCTTGCGGGAGTGGACCAAATTCATGTGAATGGCATTTCCAACAAATTTTGGGAAAGCGATGACTCGGTCACCCAGTCCATCAAGGCGTGTCGGCAGCCCATTGCCGGGCAGCGCAACGTTCTGCCGGTCGTGTCATCAGGGCAATGGGGCGGCCAGGCGCCGGAAACCTATCGCCGCACCCGCACGGTGGACCTCCTCTACATGGCGGGCGGTGGTATCATGGCGCATCCGGAAGGCCCCGCCCAGGGGGTGCGTTCCCTGCGCCTCTGGTGGGAAGCGGCGGTGGAGGGCTTGGATCAGTCGCAGGCTGTCCTCAAATACCCGGCACTGAAAATTTCCAAGGAAAAATTTGGCGGATCAGCCTGAGCCATGACACGAATGCGAAGCAAACCAGCCAGTGTTCCCAAGTGTGAATCGGGACTTTTGCTGGCCTATTACGGGGACGATTTCACGGGTTCGACCGATGCGCTGGAGCAACTCACCCTCGCCGGCGTGCGCACGCTGCTTTTTATGGATGCGCCCTCGCCCTCCCGCCTGGCCCAGTATGAAGGTTTGCAGGCGGTGGGAGTGGCCGGAATGACGCGGGCGTTGGGATGCAAAAAACTGGCGCAGGTGTTGCCCCCGGTTTTGAAGCAATTGAAACGCCTCAGGCCGCGGCATGTGCATTATAAGGTCTGTTCCACATTTGATTCCTCCCCTGACATGGGAAGCATTGGACGGGTGATGGAATTGGCGCAACCCCTTTTCAAGGGGCCACTGATACCCCTTTTGGTTGCGGCCCCTGGTCTGGGCCGGTACACGATTTTCGGGAATCACTTCGCCCAATACGGGATTGGCAGCAGCGGAGCGGTGCATCGGCTGGATCGGCATCCGGCAGCCAGTCGGCATCCGGTCACCCCCATGCGGGAGGCGGATTTGCGCCTGCATCTTTCCGCCCAAACACATTTGCCCATTGAATTGTTCAGTATTTTAAGCCTGGACATGCCGGAATCGGACTTTCGCGCAAGCTGGCAAAACTTGCTGGCGCGCAAGCCTCAGGCGGTTTTGTTTGATGCCATTCATTCCGGGCATCTGGGGCAGATTGGCAGATTGCTGGATGAATTGGCGCTGGTCCGCCAGCCTCTGTTCAGCGTGGGTTCTTCCGGTATTGAAACCGCCCTGGCCCGGAATTGGGCCGGGGAGCGGTTGGTGACCGGAAAAGGCCTGGCAGTTTCTGGAGAGACCAGGCCAACCACGGCCGGATCAGGCCCTGGCAGGTTGGTGTTGGCAGGTTCGGGTAGTTGTTCCCCGGTCACCTCGGGGCAGATCAGGTGGGCCTTGGGCGCTGGCTTTGCCGGAGTGCGGCTGGATTCCCGGGCCTGCGCCCATCCAGAGACCGCAGCCCAAGCTGGAAATCGCGCGGTCAAGCAGGCTTGCAGTCACCTGGCCCATGGACGCAGTGTGATCATTCATACCACCCAGTCCGGCGCGCAGCCGCAGGTGACCCGGATTTTGGGTGGCCGGTCCGCTGCCGTGCTTGGGACCATTTTAGGACAGGTCCTCGGTCGTGTGTTGGAGTCCTCCTGCCCGGTGCGCCTGTGCGTTGCGGGAGGAGACACATCCAGTTATGCCGCCCGCGCCCTGGGCATTGAAGCCGTGGAAATGATTGCGCCTTTGACGCCAGGGGCGCCGTTGTGCCGCGCCCACGCGCCGGGTCACCCCATACATGGTTTGGAGGTGGTGTTCAAAGGAGGTCAGGTGGGCGCTCAAAACTATTTTGAATATCTCCGGTCAGCATCTCCCCTGTCCAAAAAATCAGCGCCCGAAAATTCCGAATGTCCAAGAGGTCGGTCCAACCGAAACAGTGCAAGATAGGCCAGGAAATCCTGAACCCATTTAAAAATTTTTTCTCACCAGATTCAGATTTTTTATGAAAACCAAGACGCTCGGTCTCATCCACACCTCCGCCACCCTGGTGCCCGTGTTTGGGCAGCTTTGCAGTCAAAAACTGCCGGGTGTTCACGTTTTTAACATTGCCGATGACAGCCTGGTGAAAGGAATCATGGCCGCTGGTAAATTGACATCCATCATTTCCAGAAGGGTGGCTTCCTATCTGGAATCGGCGGAACTGGCCGGGGCGGATTATATCATGGTGACATGCTCTTCCATTGGTCCTGCGGTGGAGGCGGGCGCATTGTTGGCTGGAGTGCCGGTTTTGCGGGTGGACCAGCCCATGGCAGACCGGGCCGTCATGCTGGGTGATAAAGTGGGGGTGGTTGCCACGTTGAGGACCACACTGGATCCGACTGCCGACCTGATCCAGCGTCGGGCTGCAATGAAGGGCCGCACTGTAAAACTGGAGGCGCGATTGGTGGAAGGAGCTTTTGAGGCCCTAATGGGCGGCCAGGCGGCCCGGCATGATGAATTGGTGGCGGCGGCATTGAAGGACCTTTCCGCGCAGGTGGATGTGGTGGTGCTGGCCCAGGCCTCCATGGCCCGGGTGTTGGAATCCATCCCGGAGCACGAAAGAAAAGCCCCCGTTTTATCCAGCCCGGGTCTGGCGGTGGATTACCTGGCCACCGTGTTATGACTCGTGGCGGGATTGGAATAGTCAGCCTGAATAAAGAACTTCAACCAAGGGGAGCGGCTTGAGCCTGGGAGCATGGTTTCTTTTGGGTTTGGTTTTGCTGGCTGCCAGCCTGAGATGGATCAATCCGCTTCGGGGCTACCAATTCACCGGCTGGATTCTTGTGGCCGTCACTGTGGCCATGTTGCATCCCCAACAATGTTTGCACGCCGGTTCCCTGGACCTTCGCAGCCCATGGCTCATTTTGACCGTGGTCCAATTGGTGATGTTTGGCATGGGCACACAAATGAGCCTGGATGATTTTTCTGGCGTCATCCGGCAGCCACGGGGCGTCCTGGTGGGTGTTTTGTGCCGGTTCACTGTCATGCCCCTCACGGGGTTTATCCTGACCAAGCTTGTCCACTTCCAACCCGAGGTGGCGGCGGGGGTCATCTTAATAGGCTCATGTTCCAGCGGACTGGCATCCAATGTCATGGCTTATCTTGCTCGATCCAATCTGGCCTTGTCCGTAACCATCACCGCCGTCACAACCCTGCTGGCTGTCGTTCTGACGCCGCTTTGGATGAAATGGCTGGCGGGCACGCTGGTGCAGGTTCATGCCTTGAACCTGATGGTGGAGATTGTCAAAATCGTGCTCGTGCCCGTGGGGGCAGCCCTTTTGCATGATTACCTCAAACACACATCCCCGGCGAAAAGGCGCCTGATCCATGTCCTGGCCTGGATTGGCGCGGTCATTCTTGCCATGCTCCTCTGGCTGGATGTTTGGCTCCAGGCTATTCCACCTCATTCTTCCGCGCGGATTTTGTTGCCATTGGGCGAATACGGTTTGGGCGCGATTTTGTTTGGGGTGCTCTACCATGTTCTGGCCGGGATGCTGCCATGGCTGGACCGATGGGTGCCCACCTTGTCCATGGCCGGAATCGTGTATTTCACCTTGGTGACAACCGCCGCAGGCAGGGACCAATTGATTGCGATTGGACCGTGGCTTTTACTTGTGGCCGTTTTGCATAACAGCATCGGTTACGCCTTGGGCTATGGCTGTTCACGGGCAGCGGGTTTGGACAAAACATCGGCCCGATCGGTGGCGTTTGAGGTGGGAATCCAAAACGGTGGAATGGCATCCGGAATTGCAGGCGCTGCGGGTCAATTGGGCACCATGGGCCTGGCAGCCGCCATCTTCAGCCCATGGATGAATATCAGCGGGTCGCTTCTGGCTAATTACTGGAGAAAAAGACCCGTGCAAGTGGTTATGGATGAGAAGTGACTTTTTCCTCAAGGTCTTGCCCGCTCAATGGGAGGCAGATAAGTGCCCGCAAGGTCACGATGCCACCAATTGCCGGTGGCTTGGCGTTCTTTTTGGGTGGTGAAACGGTAGAGGTACAATTGCGCCCTGATGTATCGGGGCGGGGCCGAGGCGAAGGGATTGTGACGGAGAAGATTTGTCACAGGCTTGGATCCCTCCAATAGGCGGTTGCAGAATTGGATAAACCATGGGTTTTGATCCGCTGTTCCCAAAGCGGCAAACCACATTTGCCAATCCAACCTCGGCTGGCCCGGGGCGACAAATCCCGGGGCGCGGTTTAAATCGCCCGGTTTGGCCTTGAATTCATAGGCTTGCCATTCCGTGCCGTCATTGCTCCCCTCCACCGAAATCTCAAACCTTTGGGTGGTCATCACCGCGAATAATCCGTAGGAATTAATGGTGCGCAATGGGGCAATCTCCGCCGCCAGTTGAGTGATGGGGGGCGGCACGAGACCGGACCCACCCAACACCTCCACAACCTGGCTTGCCGAAGTCATGCCAATCACCAATGCCAGCGGATAAATGACCCAACGCGGCCATCGGCGGATGGGTGGCGGCCCAGATGGACTGGAGGTGTTCACAAAACCGAAGGTTTTTTGCCATGGCGGAATGATGCGATGCGGTAGTTTGGTCAAACACCCTGGCCATGCGCCATCGTCCAGAAGCAGCAGGCATAGAGCCAGAGTGAGGTAATTAAAGAAGGTATAATTGCCGGTTAAAAGAATCAAACCTTGGAGGCCTGCCATGGCCAGGGCCCCGGCAAAACGGAAATATCGGGGTGCAAATATTAAAAATGGACAGAACCATTCCACCAGAAAAACGCCGAGGCATGAGGCTTTTTGAAGGTTTTCAGGCAAAAGATTGGCGTACCAGGCCAGCCACGTGGGAAGCGGCTGGGTTTGATAATGATATTGCAAAGCCGTCAAATGATGCCAGTTGGGATCGTTGCTGAGCCATTTCACGCACCCGGAGGAAAACGTGAGTTTGAATAATAAAAATCGAAGCAACCAAAGGGCTGCCCCCGGGGGTTGGGTGGGCCCGGGGAGTCGCGGCAACCATCGTAATGGAGCCAGAAAAATGGATAAAAACCCGGTTTCCAAAAGCAGGTTGTCCCACTGGAAACCCATGAAATCCTGGCCGGACGTTGCCAATGACAGGTAGAGGAGCCAGCAAAGAAAAAGAAAAAGGGCCGGTGCCATGTCCAACACCACCATGAGAGCCGCCGCAGCCCCGGCGGCGCATTGGCCTGAAAGCCAGCCATCGCCGGTTCCAAACCAATTGAGTGTGGGCACCAGCCAATAGCGTTCCCAATGGATGCCTGTTGCATCACATTGGGCATTGATGGAATGCAAAAAGTCGGCCACAGGCAGAATGCCTTGCGAGCCCACCAAACCCTGAACCTGGCGGCCCCAGGACAAAAATGCCACCAGGAAGATCAGGCCTAGAATTCTGAGAAACCACCAGCTTGTAACCGATATTCCCGGATAAAGAGTCCTGCTGCCACGAGTGAATCTGGTGGCAAGCGACAAAAACCGGCGATTACGCGCAACTATTTGGTAACACCAATCCGCCAGGAAACCTGCCATGGGGACATGTTGACGGAACCATTCAGCCATGCGCCAAACCGGATGCCCGCTGTAGGCCAGCATCTGGCCGATCGCTGCGGCGCCGCTCCATGAGCGTCCATTGGCGTCAACCCATTGAACTGCTTTTTCATAATGGTCGGCGGGTATTTGCGGGAAACGTTCCCGCAGACCGGGATGACTTGAGGGAAGAAAGCAAACCGAATCACCAGCGAATTGCCGGGCGCGTTCCACCCACAGCCTGCATAAAAAGCACCCGCCATCATAAACCAGAGTCGGTTTTTCCAGCTTGTCCTGCACTTGGTTAATCTAAAAAAATGACCGGCGCGTTTAAAGCAGCCATTTTTCCGCTCCGCCAGTGCGGTTTTTACGGAACAACGGCGAGCCATCGGGTTCAATCAAGTTTGGAGGTTCGTCCCGGCGCAAAAACACGACTGTGGAAGTCGTCCCATGGGGAGTCAATCCAGGGTTTATGGTTGGGCATTGGAGGATTCCAGGCATTGGAAAATCCTTTTGTCTGATAAAACAAAAACAGGTTTCTGAATTCTTAAAGGTAGCGGGCAGATTTCATGACGAGCTTCGTTCCGTCCATAATCCATTTCAGTGCCAGCCTGGACCACCTGCCAGAAATCCCATTCATCCCACTCCATTCGGACAACTGGCGAAGCCCGGACTGGGGGAAAAACTTGCGCCGATTGTTCATGTGTGTATAGTTATCCAGTAAGCCTGATTCATGCGCCTCAATGGAGAAGCCGTGCAAAGGAGTCAAAAAACGGCCGAACGGAGACAATCATAATGAAGCAAATTAAAACGGCATGCGTGCTCATGGTGGCAGTCTTTTGCCTGCTCAGTTCGAATGCTTGGTCCCTCCTGATTACCAATGACACGGCCATCGGACCGTTGAACTTGAGTTGCGATGGGTCTGACATTATTGTCAGCAATTGTGTTTTAACGATTGATGGGTTGCATGGGTTCAACTCCCTTCTGGTTGAGAGCAACGGCGTGCTGACCCATTCCTTTTTTCCTTCGGGCAGTTCCAACTTCATGTTCAGAGTCACCAATGAATTGCAGGTTTTGAGCCTCAGCAATCCGGCAGCGTTGGACGAGTCGAATGTTGTGGGGACCGTGATCGTCACGGATTTGAGCGGGACCAACGCCTATGTTTTCGGTGCTGATTACGGTGAAACGAACCTGCCAGACGGAGCGGCGGAGATCTACATGCTTCCCGGCTCATCCATATCGAATGGGGCTTCGGTTTTGGTGGATTACCAATGGGAGGAGGCTGTCCATGCCGGGTTGGACCTGATTATTTCAAACAATGCCACGATTGCAATGGGGAGTGGCATCAACGCGGGCGGGCTTGGCTACGGCCCTCGCGCCGGGCCCGGTTTCGGGACAAGCTCCTACGGGATTTACTTTGAGGGGGCCGGCGGCGGAGGTTTTGGCAATGGCTGAGTGGACCCCAATGTTTCCTGGGGCCCCCTGATAAGTGGGGGCGGCTTTGTCTTTACTTCCAACTGGCTTGGCTCAGGTGGTGGAACGGGTTACGGTGGCGCTGGCGCAAACGGCGGGGGTGCCATTGTGTTAAATGTGGGTGGCACATTGGAACTGGATGGCGCATTGAATGCGGATGGTGCTGGCGCCACCAATACTTTTGCAGGCGGGGGCGCTGGCGGCGGCATTTTCATTGAAGCCACAACCATTATTGGCGCGGGGTCAGTTCATTCGGATGGTGGCGCAGGTGATTTTGATTTGAGCGGTGCGGGAGGCGGTGGCGGAGGAGGGGGGCGCGTGGTGTTTGAATGTTTAACGAACGGGTACTCGGGAGTCATGTCGGCATACGGTGGCCCGGGTAGTGAGGTCGGGGGCGCTGGGGCCGTTTTGACGCAAGTCGCCGGGCAGATTGGTCAGTTGGTGGTGGATAACGCAGGACAGGCTGGACCTGCGCTCTCACCGCTTCTAGCCCTTACCAACTCCAGTGTAAGGGTTGCCAACGGGGCGATTTTGGCGGCCTCACTGACTTCCATAGCTGGGGACTTTACCATAACCACCAATGCCATGGTCATTGGTGGCACGAGTTCTCCTTGGGTTTTGTCCGTAGGTGGAAACCTGGATATCCAGCCTGGTGGCGCAGTTTCGTTGGATGGCCAGGGTTATGGTCCAGCCCAGGGACCGGGAGGGGGGATTATTTCCTATGCACTGAGTGGCGGGGCAGGGCATGGGGGATATGGGGTGAATGTCTCCAGCTTTGGGTACAGCAGAGGATTGGTGTATGATTCTCAATTTACTCCCACCAATGCAGGCAGCGGTGGGAATAGTTTTTACCCGGTTCCTGGCGGCAGTGTTTACGCTGGAGGCGCAGGCACAATCTATACCCAGTTTGGCAGTGCCGGGCAACTGGTCATAGATAATGATGGCCAGACCGGCACCAACACACCAATCGTGTCCGCACCGGATGCCGGCCTGGTGGTCCAGAATGGAGCCGTTGGTGTTTTTGGTTCTCCAAGCGCTTTCAATTCTTTGGTGATTAATTCCAACGGTTGGTTGACCGAGATGCCTGGCACGACTTTAAACCTGGTTGTCTCGAGCAACGCCATTATCAATGCAGGAGGAGGTTTCATGGGCGACGGCCTTGGCAATAGGAATGGAAATGGCTCAATCAGCGCGTAGCGCGGCTCGGGGCCAGGATGCGCCCGCCCACTCGGGGCGGGCACGCGGTCCCGCAGCAGCTTGATGGCGTATTTGCGTTCATATCCGTGATCCTCGCATAACTCGTCCAACATTCGGCTTTTCCCCTGACGGTTCCGTCGCCCATAACGCGCCCGCAGTTTCGGCAACAATTCACTTTTAATGTCCTGGCTCATGTTCATGTCACCGTCCTTTTCCGGTGTCTTTTTTCCATGAGTCAACGATCTTTTTTTCAGCCTCCACTCCCACTTCTTCGGTGTCTTTTAATTTGAGTCAACGCGCGATTCAATCTGCATTTAAATCTGGCTTGCCAGTAGAATCTCTCCGTGGCATTATCAAAAGACTTGGTACAATTTAAACACTGATTCTATATGGCTGACGTAGCAAACAGATATCCCGAAAACATTGCAGGAAAATATTACGTGGACAACCAGTGCATTGACTGCGATTTGTGCCGCGAAACCGCTCCTGACAACTTTAAACGCAACGACGACGGAGGTTATTCCTTCGTTTACAAGCAACCCTCCTCGCCGGACGAGGAAGCCCGCTGCAAGGAGGCCAAGGAAGGCTGTCCGGTGGAAGCCATCGGCGACAACGCCTGATTCTTTTACCTTGTTTTTCAAATGATCGCCAGCCCCGCAGAGTTCTTTTGCGGGGTTGGTTTTTTTCATGACTCGATCCCGCCGATTCTTTGGATTTTATACCTGGACTGTTTCCACATTTTTGGCCTGCAATTTCAACCCTTGGGTTTATGATCAAACCGTGGAAACGTGTTTCTAGCAAACCGGTTGCAGACTATCGAATTTTTAGCCTTCGGGCGGACACCTGCCTTAATCCCCGGACGGGGCAGGAGCATGATTTCTACGTTTTTGATGCCGTAAACTGGGTGAATGTTGTGGCCATTACTCCATCGCAAGAGTTGGTCATGGTGGAGCAATACCGGCATGGATCCAACACCGTGGAGTTGGAAATACCTGGTGGCATGATGGATCCTGGCGAGCAAGATCCCTTGAAGGGGGCTGAGCGCGAACTTCGGGAGGAAACCGGCTATTCTGGTCAACCTGCGCGGTTGCTTGGGAAAGTATGGTCAAACCCCGCCATCATGAGCAACCTCACCTATACCGTTCTCATTGAATCTTGCGTTCCTGCCCATGGACTGGAATTGGATCCCGGGGAGGATCTTGCCACTCGGTTGGTGCCTGTTTCCCAAATCAACCAGTTGTTGGCGGATGGCGTGATTGCCCATTCCCTGGTTGTTGCGGCCCTATGCCACTTTGATCTTTGGAGGCGTGGCTTGAAGCTGCTAAAATAGGGTGACCGGGGTGAAGGAGGCGAATTTGGCCCCTCAGATTAATCCCCGGGCGTCAACAGCATGTCCGGGGTGTAATAGAGAATGCGACCGCAGTTTGGACAGGTGACCAGTTCGGATCTGCCCCGGCACAAGGTGATGATTTGTGTGGGCAATTTCATGTGGCATCCGCCGCACACGCTGTGTTCCACGCCCACCACCACGTTTTCTCCTTTGCTTTTGAACAACCTCTCGTAGCGGTTGCGCGCGCCTTCCTCCACTGCGTCGGCCAAAGCGGTGCGGCTTTCCTGCAATTGGGCCAATTCCTTTTTCAAATTACCCTCGCGCCCATCCAGCAAGCCGATTTGTTCATCCAGCCCTTTTTTGGCGTCGGCGGCTTCCTGGGTGGCCAGAGCCACTTGTTTCTGGGCGGCTTCCACCTGTTCCATCAGCTCGATCTGCTGATCTTCGATCTTGAAAATGGCCTCTTTGGCCATTTCGATTTCATGTGCCAAGGCTCGGTATTCCTCGTTCTTGCGGGTTTGAAGCTGTTGGTTGGCGTACTTTTCAATCTGGCTTTTCTTGGCGTCCACCTCCAAATCCAGCCTTTTGCGCTCCGCCTCCAGTTGTTTCACCTTCAACTTGGCGGCGTCCAACTGATTCTGGGTGCCCGTTGCCCTCTTCTTCAGGTTGGCTCGTTCAGGTTGGATGAGTTCCAGTTCCTGTGAAATCCGTAGGATTTGACGGTTGCGATCCTGCAAAATCAGGAGCTTCTCAATGATTTCCTGCATTGTCATCCAAACTAGCGGCATGAGCGGTTCAAGTCAAAGTTGTTTTCCGGTTTAAGAATTCACGTTTTGGTTTTGCAGTTTTCAAGCCTGCGGCTAATGTGGATTCATGCGTTTCATTGGAACAGTGATTGAAAAGTTGCAACGCCACCCCAAACGGGTGGTGTTTCCCGAGGGTGAAGAACCCCGGATTCTCCAGGCAGCGCGCCAGTTTCATGCCTTGCGCCTAGGCGCGCCAATCGTTCTGGGGGATCCCCTGCGGATACGCAATGCCGCCGCCGCATTGGAAATCCCGCTGGATGGCATTCGCATCATCAATCCGGCGACCAGTGAGGACCTGGAGAATTTCACCAAGCGTTTTCATGCCTTGCGGCGGGAAAAAGGCATGCGTGCCACGGAAGCCCGGGAAGCCCTGCTTCAGCCCAATTTCTATGGCGCCATGATGCTGGCCATGCACCAGGCCGACGGCCTGGTTTCTGGAGCTTCCCATTTCACGGGCAGCGTTTTGCGCCCCCTTTTTCAAATCATCAAGGTGGCGCCGGATATCCACACCGCATCAAGTTGCGTGGTCATGGAGGTGGAAGATTCGAACATTGGGGAACGCGGCGTCCTTTTCATGGCGGATTGCGGCGTCATTCCTGATCCCACCGTGGATCAACTGGCCGACATCGCCGTGTCCACCGCCCGGTTGGCCCGTCACATGATGGGAATTCGTCCGAGGGTTGCCTTGCTTTCTTTTTCAACCAAGGGCAGCGCCTCCCATCCCAGTGTGGGCAAGGTCCAGGCTGCCACCGCCATGGCACGCCGCAAAGCCGAGCAACTCTTTTTAGAGGCCGATTTTGACGGGGAATTGCAGGTGGATGCCGCATTGAAACCTGAAATAGCCGAGCGTAAGTTGCGCGACAGCCACGTGGCCGGGCGTGCCAATGTTCTTGTGTTCCCTGACCTCAATTCAGGCAATATCGCCAGTAAATTCGTAAGCCTCGTCAGCCGCTCCAATTATTACGGCCAGATTCTGTTGGGACTGAATCGTCCCGCCGCCGACGTCTCCCGCGGTTCCACTGCCCACGACATTCTAGGGGTGGCTGCCATCATTGCCGTGCAGGCCACTGATTATCAAAAACTTTACCCCGGCGCAGACCGGCACTTGCCAGGGGAATGACTCCCAGCGGGTTCTCCTCATTGCAAAACCTGTCCATGAATGAAAACGGGCCTGCCCTTGAATCCAGGTTGAAATGAACACCTCCACACCGCGCATTTTTATCGCTGCCACGCGCCAGAACGACGGCAAGACCACCACGTCCCTGGGCTTGATTGCGGCTTTGCAGCAGTATTTCCCGCGCGTCGGTTACATCAAGCCCGTGGGCCAGCGCTTTGTGGAGATCGAGGAGCAGAAGATTGATGAAGACACCGTTTTGATGGATGCCGTGTACAGCCTGGGTTGTCCGCTCGTGGACATGAGCCCCATTGCCGTGGAACCGGATTTCACCCGTAAATACCTGTTGAGCTCCAATAACGATGCCTTGGTCAAGAAAATCATCAAGGCGTTTGACCGGGTTTCATGGGAAAAGGATTTTGTGTTGTGCGAGGGCAGCGGCCATGCCGGCGTGGGATCGGTTTTTGACCTTTCAAATGCCAGGATCGCCAAAATCCTGCAGGCCAAGGTGGTGCTGGTGTCGCAGGGCGGCATTGGTAAACCGATTGACGAACTGGCCCTGAACCAGGCTTTGTTCGAGAAGGAAGGCGTGGAAGTCATTGGCGTCATCCTGAACAAAGTGTTGGGTGAAAAAGTGGATTATATCACTGACTTTGCCCGGCGTGGTCTCAAGCGCAAAGGTCTGGAGTTGCTGGGGGTGCTGCCCTACGAACAGGTTTTATCCAACCCTTCCGTTGACTTGATTCAGGAGGAATTGGGAGCGGAGGCTTTGAATAAACCTCCCGGAATGCAGGAATTGGTGGCTGATGTGGTGGTGGGCGCGATGGGTGCTCAAAACGCCATTCCTTTCTTCAAAAAAGGCGTGCTTCTCATCACCCCAGGTGATCGGGAGGACATTATTCTGGCGGCGGGCGCCATGACCAATCCAAACAGCCCTGACAAGATGGCTGGCATTGTTTTAACCGGCGGGCTGCTGCCTGGGGCCAGTGTTCTCAAAGCCATCCAAGCCATGCCCATCCCCGTTTTCCTGGCCCGTGCAGACAGCTATCAGGTGGCCTCAAAAGTTCATAATTTGATCGTCAAAACCCGCCCGGGTGAAGCCCAGAAAATCTCCATCATTCGCAACCTTGTGGCCAGCCACATCAATGTCAAACGCATCGTGGAATCCCTGTGATAAATCCGTGAAATCAAAGCGCTGATGGACTTTCTTTAAATATGACCGCAACCCCATGCCTGCCTGCTTCCACTTGAATGGTTTGATGCCATGAATTTTAATCCTTTTCTCCAAAACCTGCCAACGTACCTGCCTGGACGCCCGATTGAGGAGGTTGCGCGTGAAATGAAAATTCCCGCCTCCTCGATTATCAAGCTGGCTTCCAATGAAAATCCCCTTGGCCCCTCACCCAAGGCGCTCGCTGCCTTGAGACAGGTTTTGCCGCAGATTCACCTTTATCCGGATGGGCAGGCTTATTTCTTCAAGCACAAGCTGGCAGATTCCCTGGGCATTGAGGTTAACCAGTTGATCCTGGGCAATGGTTCGAATGAATTAATCGAGTTCGCTGCGCATGCGCTTTTATCGCCCGGGTCCGAAGTGGTGGTTTCCCAATACTGTTTTGCCATTTATCCGATTGTGGCAAAAATGTTTGGAGCTGGTGTGGTCACCGTTCCGGCCCGGAATTACGGCCATGATTTGCAGGCCATGCTGGAGGCCATCACCCCGCAGACCCGGATTGTTTTTGTGGCCAACCCCAATAACCCCACGGGCACAATGGCACTACGTGAAGAGTTGATCCGGTTCGTCAATGAAGTGCCGCAGAACGTTCTAGTGGTGTTGGATGAGGCTTACATTGAATTTCTGGATGATCCGGTGGATTTCACGGGCCTGATCCGCCTGGGCACATGTCCGAATGTCATGTTGATGCGCACTTTTTCCAAAATCCACGGTCTCGCAGGACTTCGTGTTGGGTACGGGATGGGTCCGGCTCCATTGATTGCCGCTTTTGAAAAAATCCGGCAGCCATTCAACCTCAACCTTCCTGCCCAGGTTGCCGCCGCTGCCGCGCTGGAAGACGTGGAGCATGTTCAGAAAACCCGCATCAATAATTTTCAGGGCTTGGAATATCTCTCCGCAGGGTTCAGGCGCCTGGGCCTGGAATATGTGCCGTCCCACGCCAATTTTATCATGGTGAAAGTTGGGCGCGGCCAGTTCATTTTCGAGGCCATGCAAAGAAGGGGAGTGATCGTTCGCCCCATGGGCGGCTATCTTCTTCCTGAATGGATACGGGTTTCAGTGGGGTTGCCACAGGAAAATGAACGTTGCCTGGCAGCGTTGCATGAAAGTCTCAAAAGCTGAAAACCAAAGAATGAAAGCAAAGGCGCCTCGTAGATCACAGGGTGCGAAACAGGCTTTACCTCGGGGCTTTCCCTCGATCCGCTTTGCATCCTGAAGCGGGCCTTGGAATATAGCGCGCATCAAATCAAGTCGGCGGCAGTCGCAGGGTGCCATCCATCAACGGCAGGTCGGGTAGGCCCTTTGAGACCGCCCCGCCGCTTAGTTTTTGCAATTTTTCGCCTGCCGGGCGTACGCGCGATTCATAGCTGCCCACGGCTTGGTTGAAGGCCTTGCTGGCAGCTTCCAGTCCCCCCCGGATTTTTTCGAGATGCTCGGTGAAGACCATCACGCGGCTGAAAAGGTCCTGCGCCGCCTCCGCAATCTTCTCCGCATTTTCAGTTTGTGCGTGCTGTTGCCAGCTCACGGCCACGGACCGGAGCAGTGCAATGAGTGAGGCGGGCGTGGCCAGGAGAATCCGTTTTTCCGCCGCCCAGACGATCAGGTCACGGTCTCCCTCAAGGGCGGCGCTAAAAAGGGATTCCGCCGGCAGGAAGAGAATGACGTAATCCAACGCCTGCGGGAACTGGCCAGGGTAATCGCGACCCGCCAGGCTGCGGATGGTTTCCTTGAGCTTTTGCGCATGGGCCGCCAGGGATGCGGCGCGGGTGGCTGGGTCTGCCGTTTCAAGCGCATTGATAAAATCAAAATCCGGCACCTTGGCATCCACAATGATGCAACGGTTTGCTGGCAGGCGCACCACGAGGTCGGGTCGGTTTTCCTGCGTCTGCGATTGCTCGGTGAAGTCGCAATGGACACTCATGCCGGCGGCTTCCACCACACGGCGCAAGGTTTCCTCACCCCATTTGCCCCGCGCTTGGTTGGAGTGCAGCACCATGCGAAACTGCCGGGTTTCGCTGGCCAAATTCTGGCTTTGCATGGATAGCAGTTCGAGTTGCTTTTTGACCTCGCCAAGAGTTTCTGATTGCGCCCCAGCATTCTGGCGGAGGTGTGCCTGATAAGTTTCAAGCTGTTGTTTGAGTGGCTCAACAAGCGTTTTGATAGCCTCCTGCCGCTGGGCGAGGTCTCCCTTGGCGGTTTCCTGGAGGCGGCCAAAGGATTGCTCTGCCAATCGCAAAAAATCGGGCGCCGTCTGGCGAAGGGCATCGGCGCTGAGAGCCTTGAAGGTGTCGCGTAATTCAGCGAGCGCGCGGTCCTGAATGGCCCGGGCTTCAATCAGTGCGCTTTGGTGAGACTTCCTCTGAGCTTCCAATAGTTCTTCCGATGCAGATTGCCGGGCCTTGGCCGCTGCCAGATCGGCCTGGCTTTCAACCAGACGTTGTCTCAATTCCACAAGCTCCTTTTCCCGGGTGGCAACCTGCTTGCGCAATTCCTCCTCAAGCTCATGCGACTGTGGTGCAGCCGTCCCTCCCCGGTTTGCCGCCCACAGCCACGCCATGAGAAAACCCAGCCCCCCGGCCAGGCTTGCCGCAATCAGGATGTCTATTCCAACTGGCATGCTGTTGAAATGATTTAAACCAGCGGGCGCTTGAATTGCCGGGTGGGATTTAAAAGCCTTTCTGCAGACCCGGAGTTTTCGCTCTGATGCTTAAAAATGAGCAATAACCTCGATTTCCACGCTTGCGCCCTTGGGAAGGGCTGCCACCTGAATGGTGGAGCGGGCAGGGTGATTTTCCGTGAAGTATTTGGCGTAAATTTCGTTCATACCCGAAAAATCCCCCAAGTTTGTCATGAAAACCGTGCTCTTTACCACGTTTTGAAAGGACAGTTTCTGATCCTCCAGTATGGCCTTCACATTTTCAAGCACTCTCTGCGTCTGGGCTTTGATATCCCCTTCTATTAAATTGCCATCCTTGGGGTCTATGGGGATTTGACCGGCACAGAACAAGAGGTCGCCAATTTTGACGGCATGATTATAAGGCCCCACGGCGGTGGGGGATTTTGCGGGTTTGATGATGGTTTTGGTTGCCATAAATTTGTGCTGGATTTTCCTATCAAGACTTGGTCAGGTCAAGGAACGAATGCCGGGAACGAATGCCAGGGCGAAAGAGACGCTTCTTGGTCATGCTTTCGGATCCTGTGTTTTTCAGCGTACCGTAAAAGAATTCCTTAATCGTGGATTCAAGCCAGGGCGGCAAGCTCGCAGGCGGCGTATTTTTGAATCATTTGATCATAAATAACCATCGCCTTTGGATTTGGGAGGAAACAGGTATTGGGCATGGGCTTGGAGAAGGGGCGCACCAGTTTTGGCCAGGAAGGGGATTTTCCCCGAGCTTTGAGAAAACCATAGGCCGCCTGGAGGGCGGCGCCGAGAGCCGCACTCTTTGAAACTTCAATTCGTTGGACCTTGCATTTGAAGACATTGGCCATGATCTGCAAGAGGGTCCGGTCGTTGGCTCCGCCGCCGGTCGCCAGCAAGGTTTTGGGTGTGATTTTCATCCACCCTGAATGAAGGCGCATGGCTAGGGCCTGTCCTTCAAAAATGGCCCGGCAATTGGCGGGAGGGTTGTTTTCATCCAAGTCAATGCGGCGGGGTCCCGCTTTCAGAACACGGGGAACAATTTCAGGTTCAAACCAAGGCAGGAGGATGGCACCATGATTTCCAATCGGGGCGCGATCCACCTGGCGGGCGAAGGTTGCCCAGTCTTTTAATCCGAACTGTTTGCGAACGTGTTCCCGGGCCAGAGACCCGTTCTTGAAACAAATCAGCGACATATAACCTCCTGCGGGTGAACCGAAGAGGTGTCCCCCGCCGTTGGCGTCCGTCCGGCATTCCTGGAGCGTGCCAAACAAGGTATCGCTGGTGCCCAGGCTGATGGCGGCTTGTCCCGGTTGAATGAGGCCCAATCCCACCACGCTGGCTGGGTTGTCGCCGGTCCAGACGCATGAAAACGCCTCGGGATTGACGCCATATTTGCTGGCAAAGTAAGGAGAAATCCGGCCAATCACTGTCCCGGCAGGAGCGAGATCGGGTAGAAGGCGAGCCAATCCAGGCGCAGTGGCGCGCAATGCCTGGGCGTGCCATTGGCGCCGACGGATGTCCATGAGGTTCATCCCCGCTCCATCCCCGTAATCAATGGGCGCCAGCCGCCCCGAAAGCACAGAGGCCATGAATGAACTCACCAAGGCAATGTGTCGCGTGCCCGCGTAGGAGGATGGTGAAGTGCGATAAAATTTGCGAATCTGCGGTCCGGTGAAACGTTCAAAGGCATCTGATCCCGTGGCCTCAATCATTTTTTGAAGTCCACCTAACTTTTCACGTATTTCACCGCATTCCCGGGTGGTGGATGAGTCCATCCAGATTGGGGCCGTACAACGTGAAAAAATGCCGCGCAATTGGGATTGCAAGTCCCGGCGGGGATCAAGTTGCGCCAATGTTTTGGCGGCCTGGTTGTTTAGATAAACCGATCCGTGCTGCTGCCCGCTCCCACTGATTGAAACAATCCGGGCCAAGGCGACTCCGTCTTGTTTCATGGCCGCAAAAATCAAATCCAAAGCCGCAACCCATAGCAGTGGGTTTCCATGCCGCACCAAGGGATTTTTGTTGGGAAGAACGCCGTTTTGCGTGCCAAACTGCGGAAGCGATTGGTCGAAGTTTAATGATTTTTCATAAACCACCCGGCCATGATCCAAGTCAATCACGACAGCGCTAAGGCTTTGCGTGCTGGAATCCAATCCTAAAAACAGGGGAGGGGGCGCTTTCATGGTTTGTTGAAATGACCGATGAAATACCAACTTTTTGACCGCATGCAAACCAAAACGCACGGAATTTGTCGTAAAACCGATGAATGACGATGTTTAGGTTGTTTAAAGCTTTGCCGCAGCGCGGGCTTGAGGGCGATTTTGCAATTGTTCAGACTGCAAATGGTTCATTGACTTAAAGAAAAAACGGATTTAGCGTAACCCCGCTTTTATTGATGAGCCTGAATATTTGCCATGGTGCCAGTTGAAAAGTGCTTTTCACTCCCAGGACCGGACGAATCTGAAATACCAATGCGAAGTCAATCCTCACTTTACCCGCTTAATGCCGGCCAAAAAAGAATCTGGTATTTTGGGCAATTGATGCCGGAGGTTCCTCTTTATAACGAATCTGATTCGGTGAGGCTGGCTGGAAAAATGAATCATGCGGTGCTTGAGCAGGCTTTTAACAAGGTTGTTTCGAGACACGAAATTTTAAGGTCAACCGTGGTTTTGCAGGATGGGGAGCCTGCCATGTTATTGCATGAGAGTTGGCCTTTGCATTTAAAGAAAATTGACCTGAGTGCGTTGGCGGGGGAAGTGCTTGAATCGCGCATAAAGCAGTTGCTTCTTGAGGAGCCAGAGCGCCCATTCCAGCTTTTGAATGAGCCGGGAATTCGTGTGACTGTTCTGGAGTTGGGGCCGGAGGATCATGTCATCATCCTTATGATGCATCATTTGGTTTGTGATCGAGCTTCCGTGGATGTGGTCTGGCGGGAATGGTCCGCCAGTTATTCCGCGCTTTTGCAGGGACAGGCTCCCCAATTGCCCGCCTTGACGGTTCAACATGGGGATTTCGCGCTGTGGCAGGCTCGGCAACTGGCGGAAGGTCGTTTCGAGGATGATTTGATCTTTTGGCAGAAAAAACTGCAAGGGGCGCCGCCTTTGCTGGAATTGCCATCAGACCGCCCGCGAAGGGAAGCGAACAGGCATGCGGGCAGCCGAAAAAATGTTCGGATTGGTAACAAACTGGTGAAAAAATTGCGTGAATCCAGCCAGCAGGCGGAAACGACCCTGTTCACGCTTTTTACTGCTGCGCTGAATGTGTTGTTGTTTCGTTATTGCGGCATTGACGACATTGTTTTGGGTGTTGTTGCGAATAACCGGGACCGGCAGGAGTTTGAATCTGCAGTTGGCTTTTTAGCGAATATTCATGCGCTGCGCACAGGCTTGTCGGGAGATTCAAGTTTCCGTGAGGTTTGGAGGCGGGTGCAGTCGGGTTTGGCGGATCTTTGCCGGCATCAAGCGGCGCCGTTTGAGGAGGTGATCAATCGTGTGCGCCCCCAGCAGAGCCTGAGTTTCGCGCCAATTGTTCAAGTAATGATGGACTGGCGTGACCGGACTCAAACGCGGACGTTTGGAGGCATAAAAGGTTTTAATGCAGTTCCATTAATGTCGCAAAACCGAACCTCAAAATTTGATCTGACCGTGTTTCTGACCGACGAGGGGGATGATGTTTTAATTGAGATGGAATACAACACGGATTTATTTGACGGGGACCGGATGGAGCGGATGCTGGGGCATTATGGGAGGCTGTTGGAGAGTATTATCAAGAACCCTGAGGGGCGTATTGGGGAACTGGAGATATTGACGGAGAGGGAGCGGGAGCAAGTGTTGGTGGAATGGAACCGGACGGAGCGTGAGTATCCAAGTGGGAAGTGCGTGCATGAGTTGTTTGAGGAGCAGGTGAGGCGGACGCCTGAGGCGGTGGCCGTGGTGTTTGAGAGGGAGGAGTTGACGTATGGGGAGTTGAATGCACGTGCCAATCAACTGGCGCGTTCCCTGCAAAAACTGGGAGTTGGGCCGGAGGTGTTGGTGGGGATTTGTGTGGAGCGGTCACTTGAGATGGTGGTTGGGTTGCTGGGGATAATGAAAGCTGGAGGTGCTTATGTGCCATTTGATCCGGACTATCCGAAAAACCGGCTTGAATACATGTTGAAGGATTCGGGGGTGGCTGTCCTTTTGACGCAGAAGCGGCTCGTTGGATTGCTGCCGGTGGGTGGGGTGAAGGTGATTTGCCTGGATGAGGACTGGCCGTTAATTCAAAAGGAAATTTTGGAAACCCCGGTCTGTGTGGCGGAATTTCAAAATGCGGCGTACATGATCTATACGTCCGGGTCCACAGGGAATCCCAAGGGGGTTTTGGTGGAGCATCTGGCTTTGGTGAATTTTCTTTGTTCAATGAAGGCCAGTCCGGGGTTGGGTGCCGAGGACGTTTTGGTGGCGGTCACCACGCTTTCCTTTGACATTGCGGGACTTGAAATATGGCTGCCATTAATTTGTGGTGCAAGAGTGATTATAGCCTCCCGGGAAGCCGCCATGGATGGCGTGGCCCTGTCCCTGATAATAAAAGAATCCTCGGCTACGATCTTTCAAGCCACACCAAGCACGTACAGGCTGTTATTGAATTCGGGTTGGGAGGGGAAGGCAGATCTCATGCTTTTGTGCGGAGGGGAGGGGTGGTCAGTGGATCTGGCGGCGCAGTTGCTGGAGCGATGCTGTGCCCTCTGGAACATGTATGGTCCCACGGAAACGACCATTTGGTCTGCGGCGTTACGGATTTTTCCTGGTGAGGAGGTTTTGATTGGCGGGTTGGTGGGCAATACGACCTTTTATGTTTTGGACCGATGTATGCGTCCCCAGGCGGTGGGGTTGCCTGGCGAACTATTCATTGGGGGTCATGGATTGGCGCGGGGATACATGAATCAAAAGAACCTCACTGATAGGGCGTTTGTGCCTGATCCATGGTCGGGCCGTGAGGGGGGACGAATGTATAGGACGGGGGATTTGGTGGTTAGGCTTGGGGATGGACGCATCCGCTATCTTGGGCGGATGGACCATCAAGTGAAGCTGAGGGGATTTCGGATTGAGTTGGCAGAGATTGAGGCGGTGTTGAGGGAATGTGCTGGTGTGAAGGAAGCGGTGGTGGTGTTGCGCGAGGATGAAGGCAAGGAGAAGAGGTTGGTGGCGTATGTGGTTGGGGAGGGGATGACAGTGGAAGGGATGAGGGAGGAATTGAGGAGGAAGCTGCCTGAATACATGATGCCTGCGGCGTATCAGGTGTTGGAACGGCTGCCTTTGACAGCCAACGGGAAGGTGGACCGGAAAGGGTTGCCGAAGCCTGAATATAAGGCGAGGGAGGCTGAGTATGAGCCGCCTGGGACGGTTGTGGAGTTGGCATTGGCAAGGATATGGGAAGCATTGCTTGGAGTGAAGGGGGCCAGCTTGGGGGATCATTTTTTTGAGTGTGGAGGTCACTCGCTGCTGGCGACGCGGCTGGTGTCGAAAGTGAGGCAGGAGTTGGGAGTGGAGATGCCGCTGAGGGCTGTTTTTGAACACCCGGTATTGAGGGAGATGGCGAGGGTGGTTGAGGGGATGCGTTTGACCACCGAGACGGCGATTAGAAAGAGAAATTCAGTGGGGCCAGCGCGACTGTCCTTTGCCCAAGAGCGCCTGTGGTTTTTGGGACAATTGGTGTCAGGTGGTAGAGAGTACAATATCCCTTTGGGGTACCGGTTTCGTGGGAAGCTGGATGTGGGGTTGATGGAGCGCTGTTTGAAGGAAATTGTGAGCCGCCATGAGATATTGCGCACGCGTTATGAATTGGTGGAAGGCCATCAAGTGCAGATAATCGAGGAGGCAAGTTCGGTGGAGTTGCCTGTGATAGATTTGCATGAATTAAGGGATGAAGAGCGGGAATTGGAGATGAGACGGTTGTGCGAGGTTGAAGGGCAGTTGCCATTTGATTTAAGAAATGGGCCGGTTTTCAGGATGCGTGTGTACAGGTTGGGGCCTGAGGAGCATGTGTTGCTGCTGGTGATTCATCACATTGCGGCGGACGGATGGTCAGTGGGGGTGATACTGAGGGAGATTACCGGTTTATACGCAGCATATGTGGAAGGGAAAGAGACGCCGCTTTCCGGGTTGGATTTGCAATATGCGGACTATGCGGAATGGCAGCGAGTGTGGTTTGAAGGGGAAGTCAGGGCGGAGCAGGAGGGGTATTGGAGAAAGAAACTGGCTGGAGCGCCGATGGTGCTGGAGTTACCGGCGGACCGACCGCGACCTGCGCAGGTGAGTTATCGTGGGGCGACAGTTGGGATGGAATTGCCAGCGGGATTAGTAGGAGGGTTGAGGGGATTGGGACGGAAGGAAGGTGCGTCGTTGTTCATGGTGATGCTGTCGGCGTTTGAGGTGTTGTTGATGAGGTACACTGGAGAGAAGGATATGTTGGTTGGGACGCCCGTAGCGGGTCGGCGGCGTGAGGAGTTGGAGGGATTGGTGGGATTTTTTGTGAACACGCTGGTGCTGAGGGGGGATTTGAGCGGGGAACCTGGGTTTGTGGAGTTGATGAGGAGGACGCGGGAGGTGGCGCTGGAGGCGTATGCGCACCAGGACCTGCCGTTTGAGCGGTTGGTGGAGGTGATGAATCCGGAGCGGAGCACGAGCCGTTCGCCGCTGATGCAGGTGATGTTTGTGATGCAGAACGCGCCTGGAGGGGAATTGAAGCTGGAGGGGTTGGAGGTTGAGGCGATACGAGTGGATAGTGGGACATCGAAGTTTGATTTGACGATGTTTGTGGAGGAGGAAGGAGAGGGGGTGCGTGTGAGTATAGAGTATTCGACGGATTTATTTGACGGGGACCGGATGGAGCGGATGCTGGGGCATTATGGGAGGCTGTTGGAGAGTATTATCAAGAACCCTGAGGGGCGTATTGGGGAACTGGAGATATTGACGGAGAGGGAGCGGG
>JAKAFL010000025.1 GCA_021817945.1 bacterium | reverse complement strand
CCGCCAAGGCGAAGGCCGCTCGCGAGGAAGCCGAGGCATTCGCCGCCAACCAACCCACCCAGGCCGAGCACATCGCCGAAATGCGCAAGTTGTATTTCAAGGATGTGGAAATATTCAATGAATACTACGAGATTATCTTGCCCGATGAAAAGAACCCCATCGGACGCGTTCAACAGAAGATACCGGGATTCGATCCATTGGGTATGAAGTCCTCGCATCGCGAACCGGTGGTCAACACCGGGCTGCCCGCACCCCAGGCAACCCCGGTTGCCGTCCCCATCCCCGCCAACCCCGGAGTCATCACCCCAATCCCCACTCCAGCCGCCCCCCCGGTCTGGTTCCCGATCGGTTCAGCCGTACGCCGGAGAACGCCGAGATCCATTGATGTTTGTTGACCCTTCAATCCAATGCCTGCGAGATAGTTTTTAAAATTCGGAACAACGCTGTTTAAATCCCTCCAATTTTTAAAACGGTCTTTTAAATATTTAAAGCAATATTCAAGTTAATTGGAACCGGGCAAAGTCGGCCCAGCCACCTTGCTTTCCGCCGCGTGGTTTGATGCTCACGAGACCCATTTTGGCTCCAATCCACTCGCCTTTGACGGCCTGGAAGGTTTGCAGTGCGGGGCCGCCCTCGGCTTCATTACTGCAGCCAAACTCACATCCCCCCCCGGCCCGAACCTTTATCCAGAGATGAACGATTGGATTTGTAATGGAGCGGAGGTATTTGACCGAGCCATCCTCGCGCCATACAAGCTTGAATTCCGTCCCCTGGCGTTCCAGCCCCAGCATGGCGGCGCACCTGCCGGCCACCACCACACCTGCAAATTGTCCCAATTCCAACCCGGAGGCATCCAGGGTGGTTCTTAAAATGAAATGGGGCGAGGGAAATTTTTGCAGCAGAAAATTCGGTTGCCGGGCTGAAATGATTTCTTCCTCCTGTGGGTAAAGCCTCAACCAGCCGGGACGGGCGTCCAAAGAATGCCAGGAGGGCTGGGGATTGGCCTGCCATTGCCACTGGAATCCAAGCCTGGGGCCATCAAAGGAATCGCTGGTGGCAGGACTGAGAATGAGGCCATTGATGTCAGGGACTGGTTTTCTATGACCCATTATAGGGTGCCCATCCCTGCCCATGACGGGCCAGTCATCCTGCCATTCCACAGGCTGGAGATGCACAATCCGGCCATAAACGCCCGCATCCTGAAAATGCACAAACCACGTGTTGCCATCGGCAGTGTCCACCAAGGCTCCCTGGTGGGGGCCATTGATATCGGTGTCGCCTTGGGACAAAACGATCCGGTCTTCATAAGGCCCTTGAATGGAACGGGACCTCAGGGCCACTTGCCAACCCTGCTCCACTCCACCTGCGGGGGCGAGCACATAGTACCAGCCCCGGCGCTTGTATATTTTGGGTCCTTCCAATGTGGGATGACGGTCCGGGTCATGAAAAATGATGTGGCCCTCGCCCAATAACCGGGTGCCATCGGGCTCCATGGGGCACATGCGGAGGCGATGCTTGATGCCGGCCCTGGAGCCGGCATAGGCATGGACCAGGTAGGCCCGTCCATCATCATCCCAGAATGGACAGGGATCAATCAGACCCAAACCGGCTTGGACCAGATGGGGTTCTGACCAGGGGCCGGCGGGATGCGATGCTGTGACGTGGTAAACACCCTCATCCGGCATGGGAAAAAAGATCCAGAATTTTCCAGCATGATGCCTCAAAGCTGGCGCCCAAACTCCGCAGCCCGGCTGCATTTGCGCGTAGCGTGGATGAGGCAACCGGGCGAGGGCATGGCCAATGAGCTGCCAGTTGACGAGGTCCCTCGAATGCAGAACCGGCAACCCTGGGACGCAATTAAAGCTGGAGGCCGTCATATAAAAATCCTCGCCCATCCGAATGACATCCGGGTCCGAGTAATCGGCGTAAAGGACGGGGTTGCGATAGGAGCCGTCGCCCTGGTCACTGACCCAGGGGAACGAGTTTGAGGACCCGGAGCGAGCCAGCCTTGTCCCCACGGAAACTGTGGTGGCAGACGATGATAGGGCATTCATATTTAAAGTAGTTGTGATGGTTTCAAGGTTGGGACGCCTGGCAGGAACCGGGCATTGGTTGAGGAGCAATCCCTGGTGACAGGCGTGCCAGGTCAATGCGTGGCACCAGCCAATGCAGCATGGCCAGTGAAAAAACGTAAGTGAGGGAAAAGTAGGCAAAAACCCACTCATAACTCCCTGTTTTTTCGAGAATCAAACCGGTGAAGGCATTCACCCATCCGCCGGTGAAAAAGCAGACAAACCCTCCCATGCCCACCGCAGATCCAATGTCCTGCTTGGACAAGGTATCGGAAAGGACGCTGTAGAGGTTGGCAGACCAGCCTTGATGAGCGGCTCCAGCCAGGCCGACGATGAGGACTGCGAGCTGGACACTTCCGGCCATGGGTGCCAGAAAAACTGGCACTACCGATAGGGCGCAAGCGAGTAAGGCGAATTTGCGGGCGGTGTTCAAGTTCCAACCTTTGCCCAATAAAAACCCGGCCAGCCAACCGCCGGTGATGCCGCCCACGGCAGTGAGTCCAAAAAAGCAACCCGTCCACCAGCCGGTGGCCTGAAGACCCAGATGAAATTGTTTTTCCAGGAAATCCGGGACAAAAAACTGGTAGAATCCCCATGCCGGCCCGGCCAGGATGCTGGCAATTAAGAAGGCCACCACGGGCCGCTGGCGGATCAAAGCCAGCCAGGACATTCCACGGGCTGGATTTGCCGGCGTGGCTGGCTGCCCTTGGATGTAGAGCAATTCCGATGGGCTGAGCCTGAAACTTTTTTCCGGCTCATCATAGAGCCACCACCACGCCACCAGCCAGGCCAGACCAGCCAAGCCGGTCAGATAGAATGTCACGGACCATCCCAGCCTGGAATAAACCCAGGGAACACCGATGGGACACAGCACCGCCCCGACGTTTGTCCCCGCATTGAACCATCCGGTGGCATAGGCTCTTTCCTGGACCGGGAACCATTCCGCCACCGTGCGGATGGCGGCTGGAAAATTTGCCCCCTCTGCAAGACCCAAGACCACGCGGGCCGCCACAAACCCGGCCACCGTCATGGGCATGGCCAGCGTGATCCAGCGGAAACCGGGTTCCACCAATGAAAACCAGGGAAAGGCCGTATGGAATTGCTCGGTGGGATTCACAAAGCGGATCAAACCATGCGCCGCCACGGCCAGGCACCAAACAAAGACAAACAACGGAAGGCCCCGCTTGATTTTGAGAATATCCATGGCCCGGCCACCAAAGAGATAACCAAAGGCATAAGCAAAGGAAAACCCTGCGGCGATATATCCGTAATCCGCCTCGGACCAACCCAACTGGGCTCCAATTGGTTTTTTCAACATGCCAATGATCAGCCGGTCCATGTAGCTCAGGGAGACCAGGGCAAATAGAAGCCCGCAGACCACCCAACGAAATGAGCCGGCAGGTTTCATTTCAAGACTTGAATTCTGGAGTGTTGCACTGCTTTTTCAGTCAAGGCGGGGCCGGTCTGGTTATCCACCCGGACATTTTCGAAATCCACATGGCTGGCATCCTGCACCCAAACCCCCTCCCTGGAGGTGATCATCACATCGTTCAACACGATGTTCTTCAGCGGCATTTCCGGCAAACCCTCAAGCAAAATGGCGCGCATGGCGCCCCTGCACGTCAAATGAGAGATGCGGATGTTGCGAAATTGGGGTGTTCCCTCGTCCACGGGGGCTGCGTCCTCCGCCTCCTGCCCCGCCGTGTCCCCGGGTGGTTTTCCTCCATAAAACAAATTGAAATCAATGGCGCCGCCGAGAATGTTGGCCATGTGGATGTCGGATATGTCCACATTCTCCACGACCCCGCCCCTGCCACGCGTGCTTTTAAAACGCAATCCCACCTCGGTGCCCATGAAGGTGCAATTATGCACGCGAATATTTCGCACCCCGCCGGACATTTCGCTACCCACCACGAAACCGCCATGCGCGTAATAGACCGTGCATCCCTCCACATCCACATCCTCCGTGGGCACCCCAATCCTGCGCCCCACCGCATCCTTGCCCGACTTTAAACAAATCCCATCATCCCCCGCCTCAAAAGTGCAATTGCGGATCAGCGCATGCCTGCAGGATTCCAAGTCCAAGGCATCGCTGTTTTGGGCATAGGGCGGGTTATGCACCGTCACGTTCAGGATCGAAACATTCTCGCATAACTGCGGATTCAAGGTCCAATTGGGCGGGTTTTGAAAGGTCACACCTTGCAACAAAACACGACGGCAATCCAACAATCGAACCATGCGGGGCCGCAGCCAGTCGTGGATCGTCTCGTAATCAGCCGGGTTGACATCACCGGCGGACTCCAATTGGTTGAAAACATTTTCGCCATTCATGGCCGACCGGCTTGGCCACCAGGTTTCCTTGCGGGCGTCCAGCACGCCGCCGGAATGCACCAAGGCGTTCCAATCCGTTTCACCCATCTTGCCCCGTTTCACGGGTCTCCAGGCGGACCCTCCCCCATCCAAGATACCCTCACCCGTGATGGCCACGTCTTCCAGCCCCATACCGAAGACCGGCGGCGCGGATCCCACTTCCTTTTCACCCCGCACATCAAACACCCGGAGAGGATAAAGATGGTAATCCCCGGAAAATAGAATCACTGCGCCCCGGTCCAGATGCAGGTCCAAGTGACTGCATAATGTGATGGGACCTGTGAGCCACAGCCCGGATGGCACCGTCAAGCGACCACCGCCGGCCTGTGAAACGGCAGCAATCGCCTTTGAAAAGGCCTCCGTGTTTAAGGTCACTCCATCCGGGACACCGCCATAATCCGGGAGGCTGAATGTGTGCGGGGGAATCTGCGGCAAATCCGGCGCTGCGGCGGCGGCATGGAGAGTCGCCGCGATGGCAAGAATCCAAGCCAGGACCGGCGTGAGAGATGGAATCCATTTCATTTTCTTCATAAAATCAGCGAGGTTGGCGGGCTATAACATCTTTTTGTTTTCTCCTGTTTGATCTGGGTGACAGAGAGGGGATGACTGGGAATGACTTGCCGCCCAGACTGGCAGGAAATGTGATGGCCGACGCAGACTGGCTAGCGTGCCCGGGGTCTTTTTTCAACTCCCGGCAGACAGCCAGCCAGCATCGGCGCTGGTACCGTTTGGGCGACATCTTGACGGCGCGCTGGAAAGCCACACAAAAGCTGTTCACGCTGCGAAACCCACATTGCCCGGCAATCTGGGTTAAAAGAAGGTCATCCTCGATCAATAATTGCTTGGCATATTCAATGCGGCACCCCCGGAGAATGGCGCCGGGACTGGCGCCCACTTTTTTCTGGAAAGCCATGTAGAAACCCCGCCGGGACATTCCACACAGCCTGGCCAGGTCCGAGGGGGTGATGGGATCGCGAAAATACCTGAAAATGTAATCCAGACTCCGATGGATCCCGGGATGCCCATCCATCGCACTCGCATCATTGCCGGGCAGGGCAGCGCGCCGGGTCATGGGATGACCACCCTTGAACGACTTTGATCTGTTTTTCATTTTTAAATTGACCAAGTGGCTGGATTTATTGAATGGAAACCGCCCGGTAAAATTGCTCTGAGGCACCGGCTGACCCCGGCAGGACCAATAACCGGCCGTCCCCATTGGCTGCAAGATAATTGAACGTGGACCACTGGACCATGGGGCGGGAATGTTTGGGTCCGGTTGTCACCTGAAATCAGGGCGTGAACCCCGGCGTAATCCGCATGCCGGTCCGAAGCCAGCAGCAACGCGCCTTGATCCAATTGGAGTGCGCACTGGCTGTGCAAATGCAAGGGACCAATCCTGTAGCGTCCCTTCGTGACGCGCACAACCCCGCCGCCTCCATGCCAGCAGCCATCCAAGGCCGATTGAATGGCGTGCGTGTCATCCGCCACACCGTCTCCACGCGCTCCAAAATCCGCCACTTCATAAATGGCGGGCGGGGGCAGGTTGGAAACGGCCACGGGCTGTGCCAAAAAGCAATCTGCCAAAGCAGGTGCCGCCTGCTGCAAACCCTCCACCACCAACCCGCCAAACAATATGCCTCCCGGCGTGTTCAAATGAGTTCCATCAGGTTTTCCCGCGCTCGTCACTGCCGAGTACGGCACACATCCCTCCTTTCCCAGCTTGTCACACAGGGCAATGCTGGCCGACTGGAGGTCCACCACCGGCACATGTTCCGCCATTGCGACCTGCCGCATCACGGTGGCATAGGGCGCCAGGCTCGAGTGAATCTTTCCATCCTTTCCAAACTCCCGCCTGGTCAGAGGGGTGATCAGCACGGGCTGGGAACCGGCGGCTTTAGCCTCCTCCACATACCGGATCAGGCACTCGCGATAACCCACCCCTGGCTCGGTGGAAACCCCGGGTTTGCCCGGCTGGTCATTATGGCCGAATTGAATCAAATAATAATCCGCCTTCAAACCCAGGGCATCGTCCCATCGCTTCTCGCGCAGGTAACTCAGGGAACTGCGTCCGCCCGCCGCCAGGTTGATGCATTGCGCCTTTTGCGGGTCCACGCGGCACTTGAATCCCAGCCCCCAGCCGGAACTGTCCGCCACGGTGGAATCCCCCACCAGCACGATTCGAATGATGTGAGGCGATGGCACAGCCATAGCTGGAATGGCCCAACCAAACAAGCCCAGCACGAACAGAGGCGCCAGGCGACGCATATTCGAACCTCGGCCCGGCCACAAATGATTATGAAGCGGGGTGGGGTTCATCCTCATTCCTCGGCGGGGTTCCAATGGTCCTGGCCTCCCAGAATGTTTTCGACCGTGTAACTTTTTGCCTGTTCTGCGGTGAGTTCATGCGCCCACACCACCCTTGCCTGTGGATTGGCCCCGGGACCTGTGCTGTCATACTCCGCATAGCGGGCGGTGGATTCGTTTTGGACCTTTCCCCAGTTGTTCCAGCCCGCCGGAGCGATGTGGCTGCCCATCCAGCAATCCAGGTAGGCCACGCTTGCATGGGGACGCCATGGCCGGCCCAGGTCGGCTATCGGCGTTTTCCTCTGGTTGGCTGTGTGCCCTTTGGAATCCACCCACGGCTTGTCATCGCCGGTCAGTTTGCATTTTATAAATACAAATCCATAGGGTTGGTTCTCCGGTGTGCTGGCAGCCGTCACATGCCCGCCATTGCGGCTGTGTATCTCACATTGATCGAGCAGCGCGGTGGCAGATCCGTAAATAAAATCCACTCTCCCGGCCACATAGCAGTTGGTCAAGTAATCACGACCATTGTTCATCATCAGGGTATCCTGCCAGCCGGTGATGCGACAATTCCTGAAAACCTCGCGGTCTCCATCCACCCGCAGTGCCAGCGCCTGCCCATGATCCCCGGAATCATTCTCAATCGTCAGGTTCTCCGCCAAAAAATCATTGCCGGCCACCACCAATCCGGGATTGAACTGATACGTTTCTCCTGGTGGCGCCTCGTTCACGTTGAGGTGGTAATTCAGAATGGTGCTCGCCGCATCCACCCCCACCAGCCAGACATGGTCCAACGCCGCAGGCACCATGAATTGCCCATGGTAAAGCCCGGGTTCAACGAGGATTCTCCACGGAGACCCGCGATGATCCGGCACACGTTTCAGAGCCTCCTGAATGGTCACCGCATCTCCTGCGCCGTCCGGGGTCACGATTTCATCAAAGACCCTCGTCTGCAATACTGGATTGATCCCGGAAACGGACGCGCGCAATACAGGCGCCAGGTCTGGCACGGCTTTGCGCAACTCTTCCACCACCAATCGGGCAAACATCACACTGCCCATGGTATTGAGGTGTGTTGCATCGTAAACCTGCCGCCCCGCGTCATTTTTCATCGGGCTGAATTCCAGGCATTTTTCAGGCCCCAGGGACTCGCATAACTCGATGCTGCGCGCCTGCAAGTCCACCAGCGGCACATGCTTCTCCTCCGCAATTTTCCGAACCTCATCTGCGTAAGGCGCCAGGCTGGATTTTATTTTTCCAGGATGCTCCTTATCCCATTGACGGCGCGTAAGGGGCGTGACAAGGATGGGCTGGGCTCCCGCTGCGCGGGCGTCGTCCACGTATTGATTCATGTTCGCCACAAAAGTGGCCATGTCCGTGGAACGCCCCGGCTTGCCCGGCTCATTATTATGCCCGAATTGAATAAGGTAATAATCCCCGCGCATGGCCAGCGCATTGGTCCACCGGCCTTCCCGCATGTAACTCAACGAACTGCGCCCGCCCCGCGCCAAATTGATGCATTCCGCGCCATCATTGAGGAATTGCTTGAAACCAAGACCCCAGCCGGATTTGTCCGTGACAGTGGAGTCACCCACAAGCACGATTTTTATTTTGTCCGCAGCCAAAACCCGCGGGGCGGGCGCCAACAGCGCCGCAAGCACGATTGCCAGTAGAACCAACGGATAAGAGACGATTGTTTCTTTCATTTTTGAATTGAAAGTTTTGATGCTTAAACGTGCAATATTGGGGTTGTTTTTAAATTTCATCATTGCGGGCTGGATTGGGACACTTGGGCATTGTAAACAGCCAGATGATTCACCCCTTCAGGCGTCTGGATTTGGGTTCCAGATAATTGCACGCCTTGTGCGTCAAATATTCCAAACGGTTTGTCCGCCTGGATGCGCACGCCCGCCAGCAGGACATTGCTCACCGACATTTCCGGCAATCCCCAAATCAAACCAGCCCTGCTGCCGGAACTGGCCGTGGCAATGATATTGCTGAAAAGGATGTCCCGGTAAATGGGCGTCAGGCTCGTGACCGGAGCTGGCGGATACCCTGCTGCGATCTGCGGCGTGATATTTTGTAGATTTCGAAATTCGCGCTCCTTCGCCATGTAGGATGCATAAATCAAAATGGGAATGCCCACATTGGTCATTCGAAGGTTCTCATAATTCAAATCCCGCAGGAAACCTCCGCGATCCCGGTCTGATTTGATTCGGATACCGCAATCCGTGTCTTGGAAGGTGCAATCGGTTACCGTAAGATTTGAGACGCCGCCTCGCGTGGGACTGCCAATCGAAACACCATGCCCGTTTCCATAGGTGCAATGCGTGATCAACACGTTGGATGTCCCCCCGCCACAGGTGAAATCATCATCGCCCACGCTCACATCGCAATTTTTCACCAACACATCCCTGCCCGTGATGTCGCACGCATCCGTGTTATGGCTGGGGTTGACGGGGTCCGTGGATGCGGGCGCCCGGATGATCACACCAAGAACAGTCACATCCCTGACCCCATTCATTGAAATATGAAACATCGGGGAATTCATCAAATGCACCTTATCCAAAAGGACGCGCTGGCAACCGGCGATTGCAATCATTTTGGGCCGTCTTGCCCCATGCTGCCGGGCCAAGGGCCACCAGGGTGAGCCTTGGCCATCAATGGTTCCAGGTCCGGTGATGGCAATATCATGAAGCCTTGTGGCGCTGATAAAACTTTCCGGGTTCCTGCTCCCGCCAGGGTA
This sequence comes from bacterium, assembly GCA_021817945.1. Classification (GTDB taxonomy): domain Bacteria; phylum Verrucomicrobiota; class Verrucomicrobiia; order Limisphaerales; family UBA11358; genus UBA11358. The sequence goes on along the minus strand of JAKAFL010000025.1, from coordinate 43,250 downwards.
CTGGCCCAGCGGCAACATTCTTAATACGGCCCCGTCATCCAGTTGCAGCCGAACACTGCTCGCAAAGCGGATGGGTCCGCATAGAAAGATTCCCGCAGGCACTTCCACGGTGCCACCTCCTGCAAGCCCTGCGGCATCAATGGCTGCCTGCATCGCAACAGTGTTTGTGGCAACTCCATCCCCCGCCGCTCCATAATCAAGGACGCTGAAATGATGTGAGGGAATCACGGGTAATGCGGGAGTTGCAAATGGTTCACTCCCTGAAACTGTGCCGCACCAGCCTGCCAACGCCAGCGCCATCATCTCGGTTAACAAAACTCCCGGGAACCCCCGTTTCAGCGGCCCTGATTCTGCTGTCCCAGCTTTGGGACGCGGGCAGAAACATTGGCTGTCCAAAAATGCCGTTTTGTTCACTTTGCGGCGACCGCCCGCGCCCAGCTTGGGATTCCATGCTGGATTCCCAAACCGTGGCAGGCAACAAAGGGGTTTTAAGCCGATGTCTTTGAAAATCTTAATTTTATTTATTAATTTCATTTTGCGGTTTCAAGGAAAAACAAGCCGGTAAAACACGACTTTGAAAAACTCCGTATGCTTTATGGCGATAATTTGACACGGTAAAAAGAATCAGGGCCCCCACCCGTCACCGGCCAGGTGAAGGTGAAAGGCTGCGCAGGCGCATTGCTGACCAGAAGTGTCTGCCAGTTCACCAGGTTCGTGGAAGTTTGCACCACGTAATCCGGCCCCAACGTTCCCCCTCCCACCAGGATGCTGATCAATCCACCACCGGTCAGGGTCGCTTTCATGGATGGCAAAACCACGGGCCTTACCACCGCTTGAAATTGATTTGTGGCGCTCAGGGGTGGCGTTCCATCATCCGTCACGACAATGTTGATGATGTTTGTGGAACCTGCCTGGGTTGCGGCGGGACGCCATGTAAAGAGGCCTGTTTGCGGGTCCACGCTGGCTCCCGCAGGTCCCTGCTGCAATGAATAAGTCAAAACTTGCGGAGGTGCATCCGGATCCACGGCTGCGTTGGTCGCCTCTAAAACCGTCCCCGCATTAAGGATTACATTGGGTGAATCCGGCAGGACAGGGGCGGTATTGGCCACGCTGACCTGTGCATTGCTGCTGATCACCTCGCCACTGGAATTAACGACACTCACCGAATAAGTTCCGGCTTGGCCCGCATGGGCATTATCCACCGTCAGGATGGGCTGGTTGGCGTTTGGCAGGTTTGTTCCATCCAGCATCCACTGGTATTGGGGATCAGGAACGCCCGTGGCCTGAACGGACAGGGAGATTTGCCCGCCGGCACCCACAGATTGGCTGATAGGCTGCCCAATGATATTGGGCGAAAGGGCAGGATTCCAACCATATAGCCAAACACTGGCATTACCAGCGGCCAAAGTGTCCGGGTCCGTCCCGGTCAATGGTATGGCATTGCTCAAGGTAATGGCAGCGGTGGCGGACAAATTACTGCAATCGTAATACCAGTTTCTGTAATCTCCCACTGGAAGGGCATCTGAAGACCAACCTCCGATGGCGGGACTGACCAGGCATTGAATCAATGCCGTGTTGCCATTGGTGATCCCCCGCGTGCGTCCCACCAGAGCCCCGGTAATCCCATTCGATGTTGCCAGGGTGCAATTCACAAAGGAAAAACCATTGCTGTTGATGTCACTGGAGGAAGGCGACGGATTTGGTCCTTCTCCACCCTGCGTCAACCAAAGGATTTCTGAATTGGTGAAAAACAGGTTGCCACCGCCCCAGATGAAATCCACGCTGCCCTGCACCAAACAGTCCTTGAAATAACCCTGGCTGCTGCTTTGATTGGCCAACATGGTATCTTGATAACTTTCAATCGTCACATTATCACCAATGAACCGCCGGGCTCCGCTCTCAATCATTAGGGCCTCCGCTGGGGATGCCCCATACCCGGAGGTGTCATCCAGGGTGAGGTTATCCAGACTGATATCATTGGCATTATCCTTGAAGACGATTTCCAGGTGGGTATTGGGATTCACGTTCCCGTTGTTCGGATAGGCAATGACAGTGCCGGCCCGGCTTTGGCCACGCAGAAGCAGGTTGTTTTTTCCATGCGCCTCCACTATTTCCGTGTAGATCCCGTTGCGGATTTGAATCAGTGTGGGTGCCGTGTTGTTGGGCGGCACAAAATCTATGGCTCCCTGCACGGTCGCAAAATCTCCGGTGCCATCCTGCGCCACGACCAGGTTTGTGGCATTCAACGGACCTCGTGTCCGCGCACTGAAACGCCAGCCGTTAGAGCCGCTGATTCCCGCGAAATAGGCCCCGTTGGTGTCGGTAAAAACAGTTCCATCCACAGTCACAAAATAGGTCTGGTTGGAGGTTAGCAAGTCCAGGTGCGGATACACCACGGCATCATTCCCATGGATCATGACTGGAAAACTGTTGAAGGTGTCCCCCGCAATAACCCTGGGCTGAATATTCACTGCAAAGGGGGATTCCAGCGTGGCATTTTGGCTCATATCCAGCGTGTCCACCGGTACTGACGGATTGGCCGCATTGTATATTAAAATCTTTCCCGAGCCCGGCGTCTTCAGAACGGGCTGCGCGTTGAATACAAGAGTCAAGGGTGTGTCTGGACTGATGGCCACCGACCCGTTTTCCGGCACCAGCCCCACGATCGTCATGGTGGAATCCACCGTCAACATGGCCACGGAACTTGTCACGGTGTTGACCTGATTGGAAACAACCACAAGAAACGATCCCATGTTCGTTGGGCTCGCATTGGGCAGAATGTATTGCGCGCTTGCAGCCCCCGCTATGGGTGACCCATCGAAATACCATTGGTAATGGGGCGAAGGCACGCCGCTGGCCACCACAGAAAAGACCGCCGCCTGGCTGTTGGTCACCACCAAATTGGTGGGTGATGTGGTTATGGATACCGGCACCAACACATTCAGCGTGGCACTGTTGGTCACCATCCCAGCCACATTGGTCGCCACCAGGGAATAGACATACCCATTTTGCGAATAGCTTACATTGCTCACGGTCAATGTGGACTGTGCTGCTCCCGCCAAATTGATTCCATTTTGACGCCATTGCAAAGATGGAACCGGCAGGCCGCTCACCGACGCGGCAAAGGTGGCGTTGCTTCCCGCCACCACCGTCTGGTCAGTCGGTCCAGTCACCGCCGGGGCCACATTTCCCGATGACACGGTCAATGTCATGCTGTTGGTCACCGACCCGGCCATATTCCCGGCCACCTCAGTGTAAGTTCCACTATCGCCAGTCTGGGCATTGGCCAGCACCAGGGTGCTTGTCCCGCTTCCACTAATCGTGGATCCGTGTCCCGTGGCGCCATCGGTCAAATCGTGTCCGTTGAATTGCCAGTAACTCACCGGCGCAGGCTCGCCGGTTACAGCCGTGGACATGGTGACCGTGGACCCCACCGCTGCGGACTGGTCATACAGCCCGGAAATGGCGGGTGGCACAATCACCGTCAGGGTCATCCCATTGGAGGCTAATCCCACCACATTGCTGGCCAAAAGGGAGTAAACCGTGCCATTCTGGGAATAGGCCACATTGTTCAGGGTCAAGTTTCCATTCGTCTGCCCTGCCATGGCCACGCCATTGTCAAACCATTGAAAGCCAGGGGCTGGAACCCCCGAAATGACCGGGCTCAGGGTCACTGTCCCGCCCGCCTCCACCGTCTCGTTGGTAAGGCCTGCTATCTGCGGACTGGTCAATTTGACCAGTTGAAAACCGTTCAGATAATTCACCACCGTGAATGCAAAATTTCCATTGCCATCGCTCAGACCATCCAGCGCCACATAGTCGTATCCCTGGCCGTAGAGATAAATATCACGAAAATCGGCTGTGTTGCCGGTGGCCTGCGTGGAGGCGCTCGCCCCTCCGTTTGCAGGAGCCAGGGTAATTGTCCCCGTTTGATTGTCCACGTTCCCATGGGAATAGGCATACAGTCCAAAGGGTTGATTGGGAGCCAGATTGGATATCACCACGGTGTAAGTGGCTCCAAAAATGTAGCCGCTCATCAACGCCAGCGGATCCGGGTTGCCTGAACTGTTGTCGTTATAAAAATTGTAAGAGCCGCTTGATGACGTCAGCGTCACACTCACATTGGTCAGGGTCTGCCCGAGGGAATTCATCAGATTGCCCACCGTGCCTCCGCCTGTGACTGAATTCCAAACCGTTCCCGAGTCAGGTGCCGCCGCTGTTCCGGTGTAGGATGCTCCATGCTGCATGTTGACATTGATCACCTCGCCGGGCGTTGGAACGGGGGTGCTGGTTCCCACCACCAGCAAAACCTCGCCACTGATGTTTGTATCCATCTGGCAGGCAAAACCTGAAGGAACCACCCCAAGTGAGGGAAGTCCTCCTTTCAACTGGCCCGAATAAGTCATAAGGGTGTACACCCCGTTCGTGAATCCAGGCCCGGCTATGATGTCATTGGTCCCATCCAGGGTCAGGTTTCCCCTCACCTCCACCGACGCGGCAGCGCTGCCGAGCACGTAGTCAAAGCGGTTCGAGGGCGACATCACCAGGTTGTTGCTGATCACCAAGAGGCTGGCATTTAATGTCACCGCGCTGTCCAGCGCCAGGGCATTGGTATCCGCCAATGCCGCATTGCACTGGTAAAAGGACCATTGATTGGGATAACCAGGCCGCGTGGCCCCATCCAGGGTGATGATGCCGGAAGGAGGCGCGGAATTGGAAAAGGTCACCTGCGAATCAAAAAACGAATACTCGCTGTTTCCCGCAGGAACGCTCACGCTGCCATCAGCAATCAAGACCTGATGCGCGTCATAAATTCCAAAGGTTTTTGACCCTTGCAAATGCACGTTCACGAGGGTGAGGTTGCTGACAGCGCTTTCCGGCAAACCCCAAACCAGCCCCGCTGTGCGTCCGGATTGGGCATTGCCGGTGATGTTGCTCAGTGTGATGTCCCGGTAATGCGGCGTCGTCGCCGTGATGGTGGCCGCCGGATAGGCTGCCGCCACAGCCGGCGTGATGCTGTCCAGGGAAGGAATTGTTTTATTGGTGTATTCGCAGTATATGAGAATCGGGCGCATCACGTTGGTCATGGAAAGACCGGAATATTGAATTTCATGAACAAAACCCCCGCGGTCACGATCGGTCTTGATCCTCACCCCCGTGTCGGTGTTGGTGAAGGTGCAGTTCATCACCACAAAATTGGACACGCTGGGCGAGGTGTAGCTGCCGATGGAAACGCCGTGGCCATTTCCGTAAACATTGTTGGAGATCGCCACGTCCGCCGTCCCGCCCCCGCAGGTGAAGTCATCGTCTCCCACACTGACATGGTTGGACTCCACCAGCGTGTTGAATCCGCTCACGTCACAGGCATCGGTGTTATGGCTGGGATTGACGGGTGCCTCTGAGGCGGGCGCCTGCTCGGTGACAAACTGGACGGTGGTGTCATTGCCGGAGCCAATGGCAATGTGGAACATGGGCGAGTTGGAGAGGGTCACCCCGGTGATCATTTCTGGAGAACACCCGTTCAATTGGATCATGATGGGTCGCACAGCACCGTTGGTGTAGGCCCACGGCCACCACGGCGCGCCCTGTCCATCCATGGCCCCCGCCCCGCTGATCTCAACGTTGGAAAGGTTCTGCCCTGAAATGAAATTGCCTGAAGCCACAAAATATGCCGTGTTCCCGTTGGTGTGCCAGGTCACGGGGTACTGGCCAAAAGGCAGCATCCTCAAAAGCGCCCCCGCATCGAGTCGCAGATTGATGCTGCTGGCCAGCGTGATGGGGCCGCTCAGGTAGGTTCCCGAGGGAATCTCCACCACGCCCCCGCCGGCTGCATGCGCCGCATTGATGGTGTTTTGCAGGGCAGCGGTATTCGTGGTTACCCCGTCACCTACCGCACCATAGTTCAGCACGTTGAAATTCTGATTCGGTATCACCGGCTGCGGCACCCCGGCATACACAACTCCGGCGGCAGCCAACATGGCCGGCAGGCAACAAACGCCCCCAAGACTGCGTATCAGCGACAGGGACATTCCCAGAAAAACAGTCTCCCTCTTGAACCACCCCGTTTCATGGTGAACTGAGTTGATAAAACCTTGCCGGAACCTGTGTGGTCGTGCTGTCTTCATAAAAATTAGTGCCGCTGAAAATGCCATGGGCCAACAGGGTCCACCGGGCGGTGATGGGCGCCAGTGTCAGATTGGTGGTGGCCCAAAGGCGATAGCTGAAACCGGGTGCGCCCGTGAAAGCAAGGTCCAGACCACCGGATGGAACCTGGGCCGCGTTGCGGAACTCAGGATTGGCCGGCCCACCCGTTACGGGCACCAGTTGGAATCCATTTAAATACGCCGCCGACCCGGCGCCGTTGAATTCAAAGGAAAAATGCCCCGTGGCATCCGATTGCCCGTGAAGCACCTCCCATGTGGTGCCTTCCGGCATCAGGTTGGTTGAACCATTCGAGACAGTCCAGAGGCTGCCATAGCTGCCATTGCTGTTGGCTGTGGTATTCGTGGTCACAGCCGTTGTCGCATTGGCACCCAACTGATTGGCGGCGGCCAGCGCCACGCCAGTTCCCTGCCCGGACGTGGTGGTGCCGCCTTCCAGATAGAGATCGTAAGGACTGGCATTGGACAAACCCGACACCGTGAATGTCAGATAGTTGCCGCCGGCATTGTAATAATTGCGCCAGGCTGAGGCCATCACGCCTCCGGGTTGCAATGTGTTTTCCCCGCTCGCACCCGAAGGCTGCGTGCGTGTACCCGTGCTGATGACGCTGGAGTAGCTCACTGTCAGGCTGGCTCCGATTGAATTGCCCAAGGTGTTCACCAAGGACCCATCCACCAGGAGATTGGAAACCGATCCCACCACGCTGTTCGTCCCCACCAGGGTTTTTAAATCCACCGTGTTCCATGTGGTTCCAGGCACCGGAGCCGCCGCGCTGTATTGGCCACCTTCCGGTGGCGCAACGCTCTCAGTGGATGGACCCGAGGTGGTCGTATGAAGGGAAACAAAAACACTGCCCGAAGCCGATTGCCCCTGTGCGGCCGGCAACGGCGAAACGCAGACACCCACCACGTTGGAGTACTCAGAACCGTCCTCCGTGGAAACCCGGAATTGAAATGCCGCCATTCCCACAAAGCCCGCTGGCGGTGTGAATTGAACCACATGCCCACCCTGCAAAACAGCCGCTCCGTTGCTCAAACTGGTCACCATGTACACCGCTGCATCGTTGGTGTAACCAGCCGTGTATTGATCCAGGTCCACTGCCAGCGTGCCATTGGGTTGCATCACTGCGTGAGGCTCTGCAAGCCAGTTTATGTAGTCCTCCAGCAACGTGTAGCCATCGGGCATCACCACCAGAGGGTAATACTGGTTTGTGTTCAAGCCATTGGCCACCTTCCAATAATCCGCCAAGCCATCCCCACTCGTATTCACCGGTGCCACCCCTCCAGGCAGAGTCCCATACCCGTTGTTGCCAAGTCCGGTGGATGTCTGGTCGTAGTATAAGCTGGCCCCGGGCCCTGCCGTGCCACTGCCAGTCCCTGCCGTTCCCAACCCCAATGTGTTAATCTGGCTCAAAATCAATGCATCCATGGGGTCGCGAGGCATGGCCCCGGCCCAGGAAGTGTCATAATGAAATGCCCCAGCCGCACCATATACCACGGTGTTGGTGGATAATGGAGACCACGGTGCGCTCAACACCGTCCCGCCTCCCCCGGGACTGACCGGGCCCCCGTTCAAAACACCGTCGTTATTGTTGTCCAGCATGTTGCCCGCCCCGTAGATGATTTGGTTGGCATTCATCTGGAAAAAGGCGTTCGCACCGGTCGGGTCCGTAGGTCCCGTCACAAAATAATTGCCGATGATGTCATGATGAAAATCGCCGCTGGTGTCAGCCACCGTGTAACCCGCCTGAAAATTGTATTCCGTGTTGTTTACAAATATCGTGTCAATCTTCGCCAGCGGCTGGCGGTTGTGCTCGGAAACCCAAATATTGTCATACCAGGAGAATTTTCCACCCAGATGCTCTGTGTGAGCCCCAAACCCCTGCTTGGCCGATGTTCCATTGTACATCGGATCCCCAATGATGCTGCGTTGCACCGAGATGGCATCGCTGCCGTAAGTACCATGCGCATCAATGTTATTGTATCCCGCAAACTCAAGCGAGTCGTGGTCAAACACCATGTTTGTGCCATCCCCCACGTTGATCGCGTCCTCGCCGGCACTCGACAGGCTGCCAGGACGAATGCGCAGGTAACGCACGATCTCGTTCGTCCGAAGGCTGAACGACACCTCATGGCCAATGATGGCGATCCCTCCAGGCGCAGTCTGGCCAGCAATGGTTAGATCGCTGGAGCAGGATACGGGGCTGGCCAGCGTGATGGTGCCTCCCACGTCAAAAACGATGATGCGGTTTCCCTGGCTGACCGCATCGCGAAAAGTTCCCGAACCGCTGTCCGCCGTGCTCGTCACATGGTACACGGCTCCATTGCGCCCCCCGGTGGCATTGGCGCCAAAACCCAGCGCGCCGGGAAATGCCGCGCCATGCGCCAACCCCGTTACAACCAGGTAAAGCGAATAAATTGAAATAAAAACACGTTTCATAAATGATTACCTGACTTGATGTCATCAGACAATTCAATGTCGTTCAAATGTTTCCACGCGTCCAGCACCGCTCGGATTCCCTCCATTGGCACGGCCTGAACCTTGTTCCATTTCCAGTCCCGGTCAATTTGAAGGCGGGCAACCGGTTCTCAACGGTTGCCCGCCTCGACTCATCAACCCCAACCTTTCCCCACACCACCATCCAAGGACTTAAGGCGCATTGGTGTAAACCATCCGGAAGAACACCGCGCCATTGGTCGCTCCCAAGGGAAGCGTCATTTGCGTGACAGTGTCGCTCGTCGGAACGGTCACCCAATTTGTTGTCAATCCGGTTGCAAGTCCGTTGGTTTGTTCCTGCAAGTACCAGCCCAGATGATCCGGCGGCCACGAGAGGGTCAGATTTCCCCCGCTCACCAGATAGGTAACAGGCGCGGATTTTGTATTCACAAGCGGCGCAACCGATGCCACCGTGATTTTGCCATCGGTTGCCACGGTGTTGTTCCATGTATAGACCATGTTATTGGCCGCATCCACAGTTTGAAGGTTGAAGGCGGCAAAACCGGCTGTGGCTCCCGGAAACAATTGGAAGCTGTCTCCGGTTTGCAATGCAGCACCCAAGTTGGTCACTGCCAGTGTTCCTCCATAGGTCACGGTTCCACTGGCTGCCAAGGTGTCATTGGTCAGGCCCATATGATTCACTCCCAGTAAGAGTGTTCCTCCCAGGTTCACATTGCCTGTCACAGTGATTGGTCCGGCCACGCCCCCGGCGTGTTCGAGCGTTTGTACTGCACTCAGCGTCAGGGTGGTGTCCGTGCGCGCACTGACATCAAATATGCCGCCCGGTCCCACGGCGATGACAGATGCCTGGCCAAATGATCCGGATCCGCTTAACAGGATGCTCCCTCCCAGCACCGTCACAGCCCCCGTGTTGGTATTCACCCCGGTTAAGGTCAGCACCCCCGCCCCAACCTTGGTCAGTCCAAGCGGTGCCGCCCCACCATTTAAGAAGGTACCGTCAAATTCGGTGCTGGTCCCATCCGTGCCCACGGTTAGAGTGGCCGCCACTTTGCTGTTGTTGTTGCGAATGGTCGGACCAGTGGTGCTTGTCACCTGCCCGGAATTGATGCTGGAGAGATTCGAAACTGTCAGGTTATTCCCGTTCAATCGCAAATCGCCAGCCAGGTCCAGCGTCAAAGGACCCGTGCTGATGGCGTTCGTATTCATCGCATTGATGGATCCGGATGTGATCAAGGTGGAACCATAACCCTGAGGCATGCCATTGGTTGGACCCAGGTTCAGCACATAGGATCCCGCTGTGCCCCACACCTCCATCTGGTAGGGGCCTGAAATGACGCTTTGGATGGTTCCGCCGCTGATTGTGCCTCCAACTCGGGCATTTGCTTGAAGGACGACAGGACCGTTGACTGTGCTCCCGAAAATCCTCAAGGCCCCCGTCTGAGGCGATACGCCAAGCCACCCTGTACCACTGATGTTGAAGGTGTCATTGTAGGCAGTCGAGGAACGATCAAGCCATGCCTGGGTGCCGCTGGGCACGTTCACCGTGGCTCCGTTCCCCAGGGCATACCCCGCGTTTCCGTCGCTGGCGTGCAGAGCGGCGGTTCCCACCACATTGATTGTGCCATTAAAGTTGCTGCTCACTCCGCTTAACTGGCTCGCCACTATGCTCCCGTCAGCATCCTCAACATTGACGGTGCCGCTCCCGGCAAGGGAATTGTTGAGTTGTACAGTGCCGCCATTATCCAGGAAGTTGTAATTAAGGGTTCCTCCTGTGGAGACATTAATCACTCCACCAACGGTCCCTACCTTGTACAGGCTGACTCCGTCACCAAGCTGAAGAGTCGCCCCGGCGCCAACAGTGGTGCCTCCTGTATAGTTATTGTAAGACAAGCCGTCGTTGTTCGGATTGCCGATCGTGAGCGTTCCTGTGTTTGTATCCATCAGTTGGGATACGCCTGTTATCACTCCAGGTCCCATAAAGGAATATCCCTGGGTTCCGCCAACGACGATGAGTGAAGCAACCACGCTGTTGGAAATTGTCACTGAAGGATAGGAGGAGCTGTCATTAAAGAGGACATCATCCCCCTGATCAAAAGTTGAAGGATTTCCGGATAGTGAAAAGTTTGTATCTGTGAGATTCCAGTCCATGCTTGGATTTCCACCAACCCAAACCAGATTTCGAGGCGCAGTCAGCGTCAGCGCCGCCGGTGGGCTGGATGTGACGATATTTCCGCAGGGAGTTTGAACCACTACTGTGTAACCATCCAAAACAGTGGCAGCATCAGCAGCCTGGCTGGCAGTGATTGTGAGATTGGATGTGGTCACTCCGGAAAGGTTTCCACCGTTGGTCAAAGCCGTGCCGTTCAAATACCATTGATAGGTAAGGGCCGCCCCTGAGGCTTGCACGGAGAAAGAGGCGGGAAGATTACTCACCACCGTGACCGATGAGGGTTGGGTCACAATGGATACGCCCGGGGTGTAAACGGTGGCAATCCCGTACATCAGGCCCGCAGTTGAGGTGGTCGCGTTGGTGGCAACAACGGTGTAGGTTCCTGGCGCGTTTTGTACGCCAAAGTCAAGAGCCGAGCCGGTCCCAGGCAAGGTTGGGCCACTGTAAATACCGTCGAAGTAAAGCATATAAGTGTTGGTCACCACGGAACTGTTCAAACCGACATCAACCCCGCTGCAACCAGAACCACCCGTGACGATGAAAGCAGGGCCTTCAGGCTGGGAAGGTTGAAGCTGGAATCCGTTTAAATAATTTGCCGTAAACCTGAACACACCATCGTTGCTCACCGTCAGGCCCGTGAAATTGGTGTAAGCAACGCCCAGTCCGCCATTGATGAGGTCTCGACCCAGATTTGTATTGCCGGTTGTGAAGGTTCCAACCCCGTTGTTTGTATTAATAACAACCGTCCCCTGCTGGTTAGCCTGATCTCCATGGCCGTAGTACCAAAAGTCATAGCTTCCCGGAGCCAGGCCAGACACCGTGACTTGATATGTGCCTGAATAAGTATAAGACCTCATCAGATTCGTCGGATTCGGAGGTGCCCCTCCCGCCGTGTCATCCCAGGCCTTTTCGATCGCGCCTGCCACAATGTTTGAAAAACTATAGTTGACGTTGGTGAAAACAACGCCGGACGAGCTGACAAGGTTCGTAAGGAATATCGGCGTTGTTTGTCCACTGGAACTGACCACCATGAGGTTCCAGTTGGTGGCATTGGCCCCCGCCAGATCGGGCGCCATTCCAAGCCCATTATAGTTGAAAGGCGCGTTGCTTCTCGCAGTCTTGAAGTTAAAATTGATTTGTGCCAGCGCCTTATTCCAATGAATAAAAGCCGTCAGGATTATCATTATCGTCAACGACTTGTGTGATATTTTTTTCATGTTTTTGTTGGTTGAGTTACGGTTTGTGGTTTCTGCTCTTTATCTAGTCTGATCAAAATCTAGAAAAATCCTTATTTGTGGGAATGGTTTGAACATTAAACATCTTATCTTATGCCAGCAGGAATCCAGAAATGGTAAACCATGCCTCTACCGCTCCGCCGAAAATACCGTGGTTTCCATCCATTTGTTTGAATTCTAATTTCATGAATATAGGCCCAAGCGAGCCGGCTTTATATTTCAATTAAATCTGTCACATCATGGATAGGTGCAGTGCGCGTCAAGCCATGCCACGTCCGCGTTGCCAATTGCCGATGTCAAATTTGGATTTCCAAACAAACCGGTAAGCCATTTGTGCATTTCCACATGACCATCGCCATAGGAAAACACTGTCACCGCCCCGCCATGCGCGCGTTGGGGTCGGTCCCGAATGCTCCAGGGAGATGAAATAGATGGCGACCAAAAGAATCCGTCATTCAAAGATGCGTAGGATTCCTCCACAAAAACATAGCAATCCGATGCGCTTAATCGCTTGAAATCCGTGTCCTTCTCGTAAAACTCGGCACCGCTTTGAGTCATGCTGTAACTGATTCCGCTTATCCCATCATTGATATTGTGCGGCGCCACATATCCGTTCATGGAGTACGACCTCACCCTCGGCAATGTCTGGCCCTGACCGACGGTCTGGTCTGCCGGGCAATGGTAAACGCCCGGGCTTTTCGTATAGGGCCCCAGCGAACCATACTGCGACCACTCCGGCCCAACCAACAAATCTGTGTTTGTGTTGTCCGTGGAACCTCCCAGGCTCATCTGCCCCGCCACCCAGTCGGGGCGCTGCGCGCTTTCACCGGCCGGGGGGTTGCCTGCCCCGTCGGGATTGGGGGCTAAGTAGCCTTGAAAGTCGTTCGCATAAAGAATGTCCGCCAATTGCAACTGACGCAGGTTGCTGGCGCAGGAAATGGTCTGGGCCCTTATCTTGGCTTTATTCAGCGCAGGCAGCAACATCGCCGCCAGAATGGCAATAATCGCAATCACCACCAAAAGTTCGATCAGGGTGAATCCGGCGCCCGAACCAGGTGTATTCTCACACCTCATTCCGAATGGCTTCCTGATTTTCGATTCAATCTGAATGCTGTTTGTTTGCATGGTCGGACAAAACGTTGTCGTTCGGTGTGTTGTTTTGATTCTTCCATTCTCCCCTAAATTCAAAAATGCTCAATCTACGTGTCCTGCAAAAAACATTGAAAATCCTGCGACCGCCCCTGTCTTCTCCTCCTGCCGCACGTTGAAGCCGGCAACCTGATTGCCCACGGGTATTCACCAATGCCGCTGACCTGACATGCCGCTTTTTCAAGTTGTTTCAATGTCCCACTTTTTCACGCGTCTTTCATCTCATGGCGGGAAATCATTTTATAAATAGCTTGAACCTTCCCTGCCCATCCGTTCTTATGAGCACCTCGCAACCTATGCCAGCCAAAACTCCGCGAGTCCTTCTGGCCTTGGGCTGGTATGATTACCGGCTCCACTCCGGCATTGAAAAATATGCCCAGGAACATCACTGGCATTTGTGCTCGGATGTGACCCGTGAACGCGTTGTCCCATGGGGCTGGGAAGGTGATGGCATCCTCGCCTGGCTCGGCATCGGGGATGATCTGGCTGAATTTGTCCTGGATGCCAAAAAGCCAACGGTGGATTTTAGTTTCCGGCGGCCTCAACTCGCCTTCCCCCGTGTCCTGGTGGATCATCATGCCTGTGGACAATTGGCTGCGGATCATTTCCTTTCCCGAGGCTTTAAAAACTTTGCCTTCTATAGCGATCGGGATAATTGGGCTTTTGAAGAAGGAGGCACCGCCTTCACTCAAGCCATCACCGCTTCGGGCCACACCTGCCAATGGTTTCGATGGCACCTATCCCCCGCCTACAACACCGGTCTCTACCAATGGCGCAGGAAGCGCGACTGGCTGGCCTCTGAACTCCGGCACGCCTCAAAGCCACTCGCATTGTTCGCAGCATCCGATGACCACGCCCTCGAGGTTCTTGAAACCTGCGAGCGCCTCAATCTCCAGGTTCCCGACCAGGTCAGCATCGTTGGCATGGATAATTCCCTCCTCGCCGTCGCTTCCATGACCACCCCCATTTCCAGCATCAACACCAACCTGGAGCTTGTCGGGTATCGGGGGGCGGAAATCCTGGATCAACTCATGCGAGGCCGTACCGTCGCACCCGAACCGGTGCGCATCCCTCCACTGGAACTCATCGTGCGCAAAAGCAGTGATTCCCTGATGATTCCCCACCCTGGAATCGCACGCAGCCTGCGCCATATCTGGAGCCATTGCCACAAGCCCCTGACCGTGAACGATCTCGCTGGAATCGCTTCCATGTCCGTGCGCAGCTTTTACCAGGCTTTCACCCAACACGTCGGGCGCCCTCCAGGCGAGGAAATACATCGGGTCCGCATTGAGCGCGCCAAAAAAATGCTCCACGAAACCAGTCATAAACTCGAATCCATCGCCTCCCTATGCGGGTATGGCAGCGCCAACAGTTTTTGGGTCGCCTTCAAAATGTCCACCGGCATGACGCCTGCCCAATACCGTAAGGAATTGGGGCCACACGTATTGAGACAAATCTCGAAATAAGCACCTGAGGCACCCCTCAACCCTCGTGGGAAGGGTGAAACCTGGTAAACGGCCAAAAACAGCCTGTTGCCTCTGGTTCCCCTTGGCGGTTACCTTAAACTCGAAAAAGTGAAATTCAAAAGGCCAATCTGCCCGAATCTACCGGGCGCAAACTCTTTGGAAAAATCTCAACAGCCAGACCGCTTCGGGTATTGTTTTGATTTTTTAAAAGGTTTCCGCTCCAGTATCTTGCCGCATCTTGACCCTTTCCATTTCGCTTTTCAGGAAAAGCAAAAATTCTAACGAACTGGCCGCGCTTATTTCTGCCTCACGAGAATTCGTGATTTGCCACTGAGTTTGCAACGATTAGGATCATTTGGTGTACTCTCTAATGACTCCTTTTCTGCCGCTTCTTGGCCTTTTCCCGAGAAGTGTTGTTTACTAGTCTGTGGCCATTAAACTCTTTTTGAAAAATCTATCATGCTGACGATCAGATCTTTTCTTCACTTTGGAGCCTGTCTTAAAATTCGGAAGGATGCTGTTTTCGTGCCCAAGCCGGTATGGCTAGGCGGGACAAGGGGGCATACCCCAGGCGGGTCTGCGACCGAGGAGCAGCAATGCCAAACCGGCTTGAACGCGAAAACCCTCCGGGCGACGGCGCTTTTGCCCTTGTGCTTTGTTTCCGCCGTCGTTGCATCCCGCTACGGGGATGCACCCACAGCTTCGCCTCGTCCAAGGCCAAAATCCCCAGTCTCAGCACCATTTCCCATTTTCAGGCAGGCTCTTAGATTCGCCGAGGTTTTTCTTGCTGCAATAATTTTGATTTGCGCGATTCCCGTGCGTGGAGTTGCTCCCTCAGAGAGCCGGGCCACGCGAATGGTTTGGTGGCGCGAAGCGCGATTCGGAATGTTCATTCATTATGGCCCTGTGACACTTACCGGAAAAGAGTTGAGTTGGTCGCGTGCAAATTCCAACACGAACTGTCCCAACCACGGACCGACGCCTGTTGGTGTCTATGACAATCTGTATAAACGGTTTAACCCAACCAACTTCAATGCCGCAGATTGGGTCGGCATTGCCAGGACGGCTGGAATGAAATATATCATCTTCGTCGCCAAGCATGGAGATGGATTTCTGATGTGGCCGTCCAAGGTGGATCCCTACAATATTGGAGCATCGCCATTCAAGCGGGATTTTTGCGCGGAATTGTCACAGGAAGCCCGCAAGGAAGGCATGCACTTTGGATTTTATTTTTCGCCGATGGACTGGCGAGATCCCGAATGCCGATCGGCGAACAACGATCATTTTGTAGCGCACATGCAGGCGGAGTTGCGTGAATTGCTCACCCATTACGGTAAAATTGACGTGCTTTGGTTTGATTCGGATGGTCGGCCGACGATGTGGCATCCCAAGACAACCTATCCGCTCGTGCGCGGGCTCCAGCCGCAAATCCTCATTGATAACAGGTTGCAATTGGACACAGGCGAGGAATGGGCGCACCAAGAGAAACTAAAATTGCGCCCCAACGAGGATTTTTATACTCCGGAACAACACGTCGGTGCTTATGACGACCAGCAGCCGTGGGAATCGTGTATCACGCTCGGGACTCAGTGGTCTTGGAAACCCAACGACAAAATCAAGTCCGCCGCCGAAGTGGTGAACATCCTCGTGGAGACGGTTGGCGGCGACGGCAACCTGCTACTCGATGTCGGTCCGATGCCGGACGGACGTATCGAACCGCGCCAGGTTGAGGTTCTAAAAAAAGTAGGCGCGTGGATGGACGTGAATGGCGAAAGCATTTACGGCACCCGCGGCGGCCCGTGGAAACCAACCAGGCAAATCGCCAGCACGCGCAAGGGAAAAATGATTTATGTCCATGTAATCAAATGGCCGGGAGGACCGGTGAAATTGCCGCCGATTAGCGCCAAAATTCTCCGGGCGAACGTGCTGGGGGGCGGCATGGCAAAGGTGAAACAAACCGATGATGGCATAGAAATATCCGTTCCCGCCGCCGAACGGGGTGCCTTCTGCACGGTCGTCGCCTTGGAACTTGACCGGGATGCAATGACCCTTCCGGCAATGGACATTGCGCCGCCACCTGTGACCAAATAAATCCTTCACGCATGAATCCATGACTCACTTGGACTGGATCATCATCTACCTGCCGGCTGTCGTTGGTCTCGGTGTCGCGGCCGGTTTTTCGCGCCGCCGGGGAGAAACCTGCGGCGAGGGCGGACACTACTTCCTCGCCGGCAACCCGCCGGCGTGGCCGGTCATTGGCTTGGCGATGTTCGCGGCAAACATTTCGACCGTTCATCTGGTCAGCCTTGCCCAAGCGGCCCAAAAGCTCAGTCTCGTTTTCGGCAACTTCCAGTGGATGGAGCGTTACGCGCTGATTCTGCTCTCGCTCTACTTCGCGCCACTGTATCTGCGCTCGAAAGTCGCGACCCTGCCGGATTTTCTGGAACGTCGGCTCAATCGCGGCTGTCGCGAGGTGCACTCAGTGGGGCTGACCGCCGCGATGCTGCCGGTCACTTACTTAAATTATCCTGGCGAACTCTCCGCTAAATAAATTCATGAAACGCCACGGCTCGGTCATAGGTATCCGCGACGACAAAATCGAGAAATACAAACAACTCCACGCCGCCGTCTGGCCGGACGTGTTGAAAAGGATCAAGGCCTGCAACATCCAGAACTATTCAATCTACCTCCGCAAAATGCCGGACGGACGGTATTATCTGTTCAGCTATTTTGAATACACCGGTGGCGATTTTGCCACCGACATGGCGAAGATGTCCGCCGACCCGGCGACAAAAAAATGGTGGGCAGAATGCGTACCCTGCCTGCAGCCGCTGAACGAATCTGCCGCAGGCGAATTGTGGGCCAAAATGGAGGAAGTCTTTCATCAGCATTAAAATCAGAAATGTAGGACGACTTTTTAAGGAATTTTTCCGATATAATATTATGGCAGTGGAAAGCACACCCCAGCTTGATTACAGTCTCACAGGCGCAAACAGCCAACGCGCCGTTGAACTCGGTCTCGCCGAGGCCGAGTGGTATCAAACGCCGGTCCCGCGCGCGATGATGCGGCAACTGCAGGAACGCCGCGACGGGCCGGCCGTGCGCGACACCGCGCTGCTGTTCCTGATTTTACTGATGACCGGTTACGCCACCGTTACGCTCTGGGGTAGTTGGTGGGTCGTTATCCCCTACGCGATCTACGCCGTATTCTACGGAACGAGTTCGGACTCGCGCTGGCACGAGTGTGGTCACGGCACGGCGTTCAAGTCGGACTGGATGAATTCGGCGCTTTACGAGATCGCCTCGTTCATGGTGTTGCGCGAATCGGTCGTCTGGCGATGGAGTCACACACGCCATCACAGCGACACGATCATCGTGGGCCGCGACCCCGAAATCCAAGTACCGCGTCCACCGGACATGGTCGGGCTGATCATGAGCCTGACCGCCATCAATGTTTACCGGAATTATTTTCCGGGCCTGATGCGCCACGCGCTGGGCCGGATTTCGCCTGCGGAAAAGACCTTCATTCCCGAATCCGAATTTTCAAAAGTCAGTCGCAACGCGCGGATGATTCTCGCAATTTATGCGGTTGTGATTGCCGCGGCGGTTTTGCTGCATAGTTGGCTGCCCATTTTTCTTTTCATCCTGCCGCAGTTCTTCGGCACGTGGCTCATGATTATTCACAACACGCCGCAACACGCCGGCCTGGCCGAAAACGTGCTCGATCACCGGCTGAATTGCCGCACGGTTTACATGAATCCCATTAGCCGGTTCATTTATTGGAACATGAATTACCATGTCGAGCATCACATGTTTCCGCTCGTACCTTATCACGCGCTGCCAAAACTGCACAAAATCATCCTGGCTGACTGCCCGCCACCGTATCCTTCCATCCTGTCGGCGTGGAAAGAAATTCTGCCCACGCTTCTACGCCAGGTGAAAGATCCGGGCTTCCACGTCAAACGCAAATTGCCGCCACCTGGCAAACGGCTTGAACCCGCCCGCTTTACTTCCGCACAACCGCCGGACGCAGAAGGTTGGCTGGAAGTTTGTCCGGCAGCGGCGTTGGGCGCGTCGGACGTTATCCGCTATGATCACGGTCGCCAGACCTACGCAATCTATCGGGGCCCCGAGAACGAACTTTACGCAACCGACGGAGTCTGTACCCACGGGAACACGCACCTGTCCGAGGGTCTCGTGATCGGCAAGCTCATCGAATGTCCGAAACACAATGGCCGCTTCCATCTTTCCAACGGCTCACCCGCGCGTGTGCCGGTTTGCCGGGGCCTTGCGACTTATCCCGTTTCCGAGCGCGATGGCAAATTATTCCTCAATGTCTCCCGGCCCGGCGGCGCGGGGGCCCGTCCGCAAAAAAGCCACCAACTCCGTGTAGCCAGCAATCGCAGCGTCGCGACGTTCATAAAGGAACTCACGCTCGAACCCGTTTCGCCCGCCGACCTTGTTGCCTTCACACCGGGCGACTATTTGCAATTCGACATTCCCGCCTACGACGAAATCCGCTTCGCCACTTTTGAAGTGCCCGAACCGTTCGCCTCAGTCTGGCGGGCGCAGCATGTTTTCGATCTTGTTGCACGGAACCCGCAGGCCGGCCGCCGCAACAATTATTCCATAGCCAGCAACGCCGCCACGGAGCGCGGACTGCGTTTCAATATCCGCATCGCCACGCCGCCGCCCGGACAGGATTGTCCGCCGGGCGTCGGTTCGAGCTATATGTTTTCGCTGAAGCCCGGTGACCTGGTCACCGCCATCGGCCCCGGCGGAGATTTCCACATCAAGCCCACGCAACGCGAGATGGTTTACATCGGCGGCGGCGCGGGCATGTCGCCGCTGCGGGCGCATCTTTCGCACCTTTTGGAAAGCGAAAAATCCGCACGCAAGATCAGTTACTGGTATGGCGCGCGTTCACGTCAGGAACTTTACTACGACGACTATTTCACCGGTCTCGCCTGCACGCATGGAAACTTTTCCTTTCACCCGGCGTTGTCTTCACCGCTGCCGGAGGATCATTGGACCGGCTCCACGGGATTCATCCACGAAGTCGTGCGGGAGCAGTTCCTGAAAAATCATCCGAACATCAGCGCGGTGGAATTTTACCTGTGCGGTCCGCCGCAAATGATCAAGGCCTGCAACAAAATGCTTGCCGACCTTGGCGTGTCGGCTGCGCAAATCGCTTGCGACGAATTTTAATGTGAAACTGAAACTCATCCGTCATCTTTGGGGCGTGGATTTCTCGCACGGCTTGGAAAATCATCTGCCGCGCTGGCGCGAGGCCGGCTATGAAGCCATTGAATCCAGCCTTCAATTCGCGCCCGACGCGCCGGCAATCCACCGTTTTCTCAAAACCAGCGGCTGGCGCATCATCCCACAGGTCTTCAGCCGCGAATTAACACCCGGCGGCACGGTGCGCGAACATCTTGATTCCTTGCGCCGTCAATTGGAGGAATACCTTCCCTTGCAACCGCTCTTTTTCAACGCCCACAGCGGCTCGGATGCGTGGAGTTTTCCCGAGGCGGAAGATTTTTACGGCGCGGCACTGGAATTGGATGAGAAGTACGGCATTCCCATCGCGCACGAAACGCACCGCCAGCGCTACTTCTCCAATCCATGGGCGACCCGCGACATTCTGAAGCGATTTCCCACCCTGAAACTAACCTGTGACTTCAGCCACTGGGTCTGTGTTGCAGAACGATTGTTGCCCGACTGCGAAGACATCATCCGTCTAGCCGCGAAACATTGCCACCATCTGCATGCCCGCGTCGGCTATGAGGAAGGTCCGCAAGTTTCCGATCCTCGCGCGCCGGAGTGGTCTCACCATGTCGCGGCGCACGAGGCTTGGTGGGATTTGATCTGGGCCGCTCAAAAGCAGCGCGGCATGAGCGAAAGCACGCTGACACCCGAGTTCGGACCAGCGCCCTACCTTCACCTGCTGCCGCACACGCAATCGCCGGTGGCTGACCTTGCCGATATTTGCGATTGGCAGGCCCGGCGGCAGCTTGCACGGTTCTCCAAAAAATGAACTCCAAACGTTTAGATTTAACAAATCAACCATGCGAGGATTTCTTCAACATTTTCTTCCCGGTGTCGTTCATCCCGATCCCGGAATTCGCAACACCAAGGGTGAGTGGCAACCGGTGAAACAATTCTGCCATGGCTCACCAGCGTTGGACCTGGATGCAAAGGCAACCAAGATTGCCTGTTGATAAAATGAAAAAAATCACGGTGCTTCTCCTGTTGGTGTGCGTCGCAACGGTGTTGCGTTCCCAGGCCGAATTCATTGGCACCAAATGGACCGCCGCCGACCCCGCCGCCGTAGCCCACTGGCAATCTTTGCGGTTTGGTATGTTCATTCACTGGGGGCCGGTGAGTCTGACCGGTCACGAAATCGGCTGGTCACGCGGTCGCGAAACGCCGGTGGCAACTTACGACAACCTTTATAAGGAATTTGATCCGACCCGTTTTAACGCGGACGCTTGGGTTGCGCTCGCCAGGGCGGCGGGTATGAAATACATCGTGTTGGTCACCAAGCACCACGACGGCTTTTGCCTGTGGAACACGAAGCTGACCGATTACAACATCATGAATTCGCCGTTTCATCGCGATGTGGTGAAAGAACTCGCGTCCGCGTGCAAAAAGCAGGGCATTGAATTTGGCGCCTATTATTCCGTTATGGATAATTACAACACCAACTACCCTTCACCGGTTGCCGGCCAAAATGACTTGAAGCGCGAGCATTATGATCTGGACGCCTACGAAAATTACCTTCAAGGACAAATTTCCGAGCTTATCCAGAACTACGGCCCGTTGTTGACGATTTGGAACGATGTGCCGCGCGCTTACGGCCCATCGAGGGGCGCAGCCACCATCAACCTGGTGCGCCAACTCCAGCCGGACATCCTCATTAACAATCGAACCGGCGACGGCGGCGATTATGACACCCCGGAACAGCGAATCGGCACATTTCAAGAAGATCGCCCATGGGAATCCTGCATGACGGTCTCCGCGCACAACCACTGGGCATGGGGCGGGACGGATGACGGTGTCAAGCCGATTGCCGAGTGCGTCCGAATGTTGGTCCAATGTGCGGGCGGCGATGGCAACATGTCGTTGAATGTCGGCCCGCGTCCTGACGGCGTGATTGACCCGGAGCAGGCTAATTTGTTGAAAAAGATCGGTGCCTGGCTTGCAATAAATGGCGAAGGCATTTACGGAACGCGCGGCGGCCCGTGGAAGCCAACCAGGCAAATCGCCAGCACCCGGAAAGGACATTCCGTTTATGTTTTCATTTTGAACCAAGAGCTAACCACTGTGGAACTGCCGGTGCTGCCACGAAACATAATTTCCGCCAGCTTGCTTGGCGGCGCGGCCGTCAGGTTTGAAACAGTGGACGGCAAGATTATTTTGCATTTATCCCCGCACCAAGCTGCAATGGCAACAGTTGTGAAATTGGACCTGAACGGCTCGGCGATGGATATTCCGGCAATCAGCCTACCGGCTACTTTTTCGCCGCCAATGGGTTGGAATAGTTGGGATTTCTTCGGCAAAAAGCACATCAATGAACAAATCGTCCGCGAAGTGATTGATGCCATGGCAACGAACGGGTTGCGCGCCGCCGGATACAATTATGTGGTGGTGGATGGTGGATGGCGGGACAACCATCTGGCCGCCAATGGCGGGTTGCTCGCGAACCCGGTGAAATTCCCCCACGGAATGAAAGCTTTGGCTGATTATGCCCACCTACGGGGCTTCAAGTTTGGCCTGCATACGGTTCCGGGAAATTTTGACTGCGGGTGCGATCCGGTCGGAGGCTACGGCCATGAAGCGGTGCAGATTGCCCAGTTTGTCTCGTGGGGGCTGGATTTTATCAAACTGGATAAATGCCGTTTCAGCCAGACGGCGGCGGATGATTATCATCAGACCAATAACGGCTGGAATGACGATTTGCTGAAAGCGACTTATGCCAAGTGGCATGAAATTTTGGCGCACTGCGGCCGGCCAGTGGTTTTCAGCATGAGCGCCTACAAGTATTATGACTGGTATCCGCAGTTTGGACAGATGGGCCGCACCACGGGGGACATTCGACCGAAGGTTTACGGAGGTGCGGTTTTTGATGGCGGTCCTGGCTCGGTCATGTTCATCGCCGACGAAAACAACCGCTCCGCCGGCTTTGCCGGTCGCGGATATTGGAACGATCCGGATATGTTGGTGACGGGCAAACAGGGATTGAACCAAAACGAGCAGCAGTCTCATTTCGCGCTTTGGTGCGTGATGTCCGCGCCATTGATGCTGGGTGACGATCCGCGCAACTTGACCGACGCGGAAAAATCCATTGTGCTCAATGCTGAGCAATCGCCATAGACCAGGACCCCACCGAGCAGGGACGACGAATATCAAAGGATGGTGACGCCGAGGTGTGGGTCAAGCATCTGGCCGGTCATCGTCTCGCAGTTCTGCTGTTGAATCGCGGCAAAACCGAAACCATGAACGTCACTACCGACTGGAAGACTTTGAATCTGACCGGCGCCACTCAAGTCCGGGATGTTTTCAGCCATTCCAATTTGGGATTGAAAAACGATGCGATCTCGCTGCCGTGTCCGCCTCACGGCAGCCGCCTGCTGTTACTGAAACCGGCGGCTTCCACCAATTAAAATCAAACCAATCTTCAAACCTCATTATCCAATGAAAATGACATCCTTGCCGCTCCTTGCGGTTGCCATCGCCGCCCTGACCGTAGCCGGATCAAAATCAATTGCCACGACCGGCCAGGCAGTCAATCCGGCATACGCTCTGCCGCTGACCGGCGTGGCGTTTTCCACCACCGATACAAACCTGCAAAAACTCTACAACCGCGCTGTCACAATGGAGCGGCGCAACATCGTCCAATTCACGCCGACGATGAAAATTCTGGTTGAGGGCGGCGGCTACGGCAACTGCTGGATCGAAACGCAGCCGATGGGCGGCGAGATGTATGCCGCGCGGGACGTCCAACTGGCGCTAAACAACCAGAATATTTTTTTGCTAACCCAGCGTCCCGACGGCCGGCTGCCCGGCATGGTCACTTCATTTTTGCACCGCAGCAATGATCCGGCGGTCGGCACCAATATCTGGGAGGCATGGTATCCCGGATTGAAAGTGCTGGCTCACTACGGCTGGCTGCAAGGCTTGTGCTTTCCAGACCCGGCGTGGCGTACTTACTTTTGGGCCGGTCGCCAGGACAAAGGTTATTTGCAGCGACTCTACGCGGGCCTGGCCGGACACGATGCTTATCTCTGGCGCACCCGTGATTCCAATCATGACGGCATTCTCGAAAGCTGGGGCATGTATGACACCGGCGAGGATTTTGCCGAGCGCTACATGGCACGCGGCGCACCCGCGCAATGGCCGTTTGATTTGCCACCCGGCGCTCCCGGCACGCCCGATCCGATGAATCCCAAGGATTTCAAAAAGTATTGGGGTTTGGAAGCGGAACGAAAACGCCCGCCGATGTCATGCGAGCAAATGCTCGTGCCGTTTCAATCCATGGAAATAATGGCCTACAGCTACGACATGCGCTCGACGCTCGCGAAGATTTCCCGCGAACTGGGCAACGGAAAGGGAGGTTTCTGGCAGCAGCAGGCCGATGCCGTGCGCCAAACACTCATTGCAAAATTATGGGACGAAAAGCGGCACGCGTGCTTTGACCACGATAAAAACGGCAACGTGCTGCCCGAACTGATCCACAACAATTTGCGGGCCATGTATCACGGCATTTTCACGCAAAAGATGGCCGATGAATTCATAAAATTCCACTTGCTCAATACCAATGAATTTTGGACCCCCGTTCCCCTGCCCTCCATCGCCGTAAACGATCCGCTGTTCCGCGATTCAAGCGCCAATGATTGGAGCGGCCAACCGGAGGGACTGACCTATCAGCGCGCCATCCGCGCGCTCGAAAATTACGGACATTATTCACTCGTCACTGAACTGGGCGAAAAACTCATCATGACCGTAGAGCACGCTCGAAATCAATTCTGCGAACAATATGACCCCTTCACCGGCAAGCCCGGCATACCTTGGCAGGACGGTTATGGACCAACGATTCTTTCCTTGCTGGAATACATTTCGCGGATGCACGGGGTTCATCTGGATGTCGTCCAAAATCAAGTCTGGTGGTCGGCGTGCGATGAAATGAATTTTTCCTATTCACAACGCTGGGGCGAAAACGTTTGGAAATTGACCTCGGCCAACGGCGTCTTTAAAGCGGAACGGGACGGACAGAATATTTTTTCCTGCTCAACCGGCTGTCGCGTGGTGACGGACTTGGACGGGCACATTGTCAAAATCATCGGCATCACCCCGTGTAAACAAAAAGTGACACTGGAGGCGAACGGCCACCGGCAGGAATTGTCAGTAAAGCCCGATCAGATCATCGTAATTAAAAAATGATTTCTCAATCCAATTTATTTCATTTAAAAGCAAGTGCCGGCATCACTGCCGTTGTAGCCACTCTGTTTGCGTATGCCGCACATCTGCCGGCGGCATCAGTGTCGGACCTGTGCTGCGAAGGCCGACAAAATCCAATTGGCCTTGGGGAGGCGCAACCGCAATTAAGCTGGCTGATTGATTCCGCCGTTCGCGGCGAGCGCCAGACCGCTTACCAAATTCTGGTGGCATCAAATCCCGAGTGTCTTGCCAGAAATCAAGGAGATTTTTGGGATAGCGGCAAAGTATATTCTGATGAAAATGTGAACGTGGCCTACAACGGCACAAAGCTGGCATCACGTGCGGAGTGTTTTTGGAAAGTGCGCATTTGGGATCAATCGGGAAAAGTTTCGGAGTGGAGTCCGCTCGCTTCTTGGACAATGGGTTTGCTGCAACCGGGAGACTGGTCGGCAAAATGGATCACTGCCTCAAAATGGTTTGTGCCACCCAATTTGCGCCCGCCCGGACTGATCGTTTCACCCGGCGGCTGGGCAGATGTGGATTTGGGCGCGGCGCATACGATTGATTCCATCCGGCTCTTTTTCGCGGACACCAACACCGCGCCGTCGGCGTTCAAAGTTTTGGGCGCGGACAATATGCAGTTTGAAAATCCGCAGTTGCTCGTGGATGAGACTGCGACACATTTGAAAATCAGCCATCCCGGCTGGCAGGATTTTCCCGTGGCGAACTCCAACGTGAGTCATGTCCGGCTCTGGCTAACGGGGCGTTCGGCCAAAGGCAAGGTGGTGGTGCGGCAGATGGAAGTGATCTCCGGCGGTACGAACGTGGCGTTGATGCGGCCCACGCGCGAAAACGGCACGCAATGGGACTCCGGCCATGCGCCATTCCTCGTGGACGGCATGCCTTCGGCGGGCGAAGGCGGTCAGGCGCCGCCTAACACGTGTCCATTGCCCACCGCGCCGTGGTTACGGAAGTCTTTTACAATCCAGCAACCAGTCAAACGCGCCACTTTGTATGTGGCAGCGCTCGGCATGGCCGACGTGACCATCAACGGGCGGACGGTGACCGATGAAGTGCTTGGTCCGCCGTTTACAGATTATACGAAGCGAGTGGTTTATTTGACGCGGGATGTGACCGCTCTGCTGGCTAGCGGCGAAAACGTCATCGGCGCGACCCTCGGCAACGGTTTCTTCAGCACCCCGGCACGCGGTTTCGGCCAGCGTTTTTTTGGCCTTGGCCCGCCGCGAGTCTTGATTCAAACTGAGATTGAATTTGCCAACGGCACGCGCCGAACCATCAACTCGGACGTCAGTTGGAAATGGTCGCGGAGTACAATCGAATTCAACGATACCTACGGCAGGTATTTTGAAAATCGCAAAGCAGACAAGCCGGGCTGGGACTGTCCCGGTTATGACGATTCATCCTGGACGAAAGTGGCAACGACCACCGCCCTCGGCGGCACACTGGTTGCACCGATGGGACCGCCCATCCGTATAGTTGGCGAACTCAAGCCCGACCGCGTGACCGGCAACCATGCCTATTTCAAAACCTTGAGCACCGGCTGGCCGCAGTTGAAAGTCAATGGCAAGGCCGGCCAGACCATCACGTTACTTGGCCATGCGCCGGGTTATAACGCGCCGCCACTCATATTCGTACTGGCAACCAACGGCCCGTCCGTGCTACAACCACGATTCATGTATCTCTCCGGCCCGCTCGACCTCGAAGTGCAAGGACTGGACCAACCACTGAAACGAGATGACGTGAAAATCCTGCTTGTCCATGCCGACCTGAAATTGGCCGGCAACTTTGAATGCTCCAACCCGTTTTTAAATCGTATTTACGACGCACTGCTGCGCACTCACAAAAATTACGACGGCGACCAACCAATGGATCCGCAACGGGAAAAACAGGGTTGGACGCAAGACGTGCAGGGAATGTTCGAGACTGCGGCATATCTGACTGACGTCGCGGGCATCTATCGCAAATGGTGGTTTGATTTTGCCGACAACCAGGATGATTCTGGGTACCTCGGCAGCATCGAACCGGTGGTTGGCAGGCAGGTTTATGACTGGAATTCACCATGGTGGAGCGGCGTGGTGGTGCTTCTGCCCTGGCAGCATTATCAATACTACGGCAACCGCCGCATTCTCGCGGAGAGCTACGAAACCATGCGCCGTTATGTGGACTTTCTCGGCAAACTGACCACCAGCGGTTCGGAGCGCGGCTGGAATGATTATCCGTATCTGAACACCGGCAACACCCATTCCGCCGAAGCACAGGAAAAGATGTTAAACTGGCTCGGCGCGGGCGACTGGCAAAGTCCGTTTGAAGGCCGATCTGGCGTTCCCGCCGTGCTGCTGGATATGCCGGCGTGGTCTTTTTACGCGTCCATCGTCAGCCAGAGCGCCAACCTGCTCGGAAAGCAAGATGACGCTTCCAAATACGCAAAGCTTGCCAGTGAAATTAAAAATCGTTACAACGCCAAGCACCTCAATTTCCAAACCGGCTTATATGGAATCAATCCGTCCAACCAGGCACCGCAGGCATTGGCACTCGGCTTGGACATGGTGCCACCCGCCACGCGCGAACTCACACACCAACGCCTGCTGGACGCCATTCACGCGTGCAACAACCATCTCGGCGTCGGCTTTGTCGGGTTGCCGTTTCTGCTTCACGACCTGATTGATTTCAATGACACGGCGCTCGGAAATAGAATCGTAAACCAGCAATCTTTTCCGGGTTGGAAAACCTTGATCCACGACGGCGTTCTGGCTGAAGACTGGCGCGGCGGTGGAGCGCAGATGCCGGCGTGTGGCGGCGCGATCGGCCTGTGGTTTTATCAATCCGTCCTCGGCATCCGTCCCGATCCCGCCGGGCCGGGCTTTAAACATTTCATCCTGGCCCCGCAACCCGACCCGGCCACCGGCCTGGTTTGGGCACGCGGCAGTTACCAGTCCATCCACGGGAAAATTGTCAGCGACTGGAAAATTAGCGCCGGAAATTTCACGCTCGACGCCACCATTCCAGCGAACACCAGCGCCACGGTTTATCTTCCGGTCCGAAACGAAGCGTCCGTCAGCGAATCCGGGAAACCTGCGGGCACGTCAAACGGGGTGAAATTTCTCCGACATGAAGGCGGCGCTGTCGTTTACGCCGTGGGGGCGGGCAAATACCATTTTGTCGCCGACTTGCCCGCATCAAATATACAAGAACGATGAGTGGAAAGGTCAGTTTGATTTTTGTGGACTTAAAGAATGAGCATTTTTCTGGCAAACTATTCTTAACGAAATCCCATCATTTGCGTGTGCTAGCCGTTCTCCTCCTATGCGTAGTCAGCGCAAATGGTGCTGGTGCGATTTTAGCCACACCAACCTCCAAAAGCGCAAATAATCGAGTCCAATCGCGGTTCGAAACGACAGTTGAGGGTTTCACACACTGCGGGTTTAATACCATTCCTGCCGGCGATCAATGGATAAAGTGGAACGGGAATATACCGGCGGAGGAATACGCCAGATTGGCGAACGATTTCCATCCAACCCATTTCAGGCCCGGGTCGCGGGACGAGCCCGCCCTGTTCGCCCGTATGAATTATCCAGTGCTCACATCGCTGCATCACGTCGGATTTGCGCTGTTCGCCGACGGCACCAATGCGTCCACCGCTGCCAACTTGGAAGCGCACCGCGATTTCGTAGCTGGGTATTTTGAAAACGTGCGTGAGACGGGCTTGCGCGCCGGCTTTTATCACAAGCCGCCCGACTGGGGCCTGCACACTGACGGAATGACTCGGACCTCCTTTGTGATATTGGGCATCACCGCAGAGAGACAAAACATCACACCGGAAACCGGTGGTAACGAACAAGCCTTAAATCCTAAAAGCGAATTTCAAAAGCCCAATCTGCGTCAATCTACTGGGCGCAAATCCTTTGAAAAAACCACACTTTGGGTATGGTTTCGATTTTTCCGAAGAGTTTCCGCTCCCGCATCTTGCCGCATCTTGACGCTTTCGATTTCGCTTTTCGGGTTAAACGTGAATCCTGACCAGACCATCACCACGAAGTGTTAATCGAGGCATTAAAAAACAATAGCGGAATACGAAGAAAAAATAGTCGAAATTGTATTAAGATGAAAACCTGGCTGATGAGAAAAATACATGTTGTTGTCGTGTTCGGTTTTATGTTTGGCGTGACACGCCTTGTGGCACAGTCAGCCGAGCCTCCCGATTCGTCCCCTGCCTCACTGATTAAAATCTTAACGTCGCGCTCGCAGATCACCCTTATGGTTGGCACCGACCGGCATTTGTATCAGCTTGGCTTTGGCTTGACGAACGCCGCGGTTGCACTTCCAAAAAAAACACCTGGTCGCGATGATGATTTTTACCCATCGGCAGGCGATGGCTATGTGTTCGAGCCTGCGTTGAAAGTCACGCACGCCGATGGCAATACGTCCACCGATTTGGAATTCGTTCGATCTGATTATTCCGAATTGGATTCCAATGTTTCGCTCACCCGGATTGAATTGCGTGACGCATATTATCCCTTTCACGTTTTCCTTAATTTCAAAACCTATCGTGCCGAGGATGTCATCGAGGAATGGGCTGAATATGTGCACGAAGAGACGAACGCGCTGACACTGGAACGCTTTGCCTCGGCCGCACCTGAATTTCCAACGGGCGATTATTGGCTCACGCAGTTTCATGGCGACTGGGCGAAAGAAGCCCAAATGACCGAGGAGAAACTGACCTTTGGCATCAAGGTGCTGGACTCCAAACTTGGCGTTCGCGCCCAGAAATATCGAACACCAGTTTTTCTTTTGTCCAGAAACGGTCCGGCGGCTGAGACGACCGGCGAGATTTATGGGGGTGCCCTTGGCTGGTCGGGAAGTTATCAATTCGCTTTCGAGATGAATCCGCAGGGCAGACTCCGGACCCTTGCGGGCATCAATCCGTTTGACTCCGCGTATCATCTCAGGGCAGGCGAGCTTTTTTCGACCCCAAAAATGTTCTGGAGCTGGAGCGACGCCGGCGCCGGGCAAGTCAGCCGTAATTTTCATCGCTGGGCAAGGAAATATATTTTGCGCCATCCAGAAAATCTGCGTCCGGTCCTGCTCAACAATTGGGAGGCGACGCGGTTTGATTTTAACGAAACCAAGCTGCTCTCCCTCTTCGACAGCGCGAAAGCCCTCGGGGCGGAGGTTTTCCTACTGGACGATGGCTGGTTCGGCGAAAGGTTCCCCCGCGACAACGACCACGCGGGCCTGGGCGACTGGCAGGTGAACCCGCGCAAACTGCCGCACGGTTTGTCGTATCTGGCGAAGGCCGCGGCGGGGCGCGGTTTGGGTTTTGGCATCTGGCTGGAGCCGGAAATGGTGAATCCCGAAAGCGAGCTTTATCAGCGGCATCCGGATTGGGTCATCGCGCAACCCCATCGCCCGCTGGATTTGCAGCGCAACCACCTCGTCCTCGACCTCACCCGTCCCGCGACACGCGAATTTTCCTGGTCGGCAATTGACCGGACCCTGCGGTCCAATCCGGGCATCACCTTTATGAAATGGGATTGCAACCGGTTCATCACGCAACCTGGATCCTCTTATTTGCCGGCGGGCGAACAATCGCATCTGTGGATTGATTACGTCCGCGCGCTCTACGGGAACATGGACCGGTTTGCCACCAATTTCCCAGACGTGATGGGCATGCTTTGCGCCGGGGGTGGAGGACGTGTGGACTTTGAGGCCTTGCGCCGTTTCGACAGTTTTTGGCCCAGTGATTGCACCGATCCACTTGACCGGGTGTTCATCCAATGGGGATACAGTTATTTTTATCCCGCCTGCGCCATGGCCGCACATGTGACGCGCATGGGAAACCGGCCTTTCAAATTCACGCTCGATGTGGCGATGAGCGGCGCGCTCGGTTTCGACGTGGACTGGCAAAAACTTTCTCCCCAGCAGCGCACCGAAGCCACCGCCGCCGTGGCGCCCTACAAGGAGGATTTGCGCCCGATTGTGCAACAGGGCGATCTTTACCGGCTGGTTTCCCCCTACCACGGCCAGCGATCAGCTTTCGATTATGTTTCTGCCGACTGTCACCGCTCTGTTTTGTTCGTCTATCAAATCGGCAGCGGGAACGCTGAGTCGGTGAAACTGGCAGGCCTTGATCCGCAGGGTCATTATCATGTGAGCGAGGTGAATTTGTCCCCAGGTAAAAATTCACACTTGCCGGAAAATGGTCGAGTACTGGACGGTGCCGCGCTGATGCGTGATGGACTGAACCCGGATTGCACCAGAAAATTTGACAGCGAGGTGATAGATCTGACTGCTGACCACTGAAATCAACTCGTTCCGCCGCATTTTTGCAGCCGAAATCGGCTCCGGAGGATTTTCATGGCGGTGCTGCATGTGTGCGGTGGGCGTTCGACACAAATCGAACTGCTATGGCGTTCACGCAAGGGCGCCAGCGACAGGAAGTCTGTCAGCAGGGAAAAATTATCCGATTTCGCATCAGGGCTTTGTCTCAAAGTCGGCCTGTTGTTTGAACACTGCGGAGGAAGCGCGGGCGTCATTCTTTTCAGATACCGGGGCGGCGGTGATTTCAGCGGCATCATCGTCCACTTGCAATGCCGGCGGCTGGATCAGCGGAATCCGGGCCGGAACACTGTAAAATATCAGTCGTCCAGGCTTCATGGTTTTGATGCCATTGAATTTCAGCCGCGCTTCCACAACGATCTTTCCCGGGCGGCCGGTCGAGCGGATGAGCAGCGGAGCGGTGCCAAATTCCGTGTGGCACGGGTTCGCGCCGATTTCCGCGTCGCCGACGATCCGGCCCTCGCCGGTGACGGTGAACACCAGATCGTCATTGCGGAAATGTTTTGGGTGGCCAGCCGTGTCCAAAATGGTCGCCTCCACCGGCATGATATCCGAGCCGTCCGCCACCAGCGGCACGCCTTGATCCGCCAGCTTCAACTCGACGCGTCCCGGCGCGGTCGGCGCGTAAAGGGTCTGGCTCGCGACGACCTTCCCGTCGATGAGTCCGTCAAAGCGGATGGACGCTCTTTTGAAGTTACCGTCCCGCAGCAGCGATTTGATTTTCATGAAGCTAAAAACGTTGGTGAACACGACCGGCGGATGCGGCAGGCCGCCGGTGCATTCAACCCGCTGTGTGACCGGCGGCTGGCCAAAGGCGGTCATGCGCACTTCCTCGCAGTTGCAAAACACGGTGATGTCGCCCGGTGAAAACGGCGACATTTCGTGCGCGGCAAAAATCATCGGGCCGGAATCGGCGCCGGGAATGATCACTGCCGGATCGCGCTGGCTGGCGAAGCCGTAACGGCTGTATTTCGGCTGGCGGAAAACGTCCCACAATCCGCCCCAGAACGGCTCGTAAAATCCGCCGCGCTGGCAGTCAAACGACGCCCATTGACAGCCGCCGACGAATTGGGCGGGCGCGCGGCACAGGTCATCGTAGCAACACGGAAAATCGTAATCAGGCCGGAGCAGATGCCAGGTTTGCACCAGTTGCGCGGTCTCGCCCAGCCCGCGTTCGAGCCGTTCATCGGAGTTTTGCGTGTGCCAGCCGTCCACATTATCACCCCACTCCCGCCGGAACACGCATTTGTGCTCGGTATTGGTATCCAGCAGCGGCCCGCCGTAATCCACATCCAGCACGCCATCGCCCGGCAACCCGCCGTCACCGGCCGTGTAAGCGCCGGGATACGGATACTCAGCGTGAACGATGGCGTGGGTTTTGGCTGGAAAATAAGCCGGATAGCGAGTCTCGTTCAAAATCGCCTCCCAGAGAAAAACCGATGCGTGGTTGCGATCACGCCGGACCATGTTGTGAACATCGTCATAGACGCGCTCCACAAACAGCGGATTCTTGTCATTCCAAAATTGCCAGCCCGGCGTGGATACGATCACAAAAATGCCCAGCCGGTCGCACGCATCCATGAACGCCGGGGATTGCGGATAATGGCAGCGCACAACGCGCAACCCCGCGCCCCGCATCAGCGCGGCATCGCGCCACTCCAGGCTGTTGGGCATCGCGTTTCCGATATAGCCGTAATCCTGATGCCGGTTACCGCCGATCAATTTTTCGCGGAACGGCCGGCCGTTCAGCCAAAAACCGTCATGCCCGCGAAATTCAATCGTGCGCAGCCCGGCTGCCACGCTACCGCCGTCGAGCGGCTGGCCGTCTGCCGACACCAGCCGCAGTTCCACTGAGTAAAGCTTCGGGGAATCCGGCGTCCATAACTTCGGATTCGCGGCCGTTAGCTTGCTTTCAAAGGTGTGGCGCGTTCCCGGAGAAATGGTTTCAGCGGATTCCGCCCGCGCGACGACGTTGCTGGCGGGATCACGCAAAGACACTTTCAAAATCACGTTTTGCGATTTCGCCGAGGCGTTTTCCACTTCCGTTCGGACGGTAAGCGCGGCGCGGCTGGCCGTCGCCTCATCGCAATGCACAAACACGCCTCCGCCCGCGACGGTGTTGGCCTGGTTGGCGTCAGTGATGTGGACGGCATCGGAGGCGATCAACCACGCATTTCGGTAAATGCCGCCGAAGTAGCAGAAGTCCAGCAGCGATTGCGGTTTGCCGGGCGGATAGCTGTCGTCGTCGCTGTTGTCGGCGCGGACGGCGACCACGGAAGATTTGCCCGGTTGAAAAAACTCCGTGCCGTCAATAACAATGGGCAGATAGCCGCCAAAATGTTCGGCGACCAGCCGTCCGTCAATCCAGACTTTGGCCTTGCCCATGACCGCCTCAAAATACAGCGTGATGTGTTTGCCACGCCACGCCGCCGGAATTTTGATGTGCGAGCGATACCACGCCGGACCTTGGTAATTGATGCAGCCGCTGGCATTGGCCGGCAGCAGTTCCAAGCCGTGCGGCAGATTGACGGGCAGCCAGTTGGAATCGTCGAATGAGGGATTCTCAGCGCCCGGCGCATCCTGCTTCAGGAACCGCCAGTTGGGATTGGCACAGGCAACCTCGCGTCCACAGTTCGGCAGTTGGAAAAATCCGGCGACGGAAAAATCCGGAAGGTTGGTCTGCGCGGAAAGCTGCAACCTGCTAATAATCAGCGTGAAAATCAAAATGACTCGATCTAATTGACGCATAATACCTGTGAAGTTGGAGGCTGAGGATAAAGCGTTTTTGATTGGTTGTAATCACGAGATTTCGGGATTTCCCTCCGCCCGCTTCTTTGTCAATATCGCATTCATGCGTTTCTATTCTGTTTTATACATAATGACTGCCATTTTTTTGGCGGCAGCAGATTTTAGCCTCTCTGCGCAGGAATCGCCCGATTCTCTCGCAAGTGAAGCCGCCGCAACCCATAACTCCCGCATGACGTGGTGGCGCGAGGCAAGGTTTGGGATGTTTATCCATTGGGGGGTTTATTCAGTACCCGCCGGAAATTATAACGGCAAGCCTGTGCACGGTCTCGGTGAATGGATCATGAACAGTGGAAAAATTCCGATGGCGGAATACCAGAAGTTCGCCAAGCAATTTGATCCGACCAACTATGACGCCGACGCCTGGGTCAAGGTGGCTAAAGACGCCGGGGTGAAATACATCGTCATCACGGCGAAACACCACGATGGATTCGCGATGTTTCATACGAAGGCCAGCCAGTGGAACATTGTGGACGCCACGCCCTATGGCAATGACGTTTTGAAACCTCTCGCCGCCGCCTGCCGGAAATATGGCATCAGGCTCGGTTTCTATTATTCCCAAGCACAGGACTGGAACAACGGCGGCGCAGCCATCGGCGGTAAATGGGATCCGTCGCAACAGCATGACATGGATGACTACATAGACAAAATCGCCGTGCCGCAGGTGCGTGAACTGCT
This sequence comes from bacterium, assembly GCA_021817945.1. GTDB lineage: Bacteria > Verrucomicrobiota > Verrucomicrobiia > Limisphaerales > UBA11358 > UBA11358. The sequence goes on along the minus strand of JAKAFL010000025.1, from coordinate 8,331 downwards.
GACGGATTATGGTCCGGATGTGCCGGCGGTGATCTGGTGGGATACGCCGAGCGACATGAATCCGGAACGCGCGAAGAAAATTTATGACACGGTGGAAAGGCTCCGTCCTGACATCATCATGAACAACCGATTGGGCGGCGGCTATAAGGGAGACACAGAAACGCCGGAGCAACGAATTCCAGCCCAAGGATTCCCCGGACGCGACTGGGAGACCTGCATGACCATTAATAACACTTGGGGCTACAAACGGGATGACCAGAACTGGAAATCCGCCGCCACTCTCATCCGAAATTTGTGTGATATCGCCAGCAAGGGCGGCAATTACCTGCTCAATGTCGGCCCAGACAGTACCGGCGTCATTCCGCAACCGGAAGTGGACCGCCTGGAGGCCATTGGCCAATGGATGAAAGTCAACGGTGAGGCCATTTACGGCACTTCGGCCACCTGTTTTGGCGAGGAACTCGGCAAGTCCATCAAGGCAAAGGACGGTTACGGTAACAACACGACGGTGTCATCCGCCAACAACTGGCGCTGTACGACCAAACCGGGGAGAATATACATCATCATCTTCAACTGGCCAGCCAATGGCATTTTTGAACTGCCAGCCGTCAAACACCAGATCACGAGTGCTTTTCTTCTGGCAGGACATCAATCGGTTCATTTTCGCCAGACTGACGCCGGCGTTACGCTTAAGATTCCAAGTGTGGCACCGGATAAAATTGCCTCAGTCATCTGCCTCGAAACCACCAACTGAAACCGATAGCATGCAATAAAAACCTCCCCGGCAAATCCGGAGGCTTGGGTTTTGCGTAAACCGCACAAAAAGGTTTATGTTTTCGTTAGCTGCCCAAAGCAGCATCAACGTCAGTTGGTTCAGGGTTCATCTCCTTCCAAATCAAATCCTCACTGGGCAAGCAGGAGCGCGCAGGTAGCCTCGTGTTGAAAGGCACCGACATAGCCGCCGCACGTCACGGGCCGGGCGAGATTTGAAGCCCGGCCCTGAGTTCCCTACCGTGGAGGTAATCGGTCAGGCTCTTCATGTCGGGAGATTTCCAGTTCGGTAGCACCGGGCCGTTGCTGTTGCGATAAGGCGGATCATTGGGTTTCTTCATCCAGCAATCCTCAACGCTCACAAACTGGTAGCCAAAGTCAGCGATGCCGCTGGTGATCATCTGATTAGCGGCGTCGCACACTTTCGCCTGGGTGGCGCATTTGCAATGAATATGCCAACTGCTCCAGCCCATCGGTGGCATGGGCACCAGCGTACCACCGAGCCGTTGGAATTTTTGGCGATGAGCTTCGCAATATTTGTGCAAGACGCAGATTTTTCCAGTATTGAGGCGAATCGCCGAATTTGGCGTCAGTAAAGCCGGCAGATTTTTGGGCGGAAAATGTCATTCACCCCTAGCCAGTGCAAGGAACGCGATACAAAATCGGTGAAACGGGGTGCACGCCGCAAACCGTCAGTCCGCTGATGCAGCGGTTCGGACGAGGCGGGTGTCGTGAGAAGCACGGTTTTTCCCACCGCGTTGATGGCGGCGCAGCCCACCCGGTCAGTAATGGCTTGATTTTGCAGGCACTTCAGTTTTGGTTTCCCCATTGACGCGCACGACAACCGGATGCGGATCGGGCGAAGTCAGTTTGTAGCTTGTTACTTTGCCATCGCACCAGGCGCAGTCCACGGTGATGTTGCCGCGGGCGCGCAGGCCGGTGAACGAACCCTTGGGTGCCCAGGCTTGGGGCAAAGCGGGCAATAGGACAATTTGCTTTTGCTGACTTTGCAACAACATTTCACAGACTCCGGCGGAATACCCAAAATTTCCATCAATCTGGAATGGCGGACAGGCATCCAGTAAATTTTCATAAACGCCGCCGCCGCCGGAGTAACTGATTTTTGAAATCGTCGCTGGTCGCAAAAGTTGACGCGCCATTTTGTAGGCGTGCTCGCCGTCAAGCAGCCGCGCCCACAGGCTGATACGCCAGGCGATGGCCCAGCCGTTGCATTCATCGCCACGCGCCCGCAACGACACCTTGGCGGCTTCGGCGAGGGCGGGCGTGGTCGCCGGAGAAATTTCGCGACCAGGATAAAGCCCGACCATGTGTGAAACATGGCGATGGTGGTCGTTGGGATCATCGCGATCCAACGACCATTCTTGAAGCTGGCCCCAGCGGCCAATTTTCAACGGTTGCAAGTGCGCAAGTTTTTCCCCCAATTCCGCACGGAACGGCGCATCCACCCCGAGAATTTTCGAGGCTTCGATGGTGCTGGTGAAAAGATCCCAAACCCACTCCAGGTCAAAGGAAGTGCCGGGTTCCCTTGGACCATGTTCGGGCGACAAATCGGCAGGCGTAATGAGCGTTCCATCAGCCTGCGTTTTCAGGCTATCCAGCCAGAATTCACAGACTTCTTTCATGGCTGGGTAGGCCATTGTTCGGAGATATTCGCGATCGCCGGTAAAACGGTAATGATCGTAGTCGTCCTGCAAAAGCCAGGCGCTGGCGCCCAATATCCATTCCCATGTCGAGCCGCCAAACAGGCCGCTCTCGCCGCGCATCGTCCATCCGCGAACGCCAAAGACCTTGCGTGTGGCCTCGGTTCGGACCGACCGGATGGAATTAATCCAACGGGCGTAGGGCTCAAAACATTCAGACAGATTCGCAACGTCCGCGGGCCAATAATTTTCCTCAACGTTGATGTCCGTGTGATAATCGCAGCGCCACGGCGGCTGGAGCATATTGTTCCACTTGCCTTGCAAATTTGACGGCAGACAGCCCGGGCGTGACGAGGCAATCAGCAAATAGCGTCCATATTGGAACAACAACATCTCAAGTTCCGGATCTTTGGCACCGGCCTTTTGGTAGTTCAACAGCCGTCGGTCCGTGGGCAAGGCCAGAACTGATTCATCGCTATGGCCCACATCCAATTTGACCCGGTCAAACAGCCGCTGGTAATCCGCGATATGCCCCTTCCGCAATTCTTCATAAGACTCACGACTGGCGGCAGCCAAATGCGACTCAATAGCGTCATGCGGCGAAACACCCCTCCAGCCTTGGCTGCGGTCTTGTGCGAAATCTGTGCCGGCATCCAGAAAGATCGTCAGCGCATTAACGCCCTTGAAGGAAATTTTCCCGTCGCTGACCGCCAACGAACCACCGTCATTGCGGACAGCCAATTGCGCTTCGTAGCGCAATGCGATGGCATAAGGCGGCTGTGTTTTTTGGGCGGAACCACCGTGATAAGAATAACCCTCAAGCGAACCGGTGCAAACAAGCTTGTTGGTGCCAGACGTGATCTTGCCCCGATGCATATCCGTCAAAGTGATGGTACCGGTGAGCGCACCAGGCTGGGAGGCGGTGTAACGGAAGACCAGCACATTGGCCGGATAGCTGGCGAAAGCCTCCCGACTATAAGTCACGCCACCACTCTGATAGGACACCGAATGAATGGCGCGTTCGATATCCAGTTCCCGCCGGTAATGGATGCAGTTGGTCTGCGCAAAAGTGACGAACACGTCCCCGAAAGGCTGATAGGCACCGGTATCCTTTTCGTCCCCCAGCCAGAGGCTTTCTTCGTTGAACTGAATGTGCTCGGACTGGACTCCGCCAAAAATCATCGCAGCCAAACGTCCATTGCCAATCGGCAAGGCCTCAGCCTGCCAGTCAATGGCCGGCTGCTCATACCACAATTGTAAAGGAAAAGATTCGGATGCATGAGATGGCAACAGCCCAACCAGGAGCAAGTTCAGTACGAATAAGGTTACTTTGGCTTTCATCTTTGGTTTCAGATTGAATCAAATATTCAGCAAAACATTTTTCCCGGATCTATTTGTCCGGAAAAGACAGCATTTTCGCGCATCATCACAGCAAAAGTGCAATTAGTGGCAGAAGAACTGGTTCACAGACGCACATTTACTGCTTTTACATTGGCACTGTTTTTGAAAAATGAAAGCTCCGCAGGCTTCTGCAACAAGCGCGGCACCCTTTGCCGCGCCTTTCCACCGCCAGACAACTGGGAATGCAAGGCGTGGAGACTGGTATTCGACAGCGATGATCCTGCCAAAACGGAACCTATCCATTCGCCAAAAATGCAAACGGTCACAAATCGAAATCGTTTCTGGCGGGACAATGGACTGATGCGACTGGGTTTGCTCATTTTTTGTCACTTGCTAGGGGGCTGAGGGTAAAGAAAGCCCGGCACTTGTACACCACGAGAATTCGGGGTATTCACACGAGGAGAATTTTGGGACAATTCTGGAATGAAATGCCCATTCATATGGAGACTTGCCGTCCTTGGTCTGACCGTCTGCACAATTATAGCAAGTGCCGATCCTGTTTCACCGGTAACCCAGGCCAAAAATTCACGCTTGGACTGGTGGCGCGATGCGAAGTTCGGAATGTTCATCCACTGGGGCATCTTCGCGATTCCAGGTCGTGGCGAATGGGTGCAGTGGAACGAGCAGATTCCGTGCGACCAATACGCCAAGCTTGCAGACCAGTTCAATCCAACAAATTTCACCCCGGCCACATGGGCGGCGCTCGCCAAGTCCGCAGGCATGAAATATATGGTTCTCACCTCGCGCCATCACGATGGCTTTGCGCTATTTGACGATGGAACAAACACTTTTACCGCCACACATTCCGCTGCCCACCGCGACTTCGTGGCCGAGTACGTCAAAGCCGTTCGCGATGCCGGTCTGCGCGTCGGTTTATATTATTCGCCGTTGGACTGGCGTTTTCCCGGCTATATCTTGCCGGACATTCAGCGGCAGAGCGCCGATGCCATGCGCGACCAGTATCACCGCCAGATGAAGGAATTGCTTTCCAACTACGGCAAGCTTGACGTGCTTTGGTTCGACGGCGGCGAAACCGACTGGCTGAGTTTCGGCGGCAAATGGCAGGGCGCTCAATGGGTCAAACGGGCGACCGATCCCAATCACAAGGGCGTCTATTTGGAGCATTACAAAGGCGGCTTTAGCTGGCAGCACGATCAAGTTTACAAGATGCTGCGGCAATTACAGCCAGACATTGTCATCAATGGCCGGGCCGACATGCCGGAGGATTTTCATTCGCGCGAAGGCTGGGGCGCGCTTGGAGATTTCGACAATCAGCACGCATGGGAACTATGCGTGCCTATGGCGGGTGCTTGGGGTTATTCGGTGAATGCCAAGGTGAAACCGCTGGCTGACTACATCCAACTGCTCGTCAAAGTGGTCGGGCGCGACGGCAATCTGCTAATGAACGTCGGCCCGGATCGCAATGGCAAGGTGGACAACGCACAAATCTCGCGCCTGCACGAAATCGGCGCATGGCTGGATAAATACGGCGAAAGCATCTACTCCACGCGCGGCGGACCGTTTCTCCCGGCGGACTGGGGCGTGTCCACCTATCGCGACCAGACCATTTATCTCCACGTCCTAAAATGGGCAGGCGAAAAAATCACGCTGCCCAACATCCCCGTGAAGATTTTGAAAGCCACGGCCTTGACTGGCGGCAACTTGAATTTTTCACAATCGGACGGCGGAATCGAAATTTCCCTCCCGGCGGAGAGTCAGGATCCTGTTGACACCATCATCGCACTGGAACTGGATTCGCCAGCCAAAGCCATCAGCCCGGTGAAATGATTTTATGTCGCCCGAAGAAATGGTCGAATTTCAAAATCAACGCAGTGATGGAACCTTGGATTGCCAGTTCATTCCTCTGGTTTGCCAGTCAAGGCAACCATTCCGTTTTTGGTGAACCGCCGACGCTCATTGCCAAGCCTCATATGGTTAATTGGCACGGCATGAAAGAAAATCAGTCGCAATATTGCTCCGTTTTGCCACCGGACCGTAGCGCAGCCTCGCAGCATCTGTGCGGGATGGAAGACAAAATCGCGATTCATCTCGACCATTATTTTTCTCACGAACCGTTCACCTTGGTGAAATGCGCTCGGATTCCGTGGTGCCTCATCGGGCCGCTTACGCCCACCAAAGAACAACCAGGCAATTGCGCCCGTGAGTCGGCGCGGCTGATCAAGCTGAGCTATCAGGTCGGTGATACAAAACCCGGTTGGCAAACCGCCTGGGACGGCACGATTCCGCTGAAATCACTTTTTGCACAGCGTCCGCGTACAACGGACCACGAGCTGACTTACACGCATGTGGACAAGGCAAGATTATTTCATGCGGGGGTTGGCTTTGAGGCCCCCGGCAGCGCCAACCGGCAATACGGCGGCATTGCCCTCGCCGGCAAATTGGACGTTTTTGACGGTGCGGTGCTAGTCAAAAACTCGCCGGCTCCGGCTCCGGTCTGGCAGCAGCGTGGAAAATTCCGGCAACGCAAAGCCGCCTGGCATGACGAGGCGCCTTATAATGGGGAGGATTTTTACTGGACGCATCCGCCAGTTGAACTTTCCCTCAAAGCGGCCTTGAACAAATTTCTGCTGCGCGTCCCGTGCGGTTGCGCTGGCCAGCAATCGGATTTTACATTTGTACCGGTAAAACTTGATGAAAAAAATCAACGATGGATTGAAGGCGAAACCGTTTGTTTCGCCTTTCAGCCAGAATGACAACCACCACTTATTTTCAAATCATGAAGACATTTAAATATATTTTCCATTTTTTGGCCGTCGTGCTGCTGTTTTCCTTGATGTCCCGTGCCAATGCATTCAATCTGGCAGCACTGGATTCCACGGTGGACACCAACCGCGCGGCGCGATACGAATTTTTCAAGGATTTCAAAATCAAAGGCATTTGCGGCAACACTCGGCTGGATCTGGCGACGGCTTGGGGTGCCAACACCATACGCACTTACACGCCGCCATCGCGGGAACAACTGGACAACTATCATCGCCTGGGGCTGAAAGTCATTTTTGGCGTCTGGATGCCGCATCAGGGCGAAAATCCGGGCAAACCAAAATGGAGCTACGACTACAAAAAAAGCGGCGACGAGCAGGTGAGATTTTTTGCGAAACTGGTGGACAAGATTGGCGACCATCCGGCGATTTTGTTGTGGTGCCTTGGCAACGAGGTTCCCCTTGACCCGGAGTATCTTAGAACCATCAACCGCATGTCCGAATTGCTCCATCAGAAATATCCCATGCAACTGACAAGCGTCACCATCATAAACGCGCCGAAAGAGGGCATCGAGGCGATCAAAAAATACGCGCCAGACGTGGACGTAATCGGCGCCAATTGTTATGGGGCGGGCGCTGTCAAGACCGCCTGCAAGCAGTTTGAAACGGACTGGCAGCGCGCTTATTACATTTCCGAACTCGGTCCGCAAGGCCCGTGGTGGGGCAAACGAACGGCCTGGGGACAAATTTGCGAACAAAACTACCCCGAGAAAATCCAGGATTTGCGCAACAGTTTTAGGATCATTGACACCGCGCCGCGCTGTCTGGGCTCGGCGGTTTTCTATTGGGGTTGTTGGAAACTGCAAAAACCGACTTATTTCAGCACGTTCCTGGACCCGGCAAATGTAAACCCAAATGAAAAGGCTAATGAACTCTTCATTACCCCGATGGCCGAGGAATTCTGCCACTACTGGTCAGGGCAATATCCGGCCGAACGCGGACCGCTGCTGTCAAGGATAGTCATTGATGGCTTGAAAAATCAAAAAGATGCCGCCGTGTCAGCCGGCCAGACATTCACCATTACGGCCAACGCGAGCGAACCTTCGGACACCGATTCCGACCTCACCTACCGTTGGTGGATTTTGGGTGAGAATGGCAAGACCGTTGCCGGGCCGATCAACTCCTCCACGCCCAACGTACATATCAAAGCGCCCACAGAACCAGGCACAAATTACGTTGTAATGGGATACGCCATCGCGAACAATCAACACGCCTCCGGATTCACCGTGCCGATCAAAGTCATAAACCCCTAGCGTGAGGGAGTAGTCAATCTTGCGGTCCCAATTATTTAAAATCCACAATCAAAACAGAGGCTAAATCAGTGTCTCTTTGACAAAATAATTAAGAAGCAGGACTCCGAGTATCAATCTCACCGAGAATTCACAATCGCGAGAAGCTGGGGAATGATCGCAAGCGGTGAAGGAGGGACCCACTGGCGAGTGGGATTTTTCGTGTTAGAATGACCGGTTGGTTTGGAACCGAAGCTGGTTCAGACTGACAAGGCGACTTGCTGGCGGGATTTCTTCCAGTTGAGGGGCGTCAGTGAGCCGACCTGCTGATGGGTCGTGGTGGGCAGGCACTCCAGGACATTTTTGAGATAGGCGATGGGTTCGACCCCGTGCATTCGGCAGTTTTCAATCAGCGTATACATGACCGCGCTGCGTTCACCGGCTTCTTCCGAGCCGAAGAAGAGCCAATTCTTTTTTCCGAGGGCGGTG
>JAKAFL010000024.1 GCA_021817945.1 bacterium | reverse complement strand
CCGATCTACCTGCCAGGCTTTGGCACGGTGGATCCCGGGGTGTTGGATGGCACCAACCAGGATGCCTTGGCCCGCGGCAGTCTCTATCCCTATCTGCAATCTTTCGGCTCCTACCATTGCCCCAGCGATCATCGCAATATTGCCGGGGTTCCCATCTTGCGCAGCTATTCCATGAGCAACTGGATGAATGGGGAACCCTTTGCCAATGCCGCCAATAGCATTGATTCCATTCATCGCCTGTTCCAGAGAGAGGCCGGAATCCTCACCCCTTCCCAGCTTTTTGTTTTCATTGATGAAGACGCCAGCACCATTAACGACGGCATGTTCGTGGTTTACATGGATCCCTCCCAGGGTTTCCAGGACCAACCCTCGCTCCGTCACCAGCGCGGCTACCCCCTCACCTTCGCCGATGGCCACGCCGAATTTTTCGAATTTAAAAACAGCTACAACAACCTGTTGCAACTTGAATCAGTCGCCTCCATTCCGAATTGACCGCCCTTTGCAGATTTTCCGGACGCCGTACCCGGACGTTTTTTGGGTTGAGTTCACTAGCTTGGCCTTTGCAATCTTCCCAAAGGATGGTATGATGGCGACTTGGATCAAAACAACATTATGAAAAAAATACTTGAATTCACAGCCATCGTGGCGTTGAGCGCAACCGCAGTTGTAAAGGCGGATGAATCCGGCTTTCAGGCGTCATTGACGCCGACCATAGCCATTGAACCCAGCAGCACGGAAATCAATGGAGTGGCCTTGAGCATTTGGGGCGAAAATCCCCAGCACGCCTTTGCGCTGGGCTTCGTGAACGGCAGCACCGGAGACAGCGAGGGTTTCAGCCTGGGCCTGGTAAACTATGCCGATTCCTACACCGGCGTGTCTTGGGGCTTGGTGAATATCAGCAAGCAGGATTTCACCGGTTGGCAGGACGGCATGGTGAACATTTGCCAGGGAACCTTTACCGGCTTTCAATCGGGCTGGATCAATGTCTCCTCGGAGTTTCACGGCCTGCAATATGGGCTGGTGAACTACACCCAAAACCTGCACGGCGTGCAGATCGGCCTCGCCAACATTGCCATGAACAACCCCTGGTTCAATGAATTTCCCAACAAGCTGGCCACGGGCTTTCCCATCGTGAACTGGTCATTCTAAACCAAATTTCATTCAAAAAAACGCCGGCAGCCATTGGGGCTGCCGGCGTTTTTTTAAAGGCATGATGGCTGCGGGTGCGTGGAGGATTTTTTCGTAGAGTAGGCGGAGCGAAACGGTCATTGGCCCTGCGCCTCTCAATCCGTTCGCTCCGCCTACTCTACTGAAGGGATGCGCTTATTTTCGAACGGGGAGTCGTTTCGGTTCCGTTGCAGGGTTTTCAAACCCGCTCCTTCACCAAAGCCTCACCCATGTCCGAAAAATCTCGCAGTTCATCGCTGGACCTTTTCTACCGATGCTCCAATCATCAAGGCTGAAAAACAGGTCATGAAAAGCCCACGGGCGCGCCGTGTGGTTGGTACGGCTCTTCGAGCATTTGAATCTCACCCTCATCCAATTTCACTTCCAAGGCTTTGACCGCGTCTTCCAAGTGATGAGGCTTGGTGGCGCCCACGATTGGGGCGGTGACTACCGGCTTGCTGAACAGCCAGGCCAGTGCAACCTGGGAAGCTGGCAAATGACGTTTCTGTGCCAATTCCTGCACCCTTTGCACCACCGGCTTGTCCAAGTCCACGGACTTTTCGTAGAGCGCTTTGGCAAATTGATCCGTCTTGGCGCGCTCGGATGCCGGAGTGTCCGACCATGGCCTCGCCAGCCGGCCCCGCGCCAAAGGCGACCATGGGGTGACGCCGATGCATTCGGACGCGCAAAGGCGCAGCATCTCACGCTCCTCCTCCCGGTAGAGCAGGTTGTAATAGTTCTGCATGGAAACAAAGGAGGACCAGCCATTCGCCCTTTGCATGCCCAGGGCCTTCATGAACTGCCACGCATACATGGATGATGCGCCCAGATATCTTGCCTTGCCAGACCGGACCACGTCATTCAATGCCTCAAGGGTTTCCTCCACCGGCGTTTCACCGTCAAACCGGTGAATGATGTACAGGTCCACGTAATCTGTGCCAAGCCTCTTCAGGCTTTGGTCTATCTCGGTGAAAATAGCTTTTCGCGAAAGTCCCCGGCCATTGACGTCCGGACGCATGGCGCCGTGCACCTTGGTGGCAATCACCAACTCATCACGCCTGGCAAAATCCCGGATTGCCCGGCCCAGCACAGCCTCGCTTTCGCCTTGCGAATAAATGTTGGCTGTGTCAAAAAAATTAATACCCAACTCAAGCGCCCGCTTGATGTAAGGGCGGCTTTCCTCCTCGGCCAGCGACCATGCCCACTGCACCATCCCTGGCCATGGTTGAACTTGGGTCCTGCCATAGGACATGCAGCCCAGGCAAACCCGTGATACCCGCAAACCTGATCTTCCCAATCGCACGTATTGCATAAGACCTCACGTTTCACCAAGTTGGCCAAAATGCCAGAAAATATTTATCCAAGCCGGGCAGGCAGCCTCCGCCCTGCCGGGTATGATTTTAACCCGAAAAGCGAAATGGAAAAGGCCAAGATACGGTACGATGCTGGAGCGGAAACTCTTTGGAAAGATCGAATCTTTTCACAATTTGGAGACAGCCGCGGCGCTTTTCCCGCGATGATTCGCATTTTATCTGGGCTACTGAGTTTGGGTATTCATAGCGAAGCTGCTGGGGGATTTGGCGGCGAGTTGGGCGACGGCCTTTTGCAGGCTCTCAAGCTGCGACCTCAACTCCGTCATCTGTCCTTTCAACTCCGAGTTTTCCGTTTCCAACTGCTCCATCTGGCTTTCTGCCATCCATTTGCCGATTTCCACCTTTTCGTTCAACCCCTGAATGGCCGCCAGCGCCACTCCCCCTTCATCCACGTCAGCGATGTGCTTGTTATCCTCGCCGACCTTGAACGCTGTGTGGAAATCCTGCGCCATCGGGCCGATGTGCCGCACACCTTGCTCGGTCTTGTAACTCCAGGTTGACATCGGCAGCGACGCCACTTCGGCCAGGATGGCTTGGGGATGCACCGGCGAAAAAGCATTCTTGGCGCTGCGGTCGCTCATCGTGGACCACGAGCCGCTTCCAGGTGCCAGTGAAACACCCGTTCCTCCGGTGGAGGAATAAAGCACAAATCCGCCGCTCGCCCGCGCAATAAAGACGTTGGTTGTGGTTGAAAAGGTGTTCGTACTGCCGTCGCTCCAGACAAAGGAATTGTTGTTGGTGGCCGCAGCGAAGTTTCCGGCGGCAAAGGAATAATCACCGAGAGCCTGATTATCCGAACCGCCCGCCACGATGGCGGCGTAACCGCCGCTGACATTGTTGGTTCCGCCTGAAACCACCGACGTGTCGTTGGTGGCCGAGTTGTTCACGCCGCCGCCGATGACGGCGAAAAGGGCGCTGACCTGATTGTTCTGGCCGCCCCCAATCACGGCGTAACTGCCTGAGGAGTCATTGTTGTTGCCGCCGCTGATGGATGAATAATTGCCGCCGCCCGAGAAATTGTTGATACCGCCAGCCAGCACGTCACCGGCTCCGTTTGCATTGTTACCCTGCCCGCCGCCCACAGTGCCATAGTCGCCCCCGGCATTGTTGCCATCGCCGCCTGCCACAGTGGTGTGATTGTGACTGGCGGTGTTATATTCTCCGCCGGAAATCACATCTACAGGGCCGGAGGCGGCGTTATTGTCGCCGCCACCAATGGCGGAATAAAGGCCGGAAGCAATGTTGTTGAGTCCGCCGCCGACCACTGAGGCGCCGCCCTGGGCGCTGTTGCCGTAATAATTGGTGGTTCCATCGAATCCACCTCCGCCGACAAACGAGCCGCCTCCGCTGGCATTGTTTCCAAAACCACCGCCAACCGTCGCATACACACCGGCCGAGTTGAATGCGCCGCCGCCGATGGTTCCTTCCGCGCCGCTCGCAGAATTGCCATAGCCGCCAGCCACAGTCCCGTCAAAGACCGCAGTATTTCCGTTACCGCCGCCCACCGTTGCATCGGTGCCGGCAGTGTTGCCTTGACCGCCGGCCACAGTTCCAAAGTTGCCGGTTATCCCATTTGTGAGGCCCGTCCCGCCGCCGCCGCTGATCGTGGCCCCATAAACGCCGCTGGGAATATAGTTTGCCGATGAACCGCCCTTTAAATTGGGCGAATTGGTGGTTTGTAACACTACCAAGCCGGGAATCCCGCCGGCGATCTCGGAATACACGGCGTACGGCACGGGTGCCAACTGCTGGCGCGGAGCCAGCGTGAAGAAACTGTTCGCGCCGTTGGTGCTCACGGCAATCTCCAGCCAATTGCTCCCGCCGGTGAATGCGTTGCCGAAATCCACCGTCGTCGTGAACAAGCCGCTGGTCACATTCACACCGGAGTTGGTCACCGGCCCGGCGATGGCGACACCGCTGGTGTTGGTGGCAAACAGCGTGAATGCGATGTCGTAACTGCCGTTGGCCGACGTGCCGCCGCTGTTCAGCCGGCCCTGGTAGGTGTAGGCCGTGCCTTGGGCGTGGACGGTTGATGGTTGAAGATTGAGAAAGAGGAGCGCCATCAAGACCGGCATGGCAAGAATGCGGCAGAGCATCGGTTTCATACTTTTTTGAGATGTGGGGTTAATCGATCGTTTAAACTTCTGAGGTGCGATTTGAAGCCGGATCAATACTTTAGCTGAAAGCTTAGAATTACTTATCTAAAAAATAATGTAAAAGTCAAGATCAAAATAGTTCAGATGCGAAATGCGAATGACGAAATGGTCGGTGCCTTACAAGGGTAAATCCTTGGATCAGCGAGACGCCAATACCGTTGCCGCTGGGTTTTAAAAAGTACGGAACATATTTAAATCCAAATAGATCGAACTTTGGATGATCCTGAATGGCGCGGCGAATAGCTCTTCAAAATGGGGAGTCTTTCAATTTGCCATGGAATCAAAATGGCCGGCATTATTTCAGACTGAAAGGCCAGGTTTCCCAACAATTCAATGTTTGGTGGTTTTTAGGAATTTCGAATAAACTTGCCAACGTCCCGGGCACGCTCAGAATAGAGGCGGCTCCTTTAAGCCAATGTAGCTCAGTGGTAGAGCAACGGTTTCGTAAACCGTAGGTCGGTGGTTCAATCCCACTCATTGGCTCCAGTTTTCGCCTTACAAAATGATTGCAAAATATTTGCAATCAACTACTTGCAAGCCTCCTGCATCTGGATGTTCATTCTCCTCGTCCTCCGGGGATTGAAACGTCTGGGCCGATTTGCCCAAAATTTGCCCAAGCTTCTCGGCTCATGAAAAAAATCTGTTCTTACAGGCATGATTCGACACATTGAGCGGTTTACAATCAGAGCGTTTGCCAATCCCAGCGGGCGTACCGTCTGGCGCATCCAAGGCCGCAAGCTGGACGGCGCCAGATTTCGTAAAAACTTCAAAACACTCGCCGAGGCTCGCCTCCAGAAGCAAAAGCTCGACATTGAGACTCTCAACCGGCAGGCAGGCTCCGTCTTTCGGCAGACCCGGTTGAACGACCGGCAGCTTGCCGAGGCTGAAGCCGCGTACACACTGCTCGGTGAAAAACCTTTGCTGGAAGCGGTGCGGATATTTCTGAGCAGAGGCGGGCAGGAACTCAAGCCCATCACTGTGGCCGAGGCGGTGGACGCCTATCTTGCTGAAAAGAAAGACCTCGCCCGTTTGCGAGACCGCTCGTTGCAGGATTACCGAAGCCGACTCAACCCGGTCAAAACCACCTACGGGCCGCGACAATTGCAGAGCGTCACGCGCGATGAACTGGAGGCTCTCATATTCCTGCCCGGACGATCTCCGGACACCAGCAACGGCAACCGCAGGGTGCTGCACGGTCTGTTTGAGTGGGGCCTGAACCGAGACCATGTCCGTGAGAACATCGTGGCTCGCATCGCCACGGCGAGCCGAGACCAGAAGGAGCCGGAGATTTTTTCGGTGTGCGAGGTGCGAAAATTACTGCTCTCGGCAGGGGGTCACAAGGCAGGGGTTCTCCTGCCGTATCTGGTGCTGGGCCTGTTTTGCGGGATGCGGCCAGCGGAAATTTGCAGGCTGGAAAATGAACAGATTGACCTGAATCAAAAGCACATAACCGTTCGCGGCGAAGGCGCCAAACTCCGAAAACGGAGGGTAATTGAGCTGTCTGACACAGCCGTCGCATGGCTAAAAACCTGCGTGGGAAAGTCCATCACACCTGAAAATTTTATGCGCGAGTTTGATGCGGTTCGACGCTTGGCTGGATACCAAGGAAATCGCCCTCGCGTTGGCGATGAGCGGCTTATGCCGTGGCCGCAAGATGGAATCAGGCATACGGCCATATCGTGCGAACTTGCCCGGTCAAAAGATGAGGCGGCCACCGCTGCCTGGGCCGGGAACAGTCCGGAAACGGTGCACAGGTATTACAAAGGGCTGGTCACGCCGGAGCAGGCGGCGGAATTCTGGGCGCTTACTCCGGAGAAGGCGCTGGTGTACACATCAGCAAAGGCCGTTCCGGAGGCGGAGATATCACGTACGGCAAAAGGCTGAAAATTCATGGTGATTCTGTTCTTTAGGGCATGACAGATGCCTCAAAGCAGGATTCAATCAATGTAAATACGGAGCCTCACCGACTTGTTGGAGCAGCCGAACTGCTCAGACAGCTTTGGCCGGAGGAACGCTCGCGCCCGAGCTTGCGATGGCTTCGTCAGATGCAGGCCGATGGGAGCATTCCCGCCACGAATGTTGGCCGACGGGTTTGGTTCAACATCGACACGGTCCGCCAGCATTTGGGCGCAGAGTTGACCGTCCAGCCTGTGGATAAACGGACGGTACCTTGTCCGGACACTTTGGTGGATGCCAACGGGGCGCTTGCCGTGCTTGCCCGAAACGGCGTTCAGCGCAGTTTGCGGTGGCTGCGTGACCAGCAGGCCGGGAGGGCATTGCCATACATTCGGTTGGGGCGTCGGGTGTTTTTCAGTCCGGCCCAGCTTCAGTCGGCACTTTGCCATTAATCGAAACCCGGCTCCGCCAGGTTGGGTTAAACGTGGCTAGTCAGATTTTGGCACGTTCCTTTAGGCATTGAAATCCCGGGTCGAGATAGTTTGCAATATAGTCCCAAATTTTGGGTTTATAGCAGAATTTGTGGGTCAAAATGGCGCATTTCTGCGGCAGGCAGGCGAGTCCGTTACGCGTGGCGACCGGCGGCGACGCGAGATGGAGGCTCGAAGCCCGTCGCCGCCGCTCGCCTGCCTGCCGCTCAAATGCTGGTTCGCCTCCGGCGAAAGTGGCGGTTGGATGCCAGAGGGTATTGTTGAATTGCAACATATTGTTAAACATCGCCTTATTGATTAAAAACCTTTGCTTGGACCCACAAATTCTGCTGAGTAGGCAAATTTTTTCCGTCCCCTAACCACAAATTGGATGACCCGGCCCCCAAAATGGTTTGCTGCGAAAATCCTTCGGGTAAATCGCACAAATTGGTGTTCAGACCGCTCGCGACCCGAGTGTGGCCGTCGCCAAACATGCTGGCAACGATGAAATGGGACGCAGGTGAAATCACCATCGCGTCATCGCAATCGTTAAACAGCAACCAAGGTGTCAAACAGTCATTGGCGCTTAATGACGGTGGCGCGAAACGGTGATGTTGATAATTGAAGAAATGCAACTGATGCCGAGGCTTCTTAAAATCCGGGAATGGCGAAAGAGGAGTTTGACGAGCACTTTCGCTGGTATTGTAAAGAGAACCAGGGATTTATTGTTGTAAAGTCGAATGCTTCCGCTTACGGGCTATTGATGATCTTGCCAGTCAATATTGATCTGGCGGTATGCACCAATGGAATCAACACACCGATTCTGGGAAACGTTTTTGCAGACAGAAGGCAATTTGCAGGCAAAGCGCCATCCTTGGTCCCTGCAGAGTATAAAGTAACGTCCCTCCTTCACCGTTTACAATTGATCGCCAATTTTTTGCAGTATTTGGCGGAGCGCCTTGCGGTTTCCGGAAACAGAAAGACTTTTCCGTGCTTGAGTTCGCGATAGCGATCACCCAACCCAAGAACCACCAAGTTGGATCGCAGCAAGCGAGGAGGCAGGCTGTTATCAGGAAACAAGTCGTAGTGGGATGGGATGACAACTTTCGCATCAATGTCTTTTGCCAGTCGGGCAGCCTGGCCGGGATCCAAATTACCGAAAGGATTAATCACTGTGACCAGAACATCCGGCTTGTGACGAGATACACAAGTAGCGAGCACTTCGTGGTACCGGGTATCGCCCGTAAAGTAAACTGTTGGACCCAGGGCAATTTTCAGGACATAACCCATGTGAGTCATGTCATCCCCACCAAACGGAATGCCAAACATTCCGCACAAGGTTAAGTCGCCAAAGGTTTGTTCCTTATTGGGCCATGTCATTATTAACTCGGCGGGGGGAATCCCCAAGGCTTGTAATTTTTCAATCGTTTCCGACGGGGCGACAATCGGGCCTTTACCACCCGCCTGGCGATAAGGTAAAAGTGTGTCTGGATCTAGATGATCCCCGTGGCTGTGGGTCAGATAAATCGCATCCACGCCCACCAAGTCAGCTGGTGCCAATAGCGGCGGCACCATCCGATCCATATTGATCCCCGCGGATTGGCCGATTGCCTTGCAGGAATTTGAGAGGTAGGGATCAAGCGCAATGACTCGGCCTGCAGGGCTCTTAATAATCCAACTGCTCTGGCCCAACCACCATATACCAACGCTTTTGGAGGGGACCGAAAATTTGGAAATATTGCTCCGGAGTCTCATGGGTGGTTTACAATCCCGCGACGTATCCGGCTCCAAAACTGGCCGTTGATTTTGAGCGAAAGTCCGAGATCAGGGACATCAACGACGTGGTGCCTCCATCTGCGATAATGGTTTGACCGATAATATAACCACATTCTTCCGAACACAGGAACACCGCCAACTTGGCAATCTCCAACTTCTCACCGGAACGGCCCAGCGGTACTTTATCGTGAGCGGCCTGCCGGGCGTCCTGTTCATTAAAGCCTGGAATAGCCTTATAATAATTTTCCACGGTGACCCAGCCGGGTGCAATTCCGTTAACACGCACCCCCTTATGTGCCAGTTCCACCGCAAGCGAGCGGGTATAAGCCATGATTGCTCCCTTGGTTCCTGCATAGACGGTATGCTCCGGTGCGCCAGAAACACCGTGAATTGAGGAAACGTTCACTATGGCACCCCCACCTTTCCCGATCATCTCCCTGGCAACATGCTGGGTTAAAAAATACTGGGCGCGGACGTTGACGTGATAAAGGGAATCAAACATTTGAGGTGTTACATCGAGAAATGACTTGTTCATGGTAATCCCGGAATTATTGATGAGGCAATCAATTCCTCCCAAATAAGAGATTGCTTGAACCGCAAGATTGACGGATTGATCCACTTTGTTGAAATCTGCAAAAAAGGCTTCACTCTTTCTGCCCATGTCGCGAATTTCGTCACGAGCTTTGATGGCACCCTCCTTGGCGTGCGAGTAGTGAACCACAACATCCGCTCCCTGCCGGGCGAATTCCAGGGCGATTTCACGGCCCAGCCCGGTTCCGGAGCCGGTCACCAACACCCGCTTGTTGTCCATCCTTGATTTGCAGTCCTTTGAATTTAAAGTCATTTATTTAAATAATAAAGGTGTAGTGCCAGTCGATTTTATGCGGAAAGTTTATTCCAAAATGCCATTTTTACCAATGAAAACTGCCAGAGCCGCCAGTGAACTGAATGCAGTTATTACACTGTGCGTCTGACTTTGCCCCAGGGTCGTATACTGAGTTCACCCACTGGTTCCAAGTCATGCTTGCCGCATGGCCGTCAAAATAGGTCAATGTCCCAACCTTCGCGTGGTAAATGCCTAATCGGTCACCAATGGGTGGAATGGCATTGGGATTAAATAGTCCCGAAAACAAATCAATGCTGTCTACATAGCCTGTTGTCAAGTTACCGTATTCTTCGTAAATCCAAAATGTGGTTGACGGAGAAGTGCGGAGGGAACCATATTTTACGTCAAAATAAGCAGGATTACTGTTTGCTGGCTGCAACGCCAATGCTGCATTGCCATTTTCTACGTAGCTCCAGTTCGTGGGATATGAATAAATATTATGCGGGCCTGGCGACATTCCCCAAACCGGGGTGTTACGTGGGCCCAAATTTCGGTCGCTGTAGGCGGGACAAAGGTAAACCTTGGCACTTCTACCCGTGTAATCCCAAATCAAACCTTTAGTCAAATCCGCTTGAGTTTCGCCAGGTTGAATGGCTCGATCGGGCGGATAGGCGTATGGGGGGTCGTGAAATTCCCAGCCCCAGCCAGGAACAACGTCATGAAAATCGTCCTTGTACATGGTCATGGCCAGCCCCAATTGCTTGTTATTGCTCAGACATCCAGTGGCTTGAGCCCGCTGTTTCGCCATGCTTAACGCGGGCAGTAACATTGCTGCCAGGATGGCTATGATTGCAATGACCACCAATAATTCTATCAATGTGAATCCTGAACCGGCAGGACCTGGACGGAACGCGGGGCGGAGTCCTGGCAATATTGTCCCTGCAAAAATCCGGTTAAAAGGCTTCATGATTAAAAGTTTAATTCACAAGCACACGCATTTCCTATTTTTTTTGGCTGATCATCAATTTTTTACCGCATTGTTGGAATCAAGCCAGCAGCCCTGCCATCGAAGGTTTAATGCTTGTTTGATGGTTCTTTGCAAGAGGCCTGGCCAAGAGATTCCATTGCGATCGTGCAAAACCTTTAGAAAAAACACAACTCTGGTGGGTTGGAAAGGTAAAGGTGTCATTGTTTTCTAACAGCCCAGTAATAATTGGCGAATAACCCGGATTTGCTTTAAATTTCCACGGAAAGCCCACACTTGAGTCTCATCCTGACAGCGTATCTTGCCTGTGCCGTGGCCGATCGCGGGAATGTGATACTCCAGTTCATTGAAAGCCCCTAATTGACTGTTAATATTGCAAGCCTGAACGGCAAACCCAAAATAATCCGGCTTGGTCCAGGGAGTATCCACATAATCGCCCGATGGATTGACATAAAAGTTTCGAATAATCAGCACCCATTCCCGGCCTGTTTGATAAACATAGCCGATTCGTCCACAGATTGCCACAGCCCTGAGGCTGATTTTGTGCTCCCCTTTTTGTGTCATCCGATAAAACACGCCTTTTTCGGTGGTGAGGAGATCGTGCGAAGGAATGCGGCCGAGGGTGCTAAAAATGTGCAGGGGTTTGGTGCGACCATAGGTTGGAAAAATCATTTCCCCGCCATGTGGCATTTGCACGAGGCTCCACAGGCCCACGGCTCTTTTGGTGCCACGGCTCTTTCCGAGCAACTCCAGCATCGTTAATTGTGAGTATCCGGCGTATTTGATCCCAGCTAAAGTTAGTTCGCGCTCGTGCCGCAGCGGGTTGAGAGCGGTTCCAAAACTCTTAGTGATTTTTAAATCAATTGATCTGCCAAGGCGGGCAACCTGCAATCGGCACTGGTTTTCAAGTCGAAAGCCCGCGCTCGTCGAAACCATGTGATAGTCCCCCGGGTCCAAGCTGCGCTGTTGCAAATAAACATCTAATTTGGGAAAATGGGGAAAAAAGAAATCCGCCTCTGGCGCCAGCCAAGTTCGATCTCCGCCGGAATTATGCCAGGTTTTAGAGGCATAAAACGCCTTGGCCGTGTCTGCAGACGCCAACGCGGTGTGGGTCCAGTAAAAGTTTTCATCACTTCCGCTAGAGTAAAGGCCTAGCACCCTGCCTCCATGGGGCAAAATTAATATTTGCGAGCCGTCATCGGTCGTGATTATCCGGGTTGGTTTGCCGACCTGCTTAAGGGTTTGAATGAGCTTTTTCACGTTTTAAAAATGCCAGTATTAATGTTTTGCCAGAGTATTGCTGTAAGCCATGATAATAGCCGCAAGAATCAGCGTGCCGATAGCGGCGTACATTTGAGTCCGAGGCCGGCCTGCAACGCTTTTCCATTCTCCGCTCAAGAATCCAAGGCACTGACTTCCAAGCATTTGTGATGCCTGCTGAATGCCAAATCCAACCGAAGCGCCCAAAGCACCGAGCAGGAGCATGCCGTTGCCCATGAGGACTATCCCGGCGGCGATGTTTGCCCCAATGATTAAAGATAATAAAAATTCGACCTTTGAATTCAACAAGACACCCCAACTCTTTTTGGTCGTCATCAGCCACATTGGATAAGCCACGTTTATGGATGAACCGCCCAGCAAAGCTATGGCCCATACGGAGAAATTGGCGGCAACTTCCCCCGCTCCCTTTGCTTTCATTGCCTCCACAATGGGGCCTTGGGCATAGACGAAGGAAAAGCTGATGCCACATGAAAGAATTCCAGCAATCACGGTCATGATCAGACCGCCGACAAAGCTGCCGCTCTTTTGCTGTTGCTTTTGCAAGATGCGATCCCGCCCAAACCCTGCGGCAGCGGCCAGGAGAACGCCGACGATCATTATTCCCACGCCGAGGAGGATTGTGAAACCGGCCTGCGAATCAATGTCGGCAGCATCTTTAAAAAGTCCCGAACCTTTTACAATCATCGGCAGCGTGACTCCCAGTGACACCCCTAACCCAGTCAAAATTGCCCCCGTGAGAGCCACTCCGATTCGCACAAAACAAAGGCCGCACAAAACATTAGCCACCCCCCAACCGGCTGCCCACAGATTGGATTTTATGAGGACCGTCGTGGGCACTGATGCATAGGCCTCAAAAGCATTCGGGCAAAGAGTGAGTGTCACACACCAGGGAATTAAGATTAAACCTGTAAGCATGCCGATAAACCACCAGTGTTCGAACTGGAACTTGGACATTTTCTTCATTGGCCAAGCACCGCTGCCGTTAAGCAAACCGGCAAACGCCACAACCAGAACACCGAACATTTCCTTGAGATCCATCTTGAGTTGCCTTTCTATTAGATAATTGGTTTAAATTTGGCCCGGACGTTCCCGTCAGAGTCAAGGCACGCCGGTTGGGCGGGATCAAGCTTTGGGTCCGAATAGCGAGGTGACATTTCCACATCAAATCCGTACAAACTTTTTAACGCCAGCGTTTTTCGTCTGGATTTCAATTATTTTCAAAAATACTTCACTTGGGCCGCTGAAACTCCATTTCTTTCGTTCTTGTGGCCATATTTTTAAATACTTCTTAGGCTTAATTGGGCGCGAAAAAAGACGATAAGCTGCCGAAAATAAAATGTAAACACTGCGCACTCGGATAATCTAATTGTTAAGACGCGTATAAATATGAACCAATCTTTCCCGCTGATTGTCGTCACCGACTACACCTTTGCTGATTTGACCATTGAAGAGAAGCTTTGCCGCGCCGTCAATTGCGAACTCCGCGGTGCGCAGGCCAAAACAGAGGCTGCGCTAATTGAGCTTTGCAGTGAAGCGGATGCCGTGATCACGCAGTTTGCCAAGATCAACGCTAACGTCATCAACGCTATGAATCGGGCCAAGGTCATCGTTCGGTATGGTATTGGGGTTGATAATGTGGACCTCAAAGCTGCCCGCGCAAAAAATATCCCGGTCTGCAATGTGCCGGACTATTGCATTGACGAAGTGGCCGACCATACGCTCGCCTTCATTCTGGCCTTGACCCGTCAGGTCGTGCCCCACAACGATCATTTAAAAGCTGGAAAATGGGGCCTGGTGGGACCCTTGGAAAATTTACGATGCCTGCGCGACCAGACAGTGGGTGTGGTCGGGTTTGGCAGGATTGGTCGGCAAGTCGTCCAGCGATTGCTGGCTTTTAAGTGCAAGGTGGTGGTTTATGACCCCATCGTCTCTGCGGATGATGTTCAGCAAGTTGGTGCCGAGCCATCCACTTTTGACGATCTCTTGCGTCAATCCGACATTGTCACCCTTCATTGCCCCTCGATTCCGCAAACCCGTAAAATCATGAACTTGAAGTCCATCGGCTTGATGAAGAAAGGAGCTATCTTAATCAATGTGGGCCGTGGCGATCTCTTGGACGTTCCAGCGCTAATGCAGGGTTTGGATAGCGGTCATTTAAGTGCTGCGGCCCTGGATGTCTTCGATCCCGAACCAATTCCGACGGGGCATCCAATCCTTTCGCGGAGTAATGTGGTTTTAGCCCCCCACATTGCTTCAGCCACCCCAACTGCCTCGGCAAAATTACGAGACAGCGCGACCGGTCTCGCGATCAAAGGCGCAAGGGGTGAAAAAGTGTCTAATGTCGTCAATGGAGTCCGCTGAAAAAAACCAAAAAGGGACGAAAAATTCAAAAAGCGGTGCTGTTTTAGCATTTTAAATGTTTCTTAAGCTCCATGGCCAAACTGACTCGGAAATAATCGGCAAATGAAATCATCGCGCATCACATTTTTAAGCTTAAGCATTTTTATCGTGGTTGAGTCAGCCTCGGATCAAACCAATTGGGATACTCCCCAAGAAATTTATTTTGATTCAGCCAACAACCAAAATCACAGTCCAGGGTTGCCAATACTTTTTCCCACTACTCCCTCGCCTACCGACATAGCTTGGGGGTATTGTGAATTCAATATGAATGGTGCGGGCGGTTTTCCAGTCCGAATATTTCCGCCTCGTTCAATCGCAATCAATCTGGTAAGCATCTGAAAAATGCGGAAGTGGATCATGAATAAACGTTATATTAGTATTTTTACTGGCGCATTCTTTGGTGGGATGATGGTCATTGACGCACACGCGACTGTCACGGTGGCATCTGGGGAGATGGCGGAGAAGGATGGCTGGGTTCAGGCGAACCTGCTAACCGGGACGAATCTGCCGCCCTTCTCGTTTACTTACAACGGCCAGTCTTCGGCCGCGCTCCTGCCGAGTTGGGCGCGTGCGGAGACGGACATCGTTTTGGACAGCAATCGTACCGAGCACGTTATCACCTGGAGCAATGCCGCGCTGCAAGTCACCTTCAAAGCCGTTGATTATCATGATTTTCCGTTGGTGGAGTGGACAGTTTATTTCAGCGACATTGGTCCCCGCAGCACGCCTATTCTTCAGGGTGTTGAAGGGCTCGACCTGACCGTGACCCGCACGAATGGCCCCGAGTTTACCCTCTACGGTAACCAGGGCGACTATGCCTCGCCGTCCAGCTATGCGCCCTACGTTTACACGCTGACCCCTTTGACGGTGAAGAATTTTTCACCGCCTTCGTATTCGGGCAAATCCTGCGATGGACCGACGGGGTGGCCTTACTACAATTTGGCGGAACCTGGTGGCGGGATGATTTTGGCGATTGGCTGGCCCGGGCAGTGGGCCAGTGCCTTTACGCGGGATGCCGGGATGGATTTGCGGATCGTGGCTGGCCAGCAGACAACTTACTTGTCGTTAAATCCCGGCGAAACCATCCGGACGCCGCTGACGGCTCTGATGTTCTGGCAGGGAACCGACGTGGTGCGTTCCCAAAACCTTTGGCGCCATTTTTACCTCGCCCATGTCATCCCCCGAGTCAACGGCCAGCCGCCGCAAGCTTTTATATCCATGGGTGGCGACACGACGAACGCAATTAATGTTTTTCTCCAGGCTGGTATCAAACCTGATGGGTTGTGGCGGGATGCCGATACGCAGCCCTACACGTGGTATCCAGTGGCGCCATACGCCGATACGACTGCAAACTGGCTATACACCGGCAATTGGTCGGTGGAAACGAATGCCTATCCCCATGGTTTTGTCGGGCTGAGCACCGCGTTGCATAAGTTGGGAATGAAGTTTTTATTATGGTTCGAGCCTGAGCGCGTTGGTAATTCGCATTCAGAGTTGAGTACGCAGCACCCAGAGTTTCTGTTGAAAGGCACCGATTCAACCGTCGGCTCGATCTTTAATGAGGGGGACCCCGCCGCTTTTCACTGGCTGACCAACCGTATTCAGGGAATAATCTTTTCAAACGGCGTTGATTGGTATCGGGAGGACATGAACGGATGCGGCCCACTGCCGGCCTGGCGTAACAATGATGCCGCAAACCGTCAGGGCATCACGGAAAACTTCTATGTGCAAGGGCATCTGGCCTATTGGGATTCGTTGCTGGCAATGAATCCGGGCCTGCGGATTGATTGTTGCGGGTCGGGCGGGCGCCGCAATGATTTGGAGGAGATGCGGCGCGGTGTGCCGTTGTGGCGGAGTGATTTTGCAGAGTCGGGCGACGGGGCCAAGCTTGGCGAGGGCAACCAGTGTTTTACCTACGCCCTTTCTTCATGGCTGCCATTTACCGGAACCAGTTGCGGCGGCTTCTGGGATCAATACTCCTGTCGAAGCTCTTATGTTGCCGGATTTGGTTTGGGAGCACCCAGTCAAGAACACCTCGCCGCGCAAAAGCACGCCTATGACGAATGCCGGGAAGTGTCGCCCATCATGCTTAACGGAGATTATTATCCCCTTACTCCTTACCACGCAGCCGATGACTTCTGGATGGCTTGGCAATTTGATTGGCCGGATCGTGCGGAGGGAGTCGTGCAGGCCTTTCGCCGGACCCATTCCAATGAGGCGGTCATGAACTTTCGGCTGCAGGGCTTGGATCCCGACGGTCTCTATCTGGTGAAAAATGTTGATGAGGTCTCCTCGTCCACGAATACCGGGGCGGCCTTGATGAAAGATGGATTGAATATTCGCATCGGTCATCAACCGGGTGCAGCGATTGTGATTTATCACGAAATCCAACCCGCCACGCAACCATGAGTGCCGCATACATGTCGCGGGGTTATCTTCGGGCGCTCATGTTGCTGGTTACCCTAGGGTTTTTGGCCACAACGGCGGCGGAAAAGGGGTTGGCGGCTGTCACGGTGGCACCTGGGGAGATGGCGGAGAAGGATGGCTGGGTTCAGGCGAACCTGCTAACCGGGACGAACCTGCCCCCATTTTCCTTTACCTTTGGAGGACAGTCCTCGGCAATGCTGCTTCCTACTTGGACACGCACCGAGGTCGACACAATGCTGGACAGCAACCGAACCCAGCACGTGATCACTTGGAGCAACAGCATTCTGCAAGTCACCTGTAAGGCGGTTGATTACCAAGA
Source organism: bacterium (assembly GCA_021817945.1). Classification (GTDB taxonomy): domain Bacteria; phylum Verrucomicrobiota; class Verrucomicrobiia; order Limisphaerales; family UBA11358; genus UBA11358. Next base: position 35,951 of record JAKAFL010000024.1, on the reverse strand, counting down.
TTATCCGCTGGTGGAATGGACGGTCTATTTCTCTGCAATCGGCCCCCGTAGCACCCCCATTCTTGAGCAGATCCAAGGGCTGGACGTGACGCTCAGTCGCTCCAACAGCGGGCCAGAGTTCACGTTAAACTGCAACCAGGGCGACACAGCCTCGTCCTCAAGCTACGCTCCGTATGTGCTGACGCTTAACCCTCTGACCAAGAACAATTTCTCGCCGCCTTCGTATTCGGGAAAGTCATGTGACGGAACCACCGGGTGGCCTTATTTCAATCTTCAAGAACCCGGGGGCGGCATGATTTTGGCCGTTGGCTGGCCCGGTCAGTGGGCGAGTTCGTTTCAAAGGGACGCTGGAACGGGCTTGAAAATATTGGCGGGACAGCAAACTTCTTATTTTTACTTGAATCCGGGCGAGCAAGTACGCAGCCCCCTTATGGCGTTGATGTTCTGGCAGGGGGGAGACGTTGTTCGCTCCCAAAACATTTGGCGGCATTGGTACATTGACCACGTCATCCCGCGAATCAACGGAATCCCCCCCGGCACCATTTGGCAGGTGCAAGGAGATAGTGTAGCTCAAATCCAACCATATGTTGCGGCGGGCATGCAACCGGATATTTTATGGCGGGATGCCGGAGCCGGAGGCACAACCTGGTATCCCAGCGGTGCCGGCCCCTACAGCGGGGCAGACCAGTGGCTGAACACAGGGACGTGGATTGTCGATCCGACCGTTTATCCCAATGGCTTTCATCGTACGAGCGCCCAGGTGAATGCGCTGGGCTGCAAGTTCCTGCTGTGGTTTGAGCCGGAGCGCGTGGGTAATACAACGAATTCATTTCTGGGCACCAATAACCCGGCCTGGTTGCTGCCGGCCACGAGCTTGACGGTAGGCGCGATCCTGAATGAGGGCCAAGCGGGCGCTTTTAACTGGTTGACCAATCAATTTGAGAGTCTGATCACGGCGAATGGCATTAATTGGTACCGGGAGGATATGAATGGCAACGGACCGCTGACGGCCTGGCAGGCTAATGATGCAACCAACCGGCAGGGAATCACGGAAAATATGTATGTTCAAAGCCACTTGGCTTTTTGGGATGACCTCCTGGCAATGAACCCCGGCTTGAGGATTGATTGCTGCGGTTCAGGCGGGCGTCGCAATGACCTGGAGGCGATGCGTCGCGCGGTTCCGCTGGATCGAAGCGACTACAATGGGGTCAACACCCTCGAAGCAGCTGATGGAGAACAATGTCAAACCTATGGACTTTCTTCCTGGCTGCCCTTTCAAGGCACCGGTGAGGGGCTTTTTGATTCCTATTCATTTCGCAGTTCCTACATGGCTTCTTTTGGGATGGGCGGGTTGAATTCCTCAACCCTCGCCGCTCAGCAGCAAGCCTATTACGAAGTCCGAAAGATCGCGCCGATCATGCTCAACGGAGATTATTACCCTCTGACCCCGTACAGCCAAAGCGACTCGGTGTGGATGGCGTGGCAATTTGACTGGCCGGCAGCGAGCGAAGGTTGTGTCCAGATGTTTCGCCGCACGAACAGCCCGGTGGCTTCGATGAACTTTAAGCTGCAGGGTCTGAACCCAGGCCAGATATACGATGTTTCAAATTTTGATACCGGTGACCTGGGTTGGTTTACGGGCAGTAACCTCATGACCTCCGGGATCAGTCTCCAGTTAAATCCAAGAGGATCCGCTCTTCTCCTTTACACGAATGCCACCGGATTAAGGGTGTCGGCCACTGCCAATCCTTCAACCGGCTTGGCTCCGTTCGGCGCAAAGTTTAATGCCAACGTGCTTGATGCCAGTGGCGCTCCCGTGAATTATTTATGGTCGTTTGGCGATGGGGCTAGCGACACCAACCAAAGCCCAACTCATGTTTACACCAAGACCGGAAAATATATCGCTCAACTGACAGTGAGCGATCAATTGGGAAACACCAATCAAACCAAGGTGCCGGTCGTGGTTGCAAACCCCACGCAATCCATGAATGTCAGCTTTTCGGGGTATAATAATGATACCCTGACAAATTTTCCTGTTCTTTTGATTTTCGGAGCAGGAGGCGCAACCAATCGCGCTTTTTACAGCCAAATCGCCTCACCCCATGGTTGGGATCTTCTGTTCGCCAGTCCGGGCCGCACCCAACCGCTGAATTATGAAATCGAAAATTGGAACACCAACGGATCCTCGTTTGTCTGGGTGGAAGCGCCTTTGCTCAATTCGAATACACTGATCACGGTTTATTGGGGTGATACTAATTTGGCGTCTGCACCACAACCATGCTTGACGAACGGATCAGTCTGGGAAAATGGTTACTCCAGCGTCTGGCATTTGGGAGAAGTCAACGGCGACGCCATTGATTCCACTTCAAACCATGCTGTCGGTCTGTTGGTGGTCACTAATGGAGTCATTACACAGCAAGTACAGGGTATAGCGGGTTATGGTTACAACTTTGGCGGCGGCTATCTGACCGCGAGCGCATTTGGTTTACCCGGCGGCGCAAGTCCGCGAACCATTTCCGCCTGGTTTCAAAAGACCAACGCAGCGGTGCCAGCTCCGGGGCAGGAGATCGTTGGTTATGGCGACAATGCCGCTTTAGGCGACCGGTTTGGGCTTTGGATTGGAGGCAACGGCATGGCGAATGCGCTGGGCGTTGAGAATGCAGGAGGCGGGTTTACTTTTCCCTGGTCTTGGGATTCCCATTGGCATTTTGTTGCCGCTGTGTTGCCGCCCGGTTCCAGCGATCTGAATGAGGTAGCCCTTTATTATGATGGAATTCCATCCAATCAGGGGACCGGGTCGGGGCCCATCAATACGACAACCAACGAATTGTGCTTTGGTGCCTTGGCAGGTTATCATAACAATGATTCCACCTACAATTTTCCCGGCAACATCGACGAAGTCAGGATTTCAAATGTGGCCCGCTCTTCGGCTTGGTTACAAGCAGAGTATTTGACGGTAGCGTCGAACAGCAACTTCGCCACCTACGGGTCGATCATTCCCTATTATGCTCCACCACCGGTCGCCAGCCTGAGCATCATAAATCAGGGCCAGCAATGGCAGCTTAGTTGGCCGGCGTACGCGGGAACCGGAACAAGTTTGCAACAAAGCCCCGACTTAATTCACTGGACGATCGCTTCAAATGCCGTTGTAATGAGTGGAACGAATGAAACAGTCGTCCTCAACCCGCTGAGCGGCAATATGTTTTACCGGCTGGATTATTGACCGCAGCAAACCCAGCCCATCGCCATGAAAATGTTTGATTTGACGGGCCAAAAGGCAATCGTCACGGGTGTCGGCAGTCCGCGTGGCTTGGGGCGATCAATCGCCTTGGGGTTGCGGGAAGCCGGGGCAAAAGTCGCGGTTATTTCGCGATCCGCGCGGGTATTCGACATTGCGCGGGAGGATGGCTTTTTGGCGGGCCAGGCTGACCTGACCGATCGAGCGCAGTTGGAGCAGGTGTTCGCAGACCTGGTGGCGCAACTGGGAACTTTGGATATCCTGATTAACAACCATGGGATGACATTTGTGCATGAGGCGGAAAGCGTGCCCTTGGAGATCTGGGATCGCATGCTGTCAACGAACCTTGGTACCGTATTTCATTTATGCCAGTTGGGGGGACGAATCATGCTGAGAAAGGGGTATGGAAAAATAATCAACATGGCTTCGGTCATGTCCTTTTCGGGAGGGAATAAAATTCCCGCTTACGCTGCGAGCAAAGGTGGCCTCGCGCAACTGACCAAGGCGCTCGCAAACGAATGGATTGGCCGCGGGATCAATGTGAACGCCATTGCGCCCGGCCTCATTGAGACAGAAATGACGGAGGGAATCAAAAACAACCCCGCGCGGCGCGATTATTTTGCGTCGCGCATGCCCATCGGAAGATTCGGGAGGCCGGATGACGTCCAAGGAACCGCGATATTTTTAGCTTCACACGCCTCAGACTTCATCAGTGGCGCTATCATTCCGGTGGATGGCGGCTTTTTGTCATCGTGAACCAGTGTGAAAAGCCGATTTAAGGGCTTTTAAAACCAAGCGCGCCGCTGCATCCGGAGTTTGCGGTTCATCATTTTGAATGATGAGAGAGGCCTCGCTTGGCGCACGATAAGACTGGCGGCGGATAAACTCCTCCCAGTGGGACAATTTCCACTGGTCGCGTGCTTCATACCGATTCTGCATGCGTTGACGGGCGCATTGTTCACTAATTTCCACCCAGGCGGGGATCAATATGGCACCTAAACTGCGGCAATTCTGCTCTAATCGTCTCACCCAGGCCGGATCATTGAGTTCGGGGCGAAGAGGAGCGTCGATGACGACAATTTTTCGCATACTCAGGTGGGACATTGCCAATCTTTCTAAGGATTTATATTCAAGCGGTCGGATTTCCTTCCAATAGATTTCACTATCTCGGTCAGAAGGAAGGCCGCGAGCAGCCAGCAGAGCTTCGACCCAATCGCTGAATAACAAGTCCTTGTCAAGCAACATAGCGTTGGCCGCTGACTTAACAATTTGAAGCGCAATCCGGCTCTTGCCGGAGGCTGGACCGCCCCCCAGCAGAACAAGTGCAGGATTAAAGTTCACAGGCAAATTTACAGGTTGTCGGACCAAGGATTCGATCAGCCATTTCGCAATCAGATCGTGGTTGGAAAAATGGGCGCCCTCCCAGCGAGGCCCTTCCAGTCCAGGATCATTTTACATCTGGCGGGTAGATGGGTAAACAGGGTGGAGTTAAAGGGTCTGCGCAACCGCTTTAATGAATTGCCAGGAAAGCACGGCTTGTGATCCGAAAGGGGGCGCATCCAGGAACCGCAGAAATTCGCTCGATCGTTTCGACTTTGAAAAACTCGGGAAATCATTTTTGTTGTGCTTTCAGTTTTGGTTGGATCAACGATTCCGCAGACCTCATCGAAACAAGCCAAAGAATTTTGGAGGTGGCTGCCATTGATGAATAAAGAAGTCGTTTCATGACAAAAGTGGGCTGGGTTGGTTGAATTGTCACGGCTGTTTTACAAAAACAAAATTAAGATGGTTTAGTCAAACCGATTTATTAAAAGGCGTGAAAAATAAAACTAGGGTACCAGTTTTGACCAGATTGGATTTGTAAAATTCCCACGAAAAGCGTGCAAATAATCTGTTTGGGGAGGATTGCAAGCTTGATGGATGGCATTTTGCCAGGACGACACTCATTATGGCTGCTAAAGAAAAAGGCGGATTGCAAAAAACATTAAGTATCACTAATGTTGCTTGAAAGACAAAAACGACTGTTTTTCGACGATTTTTGGTAGCTCGTTATGGCTTGTTTGGCGGAATATGTCCACGCTCCCGATGTGCCACAAACAGCAGTAATTATAAATGACATATATGAAAACGCTAACTCGAATAATCCTGATTAACCTAATTCTTTCCGTTTCATTCCTGTCCCGCGGACAGGTTACAAATTGGAATGCATACAACGACTTCTATTTCAACACGAACTATTTTATCAACAATAGCTCTCCATCCCTTCCGCCCTGGCCGCAAACACCCAGCGCGGCCGGGCAGGCATGGGGCTATTACGATTGCAATATCAACCAGGTCAATGGGTATCCCGCCCAAATCGGCACCTATTTTGGCCCCGGTGGCAATGCCTCCTTGAATCAGGTGCTTTATGCCTTGGCGGATTATCAGCCTTTGGGACCTGGCGAGGGACAGTTGGGTAACGTGGCAGGCTGTGCCGACGCATGGGACGCCATTGGTGGCACGGGATTGACACGCTATAGCGACAATCAGAGTTGGGGTACGGATGTGGGGGTATATTCCCAGGCTTGGTATCCCGGGGCACCAGGGTATGGCACTACCCACGCCAACGACTCAGGCATGTGGTTGGTGCCTGCGTGGTTGGGCAACGCGGGCGGCGAAGGGATTGGCAATGTTGTCACCTGGACAGCCCCGTGCGATGCCACGTATGTGTTTAATTGCAGTTTTCTTATTGCAGCCAACAATCCAGGAAATTCGTTTGCGGTTGTCGACAGTCTTGGCGGCGTGGAGGTTCCCCGAACCGTCGGCACTTCGGGCAACTTTTATGCTTACTCTTTTACCAATACGTATCATGCCGGTGATGTGGTTGAATTCCAGGTCGGTTCCGACTATCAAGCGCCCGCCCAAGTTGGATTTAACGCGAATGTCCAGTTGGTAAAAATTACCGACTGGAATGCATATGGGGACTTCTATTGGGATTCGACCAATTTCGCAAATCACAGCCTCCCCAGCGTTCCTCCTTTTCCCGCCACACCTTCGTTTACTGGCCAGTCTTGGGGATATTATGCTGCCAACGTTAATGGTTACGGTGGATACCCAACCAATATTGGAAGCTATTTCGGTTCGGGGAATAATACCAGCCTGGGCGAGGTTCTCCTAGCCATGGCAAACTACCAGCCCCTGGGTCCCGGGCAAGGCCAGATCGGTGGCGGTGTGACAAATGTCAGTAATGGGAGCGGGGATGCGTGGGATTCTACGGGGGGCACTGGATTCGCCAGGTATGGTGATGACAACGGTTGGGGAGTGCTTGTGGGTGAATACGGCAATGCCTGGTATCCTGGAGCTCCGGGATATGGAACGCCCTATGCCAACGATGGCGGTTTGTTTTTGGTTCCGGCATATTTGGGTGTGCCATTTTCGGACGGCATTGCCAGCATCGTGACTTGGACTGCCCCCGCGGCCGGAACCTATAATTTTTCGGGTGATTTCCTGCCAGCGTCTAACAATCCCGGATTTGCATACTCAATCGTGGACAGTACAGGCGGTATTGAAGTGCCTCGCACGACGGCCGCTGAGTCAACCTACAACAACTTTGGCTTTCAGAAGACGCTAAACGCAGGAGATGTGGTGGAGTTTCAAGTGGGCACTGCTGGGCAGCCTGCCTCACAAGTCGGATTTAATTGCTCGATCAATAACACACCGACTCCGGCGGTGCTCGTCGCCGCTGAAAGAAACGTCACGAACGCCAACGAGGTATTGGTGCAATTCAATGCCCCGCTGTATCCGCCCTCGGTTTCCAGCTTGGCCAACTATAACATTCCTGGCGTTTCAGTGGTCTCAGCCATCTTGAATCCCGATGATTCAACGTCGGTGATATTGACTGTGAATCCCGGCATCAATAGTGCCAAAACATTAACCGTCAACGGCGTCGCGAATAATTTTGGCCAATTGCCCGTGGCCACCAATTCGATGGCCTTGATTACCGTGCCCATCAATGTGCCTCTGGGAATCGGTTTGGCAACCAATGCCGCACAAGACACATTTTCCGGCAGCCAGCTCAGCCCCTTTTGGCAATCAGGTGCGGTGAATGATGATTCGACCCAGTCAAACTACGTGTTCTCACAGGTGTTTGTTCAGTCAAACGGCGTTTTGCACGTTCACGCCAATACCTTGTCCACCACGCCGGCTAATTATTGGGACCCCAACTACCTGATTTATGTAAATCCGGCGTACCGCGGACCGGTGGAGGATGCCCTGATCCATTTCACCATCAAAAATTCGAACTTCAGCGGAAGCAGTCTGGCTGGGGTCGCGGTTGGGGTTTCACCAGATCCATATATTTCAGTTCCCGAGGGGGGAGACTGCGTACGCACGGTTCCATCCGGTTATGCGAGTTCCACCAACAACTATCCTTTTATGATGAGTTGCAGTGATTTTGTCGCCGATGAACCGGCTATTAGCGGCACGAACGAGGACGAATTTAATTTGAAATGGCAGGTAGGCCAGTCCTATTGGTTGCGGATTTCCCAGACTTTGGACACTAACCCCGCCACGAGCAGCAATCCCGGAGGAATCATATCAGTCAAGGCATGGCCGGGGGATGGATCAACCCCGGAGCCGGCGAATTGGCAATTCTCGTTCAAAGATCCCTTGCCGGGTGGTGATGCGACCCGTAGTGGTTATGCAGCTATCCGTGCCGGATGGGGTGCCGGGACCATCATGGATTTTGACGTGGATTATTTCCTGGTCCGAGCCCCGGGACTCCCCACGATTACTCCAACGCTTCCATCTCAACTCGTGCCGCAAGTTGGTTTGGGAATTGCGGCCGGCGGTGGCAACGCCGTCATCTCCTGGCCCGCCGGAACTCAGTCGGCTTACGAACTTGAATCATGCACGCAACTTGTAGGCGGTGCGTGGAGTGTCGTTGCCACGCCTGCGGTGGCCCAAGGCCAAAATAACATCGTAACGCTCCCGTTGAACAACCAGTCGGCACAATTTTTCAGGCTCGTGGAAACACACTAATTTTTGAAAACATGTGCGCGGGGGAACCATTGCGGTTCCTCCGCGTTTTTTTGGGGGGGAACCTTTCGGCGTGATGCTGTGAATGCCCGGTAATAATCCACGACCATCTTGGCAAGCGATATCATCGCGCGATCGAACCTGAAGATGGCTCGGGGCTAAACGCCGTTCCAGTCAACAGCCGCCGCCAGTCGTGACCCGCATGAAAAGTATGATGAAGCTGATCAGGGCTTGATGTTTTGGCAGATTTCAAGGAGTCTGATTTTGAAGATTATTTCTGGATTGAGGTGGCATCAGCATTTACGTCATCATCCTCATAAGCCTCAAACTGCCAACGGCCACAACCCCAACGGAGCCTTGTTATATCTGGAAAGCATGCAAGGTTGGGAAAATCTTGGCTGCAATCCAATCAAACGGGCAACAATGGACATGCTGGTTAAGACGGCTGTCGCGTGCAGACATATCCGGGGAGGTCATAACAGCAAGTCAACACCCTATTCTGTCCGGACAGAATCCACTGAAGGTTATATTGCGGGCTTAAATGGGATCATCCCGGTGTTGCATGGCGCATTGGTTTCAGGCGCGAAGCTGAAAGGGCAGGCGGATACGCTGGAACTTCAGGAAAATGTTTCATTTTTAATCGAGATATTCAGGCGGAAATGGCAGAAATGGGTCTCGAACGCTTCCATTTTCGCCCAATCACCATTGTTTTACCTCAAGTTTCGTTTGAAGGATTGCCTTAAATAAATTCACGGTAAACAATTGTCTTGAGAACCACCGATTGTTTAAAACCATGGAGTATTGCAAGCAAGAACCCTTGACGGGCATATTTGGCCCTTGTGGGAGTGTCATTCGATAGTTTTCTTTGAAAGGAACTCACGCTTCCTTGCAACCAGCATTGAACCAAAACGCCCAATAAGCCTGATTATCTTATGTCTTCACCCATTGACGCAACCAACAGCGGCGGCCGTAGGAATCTCTTCGTCATCTGCTTTATTGCTTCAATCGGAGGCTTTCTGTTTGGGTACGATCTTTCTTTAATTGGCTCGGCCAACACTTTTCTCAGGGATCAATTTCACCTGAATGACGCAGGACTTGGCTTTGTCACGGCCAGCGCGGCACTGGGATGCATGGCGGGTCCATTCTTGGGAGCATGGCTGTGCGATCGGGTTGGGCGAAATCGATCAATGATGATTGCCGCAGCTTTATTGGCCACCGGCGCCATTGTGACAGCTTGCACGAATACAATTCTGCTCTTTAACATTTTCCGCATCGTGGGTGGAGTCGGCGTGGGGCTTTGTTCCATTGCTTCACCGATGTACATTGCCGAAACGACTCCCGCCGCCAAGAGAGGGCAGTATGGGATCATGTATCAAATGGCCATTGTGGTGGGTTCCACGGTTTCCCCGCTGGTGGCGTATGTTTTGGTGCGATTTTTCCCGGACGATATATCCTGGCGCTGGATGTTCGCATCCCAAATGCTATTCGTGTTGCTTTTCGCCGGTTTTTTATTCTTGTTACCAGCCAGTCCGCGCTGGCTCGCGGAACTGGGACGATTTGAAGAGGCCAAGAAGGTGCTTGAGAGCATTCACGGATCAGAAGTCGCCCGGCAGGAATTCGATGAAATCAAAAATTCCCTGGCCCAGGAAGAAGGCGGATTTTCAGAGCTGTTTAAGCCGGATGTACGCTACGCACTGTTGATTGGCTTGCTGCTCGCATTTTTCAATAATTGGACAGGTTGGTCAGTGATTGGAGGCTACATTCCCATTTTGTTGGAGATGGCTGGCGTGCCCTCCCGGCAGACGGCCATACTTCAATTTTCATTGACCTATCTAGCGATGGCAATCATGACGGTAGCCTCCATGTTTCTGATTGACCGGGTCGGGCGCCGCCCTCTTTGGAATTTTGCGTCGATCATGATGGCGTTGATCACCGGTTGCATGGGCTTTATTTTTAAGGCGCATTTGACCGGCATCCTCGTGCTGTTGGTCATTACCCTTTGCACGATGCCACATGGGATTGCCCTAGGGGGGCTCCCCTGGTTAATGATGTCGGAGCTTTTCCCCAACCGCATTCGTGCCAAGGCCGTTGCGGTCACCACAACGTTCCTTTGGGTGACGATTTATTCGGGCGCCCAGCTTTTCCCGGTGATCACCGGTTGGTCAGAGCGAACATTCGGTTCAATTGCGGTCGCGTTCTGGTTGTTCACGGTGATTTGCGTTCTTTCTGCGGTATTCGGATTTACCTTGATGCCGGAAACGCGAGGCAGAACGCTTGAGGCAATAGCTTCTTCCTGGAACAAGCAAAAAGCTGGAAAAAGTGTTTGAATCACGGTCACCCGCCAAACCAAATGGTCGAACTGAACCATGACGGACGATTGCTGTCTTGCGTTTTCGCCTGCATTGGATATCGCTTCATCTTGTCTTTCACGAGTGCCACATCAGGAATGAAATCCGGGGACATGTCATGGCAAGCGCACCGCGCTAAAAATGACAGGTGCGTAAGGCCTCCGGCGAGATCACGTCCGATCAGACTTCAATCACAGCCAAATTCCTTGTCTCATCAATAGATTCAGGAATTCAACGGGAAATCAATCGGTAAAAAATGATTACCGAACCGGGCCTCTGGGTCGATCGAACAGTCAATCCTTTGCCCATCAAGTCTCGCCCCATGCGGACGAAGGTGCCTGGCGCGTCAAGATTGTTTAGTTCGTAAGAGCCGTCAGGCTTCAAACCACTCAGTAAAAGAGTAACGGTGGCAGCGTCGCATTGCGGACGGCGAAATGCCTGGACGCAACCCTGCCCGAGTTGCGGCCGGTCAAATTGCCACCCAATCCAAACATTGTTCTTGAGGCTGTAGGCCGTTAGGGGATAATAATCTCCATACAGCATGAAAGGGGCAACCTTTTGACATTCCAGATACGCTCGTTGCTGGGTGGCCGCATTGTCAGGATTCAGACCTTCGCACATTCCAAATTCCGCCATGTAAAAGCTTCGATAGGAGTAAGGGTTGCTAAAACGACATCCGGACCCTTGGTAAGGCAGCCAAAATGACAATCCATAGGTGTGGCACTGGTTTCCTTCCACAACCTCCGGCATTTCCCGCATTTGGAAATCACTTCGCGTAAACGGAACTGCCCGACGCATGGTCTCCAAGTCATCGCGGCGCCCCCCTGATGCACACGCGTCGATGCGCAAACCAGGGTTTAATCGAAGGAGGGAATCCCAGTAGGCAAGGTGGCCCTGAACATATAAATTTTCCGTCATGCCCTGGCGATCCGGCTCGTCATGACGCCTCCAGGCTGGCAACGGACCGTCACCATTCATATCTTCACGATACCAGTCAATCCCTTGAGTTTTGATGATTTGATCGGTGTGATGCGTCAACCATTTGAGGGCGGCGGGGTCGCCTTCGTTCAAGATCGAACCGTGCGTATGGCCCAGGTTTTTGGCATGAAGTTTTGCGTCATCGGCCAAGGTTTGACCCAAACCGTGATCCTCGCCGGGCAAGAGCCATTCCGGGTGATGGGTGGCGAGCCATGAGTGAGGGTCGCCAACCCGCTCCGGTTCAAACCAAAGCAAGAATTGTAAATGGTGCTCGTGCAGCCAGTCGCTAAAGGGACTGAACCCGTGAGGGTATTTTGCGGGGTCAACCTCCCATGTGCCAGTATTTAGGTAAGCATCCTCTCCTTGATAAGGTCCATTGGCACTGGGATACCACGTGTAATTGCCGCCCGCGTCGCGCCAGCAGAGGTTAATCGGAATGCCTGCCTTTAAAAATTCATCAATGGAGGCTGTATCGTCACCACCCGTTTGGACTTGCAGGATGATCGGTGGCAGTTGGCGGTTTACCCGGGGCATTACGTGGTCCAAATACCAGTGCCGCCAGAGGTTTTGGGCTCGGACAACATTCGTGCCTTGCCAGAAAAACAAGGCTGTCAGAGGGGTTCGAATTTCCTCGCCCGGTTTCAAATAGAGATGGGTTAGTTCCTGCCCGGCGGTTACAACGAGATTCGTCTGAACATCTCGAAAAAACCGACTGGACCACTGGCCGGGCCACCCGATGGCGATCATGACGCCTCCTCCCGGCATCTGCAAATTATAGTAGGGCCAACCTCGCGGTCCGGTGCTTGATTTCCCGGCATACTCCAACGGTGAAAATCTTTCGTTCGCCGACGTTCCAAGCAACACATCGTAAGGTTGAAAACTATCAGGGGTGGTTGAATCCCCTTTGATGCAGTGCAGCACACAGGCCTTGCCTTTCGATTTGGTGAACGTGGTGGCCAACCCCTGAATGTCCCCAATGATTGGCGTGCTTGTTGCACCTACGTTTTTGAAATAAACCGTCCATTCCACCATGGGGTAATCCTTAAATTCCACCGCGATGCATTCCACCTGTATCTGGGCTTGCGTCCAGGTAATCAGGTGTTGTGTACGGTTGGCATCAAGCACGGTGTCGGTTTCTGTGCGGGCCCACGAGGACAGAAAGCTACTCGAAGACTGGCCGTTATAGATAAATGAAAAGGGCGGCAAGCCGGCGGGGTTCATGAGATTTTGCTGAATCCACTGGCTTTTTTCGATCAATTCGCCAGGTGTCACGGTTATAAGCGCGTAGGCTTTCAAGGACAAGGCATGCAAAAAGCACCAAACTAAAATCAGTTTTTGGGTAAAGTGGTTCATGGCGGCAGGATGACTAATCTTTTGACGGGCATTTACTTTTACTCATCATGTTCGTTGCGAGCAGAGAGGATTGTCTGCGCGGCGAGCAAGGGAAGGAACGATTTGCTTGAAATTCAATATGCCAATTCGACAATACATTCATCGCATCCACCTGGTCGCCCATGGAGGTAAATTTGTTCGACATTGCAGCTGCGGGTGTCGAACCGTAGACATTTTTTCCCGCGCCCGAAATTGGACTTGAGTTCGCTTGAAAGGCTGCTTTGTTTCTCATCAAGAGAAATTGTGGTTGATAAGAAATTGCCACCAAACCTAGAGTATTCAATTATGAGACTGGGAAAAGCCTCAAAAAGAGGCTTATTTGGCGAAAACCGCACAAACTGATAAATCGTAGCTGGCCAATTCTTCCAACCTGCGCCACAAGCAAATGTCTCAATGCCGGTGATTTTCATTGGACACTTTGGTGCTGGCAAAACCTCAAGGCAAAGCTTGAGTCAATACTGACTGTGTTTCAGCCACAGTCAAAAATCGCGGATGTAACCGGCCAGCCAGCCACCGTCAACCGGAAGAATCGCGCCGTTAATGTAGGAACTTTCGGGCGCACAAAAGAAAAGTATAGTATTTGCGATTTCCTCAACCATGCCCGGGCGGCCCAGCGGAATATGAGCCAGCATGGCCTGGACCCGATCGTTAAATTTTCCATCCTTACCGTAGAAAAGCTTCTGAGTGCCCTCGGTCATGATGGAACCCGGAGCGATACAATTCACCAGGATTCCCTGACTTCCCAATTCAATGGCCATGGATCGAGTGAGGGCGATGACACCCGCCTTGGCGGCAACGAACGGGCTCTGCAAGCGCGCCGGGACAATACCAAGGACGGAGGCGATATTGATAATGCGGCCGGATTTTTGCTGAAGCATGCGGCGGCTAACTGCCCGGCTGAGGAGAAACAAGCCAGTGAGATCCACTTTCAGAATGCGTTCCCACTCCGCGGTAGGAAACTGGTCAATGTTGACTCGATGAGTCATGGTATTAACTCCAGCATTGTTGACGAGGATGTCCACACGCCCCCATTGACCTAGAATCAGGTCCAGCCCTTCGCCAATTTGATTCTCGTCCGTGATATCCAATTGCACAGCCAAAGTGTTTGGACGATTGCGGGATGCCTCGCGCGCGCCTTGCAGATTGATATCCGCATAAACGACGCGAGCCCCGTTGGCGAGCAGGCTGTCCGCTGCTGCTCGTCCGATGGCACCCGCAGCTCCGGTCACAATAATAACCTGGTCGGTAAGATTAGCTTGCATATGGGTTATTATTATTGTTTGGCTCAATCAGGGCAGCTTTTTTTTAGCGAAAAGCAAATGGTTTTTAAATTTTGGCAGCGCAAGGAATTGCTGCAAATTTGGCGAAAAGCGAATGCTCTGTGGCGGTGTGTGAAATAATTTGTCACTCACTCCGAGTCATGCGACGGTATGCTTGGATGATTTTCCTATGCGCTTGGTGCGGTTTAAGAGAGACGATCAGAACTGCCCAGAGTACGGCGTATTGCTGGGGCAGGAGATCATGCCCTTGGCAGGCGACCTTTTCTCAAAGTCCCGGCCAACGGATCCGCTCCTGATGCTTTCATCTGTAAGGCTACTGGCGCCAGTGGAACCGCCGAATGTGCTTTGTCTTGGCCGAAAATATCGGACATATCCAGGTGAAGCAAATCCGAAATGTCCCTCCGAACCTCTTGTTTTCATAAAATCAAACACTGCGGTAACGGGACTGGAATCGATCATTCACCTGCCGATAGTTGCACCCGCAGAGGTTTATTTTGAAGCGGAGCTGGTCGTGGTAATTGGCCGCCTCGCGAGAAACGTGAGCAAGGAAGACGCAGCGAGACACGTGCTGGGTTACACGGTGGGGACGGATCTCGGGGCCAAAGATTGCCAAGCAAAGAACGGCCAGTGGGCTCGAGCGAAGTCATTCGATGGCTTTGCGCCATTGGGACCTTGGATTGATACGGAACTAGACCCCTCCCACCTGCGACTTCGTTCGCGGCTCAACGGCGAACCAATGCAAGATGCATCAACCGATTTGATGATCTTTGACGTGGCAACAACCGTCAGCCAACTTTCACACTGGATGACACTTTTGCCCGGCACAGTCATCATGATGGGTTTTCACGGGGTTTTGGCGGAGCTGCGCCATTTCCTGCAAGCGGGGGATATTTTTGAGTCGGAAGTGGAAGGCATCGGCACTTCACGAAATACTGCGGCAAATTCTTGAAACCATATAGTAAACGATTCGTAGCAAAATTATGAGCAAACAACCACAAGCGGTATTTTTCGGTGAATTAGTAATGCGACTCGGCACCAAACGGTTTGAGCGTTTTGCCCAAGCACATGAATTTGAGATCGGTTACACTGGAGCGGAAGCAAACGCGGCGGTGTCGCTGGCTCAATTCGGCATGGAGACCCACCTGGTTTCAGCATTACCAAAAAATGAGATTGGCGACGCTTGCGTGAACCATTTTCGACAGTTTGGGATCAACACTGAGCATATTGTCCGGTGCGGTCCTCGATTGGGCACTTTTTACCTGGAGACCGGGGCTTCCCAGCGTCCCTCCAAGGTGATTTATGATCGTGCGGGCAGTTCGATCACCGGCCTGGCCCCGGGTATGATCCCCTGGGAGTCCATTCTCAGCGGCAAGCAATGGTTTCATTGGTCGGGTACGGCGCCAGCCCTCAGCACGAGCATGGCGGAAACGACACTTGAGGCCTGCAAGGCTGCGAAGAGGTTGGGTTTGACGGTGAGTTGCGATCTAAATTACCGTCGAAAACTATGGGCTCCAGAACAGGCACGCCCGGTAATGACAGAATTGATGCAGTATGTGGATGTATTGATCGGCAACGAGGAAGACTCGGCAATCGTGCTGGGAGTGGAAGCCAGCGGAGTGGAAGTTGGGAAAGGCAATTTGGACGCGGAGCGCTACCGGGAAGTTGCGGCGGAGTTGCACCGCCGGTTTCGATTCAAATTCGTGGCAACCACTTTGCGTGAGAGTATATCCGCTTCCGAAAACGGCTGGTCGTGCCTCATCTCCAACGGGAAGCAATGCTTTCTGAGCCGGAGGTATCAAATCCGGATTGTGGATCGAGTGGGTGCCGGGGATTCATTTTCCGGGGGCGTGATTTATGGCCTGCTAAGCGGCATGGGCGAGCAGGAAACAGTCGAATTCGCGGCCGCTGCGTCATGCCTGAAGCACTCGATTCACGGCGATTTAAATCTTGTCTCGAAAGCCGAAGTAGTGGCTCTCTCGGGAGGCGGAGGTTCTGGCCGAATCGAACGTTGACCAATCCCAACCGCCCATGCAACTGGCGTTGTCTTCCGTGGCGAGACCACTGAAGCTGCCGCTAATGAACAGACACCGCGAACAAGCAACCCCCGAACGCAAAGCATTTCCACCGGGTGCCGTCTCGGCTTGGCGATTCGCTGCCTGTAACGGCTTATCCTTCCAGATCGTGCTGGGTGGAACAATGATTTTGTACGCCAAATCCTTGGGCGCCAGCGCCACGGTGCTTGGGCTGATTGCTGGAATGATGCCGTTAATGGTGATTTTCCAGATTCCGGCGGCCGCCTACTTGAACCGGATCAGCTACAAGCGGTTTTTATTGGGCGGCTGGGGCACTCGCCAACTTTTCACTTGTGGCATGGCGATCATTCCCATGGCGACCGGTTATCTGGATGCGACCACTCAATTGGTGTTGTTACTCTCCTTTTTGCTGGGATTCAATTTTCTGCGCGGAGTCTCGACTTGCGCTTGGCTGCCTTTGATCACGCATTTGATCCCAGAAAAACTGCTCGGCCTTTATCTTTCTGGCGAAGCAACCATGAGCAACCTCGGTTCGTTTGTCACGGTGATTTTGTGTGCGCTCTGCCTGGGCAAACAACCGCACCCGTGGCAATTTGCCATCGCTTTCGGTTTCAGCGCGTTAACGGGTTTGGCCAGCCTGTTTTTTTTGAACCGAATACCGGATGTCCCCATCACTCCCGACGTGCGGCGTTCAAACGAGCCGGTGCCCTGGCTGGAGATGTTGCGACATCCTTCCTTCCGTGGCTTCCTTCTATTTGTGGTGGTGTGGTCACTGGCTTACGGCGGTGTGACTGCATTCAGCCTGGCATTTTTGAAGGCGAAAAGCGGACTCCCGGATGGAACAATTCTCTTGGTGACGGCGTTGGCCTTCCTGGGCGGGCTGGGGAGTATGTGGATTGGGAGCAGACGGCTGGACCGTTTTGGTTGCAAACCTATCATCGGGCTGAGCCTGGGAGCCTGGCTGCTGATTTTGCTCATCTGGCTGGCGTTTTCCGGCGGAGAATTGAAGATCCAATTATGGCTGGTTGCTGTGGTGCAACTTGGCATGGGTCTTTTTGCGGCGCTGATCGGCGTGGCCAACAACCGGCTGGCTATGGGGATTATCCCTTCCATGGGACGAAGTCATTTTCTAGTGCTCTACTCGGTATTTGCAAACCTTGCGCTCGGTCTTGCTCCGGTGGCTTGGGGGTTGCTGATAGACTTGATCGGGCAGCACGAGTTTCAGATGGCTGGTCTGGCATGGAACCAATTCAGCATCTTCTTCGCCTTGGTGATCATATTATTTCTGGTGACGTTTTGGCTAATGCGATGGCTGCATGAGCCACAGGCCTCAGGTATCAATGAGCTCCTCCACGACATGCTCATCCAGTCACCGCAACGGTTGTGGATCAGTGTCTGGGTGAGGCATTGATGTATAGCCGGCTGCAAAAGCCTGCCCATAAAAGTGAATTAAAAACGCAGCAAATCGAACGGAAACAGGAAGCAAAGCGGCAGCGGCAAGTTAGCTTGATAGTATGAAATCAACCAAGCTGAAGTCTCTGCGACCGCAGGCGCGCAGCCAGCAGGCCGCCAAACTCAAGGTATCGTCCGGCAGTCAAAAACACGTTCCATCAAAGCCGGCGGTGCCGGGCAATTTTCAAAAGGATCATATTTCGCTAAAATCTTTGGAGGGTTTCACCATTAAGGCGTTGCAAAGCACTGGACTGGCAGAGGTGGATGCCAAAGTTGCGGCAGAGGTACTGGTGACAACTGACGCATGGGGGACTTATACGCATGGCACGAAACTATTGCGCGGATACCTTAGACGTCTGAAAGGCGGCGGATTGCGGGTTAGCGGCAGGCCGAAGATTGTGGCGGAGGGCCCGGCTTGGGCAACGATTGACGGCGATTCGTCGCTCGCGATGGTGACCTCGACTTTTGCAATGAGAACGGCGATCCAAAAAGCCAGACTATGCGGCATAGCTTGTGTGGGAGTCAGGAATAGCTGTCACTTCGGGGCGGCCGGGTTTTATACCTGGCAGGCAGCGCGGGAAGGGATGATCGGGTTGAGCATGGCAAATGATGTGCCCTCAGTGGCGGCGCCGGGATCACGCGGAGCAATCACCGGAAGCAACCCGATTTCGTACGCGATTCCGGCGGGTAAATTCCGGCCCATCCTTTTAGACATGTCGGTAGCAACCGTGGCCGGGGGCAAGGTATATGCTGCACGCACACGCGGAGAGCAGATTCCCGCCACTTGGTTGCTCGGGGCGGATGGACGGCCCACCACAGACCCAAGCGGTTATCCGCAAGTGGGGGCGTTACAACCTGCCGCCGGGCACAAGGGTTATGGCATTGCTCTGCTGATCGAGGCCCTGGCCGGGATCCTTAGTGGCGCAACCATCACCTGGGGCATAAAAAGCTGGCTGTTTGATGACTTTAGCGCTCCCACGCAGCATGGCGCATTTTTCATCGCCATTGATGTGAACGCCATGGTTCCAGGAGAGCAATTTGCCAAGCGGGTCGAAGGATTGGTGGACGAAATCCACAATTCACCCCGAGCAGACGGCGTCGCCCGGATCTTCGTACCGGGAGAAATGGAATGGGAACGGTATGACTTGGCCCAGCAACAGGGATTGTCCCTGCCGTCGGATGTGTGGGAAAGTCTATACGAATCGGCCGAGCTGGCCAGCGTCAATCTGAAGCAGGCGATGGCCTGATGCAAAAACAAATCAAGTGTTTCTCCAAATTTAATCATGAAAATTATACGTTACGAAGATACTTTTGGCGCGATCCGCTATGCGTCTCAAATGCCGGATGGTTCGGCACGGCAAATCACCGGAGACATCTTTGGCCATTGGGAGGTTGCACGCGAACCGGCGGCGGTTAAAAAACTTCTGGCCCCGGTGGCACCCGTCAATCTGCTATGCATAGGCCTGAATTACCAGCGACATGCGGAGGAAGGGAACGCGAAAACCCCTGAATTTCCGGTTCTCTTCATGAAAGCCACCAGTGCCGTCCAAAACCCCGGTGACCCGATTGTCCTACCACAACATTTACGGAGCGACGAAGTGGATTACGAATGCGAACTGGCGGTGGTGATCGGCCGGCGCGGCAAAAATGTGCCGAAGGAGCGCGCGCTGGATTATGTGCTGGGTTACATGTGCGCGAACGACGTCAGTGCCCGCGACTGGCAGATCAAGCGAGGCGGGAGCCAGTGGTGCCGCGGCAAAACGTTCGACACCTTTGCACCGCTGGGGCCCTGCCTAGTCCTGAAGGATGAAATTCCCGACCCTGCGCGGTTGAAAATCAAAACGATTCTAAACGGCCAGGTCATGCAGGATTGGCGGACCGACGACATGATTTTTGATGTGCCATCGTTAATCTCATTTTTAAGCGGGAGCACCACCTTGTTGCCGGGCACGGTGATCCTGACGGGCACGCCACATGGCGTAGGCTTCGCCCGGAAGCCGCCGGTGTATTTAAAACCCGGAGACTCCGTCACAATTGAAATTGATAAAATCGGCGCTTTGACCAACCCAGTGATTGAGGAAGCAACATGAGCATCAATCCTGTGGCGAAGCGGTTTGTGCCAGTGGTAACTGGTCTGGAACGGGTGGAGGACGCCGTCCCACTGGCGAAAGCATTGCTAAACGGCGGATTGAATGTGGTTGAAATCACGTTTCGCTCCGCGGCAGCGGAACCGGCGGTCCGGGCAATCCGGCGGGATGTGCCGGAAATGATTGTAGGCGCAGGAACGCTGCTCAACCCCAGTCAAGTCCGGCAGGCAAAAGAGGCAGGCGCACATTTCGGGGTTTCGCCAGGCCTCAATTTAGAGACGGTAACGGCGGCGAAAAAGTCCGGCTTGATGTGGATCCCAGGCGTCATGACGCCATCGGAAGTCGAGAACGCGCTGAATGCCGGTTGCCAATTGTTGAAATTCTTTCCGGCAAATGTCAGTGGAGGCGTCGCCATGCTAAAAGCACTCGCAGGGCCTTACGGTCAGACGGGGGTGAAGTTTATCGCTCTTGGCGGCATCACAACAGCCAACATCAAGGATATCCTGTCCCTGCCAATGGTAGCCGCCGTGGGAGGGAGCCTGGTTGTGGATCCAGTGCTGATTAACAAAAAGGACTGGTCTGGAATCACCTCACGCACCAAGGAAGTGCTTGAGATGATCAAATAGTCAGACAAAATCCGGCCAAAGTCAACCAAACTTGTTCTGAAAAAATTGCTTGCGATAAGCAGGATTCGGCAAAGGACCTTTTTTTCTTGGACGCCGCGAGGTCGCGTGTTAGCGTCACAAAGCTAAAGCTTATGCCGAAAGGAAATGCCGCTGACTCGCGTGTCTCGGAAATGACATGGTTGGTTGATGTTTTGGAGATTCGTCAACCGCTGACGGAAACCAATCCAATTTGGGTTCGGGAACGGCGCACCTTCGAGGGACCGCCCGTGGCCAGTCCGGAGCGCCATCCTTATTGCGAAATCAACCTGTGCTCGGAGGGGGTGGGGGAAACGCTCGTGGAGACCGAAGTTATGATGCGGCACCCGGGTTCGGTTGAACTGCTTGGTCCCGGCGTGCCCCATTGGGGCAGGCTGAAAAAGTATCCACATCATTCCCTGATTGTGTATTTTCTCCCCTCGGTTTTGATCGAAATGGGGCCGGCCGGGGATGGCATGCGTTTACTCCGCCGCTTCACCGCCAAGCAGAGCATCCAGCAGCGCATCGTGCAGCCCGAAAAGTCCATTTATGCGCAAATGAAGAGGAATGTGCAGCTAATGCACAAGGAATTTCAGGAGAAACAGTTCGGGCATGAATTGCGTTTGCGCACGCTGCTGGCGGACACCCTGGTTTCACTGATACGTTGGGAAAAACAAAATAATTTGGAAATGGCCGAGGACGAAGTAGAGGAGGATTGGCGGCCCGTTTTACGCACCCTGCAATTTCTCCGCGAACATTATACAGAACCGATCTATGCCAACCAGGTGGCACGTGCAGCCGGGGTGAGCGAATCCCGTTTAAAAGCCTTGTTCAACAAGGTGCTTGGGGTTTCCTGGGTGAAATTTTTGCAGAGTTACCGCATCACGCGAGCGGCGGCTTTGCTCCATAGTCCAGGCCACAATGTGACGGAGGCAGCCTATGCAGTGGGATTTGAAAGTCTGAGCCATTTCAATACCATTTTCCGTTCTTTCCTCGGGGCCAGTCCCCGGGATTACATGAACATGGGGCAAGCCGCCAAGACTTAAGCGCAGACTCCACTCATGAGACTTCGCAATTTTCCTAAAAAAGATTAAAAAACGTCCAAAATCGCACGCCGGCACGCCGCTTCCGATTAAATTTGGAAGATGCATTACAACCCCTCCGTTTACTTTGATCCGCTCCTTGTTGCCGACAACTTTTTGGCCAATCCTTATCCCCTACTTCACCAATTACGCGAGCGCGAACCGGTATATTGGAGTGACAGCGTAGGCGGCTGGCTGCTAACGCGTTATGACGACATCGTCGTAACGATGAAAGATGCGGCCCATTTTTCCAATGAGAACCGGCTGGGGCAGGCAGTGGCGTATCTGCCACCAGAAAGACGCGCCAAGTACAAGCCTTTCGAGGACCACTATAAAACCAAGGGGCTACTGCACTCTGACCCGCCTGACCATACTCGCATGCGCTCCCTGATCACCAAGGAATTCACCCCAAAAGTGGTGGAGGATATAAAGCCACGAATTCGCAAAGCCGTGAACGATCTGCTGGATACGGGCTCAGCACAAGGGCAAATGGATTTGGTCCCCGATCTGGCCGCAGCATTACCGGTGAACATTTTCGGGGAGATACTCGGCGTGCCGACCGAAGATCGCCACCTGTTCAAAACTTGGACCGACGGCATCCTTGGTTTCCAGGGATCCAACAAACCCAGCGAGGCGGATTTAACACTGGCCCAGCAGTGCCTCATTGACCTGCGAGCGTACTTGATGGAAATGGTGATCGAGCGTCGCCGCCAACCGCGCGTGGACTTGATGAGCAAGCTTGTGGCGGTGGAAGCCTCCGGCCAGCGATTGACAGAAGCTGAGTTGTTGAACACCGGGGTCACTTTATTCACGGCCGGCCACGAGACCACCGTCGCGTTTATTTCCAACAGTATTTATACGTTGCTATCGCATCCAGAGCAACTCAACCTCCTGCGGCAAAACCATGACTTGCTGGGGTCCGCCCTGGAGGAGTGCCTGCGCTTTGAGAGCCCGGTCTCGCGACAGACAAGGTTGATGAAGGCCGATGTGGAAATGGACGGCAAATTAATCAGAAAAGGTGAGATTGTCATTCAGATGCTTAACGCGGCAAACCGCGATCCAAAATATTTCCCGCAACCTGATAATTTTGATATCCGCCGGGAACCAAACCGCCATATGGCTTTTGGGCAAGGCATTCATTTTTGTGCCGGCGCCACACTGGCGCGCGCGGAAGCAACGATCGCCGTGGAAACAGTGTTGAAACGTTTCCCGAATTTAGAGTTGCTGGAGCAGACTCCGCAATGGGTCACAGAAAAGCGGAATTCGAGAGTGTTGCGCTCTTTACGAGTAAGGCTTTAAGATGAAATTGTCCGTGTTCCGACATAACTGGGGCCTGGCTGCGGGCACGTGGGAGGAAAAACTCACTGCCATCAAGTCGGCAGGCTATGCCGGCATTGAAACCGGTGCCCTAAAGCCGGAAGACGTAAACCGGTTTAGGGAGCTTTTGCAGAAATTCGGGCTTCGCTTCATTCCCCAGATCTTCACCAGCGGGGTTACGGTGCCAGACCACATTCAATCCTTTCGGCGGCAACTCGAGGTTTTCAAGATATTCGAGCCGGCGCGGGTCAATTGCCAAAGTGGATCCGACAGTTGGTCATTGACGGAAGCGACTGCGTTTTTTTGTGAAGTGACGCGCACAGAGGCAGATTTTGCCTTTCCAGTGGTGCATGAAACCCATCGGGGAAGGTGCTTTTATAACCCTTGGACGACCGCGCGGTTGCTGGAGGACATCCCGAAGCTTCGGCTGTGCGCGGACTACAGCCATTGGGTGTGTGTGTGCGAGCGGCTGCTGACTACCGAAGAGTCGCTGCTTCGCTTATGCGCGGAGCATGCGTGGCATATTCACGCGCGCGTCGGATATGAAAACGGCCCACAGGTTTCTGATCCACGAGCACCGGAGTGGCAAATCCATGTGGAAGCGCATGAGCGATGGTGGCAATGGATTTGGGAGGCACAATTGCGGCAAGGCCGGCCGGAAATCACGCTGACCCCTGAGTTTGGTCCGCCCACTTACCTGCACGTGATGCCCGTCACGCAAGAACCTGTGGCCAACCTGGCAGAGATTTGCAGTTGGCAAGCGGCGCGACAAAGCAAGCGGTTTGAAGCCTGGCGGATATCCGCTTAGGTTGAAAAAGAACCCATCGCACAAGCCACCAAAGACATTTCTGACAATTATCACAAGCGGCGGCAGGGCCAAAAAGAATTGTTTTATACCAAAAACGGCAAGCGCTGGAAGCCAAACAAGTTAAAATCATTTGTACATCTATGAACTCCGTTAATTCACTTTTAAAATGTGGCCGGTACAACTTGAATCAAAGCCAGAGGCAGACGCCGGCATAACTTTATAATCAATCACGCCATGTTTTCATTGAAAAACAAAGTAGCCGTGGTGACCGGTGCGGGTTCCGGAATTGGTGCGGCCATTGCGGAACTTTTCGCCGAGGCCGGAGCTCTCGTTTACGTGGCGGAATGCCATGAGAAATCAGGTCACGCAACGGCCGCAAGAATCATTCAAGCCGGCGGGCGGGCGAAGGTAATCCAAGTCGACATCACTGTTGAAAGGGACTGCGAAACCCTGGCGGAACGAGTGCTGGAGCATGATGAGCAGCGGTGCGATGTGCTGGTGAACAACGCCGGCATCGGCCACGTGGGCACAATTTTAAGCACGGAAACTGCCGACTTTGAAAAGTTGTGGCAGGTGAATGTGCGCGGGCTCTATTTTGTCAGCCGTAAATTTTTGCCCGCGATGGTCACCCGGGGTAGAGGCTCCATCATCAATCTGGGTTCCGTGGCTGCAGTCACCGGGATGGAGTCACGCTTTGCTTACACGGCCACGAAGCATGCGGTGCTGGGCATGACACGCTCCATGGCCATGGACTTCGGTACGAGCGGGGTAAGGATCAATTGCATTTGTCCGGGCAGGGTGCAAACCCCTTTTGTCGAAGCGCGGTTGAAAGAATACGCCGACCCGGAAGCCTATTTAAGGCAAATGGTGGCACCCCACGCGGTAAAGCGTCTCGGCACGCCCCGCGAAATCGCCGCCGCGGCTTTGTTTCTGGCGTGCGACGAGTCATCATTCGTCACCGGGTGCGCTTTCTCTGTTGATGGCGGCTACACAACGGGAAAGTAATCAGATTTATTCGATGCATCAGACATTTCTAGAGCCAGCGACCTTCTGCCGCAATGCGGATTTCTGGAACAGTTATCAATGGCAATGATGACCACATGCTTGATCACGGGCGGTGCCGGCAACCTTGCCTGCCAATTATCCTGGCTGCTGGCTTCCAGCTACGACCGCATCTTGCTGGCTGACGTGGCGACACAACCGGTCGGAACCACTGCTCCCAGCGCCGTTTTTGAACGAGTGGATCTCACCGACCGCACCCAAATGGAGGCGATCTTCGTCAAATACAAGCCGGTGGCCGTCGTGCATCTGGCATCGTTATTGTCAGGAAGCTGTGAAGCCAACCGGCAACAGGCATGGCAGGTGAACATGAATGCATCTTTTTCCCTGTTTGAACTTGGGCTGCGGCATGGATGCCCGAAAATTTTATTCACAAGCTCGGTGGCAACCTACGGCGGTGACCTTCCCCCTGTGCTGGCAAATGATACGCCCCAATGGCCGGGAAGCCTCTATGGCGTGACCAAAGTCGCGGTTGAACGGCTGGGAAATTATTACCGGGTGGCGCACGGGATGGACTTCCGTTGCCTGCGGTTGCCGATCACGATTTCACGAAACGCACCGCCGGGAGCCGCGAGCGCCTTCGCCTCACATTCTTTCATCGCGGCGGTGACCAGTGGCAAATTTGTGTTTCGCGTAGCGCCTCAGATCAAATTGGCGATGATTTACGTGCGCGACGCGCTCTTGGCCTGCACCAGCCTGCTGGGAGCGGATCCAGCCCGCGTGAAGCAGCCGGCATATAATGTAGGGGCGATGACGGCCACGCCGCAACAAATCAGCCAAGTCATCCAAAGCAGGCTGCCGCACGTCCAATTGCGCTTCGAGGAGGACGAAAAAATGACGCGGTTGGTGGCGGGTTGGCCCGGAGAAATTGATGACGGGGCCGCGCGGAATGATTGGGGCTGGTCGCCGGCCTTTGATCTTGAACGAACGGCAGATCATTTCCTGGCGGAATTGCAACCCGAGAGGGATCACATTCGGTGAAGGCTTCGTCAACAATTCATGAACGAAATCTGCAAAATAAGCGGTTTGAGGATGCACCCGAACTACGAACGCCTGGCGGATTTAACCTGCGAAAGCCATGCCAAAGGCCGCACCCCATTGGGGATTCTGCAAGCGGATATCGCCTTGGGCCGGCTGTACAGCTATTCGTTTCGCAGTCAGTCCATCGGTGCTTTTCACGCCACGCGGCGGGCGCTTGAAGCGGTGCTCCCTGTAAATTCACTCGCTGCGGTTTATCTGGCGCGGGCGAAGGAATTGCTGGCGGATCTGGCCAACCGTTCCATGGACATTGTGGGCGAGGATGTGCGGGGTTTGATTTCGACCTTTCACCATTATTGCACGCACGTGGCGAGGACAATGGATGCCCTAAACCATTTATGCGATCTGCAACCCAACGGCGAAACGCAACGCATCCGCAGTGGCTTTGTACGATTGATGGAGGAAATCACCAGTGGCAATGGTTTGCGATTGGTGCGAGACGACGCGGCACCAGATCAGGGTAGCTTTGTCGTGCCAAATTTGGGCATTAAAATTGTCCCGTTGGTTTATGGCGATCATCATTCATGGAACCTGGCTTGGC
Organism: bacterium; assembly: GCA_021817945.1. Taxonomy (GTDB): domain Bacteria; phylum Verrucomicrobiota; class Verrucomicrobiia; order Limisphaerales; family UBA11358; genus UBA11358. The sequence continues at coordinate 9,641 of JAKAFL010000024.1, read as the reverse complement.
TCGATGGTGCCCGCGCCGATGTGCCCTACCACCTGCATCGGGCCGGGGTGGAAATCCACCTGGGTTATTCGCCGATGCATGGCCACACTGTGCTAGGTGAGGTAAAAGCAGAGTTGACAGAGGGTTACGCCATGCCGATTCCCCCAGACACTCGACATGGCTACACGAACATCGGTGGAGCCCAGCATCACGTTCCATTTGTTTTTGGCTCGCTGACCTATGGCGGATGGGGTGTCTTTCTGGACGTTGAACCCATGCCGGTTGACCTCTCAGAGTTGGCCAACTCATCGCTTTTGAGTCACAAACTGAACGGTACCGTCTTTTTGGAGAGGGAAATTGAACGTGTCGTCGGGCGCACCCAGGATATTCGCTACGCGATCATTCCAGCGGACAAAACCTTTCGCGAGGGGGTGGGTGGGTTGGAACTTTCCATATCGCGAATCACAACCCGAGGCATGGAATTCTATCCGGACCATTTTTGCATCTTTTCGGTTGTCCGAGGGCGGGGTCGTCTCGAAATGGCGGGCGAACAGGTTGACATCGGGGTTCGTGATCATTTTGGCATACCGTCTGGCATGAAAGCTGTGCTCTCACAAATTGACTCGCAGCCATTGGTTTTGCTGGACGCCGTGCTGCAACCGACCGGCAGAAAATACTGAGATGCTGCCATTGCCCTTTTTTGTCCCACTTAAATATGAAACAATTTGACCTCATTGTCATCGGTGCCGGACCAGGTGGCTATCCTGCGGCCATTCGCGGAGCCCAACTCAACGCATCGGTTGCAATGGTCGAAAAAGAGCAGTTTGGTGGCACCTGTCTCAATTGGGGCTGCATTCCCAGCAAAGCGCTGATTGCGGCGGCGGAGACTTACCACAACTTCAACCACGTGGCGCCGCTGGGAATCACGACCACGGGCGTCGCCTTGAATTACGGGACACTGATTGCAAATAAAAACCAGACCATTGCGATGCTGCGTGCCGGCATCCGGCAACTCTTGTCAGCCAACGGCGTGCAGCAGTTTAACGGCGTGGCACAGTTTATTGATGCACACACCCTACAAGTCATCGGGGCCGGGGAAAGCCAGCATATCAGAGGTAACAAAATCATTATCGCCACGGGTTCAACATCCCTGGAGCCAGGGTTTCTCCCACAACACGAACGGGTTGTTGAAAGCCGCAAGTTCTTGGATCGCGTACATTTACCGAAAAGTCTCATCATCCTGGGCGGCGGATTTATTGGATGCGAAATCGCTTGCATGGCGGCAAAGTTAGGAGTTGTGGTCACGCTCGTTGAATTATTGCCCGACATTCTGGCAAACTTGGATTTGGACGTGCGCAATGAGGTTCGTATGGGAATGGAAAAGAATCTGAAGATTCGCATTATGACCGGTAAAGCCGCGCACAATTGCAGGGCCGACGGGGAGAAGGTTACGGTGGAAGTGGGGGGCGAAGAGTTGTCATCCGACTTGTTGCTCAACGCCACCGGTCGCAAACCAGTCACTGAAGGCTTGGAATTGAATCGAGCAGGTTTATCAACGAATGCCCGAGGTTTTATTGAAGCCGACCTGAATTGCCGAACGCGTGTTCCGCACATTTTCGCCATCGGGGATGTGACTGGCAAATTGCAACTCGCTCATTACGCGACCGCGCAAGGAATCATCGCGGCGGAAAACGCGGTGACCGGAGCCTTGCGCACACATGCCACATTGGTGCCCAGCGTGATTTTCACCTCACCCGAAGTCGGGGCAGTGGGTTTAACTGAACAGGAGGCGAAACAGAAGAATCGGGCTGTAAACATTGGCAAGTTTCGATACGCAGCCCTGGGCAAGAGTCTGGCTGTCGCCAAAACGTGTGGATTTGCGAAATTGATTGCGGATGCGGAAACAGATCAACTGCTTGGGGCCGCGGTCGTAGGTGCCCACGCCACCGAACTTCTGGCCGAAGCAACTGTGGCAATCCGCGCAGAATTGACGTCTCGCGAAGTGGCCGGAACCATCCACGCTCACCCTACTTTCAGTGAAATATGGATGGAATCGGCGCATCAAGTCCACGGTGAAGCTATCCACGCAGCCCCAACACGCAGGGTCGTGTCTTGAAAACCAAGGAGCCGAACACCGTCAACACCTAATCCATTAATGCCTGCGCCGCCTGATTTCCGAGAGCTCGCCGCCGAACTGGGATTCGAAAACATTCGGACCGATTTGGAGGACTTGATTCCTTACAGCTTTGACGGTACGGCTGCGTTGAGTCAGATGCCGGCAGCCGTGGCATTTGTCACCACACCGCAGCAGGTGGCGAGCGTCATGCGCTTCGCCGATGCCAACCACTGCCCGGTGGTGGCCCGAGGTTCAGGCACCGGCCTGAGTGGTGGAAGCGTCCCACTACCCAACTGTATTGTGCTGTGTCTTTCAAGAATGAACAACATCCTCGAATTCGATGAACAAAATCTTACGATTCTGGCTGAGGCGGGCGCTATCACACAAACAGTTGCGGACTTGGCCGGTCGCCATGGGCTGCTTTATCCGCCCGATCCAGGCTCAATGAAAATATCCACAATTGGCGGCAACGTTGCCGAAAATTCGGGGGGGCTGCGTGGTCTGAAATATGGTGTTACTCGCGACTATGTGATGGGACTCGAGGTCGTTCTGGCGGACGGACGCATCCTTTGGTTGGGTGGTAAATGTGTAAAAGATGTGGCGGGCTATTCATTGAAAGACTTGTTCATAGGATCCGAGGGCACGTTGGGTGTAATCACCAAGGTGTTGCTGAAATTGGTCCCCAAACCACCGGCGAAAAGGACTTTGTTGGCCATTTTCCCCTCACTGGAAAGTGCGGCAGAAGCAGTGTCCGCAATCATTGCTGCAAAAATCACCCCCTGCACGCTGGAGTTTCTTGACAACGTCACCATCCGCTGTGTTGAAGCCTATGCCGCCATAGGACTGCCAGTGAATGCAGAAGCGTTGCTGCTGATGGAAACGGACGGTCATCCGGCTGCAGTTGAGGATGAGGCGCTTAAAATGGAGACTCTGGCCCGCCGGCATGGAGCACAGAATGTCAGCCTCGCCGGCACGGAGCAGGAAGCAGCGAGGCTTTCCTCGGCGCGCCGCCACGCCTTCTCCTCGCTGGCAAGGTTGGCACCCACAGTGATCTTGGAGGACGTAACCGTGCCCCGAAGCGAACTGGCCGCTTTGGTCCGCCAAATCCAGGAGGTTGCGCAGCGCCATGCGGTTCGTATTGGAATTTTTGGCCATATGGGGGACGGCAACCTGCATCCGACGTTCCTGACCAACGAACGCAATGCGGCAGAAATGCAGCGGGTGGAGTCAGCCATGCGGGAGATTTTCGAGTGTGCCGTCAAATTGGGGGGCACCATAACGGGTGAACATGGGGTCGGACTGGCGAAAAAGCCTTTTCTGCCCATGATGGTATCACCCGGGACCCTCGAATTGATGAGGCAACTCAAGAGGACCCTTGATCCAAGAGTGCTCCTCAATCCTGGCAAGATATTTGATCCATGAAGCAAATCCCACTTCAACTGTCCAAGCTTGATTATTCCATGCTGCAACAATGCATGCATTGTGGAATGTGTCTTCCGGTGTGCCCGACATTCGACGCCACGAAATTGGAGCGGCACAGTCCGCGCGGCCGGATTGCTCTCATGCGCGCCATTACCGACGGCAGATTGGGTCTCAGCCGTGCGTTTGCCGAGGAAATGTACTTTTGTCTCGGTTGCCTGGCTTGTGAATCGGCTTGTCCAGCCGGCGTGGATTATGGAGCCATGTTTGAAGCCTCGAGGTGCGACGTGGAATCCAGTCGTGTTTTGGCAACACGCAAACGCGATTTGGCGCGATGGCTGGCGCTGCAAATACTTTTCACTCATCCACGAATGCTCCGCTTGGCTGGCCATTTGCTCCGCCACTACCGGAACAGTCTTTTGCCAAAAGCTTTGCACCAACTACGGCTGACAAGGTGGTTCCCTTCGTGGGTCCGCGAGTTTGAACCGTTTTGTCCAGAATTAAGCTTATTCTTTTCAGACCAGCTCATCAAGGAGCAGGAGACGCCCAAAATCAAAAAGTATCGCGTTGGAATGCTGACGGGATGTGTCCAGGATTTGCTTTACGCCCAAGTGAACCGCGACACCGTAGACATATTGTTGGTGCATAACTGCGAGGTTTTAACGCCGCGCCGACAATCTTGTTGCGGCTCCCTCCATGCGCATAATGGAAACTTAAAAATCTCAAGAACATTGGCTCGCCGAAACATTAAAGCAATGGAAAGACTGGCAGGTTCGCTGGACTCACTTGATGCGATTATAAGTAACGCCGGCGGTTGCGGCTCTCACCTTAAGCATTACGATGAGCTTTTAAAGGATGATCCAGCGTTCAGAGACAGGGCCAAACAGTGGTCGGAAAAGCTCAAGGATGTTTCCGAATGGCTGAAGCAAATTGGAATAAAAAGACTGCCTTCCGGTGGCGAACCAAAGTTGGTCACTTACCATGAATCCTGCCATCTATGCCACGGACAAAAGGTTTCCGCCGCGCCACGAGAGTTGTTATGCGCCATATCCGACTTGACCTTGATCGAAATGAAGGAATCCACTTGGTGCTGCGGCAGCGCTGGAATTTATAACTTAACGCAGCCAGAAATGGCAGCATCATTATTACAGCGGAAGCTGTTACATCTTGAGTCCACGAAGGCCACGGTTGTTGCGTCTGCCAATCCTGGATGCACTATTCAATTGGAAATCGGCTTAAGGAAATCGGGCCGAACTCTTAGGGTCACGCATCCAGTATCTTTATACGCAGAGGCATATCGCAAAGGATTGAATCCTGAAAACGCTTGATCATCTGTGCCACGAAGATCAAATCACGCATGAACTTTCAATTGGCGGGGCATAGGCCGCAGAGGAATTTTCCCTGATCATATTCAACACCCATACCAGGACATTCCAAAAAACCACAAACAAACCATGAAGAAGTACCCCGCTATATTATTGGTCGGACCTCCGGGCAGCGGCAAAGGCACGCAAGGCAAGATGCTTGGCAATGTGCCCGGACTTTTCCATTGCTCCTGCGGCGATGTGTTTCGCAACATCGAACCGGCGACCGAATTGGGGGGCTTGTTTATAAGTTATTCGAGCCAGGGCAAGCTGGTGCCGGATGATGTCACGATCCGTCTCTGGCTGGATTATGTTCAGCGCTGCCAAAACGCAAGGCTATTTTGCCCCGATCGGGATGTCCTTTTGCTGGATGGCATTCCCCGCAACCTGGCCCAAGCGCAATTGTTGGAATCATTCATCGAAGTCAAACTGGCATTGAAGCTTGTTTGCGCTTCCCGGAAAGTCTTGCTGGAGCGGATCAAACGCAGGGCCGTTAAGGAAAACCGTTTGGATGACGCGTGCGATGAGGTGATTCTTAACCGGCTGATGGTTTATCAGGAACAGTCTGAACCTATGCTGCAATATTTTCAAGATGAGAAGACGCGCGCCATCGAAGCCTCAAAACCCCCTCTCACGGTAAACGCTCAAATCATGAATATACTGAGGCATGAGTTGGCCCTAAGGGCTCCCGTCCTGACTACCCCCGGATTGATGGCGGAAAATTGATGTAAAACAACGAAAAAAGCAGGCAGTCGGGACGGTTTGGCTTTAGTTTTAGCTATTCAATGATTTGGAAAATGCCAGTTCAATGACGGGACGCGTCTGAACGACAATTTCGACCTTTGGAGACCAAAGTTTATGCCAGCAAAAGAAATTATTGATGTGGAGACAAAATCCGCCAAATCCCTCGCGCATGAGGCGAGACGTTTATACCGGCAGATGTTGCTGATCCGTTATTGTGAGGAGCGATTGGCGGCTGCGCACAAGAAAGGACTGGTCCATGGAGCCTGCCACACTTATGTCGGACAAGAGGCCATTGCTGCCGGTGTGTGCGCCAATTTGAGCAGAACGGACATGGTCTTCAGCACGCATCGTGGCCATGGTCACGCTCTGGCCAAGGGGATGGAACCCAGGCAGCTCTTTGCCGAATTATATGGCAGGGAAACTGGCTGTTCACGGGGCCGGGGCGGCAGCATGCACTTGTTTGCGCCCGAAGTAGGCATGATGGGAACAAGTGGAATTGTGGGACCCTGCATCCTGCAAGCGGCAGGGGCGGGCTATAGTTTCCAGCTGTTGAAGCAAAACAACCTTGCCGTGGCATTTTTTGGTGATGGCGCGGTAAACAATGGGGCTTTTCATGAGGGACTGAATCTAGCGGGTATATGGAAGCTGCCGGTAATTTTTGTTTGCGAAAACAATAATTACGCCACGGAGGTGCCATTCGACTACGCTGCGGCCAATCCATCGGTTGCCGCGCGCGGAGCGGTATATGGGATGCCTGGCATTGAGGTTGACGGCAATGACGTCATGGCGGTCTTTTCGGCCGCCAAACGTGCCGCTAGCCGGGCCAGAGATGGTGACGGACCAACGTTGATTGAATGCAAGACGTACCGCACACGCCCACACTCGGAGGGCATGGCGGACTTTGGATATCGCACGAGAGAAGAGGTCGAGGAATGGAAAAAACGTTGCCCAATCCAAATTTTCAGAAGCCGCATTTTGGCAGAAGATCTTTTGGAGGAATCAGAATTGGAATCCGTGGAAAAGGAAATTTCCGAGATGGTCGAGCTGGCACACCAATATGCGGAACAAAGTCCGTTTCCAGCTAGAGAAACTGCCGCGATTCACGTTTATGCGGGCCCTGCCGACCCACCCGCTGCACTGAAGGAGGCCATCGGCAAGGAACGGGTAATGACCTACATGAAAGCAACGCTCGAGGCGCTGACCGAGGAGTTCGCCAAGAATGAGCGGATTTTTGTGCTGGGTGAAGGCGTCGGCAAGCGTGGAGGAAACTTTGCCACCACCACTGGTCTGTTCGAGAAATATGGTCCGGAACGGGTGCGCGACACGCCGATTTGCGAGCGTGGTTTCGTGGGCCTGGCATGTGGTGCCGCCATGAGCGGCACACGGCCGGTGGTGGATTTCATGTTTGCCGATTTCGTTTTGGATGCGGCAGGGGAAATCATGAACCAGATTGCCAAGATGCAATACATGAGCAGCGGTAGATTGAAGATGCCGATATTGCTGCGCGGTTGCATAGGGATCGGGCACTCTGCGGCGACGCATCATTCGGGCAGTTATTACTCCACGTATGCGCATTTCCCAGGGTTGCGCGTGGTGGTTCCTTCCACAGCCGCCGATGCGAAAGGACTTTTCAAAACAGCCCTCAGGAGTAATGACCCCGTGTTGTTCCTGGAGCACCGAGAATTGCTGACCAGCAAGGGACCAGTGCCGGAAGGCGATTATATGATCGAATTCGGCAGGGCAAAAATCGTCCGTCCAGGCGAACACGTCACAGTTGTGGCCCTGGCCATGATGGTCAGCAAAACGCTCAAAGCGGCGGAATTACTGGAGCGAGAGGGAATCTCAGTGGAATTAATTGATCCGCGAACCGTCGCCCCACTCGACGTCGAGACGATCCGCCAATCGGTTGCCAAGACTGGAAGACTGTTGATTGTGGATGAGGATTTTCAACCTTTCGGTTTGGGGGCGGAGATTACCGCTAGGATTTCTGATGTGGGTTTTGATTACCTGGATGCCCCAATCAGACGTCTAAACACGGTGCATTCGCCCACGCCTTACAGTCCTTCACTCGAAGACGCGGTGGTGCCGCACGCCGAACAAATTGTGATAGCCATCCGAGAACTGGTAAAGGCCTGAACCCGGCTCCCCTTATTAACTATTGACCATGGCAATCGAAATTAAAATTCCCCGGCTTGGCTGGTCTATGGAAGAGGGGACATTCCAAAGCTGGTTGAAAAAGGATGGAGACTCAATCAAACCCGGCGACCCGCTTTTCACCCTGGAAAGTGAAAAGGCTGCCCAAGACATTGAGTCCACAGACGCGGGTGTGTTAAGAATACCGGACGACTCCCCAAAGCCTGGAGAAGTGGTGAAGGTTGGACATGTGATCGGCCTGCTGAGCAGCGCTGATGAAATCGCCGGGGAAAATCCCAAAGCCAAACCAACAAATGGTGATGGCAATATCCATCACGACGGGACGGTCAAGCCGACAGTCACGCCTCCCGTTCCTGACAACTTAGTTCCGTTGGGCCAAGCCCCGGAACTTAACTCTGTGGCGGAATCGGCTGCGGCGGTCAGCCCCAGAGCTCGACGAAAAGCAGTTGAGTTAGGACTCGATATCCGCCACGTTAGAGGCACCGGCGTCGGCGGAAGGATAACGGAGGCGGATATATTAAAAGCGGCCTCGACAACCCAGCCGAGTACGCCGCACAATTTCACAAGCATGCGGCGGGCCATTGCCAAAAGCACCGCACTAAGCTTCTCCAGCACACCGCATTTTTATCTGCGTAGTGAAGTAAATGCGTTAGCTTTGATCGAAATGCGCGAGGACTTGTTACCCGAAATGGAAAAACTTCAGGGGATCCGTCTGACGCTGACAGATTTAATTCTGCGAGCGCAGGGTATGGCATTGAATGACTTTCCTAATGCAAGACGAATCTGGGCCAAAGAAGAGATCATTGAATTACCGGCAAATGATGTCGGAATCGTGGTGGCCTTGCCTGAAGGACTGATGATTCCTGTGGTTCGCTCGCCCGAAGCGGGAGATTTGTTGGCGGTAGCCAAGCAGCGTTCCTCCTTGGCGGCGGCCGCGCGGGCCGGCGGTCTTAAACTGGATGCATTGCAGGGCGGGGCCACCTCATTATCCAATTTGGGCAACAGTCCGGCAGATGATTTTGCTGCTGTCATTTCGCCTGGCCAAAGTAGTATGTTGGCCGTCGGACGGGCGATGCCGAGGCCTTTCGTTGTTGACCATAAAGTTTGCGTTCGACCGACGATGAAGCTTTGCCTTTCGGTGGATCACCGGGTCATGGACGGGGGGCCGGCAGCAGAATTTCTGGGACGTATTGTTCATTATCTCGAACATCCGGTGCTTCTGGTCAAAGGGAGATAATCATCCATGCGAAATCTCGTACGGGATGACTTGGACCACCAAATGGGACTTTGAGCTAACCTTGCCTGCAATGGGTCGCAGAGTGCTGCCAGCAAAACTAATGTTCCTCAAAATATTATAATTAGAAGGATCCTCAAATGGGGCTGGCCTGGTGGGAAAACCGTGGTGATGCTCCTATTGGCCACTTTGCTCGCCGCCAATCCAGCACACGGAACAGTTTCGGTAACGAAATCAAACTGGCTCAAGCAAGGCAGTGGCTGCACGCGAACTTGCTAGTGCAATGTAACCGTTGATAACGGCCACGATTTAAATAAGCTGGGTTCGTGGCCACCAAACGATTGATTCTTACTCCGCCAGAACGCAGGGAAATTCAACGCCGCGTGCGTTCGCGGAGCGTGCGCGCCGAGGACTCCAAGCAGGCGCGGGTCATTCTGGAATTGGCTGGCGGACGTGGTGTGCAGGCAACGGCGGCGCATCTGGCGTGCAGTCCTTCGTATGTGCAACGTATCCGTGTTAGCAACCCCGTCTAGGCGACTGGGTGTGAGTCATGGCATGCTGACGGGATGAAAAACATCCCCATTCGCAAGCGATTGACTCCCGCCCAGCGTGACAGGATTCTTGCCGCCTA
>JAKAFL010000075.1 GCA_021817945.1 bacterium | reverse complement strand
GCCAGCGAAGCGCGGGGAGAGGGTTGGAGCCTGACTGAAAATGACGATGGATGTTGCGGCAATGAATTTTGGATTCAACCGAGGCGCGAGCGACGAGCATACCCGCCATGGGTCTGCAAGAAGCGAGCAACAAAGGGTGAAACCAAAAGGCATGCCGCCCGGCTTGTCCCGCCATGGCACAAAGGGCGACGGCGGAAGGGTTTCAATTTCAAACAACGCCCATTGCCATTTTAAGTTAGGCTCCTCAGGAGAGGGGTTCTCGCTCACATCCAGTGCGAACTCAAATCATTATGTATTTGAAAAACTCAGCACCACCTCTCCCCGTCCCTCTCCCCCAATACAATTGGCGGAGAGGGAGAAAGAGTCGGTGGGTTTGCGGAGATTTTTGAAATTTGAACCGCCGAGGGAGACTTGCCCAAAAATCGAGATGCGCCCTTTTTTGCGGATTGGGAAAAATTGTGCTGGTTATTCGCCGGGCAAATGCCTAGGCTTGGGTCGTTGCGTTTCATGGCAGGATAGCTCAGTCGGTAGAGCAGAGGACTGAAAATCCTTGTGTCGGCGGTTCGATTCCGCCTCCTGCCACCATTTCAGCTTGAGATGGTTTGCCATGAAGGCCCTCCGTGGCTGTGAACAGGCTGGTTGGGACCATGGTGTGGATGAGCGGGGTATCGGATTGCTGGCTTGAAAACTCTTCATTTTTATCTTGTCCGCCAGGTGTTTGCCAGCCTGATCCTGACCGTGTCGGTGTTTGCCTTCGTGGTTTTGTTGATGAATTTCCTGCATGACGTGCTGCCGATGCTTTTTGGCGGGCATGTTTCTTTGCTCCTGGTTTTGAAAGCCGTGGGGTTGCTGGTGCCGTTTGCCTGCATTTACGCGCTGCCGATGGGGTTCATCACCGCCACGCTGCTGGTGTTTGGCCGGTTCAGCGCGGACCAGGAGTTGACAGCGGCGCGGGCGGGCGGAATCAGCCTGGCGGCGCTGATCATGCCGGTCCTGGCCCTGAGCCTGGCCTGCTGCGGCTTGAGCGCTTGGTTCAACATGGAACTGGGTCCCGAGGCGCGCGTGGCTTTCTTGAACCTGCGCAATAACCTGATGCATAACCTGGTCAACCAGCAGATTCCAGAGGGCACATTCATCCGCACCTTTCCCGGCTACATTTTTTACACGGAAAAAAACGATGGCGGAAACCTTCAAAACGTGCTGATCTACCGGCTGCGGGACGGGACGAACATAGACACCACCATTCACGCGGACCACGGGCGGATGGACCCGCTGCGGAACCAGAATCAATTGGCGATTGAATTGTACGACGCCCGGAGCGTGACGCTGAATGAGCGGGGGAACCTGGTGCAGTCTTCGCCGCAGATCAGCCTGAATTTCAGCACCTCGCAGGTGACCAACCGGGTGTCCAAGCCGAACATCAATGACATGACCTTTGACCAGTTGCGGGAGGAGTTGCATGAATTGGAGGGGTTGCGCCCGGCAATGCCGCCGGGAGGGTCCGGAAGTGAATTGCGGGCCAGGCTGGCCGAGATGCGGCGGGAGCAGACGGCGGATTTGGAGCCGTTGCTGGTGACGATGCACTTTCAACTGGCTTTTGCCTTTTCCTGCTTTTCATTTGCCCTGGTGGGCATTCCGCTGGGCATACGGGTTCACCGCCGGGAAACAAACGTGGGCATTTTGGTGGCCCTGATATTGGTGATGGTTTTTTACGCCTTTATCATGCTGGGCCGCTCCCTGGTGGGGCACCCGCAGTATTACCCGCATTTGATCCTGTGGATTCCCAACCTGTTTTTTCAGGCGGTGGGTTTGGTCTTGTTATGGCGGGCCAACCGTGGGATTTAAACCGGGACCGGGGCTTTGCGAGTCGGCATGATACTGGGAATAGGCATGGATTTGATTGAGGTGGCGCGGGTGGCGCGGGCGTTTGAGCGCCTGGGCGACCGGTTTGCGCAGCGGTTTCTGCTGGGGCGCGAGCTGGATTATTGCCTGGGCCAGGCGCGTCCGGCGGCGCACCTGGCGGCGCGGTTTGCGGCCAAGGAGGCGGTGGCCAAGGCTTTTGGCACCGGCATAGGCTCCAGGTTGGGCTGGAAGGACATGGAAATAATCCGGGCTGAATCAGGGCAGCCGCTTGTGGAATTGCATGGCAGCGGCCTGGAGCTTTTCAATCAACGCGGCGGCTCCTCCATCTGGTTGAGCATCACCCACACCCAATCCCACGCCAGCGCCATGGCGGTGCTGGAGGGGCACACCGGGTTTTCGGGATGAGCGCTGGGTTGGTTGATGGGTTTGCAAAGGAGAGGTGGCGCTGGGCTTTAGAGACCAGGCAATTTGCCCCCAGCCCCAGAGCGGCGACATATTTGTAGAAAACCAAACCAAAAAATCATTCCAAGCCCTGTAGGGGTGGCATATACCCCCGCCAACCAAGGACGATTACGTGAATGTCCGTCCTCCATGGTCTTGCATATGCCGCTCCTACCGGAGCTAAATATTCTTTAACCTGTCATTCTACAAATATTCCGCACCTACGGCGCTTCTGAATTTGATCCTGCAACGCTCTTGAAAAAACGCCCACTTCCCCGCCAGCCCATAGTTTTTACTCCCTCTCCGCCAATTGTATTGGGGGAGAGGGCCGGGGAGAGGTGGTGCTGGGTTTTAGAGACCAGGAAATTTGCCCCCAGCCCCAGAGGGGCGACATATTTGTAGAAAACCAAACCCAAAAATCATTCCAAGCCCTGTAAGGGCGGCATATACCCCCGCCAACCATGGACGATTACGTGTATGTCCGTCCCCCCAAGGTCCTGCATATGCCGCTCCTACCGGAGCTAAAATATTCTTTAACCTGTCATTCTAAAAATATTCCGCACCTACGGCGCTTCTGAATTTGATCCTGCAACGCTCTTGAAAAAACGCTCACTCCCTCGACCCTTGAACTATTTTAAAATCCCTCACCAGCCCACCGTTTTTTCCGGCAATCAACTTAAAACTCGATGGGTTCGTTCAGCTTGCCGCATTGCGAGCAGCGGGAGCGGTCCACATCGGCGTCGTCGGTGTAAACATAGCCGCACTTGGTGCAGCGGAACACACGGTCCTCGGGGTGCGCGGGACCGAAGCGGCGGCGTCGCATTTCTGAATAAATGCCTATGGCGGAAAGAGCGCCGAGCGTGAGCGCCAGGTAGGCGGTTAACATCAGGGGAATGCTCATGACAGGCGGAGGGCGTTCAGGGCTGGCGCCAGAGCTTTTGGCCTCCGAGAATGGCGTTGCTATTCGGGCCGGTTTCCATGCCTTTCGGCAGTCTTTTGAGCAGCCGGGCATTGCCTCCGCCCAAAACCACGTATTCAGCCACCAGCGCGGCTTTCAGCAGGTTGGCGATGGCCAGGACATGCTGGCGCCATTTTTTTTCGCCCAGCCGCTGGAGGCCGGCGTTGCCGGCGTATTCCTCGTAAGAGCGGTTTTTGCGGTAGGGCAAATGGGCCAGTTCCAGCGGCAACACCACGCCATCCACCACCAAAGTGGACCCCAGGCCGGTGCCCAGGCCCAGAAACAGCATGCGCCCGCCGCGATGACCGCCCAGCGCCTGCATGGCGGCGTCGTTGATCACCTTCACGGGGCAGCCAAAGGCCCGGGCAAAATCGCACTTCACCCAGCCGCCGCCCAGGTTATGGGGCTCGCGAATGGGGCGGTTATGCAGGACCGGGCCGGGGTAACCAATGCTGACAACATCATAAACCAGGGAGGAGCACGCAGCCTTGACGGCCCGCACCATTTGCGTGGCCGTCATTTTGGGGCCGGAAGGAATTTTGAGGGTTTGGCGCCCGTGGGTGGCGTGCACTTTCACGTGGGTGCCGCCGACGTCTATGACCAGGACTTTTTTGGGATGGTTTTTCATGGCAGGAATCAGGGTTGATCGGTGGTTTATCCAGGGCTGGGCGCTTTATCAGAGGGATTATTGGCTGGCGGGTTGGGCAGGCAGGATATGCCAGTAAAAATCCATTTCACCAAGTTCGGAATGAGGAGCCGGATGAAACAGGAGTTGACGCGCAATGACGACGGCCTGCTGGTCCGCCAGTGGATAGGTTTCAATATTTTCCGAGCTGTCTGAAGGGGGCAGGAGCAAGGCGGAAACGACCGAGCCGGAGGGGTTGACCAGGACTTGGACCCGGCTGGGCGGCGTGAGGTCTGAATTGGTGAGCGAAGGCAGGGCCAGGGGGTAGCGCAAGCCGCGTGCGGCCAGGTTGCCCAGTAAAACCATATAAGAGTGGTCCGGCATGGATTCACCCAGGAGGAGCGGAGGCTCGGGGATGGAGGTTGCAGGCATGATTTCCGGAAATACATTGGCATGGGAAACCGGACGGGGCTCCGGAATGGTCTGGGCGGATGTTTGGGCGGGATTCCATTCCAGCCAGCGCGGCGGTTCACTCCATCGAAAGCGGGGTTCCACCGGACGGGGAATGACATTCCACAAGGTGGAGGCGAAATCATCCGGGTTGGGCAGGGCAAAAAGGGCCGGGTTTATCAGCCGCAAGATTTCCTCGTGGTCGCCGGCCAGATGCCATTGCGGGGCGTTGGTGGGCTGCCGAATGGCGGGCGGGGAGTGGGCCCCAAAAGTGGAGATGAAAAAGAGGTGCAGGAGAAGGGCCAGCAATACCATGGCGGAGAACTCTTTCCAATGGACAACCAGCCATGGGGAGGTGGAAAAGGAGGGAATGACGGTGGCTGTCCCGGGTAAAGACCGGGCATTGGCTGGGGCTGGGGGAAGTGCAGAAGAAGGGGCAGGGGCTGCCTCGCGGGGGTGGCTTGGATCGGGCGCGTCTTTCATGGGGCGGAGGCAACACCGGGCGCACGGGGCAGGGTGGCCAGCAGGGAATTGGTGATGCCTATGGACCTGGCCAGCAGGCTCAGTTGCAGCACCTGGCCGTAACTCACGGATTGGTCCGCCTCAATGATGAGCGTGGGGGGGACGGCTGAATGGGAGGCGGCGTTGGTGAGGATGGCGGCAAGCTGGGCCTCGCTGACGATGGAATTGGCCCAATACAAACGGTTGCTGGAGTCAATCGCCACCGGCAGTCCCGGTCCGTTGAGGCCGGGGAGATCATCCGCCACGGGGAGTGTCAGGAGTGAAAAACGCACGCCCGGCGTGGGCAGCAGGGCGGCCAGAAGCATGAAAAGGACCAGGACCAGCAATACGCAAACGAAAGGGGCGGAATCGGATTGGTTGCCCAGTATTTTGGCGGAGCGCGGAAACTTCATGGGGATTTTCCATTGCAGCTCTCATCCACCACATTCACGATTTCCGTGGCGGCACGTTCCATGTCCAGGATGATTTTATTGACCCTGCTGACCAGGTAATTGTACCCGGCATGAGCCGGTATGGCCACGGCGATGCCCGAGGCGGCGCAAATCAAGGCGCGCCAAATGCCGTGCGCCAGCAATTCCACATGGGCATACAGGCCGGATTGCTGGATCTGGCCGAAAACCTCCATGAAACCCAACAAGGTGCCAAAAAGCCCGAGGAGCGGGGAAATCTGGGCGATGGTGGCAAGCAGGTTCAACTTCTGTTCCAGGCGCGGCACCTCCACCAAGCCGGCTTCCTCCACCGCCTCGCGAACGCGTTCCCGTCCCTTGTCCCGGCTTAAAATGGCGGCTTTGACCAGGCGCGCCACCGGTCCGGGCGTGGCGTCGCAGATGGAGACGGCTTCCACCACGTTGTCCCGCTTCAACACCGTCCGGATGCCGTTCAGGAATTCCGCGGAATTGATTTGCGAGCGGTGGCAGAACAACGCCCGCTCGATAAACACCACGGCCCCGGCGGATGCGGCGATCAATATCAACCAGATGACCGGGCCGCCATTGACAATGAACATTGGCATGCACGCGTTATAGGCTTTTGGGCAACGCCTGCAAAGCGGAAAATGGGGCGGGAGGCATGATTCTGCCAGAAGAAACTGGCCAGAGGGAGGCCAAAGGGTTTAACCTCCACGCCCTGATGACCGTTAAAAATGAAAATGTGCTGGTGTTTCCCCGCGCCCTTTTTGAGAAGCTGGGAGTTTTCCAGGGGTTCAACCCGGATGTGAACCGTTACCTGCCCTCGCTGCTGGACCCGGCCAACAACCGGTTCATGGCCCGGCCCGCAGCGGAGACGGACCCCGGCTTCAAACAGATCATTCCCTATGTGATCATCACCGATGGCACAAATGTTCTGCACTACGTGCGCGGGCGCAAGGCGGGCGAACAACGGCTGGCCGCAAAGGGTTCCATTGGCATTGGCGGCCATGTGAATGACGAGGACCACACCCTGTTCGCCTTTGGCGCAGAGGCCTTTCGGGATGCCGTGAGGCGGGAAATTCATGAGGAGGTGGACCTCGATGGGAACTTCGAACCGCAGCCTGTGGGATTGATCAACGATGATTCCACCGAGGTGGGCCGTGTCCATTTTGGGGTGGTTCACCTCTTGAAATGCCCGGCGGAGAAAGTCCGCAAAAAAGAGCAGGTCATCACACAACTTGAATTTTTATCCCTGCCCAAGCTGCGCGAACTGCGGGAATCCATGGAGACTTGGTCCCAGCTTTGCCTCGAACACCTGCCGGGGCTGATTGGGCCATAAAAGCCGGTTCCCCGGGGAACCGGCCGATGAAAAACCAGGGGCGCGGATGAAAAGTCAAACAGACAGGGCAAAGGCGCAAAAGGGGTGAAAACCACAGGGACAATGCGCGTGCCGGGCCGGTGGCGGAGGGACCTGCAATGCGTCCTGATCAGCGAGGCGCAAATCGCGCGGCGGGTCAGGTCGCTGGCCCGCGAAATTGAGCGGGAACTGTCCGGGTCGCCGGGTGGGGAGCTGGTGGTGGTGTCTCTGCTCAATGGCACGGTGCTATTCCTGGCGGACCTGATCCGGCATTTGCAGCGGCCCATGCGCCTGGATTTCATGGGGGTATCCAGTTACCGCCAGGGCACCGCTCCCGGCAAATTGGAATTTTCCCGGGGATTGAAATTGGATGTGCGGGGGCGTGATGTGCTGCTGGTGGATGATATTCTGGACACGGGCCGCACACTGCACCGGGTGATCCGCCATTTGCGCCAGTTCAAACCCCGCACCATTCGCACCTGTGTGCTGCTGGACAAGCCAGCCCGGCGGGTGAAGGACCTGAAGGCGGACCATGCCGGCTTTGTCATTCCAGACGTGTTTGTGGTGGGTTACGGAATGGATTATGCCGAACGCTATCGAAATCTGCCCTTCGTGGGCGTGCTGCATCCACGGATGATCGCCTCCGTCCCGGACGGCAAACGCAAGATCGGCCATGAGAGTGGGCCAGAGCCTGTAAGAAAATGACGATGGATGCTGCGGCAACGGATTTTGGGTTCAGCCGAGGCGCAAGCGACGAGCATGCCCGTCATGGGCCTGTAAGGAGCGAGCAACGAAGGTTGATCATAAAAGACGCGCCGTAGTGGCCATTGCCATTTTCAGACAGGCTCTGTAGGGAGAGTTGGCGCTGATCTCTCGGAACGGAAATGTGTTCGTTTTTCGCACTGGATGTGAGCGAGAACCCCTCTCCCTAACCCTCTCCCCGCGCTCCGCTGGCGGGGCGAGGGAATAAGAGGCGCTGGGTTGTTTAACGGTCTTGATAGGGTGGAGTGTCATTGACACTTGGAATGTTTTAAAGCCACCTCAAACCCACCGTTTTTCCTCCCTCTCCGCCAATTGTATTGGGGGAGAGGTGGCGCTGGGCTTTAGAGACCAGGCAATTTGCCCCCAGCCCCAGAGGGGCGACATATTTGTAGAAAACCAAACCCAAAAATCATTCCAAGCCCTATAAGGGCGGCATATACCCCCGCCAACCAAGGACGATTACGTGTATGTCCGTCCCCCCATGGTCCTGCATATGCCGCTCCTACCGGAGCTCAAAAATTCTTTAACCTGTTATTCTACAAATATGTCGCACCTACGGCGCTCCTGAATTTGATCCTGCAACGCTCTTGAAAAAACGCTCACTCCCTCGACGCTCGAAGTGGTTAAAAACCCTATTGAACCCACCGTTTTTTCTCCCTCTCCGCCAATTGTATTGGGGGAGAGGGCCGGGGAGAGGTGGCGCTGGCTTTTCCAATTGGGTATTGAACCTGAAAAACGAAATGGAAAGGGTCAAGATGCGCCCTCCAGATTGGGCGCGGCTTGGCTTTTTCCATTTCGCTTTTCGGGAATAAATGTGACCACAAATTTTTGTCGTTTTTTTCGGGGCGCTGGACTAGATTCTCCGGCCTATTTAAAATTATGGCATTGCTCAACGAAAATTACCTCAAACTCAAGGCGGGTTACCTGTTTCCAGAAATCGCCCGGCGCGTCAAAACTTTTTGCGCGGAAAAACCTGAAGCGGCAGGGAGGCTGATTCGATGCGGGATTGGGGACGTGACCGAACCGTTGCCCGCAGCCGTGATCCAGGCCATGCACAAGGCTGTGGATGAGATGGGTGTGCGGAACACTTTCAAAGGTTATGGCCCGGAGCAGGGATATGACTGGCTGAGGCAGGTCATTGCCCAGAATGATTACCGCCAGCGGGGCCTGGACGTGGCGGATGATGAAATATTTGTGAGCGACGGCTCCAAGTGCGATTGCGGCGCCATTCTGGATATTCTGGGTGATCGCAACAAGATCGCCATCAGCGACCCTGTGTATCCGGTGTACGTGGATACGAACGTGATGGCGGGGCATACCGGAGTGGCGAACGAGGACGGGCGGTACGGTCGTCTGGTTTACCTGCCCTGCCGGCCCGCGAACGGATTTGTGCCCGAGCCTCCCTCCAAGCCGGTGGATGTGGTTTACCTGTGCTCGCCCAACAACCCCACCGGGGCGGTGGCCACCCGGGCGCAACTGGAAGCCTGGGTGCAGTATGCCCTCAAACACCAGGCCATCATCCTTTTTGACGCGGCTTACGAGGCCTATATCCAGGATCCGGCGCTGCCGCATTCGATCTATGAGATTCCCGGCGCCCGCGAGTGTGCGATTGAATTCCGCAGTTTTTCGAAAAACGGCGGGTTCACCGGATTGCGCTGCGCCTTCACCGTGGTGCCCAAGAGCCTGATGGCGCGCACGCGCGGAGGGGAGAGCCAGCCGCTGCATCCGCTCTGGAACCGCCGGTCCGCCACCAAATTCAATGGCGTCAGCTACGTGGTGCAGAGAGCGGCTGAGGCGCTTTACACCGAGGAGGGAAAGAGGCAGGTGTCAGACCTGGTGAAGCATTACATGGGCAACGCGGTGGTGTTGCGCCAGGGGGCCAAAAAGGCCGGATTGAAGGCGTATGGCGGGGAGAACGCCCCCTACATCTGGGTGCGCACACCCAAGGGCATGACCAGTTGGCAGGTCTTTGACAAGATTCTGGGGGAAGCCAATGTGGTGATCACCCCGGGATCCGGATTCGGGTCCAAGGGCGAGGGTTTTTTCAGGATCAGCGCCTTCAACAGCCGCGAGAACGCGGAGGAAGTGGCGCGTCGTCTCAAGGAACTGGCGTGGTGAAAAAGCGTTGCCCCGGCGGCATCAGCGCTCCGTGGCAAGGTTCCCGCGGATTTGCTCCAGCCATGAATCCAGGTGGTCGGCCACGCCTACTTCCCGGAGGTAGTCCATGTCTGGCTTGAGGGGTTTGCCGGTCTGTTTGCCGCGGGCCAGTTCCTGTCCAAAAACGTGCCCCAGATGCACGGCGGTCAGGGGACTGAAAGAGCGATTCTCACTTTCGCCGGGTTGAAGATGCAGCGCCACCGCCTCCACCATGGGGGCGGAAAGGCCCCAAAGCCCGAAAAGATACGCCGCAGCGCTGGCGTGGCATGCCCCAAAAACCTGGCGGCTGGCCTCGGCCAGCGATAAACCGCCGGATTCCGCCAGGTGAACCATGTTTTCAAACTCCTTGGGCAGGTTCTTGGCCAGCATCAGGATGCCCACGTTGCGCAAAAGGGCGGCGGTGCACGCATCCTCCGTCTCCGAGCTGTCCTGTTGCTGGAGACGCATGATGTGCCGGACTATCCGGGCGGAAAGCACCGCCTCATTCCAAACCTGCAAGGCTGAAAAACCGCGCACATCCAGGTTTTCAAAATCCCGAAAAACATGGGCCGAAAGGGCAATTGACCGCACCGCATTAAGCCCGATGAACTGGACGGCATCCAGGGGATTGGTGACCTTGTCCGGCAGGCCAAAGGCGGCGGAATTGGCCACCTGCAACATCTTGGCCGTGAGGGCCGGGTCCTGAAGGGTTAAATCTGCTATGTTTTCGAGCGAAGGATTCTCTTCATTCAGTTCCTTGGTGATGCGGAAATAAACGGAAGGAAAACTGGGCAGGGAATTGAGGCGGCCTGCAAGCGTCTTTAATTTTTCATCCAGGAGCAGCGAGTCAAGTTTGCCAATGCGCGAGAGGGTGGCCACCAGGTCGGAGGCTTTGACCGGTTTGCTGAGGAATTGGTGGGTGGTTTCCAGGCTGCGGGCGATCTCCTCCTGGTCGCCAATGCCGGAAATGATGATTCGGGAGCTTTGCGGATGCAGCCGGCGGATCTCGTTCATGAGCTGGATGCCGCTCATCCGGGGCATGCGCATGTCTGAAACCACCACGTCAAATTTGCGCCGGGACAGAATCTCCAGGGCCTTTTCGCCCCCCTCGGCGCCAGACACCTCCCAGCGGTCGGCCATTTCATCCAGCATCAAGGGATAAACTTCCAAAAGCAGGGGATCATCATCCACGAACAAAATGGACTTTTTCATGATAAACTTAATAAGCCAAAGGACAAAACCACCGGACCTGAAGCCCGGAAAGCAGGACCAAAGGAAAACAAGCCCGTCCGGTGCGGCTCTGCCGTAAAATGGCATCCACAGGGCGGAAAAAAACCATGGTCAGCCTGGTGCAGGTCCGCCCGCAATGAGGGGCGGAGCCTGACGGGTCCGCGAATGGCTTCTGGATATGCTTCGGTTCTCATGTGTCCCTGGGCCCGAATTCCCGGGCGGGTTTCATTCAGGACATTAAATTTTCATATTCAGGCGGGTTCGTCAGTAAAATTTGTGAATGTTCTGGTTTTGAACGGCTGCCCGGGGCGCTTCTTAGTTTTTAGGCTGGTGAATTTTGGGTGGAAGGAGAGCGAAGGGGCGGTTTTGGGTTTGTGTTTGCCCATGTGGAGTATGTGCATGCCCAACGGGGGTTCGCTCACCATACCTACAAAAAATTACATTGGAAACCTTGAATCAAGCGGAAAGAATGTAAGGGGCGCACGACAGATTTCTTCTGCTACGCGGACAAGGCGAGGGAGTCGTTGCTGGCGGCGTGATGGTTTAGGCGGTCTTTCCAGAAGTCAGGGAGGCGGCGGCTGCTGTGGATGCAGCGCAATGCCAGAATGTTTTCGGCACCCGGCTCGCTCCAGAACATGCCCGATTGCTTGCAGCGGGTGCCAATCACGGTTTTACAACCCGCTTCAATGACGCCCGAACCGATAAAGAAGCCTTTGCGGCGAAAGGTGCCGTATTGCATGCGCGTGGTATTGTTGACGAAATAGGTTAGTGCGTCCTCGACCGCCTGGGCATTGGATTTGCCGACGCATTCCTTGC
>JAKAFL010000023.1 GCA_021817945.1 bacterium | reverse complement strand
CCACGGAGTATCAGATCGCGATGCTCTACTTTGTCGCTGGCAAGTTGGAGGTTCCATACTATAACTACCATGAATAACTACCCATTAAAAACGTCGAGGAACCTTAAATCTCTATTTTTTGGCGCATTTGTTGTGTAACTTGTTGTGGATGTGGGGGTGGTTTTTGTGAATTTTGCGAAACAGGCTGTAGTGCAGACCTGCCCTCTTTTTCTTTGGGTTCGGCTGTGCCTAAACTGGGGCCAAGATGTTTCTCAAAGAATCCAAACGGTTCAAAGATGGCAAGCAGCACCACTACTGGAGCTTGGTTGAGAACCGGCGCGTTGATGGCGGACGCAAGGTGGTTCAGCGGCACGTCCTCTATTTGGGAGAAATCAACTCCTCGCAACAGGCGGCTTGGCGCAGGACGATTGAAGTCTTTGAAACCGGTTGCGCTCAGGCTCGCACCGTGGCCCTTTTTCCCGAAGACCGGGCTCCGGCTGCCGAGGACGACAAGGTCGTCCGCATACACTTGGACCAACTGGAACTGCGCCGACCCCGGCAGTGGGGAGCTTGCTGGCTGGCCAGTGTCCTCTACCAGAAGCTCGGACTGGATGAGTTTTGGGCCGGGCATCTGTCGGCCAGCCGTAAAGGCACTCGCTGGGATCACGTGCTCCAAACCCTGGTCAGCTATCGGCTGATTGATCCGGGCAGCGAATGGCGTCTGCACCGGGAGTGGTTCGATAAAAGTGCGATGGCGGATTTGCTTGGTGCCGATGATCGGCTGGCCGCCGATGACACGCTCTATCGTTGTCTGGACCAGATCATCGGACACAAGCCGGCGCTTTTTTCGCATTTGCAGGGGAGGTGGAAGGATATTTTCAACGCCCGCTTCGACGTGTTGCTCTATGACCTGACCAGCACCTATTTTGAAAGTGATCCGCCCAGTGTTCCTGGAGACAAGCGCCGCTTTGGTTACAGCCGGGACAAGCGATTTGATTGTGTGCAGGTGGTGATCGCCCTGGTGGTCACTCCGGAAGGTTTTCCGCTTGGATACCAAGTGCTTCCGGGCAACACACTCGACAAACAGACCCTCAGTGCAACGCTGGCCTCGATAGAGAAGCAGTATGGCAAGGCACGTCGGGTGTGGGTGATGGATCGGGGCATTCCGACCGAGGAAACACTGGAGCAAATGCGCCAAAGCGATCCACCGGTCCATTATCTGGTGGGCACACCCAAGGGCCGTTTAAGCAAACTGGAAGCTGAACTGACCCAACTGCCATGGCAGAAAGTGCGCGATGGAATCACCGTCAAACTGCTGGCGCATCAGGGCGAGTGCTACGTGTTTGCACAAAGCGCATTGCGCATTGACAAGGAGCGGGCAATGCGGCGGCGTCAGCTCAAACAACTGTGGAAGCGGTTGTTGGAACTGCGCCAGATGAAGCATCTGGAACGGGATGAACTGCTGATGAAGCTGGGCGCGGCACGCCAGCAATGGCCGGGGGCCTGGCGTTTTGTGGTTGTGCGGATGCCTATGAAGGGTGAAGCGGTCACCGAGCAGACCTTCGCATGGCGGCTGTGCCGAAGCAAGCTGAGGCAGGCGCGGCGTCGGGAAGGTCGTTATCTGCTGCGCACCAATTTGACAGAGGAGGACCCCGTCAAGCTGTGGAAATACTACACCCAACTGACGCAGGTGGAGGAGGCGTTCAAGAACTTGAAGGGAGATTTGGCATTGCGTCCTGTTTACCACCAGAGGGAGGATCGGATTGAATCACACATTTTTGTGGCCTTTCTGGCGTATTGCCTGCATGTGACATTGGGTTGTTGGATGAGGGATGTGGCACCGGGGCTGACGCCCCGGTCGGTATTGGAGAAATTTGGGGCAGTGCAGATGATAGACGTCCATCTGCCCACGACAGACGGGCGTCGGGTGATTTTACCGCGATACACCCAACCGGAGAAGGAGCTTCAGGTGTTGATGGATCAAATGAAACTCCGCTTGCCGGAACAACCACCACCGCAGATAACGATTATAGGGGAACAGACCCAATGAGTCGGTGTAGTGCAGACCTTTTGGATCGTTAGCTTGATTACCAACAACTTATAATGCGACACCCACCTGAATAGCGGAAGTCGGGCTAAATCAACCAGGGTTGCTCAACTCAAGGGACAGAATACTTATGTTTCAAATTATCGGAAAGCAGACCCTGTTGCATAATCACTTCCGCTGTCCACTCTTTGTTAAAAAGGCGAACCGATTCCTCAAGTGCAAATGAAAGGTTTTTACGTAAATTTGAAAATCGTTTCTGCCTGATTAAATTTTTTCATATTCGCTCCAGCTTTGATTTCACCCTGCCTTGTTAGCAGGGAAATTGAGTTTTCGCCCGGATGATTCCCGTAAATTTTGGGCAACGATTGCGTGAATGTTTATGTGCTATTGTCTGCCGTTGTTAATCCTTTTTCGCACCGTCTTGGTATGATTGCTTTGGCAGCCTTCACAAGTGGCAAAGAAAAATCTCCGATACAACATCCGCATGTCCGAGGAACAGCGAGCGGAACTGGAAGAAATGTGCCGTCGGCGCGGGCGACCGTTGAGTTTCCAAGTCGAGCATTTGATTTCGTTGGCAAAGCTGCTGATTGATTTTTGCGACGGCAATGATGATTTGAAAATCGCCGGGAAGCGTCTGGCCGCCGCCAAAAAACTTCTTGGGAAAAAGCAGAGTTGAATCGCTCGCGGATTTTCCGGAAGTTTCTCATCAAATTTGCAGGGTGTTGTCAAGCGGTGGTTTCGGCTGGCCTGATGCGCGACAGGATGCGATTGATAAAATCCCCCATGTCAAACGGCTTGGAAATGAAATCCACTGCGCCAAGCTCAAGGGCGCGCTGCTGGTTTTCGATAGTGGAATTGCCGGATACAAAAACCACGGGCGGTTTTTGCCGGTTGGGAAGATTTTTGAAGCGGACAAATGTATCATAGCCGTTGCCGCCCGGCTATCCATTCCACCGTCATCGCCGTCTCCGCCCGCAGCGCAACCCAGCCGCAGATAATCCCAACCGCACTTTGAAACAAACCAACCCTCCCGATTCCCTGCCATGCGGCACAGAATCCTGTGTTCTGCGAATCAATTGGGCATGGATTCGTCACGGACCTATTTCCTACCCGATTTTAAAGTTTTGCCATCTTTTTTTAAATATCCGTGAAATGATGCTCCGGAGGGTCATCCGTTGAAAAAGTGGGCCAACAACAACCGGGAAGGGACCCTGTTTGGTCTTGAACCATCATTGAATTCAAACATTTCACCCGTCAAAGAAAACACGGCATTCACCCCGAAATCTCAGCGCCACCTCTCCCCCTGCCCTCTCCCCCAATATAATTGGCGGAGAGGGAGTCAAAACGGTGGGCTGGCGATGGGTTTTGAAATGGTTCGTGCGTTAAAGACGTGCGCCATTTTCAGGCCCATGAACCAATCAAGCATCTCTGATTGCCTCGACCCGCCAGCGAAGCGCGGAAGAGTGGAAAACGCATGCATTAATGCAAATGAACGGCAATAATGCGCCAGCGCCTTTTGTCATTTCTTGATCCTCCATTATGGCATCCTGTCCATCCTGTTAATCCTGTCTCATTTTTATGCCAAGATCGCCATTAACCCCCTTGTCCCTTCGCCTGATGTCGTGCACGGATTTGATCATCGCTCTGAGTGACTCTTCTGTAGTTGGTAAAGTCATTGGACAAGATAAATAGGATTTACAGGATAAAATCTATTGGCACCAGATGGGGACGTTACGGGGGCGCGAGGCGAAAAAAGACGGAGCCACCGCCTGGCACAATGGATACTTGATGCATATTCCCGAGTTGCGTGACCGCGTTGGTGACTGGCATCCAGAGCGTGGCCGGGGTGAGATTGGTGGAATAAAACAGGTTCCATCCTGCGGCCCATAGGGGCCATTGCACGTTCAAGCTGCCATGGCCCGTGGGGAGTGTCACCAAGGAGGGCGCAGGCTGGAACACCGCCAACGGGGCGGATGCCGGGCTTGACTGGCACTGGTTCAGGGAGGTTACCTCGTAATAATTTGTCCTGCCGAAATTGGGTTGTGGAATAACAAGGGATGTGCCCTGCTGGACCACGCCCAGACTGGCATAAGGCCCGGTGGCGTTGGTGGAACTGCTGACACTGTAGCTGGAGGCGCCGGAAACAGCGGACCAATTCAGTGTCACGACGCCGTTCGATACCGCGCCGGAAAGCTGGCCCGGCGATGCCAGAGCCGGCACACCCAAAGAAAGGCCGTATTTGCAGGCAAGCTGATTTTCCTCCACAACCAAATCCCCGCCGGACAAAGCGGAGCTGAAAATCTTGACCTCGGCAAGGTCACCATCCAAAAATCCGCCCCCGCTGGGGACGGCCCCAAGGTCCAGGGTGGCTGGACTGGTGAGCGACTGGGTGCCGCCCACGGCGGAATCCACCTGGACCCCGTCCACAAATAGCGCCAGGGCACCGGAACTGGCGGTTCGTTCAAATGCCATGACATGCGGCTGGCCATCATTGAAGCCGCCGGGAGATTGCAGGCTGGTGTCAGGATTGCCCGTCCCGGCCAGAACCTGGCCATTGGCATTGAGAGCCGTCCCAAAATCGTTTTGCACCAACGGCTGGTCCCCGTTGACCAGGCCGGAACCATTGTAGAAATTAGTGCCGTTTCCCTGGTTGGATTGGCTGCTCTGATAAACGACGAGCATGGTGAAATCATCCTGAACGGGTCGTTGAAAATAAAGGAAGGTTGAAGCGGCAGAGGCAAAGCGGATGGCGGGAAGGCCGTGCAGTGCATTCGTCTCGAAAACGGGCCTCTGGTTCACGTTGGTTTGAAAGGCATAAATTCCATTGCCGCTGGCATCCGGCCATGCCCCCAGCGCCGCGCCTTGGGCCAGGCCAGTCACGGCATCGGCCTTGTACCACACTGCCGGCCGGGGCGCCTGCGGCGTGGCGCTGGCCACCTGTGAAACACTGCTTTGTCCCACGGAAGACATGCTCCGCACCTCGTAATAATAGGTCGAACCATTGACCACCTGGGCATCATCAAATTCGTTTGTAACCGGCATTGAAAGCACCTCGAAGGGCCCGGTGAGAGTGCTGGAGCGCAACAGTTGGTACCCCATGGCTCCGGATACGACCGGCCAGGAAACCTCCACATGGCCATTGCCTCCCGTGGCATTGAGGGAAGCGGGAGGCGGCAGGGTTTGTATGCCCCACTTTTGGATCAACCCGGCTTCCTGCGCCTGACGGTCTGCATCGGACAGGGCCGAGTCATAAACTTTCACCTCCGCAATGTCACCCGTGTAATAATAGAGCATGGTTTGCTGGGAGCCGAGAACAAGCCTGGAGGGGGCGGTGAGGGAAAGACTGCTGCCGGTGACAGACCCCATGAAATTCCCGTCCATGTACAAATCGCATTCCCCCGTGCTTTCCGTGCGTTTGAAAACCAGGAGATGAGGCTGGCCGTCATTAAAGCCGGGGACTGAATCCACGGCCACATCGGGGTTTCCGGTCCCGGCACTGACCTGCCCATTGGAAAAGAGGCAGGTGCCAAAATCCTCGGTCACCCCGCTGACCTCACCGTTCACCAATCCCGCTCCTTGATAGTACAATGTGCCGTTGCCATAACCCTGGGTGCTGCGAAAGACACAAAACATGGTGAAATCGTCCTGCACGGGACGCAGGAAGGCCAGGTTATTGCTGGCAGCGGAATCAAACCGAACCACCGGAAGCCCATTCAATCCATTGGTCACCAGGATGGGGGCGAACTGGGGCGCCGGTTGCAGGGCATCATCCCCGTTTCCGCTCAGGTCCGGCCAATCGGTTACGGAGGCCAGGTTGGTCAGGCCTGAAATATGATCCGCCGCAAACCAAGTGGTCAGGGAGGCGCTCAGCGAAGGTGCGGCTCGCACGGGCGCCGTCCACGAACCGTCGCCCAACGCATTTTGTGCCGCCGCCTCATAATAGTAGGTGTTTCCATTCAAGGCGCTGAAATCAGTGGTGTTGGTGGCAAATGGATTGGCCACGGGCAAAAAGGGCCCGGACAGGCTGGAGCTGCGCCGGATGTCGTAGCCGGTGGCACCGGGAACCCCGGTCCAGGCAAGAAACACCTGGTTGTTGCCAGACAGCGCGGTCAAGGGCGCCGGGGCCGGGGCGTTCGAGACGCTATTGTCATACAATGCCTGCACCTCGTTGCTGCCCAGGGCGCGATCGTAGATGCGCACATCATCCAGTTTGCCGGCAAAGAAACCCGTGTTGTTGGCCAATGAACCAAAACGGATGACCGGGGAGGCGTTGAGAACCGCAGTGCTTCCGGTTCCGACGGCTTGGATGACACCATCCACGTAAATGACCATCGCGCCCGTGGCCTGCTTTCGGGTGGCAACGCATTGGTGCCACGCGCCATCATTGATGGCGCTGGTGGAAAGCAGCGTGGCATCCGGGCTGCCGACGCCAAATGCAAAATGCCCGCCGCACAAGGCGGCTCCAAAGTCACTGTCATTGGCGCTGGCAAAGGCATCCACCAGGCCCGCCCCTTGCCACCAGGCTCCTGTGCCGGCGGCCTGGGTCGTTTGGACCCAAAAAGACAGGCTGAAATCCCCTCCCACGGTATTGTTGACCTCCACGTTCTGATTGACCCCGTTAAAAACCAGGCAACCGTTGACCTTGCCGTCAGGCGACCATGCGGCCCCGGTCACCACACCATTGTTTCCCGAACCCGTGGCATCGGCGGCGGTGTTTCCATTGGTTTCATCCAAAGGCCAATAACCCTGCATATCCGTTGGAACCATGAGGGCGTTGGCGGAAATGAACTGTTTGTACAAACCCACATCAATATCCTGGCCCCCGGTGGTTTGATGGCAGTGAACGGCGATCAAATTGGTGGCATTGGGAACCAAGGCGGCCATTCCCGCCGCGTTGCAGGGTAGCAAAACATAGGAGGTGACATAACCGGAGGCTGAACCGGCCAGCACCCCGTTCAGGTAAATCTCGCAACCCTCGTCATGGAACAGGTTGAAAACAAATTGGGACCGGTCCTGGGGAGTCAGGGATCCGACCACAAATTTCTGGCGCAGCCAGATGTCACCCGTATTCCAGAGGGTTCGAACCACCGCATTGGGTGTGATGGGAGTTCCGAACCCGGCCAGGCCGCTGCCCCACGCCGAGTCATCGAAGTTGGTTTCATACCAATTGGACGGAGGCGTGTTGGTGAGGTAGTTCCAAAGACGGCCCTGCTCCTGGGAGGTGGGCAACAGCGCATTGAGATAGGACTGTCCCATGCGGGCCTTGAGATTGGATGCCAGAATGGCTGCCATGGAGGGCTTGAGATAGCGGTCGTAAGTCATCAGCCCGTTGCATTCATTCTCCACATCCGTGATCTGGGTATAAACCGCCGCGTTCAACCCGGACGAGGTTTTGTTGTTCACCAATTGATCGGAAAAGGAATCGTAAATGGTGGCGATGTCATTGGTGGTATTGGCGCCCACGTAATTGCCGCCAGCCAGGGCGGGATTCCAAAGATGGCCCGCCTGCTGGAACCCTATCCCGCCGTATTCACCGTCCACAGGAGCCTGGGTGCTGCTGGTGGGATCGCCCGGCGGCGGGTAACTGTGCTGGTCAAAAACATCCCCCGCCCCAAAATAGGCCCCGCCACTGGCCTCATTGACCAGCCGGGATGGATCCAGGGTCTTGACCATTTGCACCAGGTAAGGCGTGTTGGTCTGGTTGGCATCGGTCTGCCCCTGGCCTTCATTGAAGGTGTCCCACATGATGATGCAGGGACTGTTCCAATGATTGGTCACCATGGCCGTCAACTCCGCCATGAATTGGAAGGGATCCACGATTTTGGGATTGGAGGTGTAGGAATTGCCGCTGGGCATGTCCTGCCACACCAGCAGGCCCAGTTTATCCGCCCAATAATACCAGCGTTGCCGTTCCACCTTGATATGCTTGCGAACCATGTTGAAGCCCAGCGCCTTTTCCTGCTGCAAATCATACTCCAGCGCGGCATCGGTCGGCGCGGTGTAGATTCCGTCCGGCCAAAATCCCTGGTCCAGCGGCCCCATCTCAAAATAGGGTTGGTTGTTCAGATAGATTTCCGGCACGCCATTGACGATGTTGGTGGATATTTTCCGCATGCCAAAATAACTGCTCACCTCGTCGTTGGTGATCCCGTTGTGGGTTTCCACGATTTTCAAATCATACAGGAAGGGATTTTCCGGGGACCATAAACTGGCATTAGAAATGGACAGGTCCAGTTCGCTTCCAGGCGTTCCAAAAGCGGTGAGGACCGGAACGCCATTGGAAAACACAGATGCGGACACGGCCAGGCCGCCCACGCCGAATGTGTTCACCGTCAGGCGCAAGAGGCCCTTGTCCACATCGGGAACCATTTTGAGGCTGCTTATTCCCCAGCCATCCACCGGCTCCAGCCAGGCCGGCTGCCAGATGCCGCTGGATGAGGTGTACATGATCCCGCCCGGATAGAGCGTCTGTTTGCCTCGAGGCTGCCCGCCATTGTCCTCAGGACTGTAAACCCCCACGATCAATTCATTGGTTGCCCCATTCAAGTAGGGCGCGAGATCATAAGCAAAGGGGTCGTAACCACCGCTGTGCACGCCCAGCAAATGGCCGTTGAGATAAACCGTCGCCCGCCAAGTCACGGCATCCAGATGCAGCAGAACATGCCCGCCGCCCCATGTGGAGGGGATGGTGAATAGTTTGCGGTACCACGAAAATTCATGGTATTGCATCACCCCGGAAATGGCTGATTCCATGGGAAAGGGCACCAGGATTTGCTCCTGCAAAGTCTGGCCAAAGGGGACCGCATCATTGGTGGCTCCTGGTTGAAACTGCCACAGGCCATTCAAATTCAGCCAGTTGGTTCGCACCATTTGAGGCCGGGGATACTCCGGCAACGGCGCATTGGTATCCACCAACCCCGCCCACCGCGTCATCAATGGAGCCTGCTGCATTTGCCACGCCCCGGTTTGTCGTGGCAGAAACAATCCAATGAGGAGGCAGAATCCCCACAAAAAAATAAAAGGCCGGAGGCGGGCCGCGGCGGAAGAAATGCCTTGCCTGGCTCGGGTAGGTTGCTGCATGGACTTATCATGACACGAAATACAACAAGCTCCATGTGGCATGAAATGGCCACATGCTCTCAACCGCGCTTTCTGCCACCTTGAATTCCATACAATCATGAATATTCCACGCGTCCTCCGTCCTTCACGGTCAAGCCCCATCCTGGGTTCGTTGTGCCTGAGCCTGTGGCTGGCTCCCACTCCGTCTCCAGCCGTCTCGCTGGCCGATGTGGATCCATTCATTGGAACTGACGCCCATGGCCATGTATATCCCGGAGCCACGGTACCTTTTGGAATGGTTCAGTTTTCACCCGACACACGGGATAGCGGCTGGGATGGCAGCTCCGGCTACCATTATTCGGACGACAGCATCCTGGGGTTCACCATGAACCACCTCACCGGAACGGGTTGCGGGGACCTGGGCAATATTCTGATCATGCCCTGCGTGGGACCGGTGCAATTGGTACCGGGAAACAAGCCTGGGCAGGGTTACCGCGCCCGGTTTGCTCACCAGCAGGAAAAAGCCAGCCCGGGGTACTACTCGGTGGCGTTGCCGGATGAAGGCGTGACCGTGGAACTCACGGCCACGGCCCGGGCAGGACTGGCGCGATTCACCTTTCCCAATTCCTCCCAGGCCCACCTGATCATGGACCTGCAGCATGGCATTGCCAACCCGGTGACCGATGCCGGGCTTACGGTGGAAAACAACCACACGGCTAGTGGATTTCGCCGCAGCAATGGCTGGGGCGGAGACAAGGTGTATTACTTCGTGATGGAATTTTCCCAGCCTTTCCAATCTTTTGGCGTGGCTCAGGCGGATCATGATCTCCCAGGCGCCGAAACCCAAGGCCGGGAAACCAAGGGCCACTTTGATTTTCAAACACGATCCGATTCGCCAATCCTGGTGCGCGTGGGACTTTCCACCGTGAGCGTGGAAGGCGCAAGAAGGAATTTGCACTCCGAGATTCCCGGCTGGAATTTTGATAAAACCGCACGGCAAGCAGGCAGCCAGTGGAAAAAAGCCCTGGGCAGTATCGTAATTCAGACACCAGACCGTCACCTGGCCAGAACCTGCGCCACGGCCCTCTATCACAGCTTGCTGGCTCCCACCCTTCTGAGCGACGTGGACGGACAGTTTCGCGGCCCAGATGGGTTGGTTCATCAGGCCCGGGGATATAATTACTACACCGAAATGTCCTTATGGGACATTTTCCGGGCCGAAAGCCCCCTGCTGACTCTTATTCAACCCGGCCGGGTGAATGATTTCATCCGGACCATGCTGGATCATGATCAGATATTTGGCCATGGCACCCTGCCGGTCTGGCCGGAAGGCGGCAAGGAAACCTGGTGCATGATAGGCAACCATGCCATTCCCATTATTGCCGACGCCTATTTGAAGGGGATTCGCGGGTACGACACTGAAACCGCACTCCAAGACATGATTCGCAGCACCGAACAGGATCGGGAACAACTCAGTGAATACAGGACCCTGGGTTACATTCCCACCGGAGACCACGTTCAAAGCGTTTCCAAGGTGCTGGAATATGCTTATGATGATTCCTGCATCGCCCGCATGGCGGAAGCCATGGGGCATCATGATCTGGCAGAAAAATTTTTCAAGCGGAGCCAGAACTGGACCAATGTGTTTGATCCCTCCACCGGCTTCATGCGGGGCCGCAATGCGGATGGATCGTGGGTGACTCCGTTCGGCCGCAAGGAGATGGAGAGCATCAACTTTGATGAATACACCGAGGCCAACGCCTGGGAATATAATTTTTTTGTTCCCCAAGATGTGCCCGGCCTGATTGCCCGGCTGGGCGGGGACCAGCCTTTTGCCGCCAGACTGGATGAATTGTTCGACACACCGGACACCATTCCCAACCTGACCTTGATTCCCGATGTCACGGGAGTGATTGGAATGTATTCCCAAGGCAACGAACCCGATCATCATGTGGCTTACCTTTACAATGCCGCAGGAATGCCTTGGAAAACCCAAACCCGCGTGCGCCAAATCGCCACCTCGTTATACGACGATTCGCCGGCAGGCATTTGTGGCAACGACGACTGCGGCCAGATGTCTGCCTGGTTCCTTTTTTCTGCAATGGGCTTTTATCCCGTGGACCCAGTCAGCGAGGTCTATGTGCTGGGCAGTCCCCTGGTCAACAAAGTAGTCCTGCATCCTGACCCGCGCTTTTACCATGGACGCTCCTTCACGATGATTGCAAGGGATAATTCACCCAGCCATCCCTATATTCAATCCGCCACGCTGAATGGGCGGCCATTGACTCATAGTTGGATTTCCCAGGCAGACATTGTCTCAGGAGGCACCCTTGAATTGGTCATGGGCGCCCAACCCAACAAACAATTTGGCCTGACAACTCAAGATCGTCCTCCGGGAATGCGAAATCCATAGCCCCGTTTGACTGCCAAGCGGCGCTCCGGCCAGACGGGAGCTTCCCAAGTCAGGTTGAGGATAAGCCACACTCATGCCCCAGCCCACTGAACCGCCCCCACAATGGGTTTGACACGCAACAGGCAGATGGCCTGTTGATGCCCAGCCAAATACCTCGCAACAACCATCTCATGGACGTCTGTCCTGGACAATGCCGGCTTATCCGGTTTTTTCCCCAGAATCAGAACAGTTTGTCACAATCATAGAAATCGTTGAAAATGGCACCCTCCCCAAACGGATGGCAGACCATGACCCTGTTTGATTTAGGAACACCTTGCAGGATGGCATACATAACTTGCTTATTTCATTGGCATTACAAAATCCCAACCCCCACCGCTCACCCACCCAAACGCCGCCAGCGACGAACTCATTCCAACTCCTCCTGAAAGGCATTAGGCCTCGGCATGCCTTATGCTAAATGCCAAAGTATGAAGCCGCAGAAAACCAAATTGGCGGCCACGCTTGAAGGGGTGGCTTGGGTAACCGGAGTTGGCGTGTTGCTGAATTTGATGATGCCGGAATTCAGGCACGCGATGCCAACATTAATCTCCGGAGCCGGTCTAATAGCCGGTTGCTGGATGGCTTGGTGGCTTGGCGCGAAACCAAACAGGGGTCATTTCCAGCCAGACTCTGTCCTTGGTTCCGCTTCCATGGCCCTGCCGCATGCTTTGCCCGGCTCGTCCACCCTGCCCTTTGGGGTCCAATCCTTTCATTCCTGCCTTGTGACACCCGAGCCGGATTTGGCTGAAAAGCTGCGCAACCTGGACACGCCATCGTTTGAAACCATCATCAAATTGCTGTTCCAGGAACGTGGATTCAACGTGGCAACACCCAACCCTGCCTGCTCCACCCTTTCCATGAAAGGTGAAATGGATTTCACGCTGGAATCCATTCAGGAGCATTTCGGTTTGCAATTCCGTCACTGGAAAAATTCGAAACTCTCCGTCCAACCCATCCATGCCCTGGCACAATCCATGAACCAGGCCGGGATGACTGGCGGCCTTTTGATTGTTTTGGCCGGCGGTTCGGAGGACTTGAACATGGTTGCCGAAAAACTCGGCATTCAAATCCTCAACGACACGGACATTATTGAAATGCTTGTTGAATCGGGATTGCTGTACGACCACCGCGTCATGGATTTGCTGGTTGGAAAATCCCCTGTGTTTTGCGCCTGACCGGAAGCGATTTGAGAAACAGGGCCTATGAACACAGGCGGGAAAGCGCTTCACGCCACCTGCTCCTGTTTCTGAAATCCGGCCATTCCCCCCCTTGCATGGCAGGGGATGTGGATTATAGTCTCGGGAATGAGTTCAAATTCCGGCGGCTTGGATTCCAGGGTGCGCATTGGGCACGTGCATTTGAAGGTGTCGAACCTTGATCGCTCCCTCCAATTTTATTGTAGCATTCTTGGTTTTGAGCTTCAGCAAAAATTTGGAACCCAGGCGGCTTTTATTTCAGCGGGAGGTTATCACCATCACATTGGTCTCAATACCTGGGAAAGCCTCGGCGGGCTGCCTCCCCCGTCCGGGCGCACCGGGCTTTACCACGTGGCCATCCTTTACCCCACCCGGGCGACCCTGGGTTCGGCAGTCCGCCGGGTTTTGGATGCGGGACATGAACTGGAAGGCGCGGCCGATCATGGCGTAAGCGAGGCCATCTACCTGAGAGACCCGGACCAAAACGGGTTGGAACTCTACCGGGACCGGCCTGAACCCGAGTGGCCGCGGGATGAAATGGGGAAACTGGCCATGTACACGCGGCCGCTGGACCTGGCCGGCCTGCTGGCTCCGGCTTAAAAACCCGCCCCGGACGCTTCCACCGGGACGTTTGGGCTTGCGCCATATAGATAACATGTTACCATTATTTCATGGAGGAATCCTCCAACCATCGTGCGGCGCTCGGGCGCCTGGTCATCGGTGCCTCGCGGTCCTGGCGGCGTGTGATTGACCGGGAACTGGCGCCAATGGGGCTGTCAGAGGCCGTGGCTTTGCCGCTGCTGACGCTGCTGCGCAGCCGCACACCGCTTCGCCAATGCGACATTGCCCGCGCCCTTCACCTGGAACGCCCCGCCCTGGTGCGCATCATGGATTTGCTGGTGAAATCCGGCCTGGTCCAAAGGCAGCCGGATCCACGGGACAAACGGTCCCGCAAGCTGGCCCTCACCGCGCGTGGCAGGCGTCAGGCCCTTGGCGCTGACCATGCCATGAAACGGGTGAGGGATGCGCTGTTGATGGATGTCAACAGTGATGACTTGCAGCGCACCCTGCAAACATTGGGAACGGTCGAACTGAGGCTCCTTGAAATGGTGCGTGATGGAGGAATGAAATGAGGCAATCCCCTGCATACCAGATGGGAATGGGCGAGGTGTTTTTTTCGCTTAAAACCTTTGCGGCAGCCATTCTTGCCCTGGGAATTGCCTTTGGCTTTGGATTCAGCAAACCCTACTGGGCGCTGGCCACGGTTTACATTGTCTCGCAGCCGCTCAGCGGCGCCGTCACTTCCAAGGCTTTTTATCGGGTGTTGGGGACGGTGCTGGGAGCGGTGGCGGCCCTGGCGCTGGTGCCAAACCTCGTGGATGCGCCCATCCTGCTTTGCCTGGCCTTGTCCGCGTGGATCGGTTTCTGCCTGTTCATCAGCCTTCTGGACCGCACTCCGCGTTCCTATGTGTTCATGCTGTCTGGATACACGGCGGCCATCATCGGCTTTTCCTCCGTGAACAGCCCGGAACTGGTTTTTGACATTTCCGTGGCGCGTGTCCAGGAAATCACGCTGGGCATCGTTTGCGCCGCACTGGTGAGCCGGCTGGTGTTTCCACGGCATGTTGCGCCGGTCCTGACAAAGCGAATCAACCACTGGCTTGGGGATGCCGCCGCCTGGGCCCGCGCGGTGGCTGAAGGCCGCCTGACCCGCCAGGCTTCTCAACAATGGGCACACCGCCTGGCTTCCGACACACTGGCTCTCGTGGCTTTGACCGCTTACCTGCCCTTTGACACACCCACCTTTTTACAGACGCGGCGCCAGATGAACATTTTGGAACAGCACATGACCGCCCTGATTCCCCTGATTGCCGCAGTGGAGGACCGGCTGGCCCTCCTGCAAAGGGACGGCGCCGAGCGGCCGGAAGCAGTCCAGGTCCTCCTTGATAAAATAGTGGCATGGATGCATGCGGGTTGGAAGGGGGCGCCAGAAACTGCGGCGCGCCTGCGCGAGGAATTGGATCAATTCAAGCAACCACATTCCCAATGCGCCCAGGTCAGGGACTGGATGACTTGGAACCTGAGCCACCGGCTTCGGGACCTGGTGGACGTTTGGGAGGATTGCCGGGAATTGCAGCAGTCCATAACCGAGGGGACCGACAACATTCCTTCGCATCTGGAGGTGGCCGACCGATATGCCGCAGGGCCGGTTCTTCACCTGAACTTTGGGGTGGCGGTGGTTTCCGGTCTTGCTGCATTCGCTGGCACCATGGTCGCCTGTGGCTTATGGATAACCACCGGGTGGGTGGATGGTGCGGCAGCAGCGGAACTGACGCCGGTTTTTTGCTGCATATTTGCCTCGTTTGACAATCCCCTGCCCTTGCTGCGGACCAACATTCTCTGCCTGGCGGCAGCCATGCTGATCGCGGCCATTTATCAATTCCTGGTTTTCCCCGCAGTGGATGGGTTTCCCTTGTTGATGCTTGTGCTTTCTCCGTTTCTGGTCACGGGCGGGTTGTTCATGGCTTCGCCGATTTGGGGATTCCCCAGCTTTGCCCTGTGCATGAACGGCTGCGTGATGTTGAATCTGGAAGACACCTTCAATCCCAACCTGACTGGATTTTTAAACAGCAATCTGGCCGCCCTTCTGGCGGGGGTGATAGCCATGACCGTGGTGACCTTGTTCAGGACGGTCAACGCGGAGGCTGGAGCGGGGCATCTGCTTCGGGCGGTCTGGGCTGACATCGCAAACCTGGCTGCGGACCCGGACTTGCAAGACCGGATGACATTCGTGCGACGAATGGTGGACCGGCTTGGGTTGATCGTTCCCAGGCTGGCTGGGTTGCCACCCGGGTCTGCGCTCCACTCCATGGATGCACTGCTGGACATGCGCGTGGGTTTGAATCTGGCGGATATCCAACGAGTGCAACCCCTCCTGGCCGGCTGGGAACAGGAGTCGGCCCAAGCCACGCTGGCCTCGGTGGGAAATCATTTCCGCGAAAGGTTGAAGGATGCGCGCACCCAGCCCCCGGAATCGTTGCTCCATGCGGTGAATGGGGAAATCCTGCGTCTGGCCGCCCGCAGTCCGCAAAGCGAGGGCGGGAACGCGCTGTTGCATGCGTTGCTGGGCCTGCGGCTTTGCCTGTTTCCAAAGGCTCCCCTTTCCCTCAAGGCCGGCCAGTCCCCGGCCGCAAACACGGCATGAATGGCGAATTTAATTTCCTTGGCGTTTTTGTCCCGTCACTGCTGGTATATTCCGGCGTGGCTTTCCTGGTGCAACAAATGATTTGCCGCTGCCTGTTGCGCTTCGGCGCTTATCGTTTCATCTGGCACCGCCCGCTTTTTGACACCGCCATGTTCGTTGTCCTGGTCGCCCTGGTCCTGGAATCCGCCCGAATCCTTTTCAAATGAAAACACTCCCCCCTGCCTGGATCCGCATCGCCATCACGCTCACGGCCCTCATCACGGCAGCCCTGGCCGGCTGGCTGCTTTGGGATTACTACCTCGAAGAACCCTGGACGCGCGATGGACGGGTGTGCGCGGATGTGGTTCGCGTTTCCCCGGATGTTTCCGGCCTGGTCACCGAGGTGAAGGTGAAAGACAACCAGCGCGTCAATGCCGGCGACCTGCTCTTTTTGGTGGACCCGGCCAGGTTTGACCTGGCGCTGAAACAAAGCGAGGCCGCCCTGGCCAGCGCGGAAGCCGCCCTGGGCCTGGCCCAGCGCGAGGCCGCCCGCTACCAGAAACTGGCTGCGGACAATGCCGTTTCCCACTCGTCCTATGACACCAAATCCGTGGAGGCAGCCCAGTGCGAAGCCGCCCTGGACCTCGCCCGCGCCAACCGCGACCTTGCCCGGCTCAACCTGGACCGTTCCCAGGTCCGCGCCACAGTCAATGGCATCCTCTCCAACTTCTCACTCAGGCCCGGAGACTATGTCAGTGCGGGCCAGCCAGTCACTGCCCTCGTGGATGCCGATTCCTTTTATGTGGCGGGATATTTCGAGGAAACCAAACTCCGCCGGATTCATGTGGGGGACCCGGCGCAAATTCGGCTCATGGGTGATGACCATGTCCTGACCGGCCATGTGGCAAGCCTGGCCGCCGCCGTGGAGGACCGCGAGCGGACAGACTCCAGCCGCCTTCTGGCCAACGTCAATCCGGCCTTTAGCTGGGTTCGCCTGGCCCAACGGATTCCCGTGCGCGTGGAACTGGACCCGGTCAATGGCATGGTCCCCACCAATCTCGTGGCCGGGCAAACCGCCACCGTCACCATCCAGCCTCAATGAAAACCGTTCCCCATGCAGGCCGCCTGAACTCCGAACCTGCGCCCCGGAAAGCGCCTCGAAAATAGTTGGCAGCCCAGCAGGAATGTGCTCCAATCATTGCCATGAGTGATCCAATCATTGCCCGCAAGGGCCCTTACGTCCAAAATGTCCAGCCCGGCACTTATTACTGGTGCAGTTGTGGCCAGTCTAAAAACCAACCTTTCTGTGACGGTTCCCACAAGGGAACTTCCTTTACTCCTGTAAAAACAGAAATTACGGAAGCTAAAACCGTGGCCTGGTGCGGATGCAAACACTCCGCTCAAAAGCCATTCTGCGACGGAAGCCATTCCAAGTTGAGCTGAAACCAGCAGATCCATTGCGTTCAACTGGTTTGCCCCCTTTTTTCTTGCGGCGAAGATTTGTCCGTGTCCGACCGTCCGCAGGAAGAATGGATGGTGCGCCCTCTCAGCGGCGGCCACCATCCATTGCTCCTTCTTCCCCGGTGTTGGTTTCCTTGGCGTCCAACAAATTGATTTAGTCATGCCTGGGCTGCCCGTGGAAATTACCCATATCCCCTGCATGGCTTTGCCCTGCTCCAGGCTTGGCCTTGCCAGAGGCCGAACCACGTACTGTGCTTAGGGCCTTTCGCTTTTGGTGTCCTCCAAATCCCTTTTTTGGGCCCAACCCATTTCCATTTCTCTTCGCATCCCTCATGCCTTGTTCCTGAATGGGCCTGTGCTTCGCCTGATTCCAACCCTCATGAAACCTCTTCAGGCACTCGCGAAGAACCGTTTCGGGACAAAGCCCGGACGCCTCTGCCGCCAGCAGCAGTTTCAGGATTTCACGGCTGAGATTGGAATCTGGACCGGCAGGACGCATCTTCTTTGATTTGTTATTTCTGGCAGGCATTGGGACAGGGCAAAATCCGGCAAAGTCCTGGTTATTAACCCGAAAAGCGAAATGGAAAGGGCCAAGATTCGACAAGATGCTGGAGCGGATACCCTTTGGAAAAATCGAAAGCACATCGGAAGCGGTCTGGTGAGATTTTCCCAATGAGTTTGCTCCCAATAGATTGGGCCTGATTGGCCTTTTGAATTTCGTTCTTCGGGTTCAAGCTAATCATCATGACCCGATCCTAGCCAATGGGATGTGACAAATGCTGTCACTAGGCGGTATGACTTATTCGCAAGTTATTCACAGCCCAAAAAAAACGAGGCAGAAAGTCGGACGGCAACGGTGCGGATTCGCACCGCAGGCCAGTCGTACAGCGCCACCAGTGAACCAAGCCGCAGTCACCCTGTTCTTGATACCGCCGCAAATTCGCCTGATCTGCCGGCCCCTCACCCGGATCCGGACCGCAGCTCCGACCAGGCTTACCTGCGCAGCATTTAATCTCGCCTTAGTGCCAATGCGCCGAAGATCTCTCTACCTCATCAAAATCTTTCCATGGCGACAGGAATTCCCACGAAATTTCCGGATTAACGAGGAATTTTTCATCAAGTCCAAAAGGGTTCATTCAAAAAAGGTTGCGAAACCGGGCCGAAAAATATTGTCTGAAAAGCGCAAAGGTGGTACAGCAAGGGCGAAAGCAAATTAGAAATTTGCGGCGAGAAATGCGTATGACCCTCCAATGGATCGCGGACAGGCTGCACATGGGCAGTTGGACGTATGTCTCAAACCTGTTGCTTGTAGGTTTTTGAAACCATCGTGTGTTCATAGTAAAGGCTAACACTTGCCACAATTTGCCAGACAATGCCTATTACAACATTGCTTTCGGTGTGTGAAGAAGCCTTGTTTTTTGATTTTTTATGAACCACAAGAAAAGCAGGTTGGTTGCTAAAGAAAGCCAAATATTTTTTCCAAAACACGCCCTGCCGTTTTGGCTTGGATTACTTTCTGCTGCCATCCTCCAAATGGCTGTTCACACAAAAGCTGACACCAATGTGGTGGTAAGTTTTTCCACACTTAATCCCACAAGGCTGAATGCAGGTTTTTCCGGGTTCAACTTTGAGCTTGGTCGAAACGGAACAGAATATTACGATACTAATTTACAGCAATTCGCCAAAACCCTTTCACCGGGCTGGCTACGCTACCCTGGGGGCTCGATGGACGATGCC
Organism: bacterium; assembly: GCA_021817945.1. Lineage (GTDB taxonomy): Bacteria > Verrucomicrobiota > Verrucomicrobiia > Limisphaerales > UBA11358 > UBA11358. The sequence goes on along the minus strand of JAKAFL010000023.1, from coordinate 35,344 downwards.
TTTGATTGGACAAACGGTCTGGAGCTGCCCAATTGGGTCAATCAGTTTTCTAATGAGCCAAGCGCATACGGTGGGTTGCAATCTGCATTGGTGGTAGGCACGGGCAAGGGCGGGTTACACTTCACAGATTTCACGCAGATGTGCTCCAACCTTGGGGGTGCCAGGATTGTTGTGGTCGTCAACGGTTTCACTGACAGCGCTAATTCAGCGGGGGCTTTTGCCCAATATGCTTTGAGCAATCACATATCGGTAGCGGCTTGGGAGCTTTGCAATGAACCTTATCTTTTTTACGGGGTTTCCAACAGTCAGACCAGTTATTTTTGGACTAATTCGACGGACTATCTAAATAGCATGAGGCCTTATCGGGATGCCATCAAAAGGGCCGATCCGAACGCCAAAGTCGGCATCTTCTATAGTCCCCCAACCCATCCTGACACAAACTGGGACATGGGGATTTCACATTATACCGACAAATACTGGGACACGGTTAGCATTCATGACTATCCGTTTTTAGTGGGTTCGAGCGACAACTTTACGAATTTGATGAAACATGACAATTGGAATCTCGTTAACAATACCGCCACTTATCTGACCAATTTTCTGATGCCCCAAAACTCAAATAATGTCACTTATATGGTTACCGAATATTCTGCTTCTGGATCAGGAGCAGCCGAGCAGACTGGCGGCACCCTGTATGGCGGGGTTTACGCTGTCGAATACGCCATGCGAATGTCCACCCTGCCGCAAATGATCTTTGTCGGCACTCATCAACTTCTGGATTACCATGGCATTGGCACAACCAACGATCAGAAGCAGGCTTGTGAGACAGCTTATTTTGGTCATTACACAACCAATACCATTGGACTGCCATATGGGTATTATTTTAATGCCCAGGCTTTGGGTCAGGCGGTGGCTAACGTGGCTTTTGCCAATTCATCAGAGGTCTATGCCACCACCACCAGCGGTGGGCCAACGGTGATGACCAATTCTACCGGCAACGCGATTCCGGCAGTCTATGCCCAGGTCTATAGAAGCAGTAATGGCAGATTTTATGTCTTGCTCACCAACAAAGGTGCTACCAATGCGCTGGCAACCCTTGTTCAAAACGGAATCACCGATACAAACCAGTATTTTGAGACTTATGTATCTGGCGGTGATCCCACGGCGACGAACTCTTTCCCTGGCGATAAGACCGTTCAGATTCAATATGGCACTAATGTCAGCAATCCTTTCGTGGTGCCAGCTTATTCCGTTCTTCGGTTGGAATTTATGCAAGCACTGCCTGTCCTGACGAACTCTATAGTGAATGGAAATTGCCTGGTATTGCAATGGCCCAAAAATCAGGGGTTGCAACTTGAGTCACAAACGGGTGCTTTGTCCTCGGCTATGGGCACTAATTGGATACCAAACCCCGGTGCCACCAGTCCGTTCACCAATAAAGTTGACCCAAAAATTCCAGCCGTGTTTTATCGCTTGAGGCAATAACCTGAGCCCCTATTCATTAAGGTTTCGAATATGGAAATTCGTTTCAAAAATGCACATTTGTAGCGATGGCACCACTTGACTTGGCCTGGCGCGTTATTCGCGGAGTCAAAAATCGTAATCGCTGCACCAGGAATAGGCTGACGACTGTGGTGATCTGGCTTCCAATATCAAATACTTGCGTTTATGGCAGAATTTGCGGGTCAGAATCGGGAATTTCAGTGGCAGACAAACGAGTTCGTTACGCGTAGCGACCGGCAGTGACGTGAACTGATGGCTCGAAGCCCATCGCCACCGCCCACCCTCCATCTGCGCAAGTGTTGGCTGGATACAAAAGCGCACATTTGCATTGCAACACACTGAATAACATAGTTTTATACATTGCACACCCTTGGGTGCACCCACAAATAATTTTGAGGGGGCAAATACTTTCCAAACCAAACCGTCTTGGATGGGCTGTCCCGGAGGCAAGGTTTTCTTCTCATCAATCGCCTCAGGGTTCGGTCCCTGCGGAACGAAGTTCCCATTATTTCGGCATCGCTAAAATTTCAAGCTTGCGGCCCCCATCGCTTCATGTGATTTATGATCCAGTGACCACCCGATAATTTATGAACGCGCTTTTCCTGACGGATATTTTCCACTGGAGACCTGCTTTGGCTTCCACGTTGCAAAATGTGCAGACCACACCCACCATCCATGAGCCAGCTTATTCCGAAGGGGGAGGCCGTCCTGAAATTTTACGCGATTAAAAAAGCACTTTTGCCGGCATTGATCGGGCTGAGGCTTTATGATTCGGCCAGCGCGCAGGGGGATCAGGACACCTCCCCGATAAAAGTGTCGAGTGATTTTTTGCTTCAAAACTGGCAAACAGACCAGGGGTTGCCTCGTGAAAGCATTTTTTCGCTGGCCCAGGATGGCCACGGCTATCTATGGATGGGGACGCCGCAGGGAATGGCGAGATTTGATGGCGTGCGATTCGTGGCATTGGAAGGCGTGGCCTCACTGGACATGGCGCGAGGATCGGTGCAAAGAATATTTGCAGACAATGAGGGTCGGCTATGGATTGCCACCCGACGCTCTGGATTGTTTTGTTATTCAGACGGAGAGATTTCAAGCATGGACAGCAGCAATTTACCCGCCAGCGTGGCGATTGATTCGGTGGCGCAGGACGGCGCTGGAAAAATCTGGGTAACCCGGGGCGATGGCATGGTGGGCTGGCTGCAAAAGGGCCAATTCATTCCCACGGCACAATTGAGCAAGGTTGCCCGTGGACCGATGTTATTTGGTTTGACTGCGGACACAGATGGCCAATTGTGGTTTTCCAGTCAGGACACTTATGGCCGGTTAGTGGCTGGACAACCCATCCGTTGTACCACCCATAAGGGAGGAGTCATTTCACTGGCTCCAAGCCCAAAGGGGGGGTTATGGGTTTCCACGGGTTACGATTTACGGCGCCTCAATCCCGATTCGGAAGAAGCGGAGCAAATTGTGGAAAAGCTGCCCAATGGCCCTTACGAGGTAAGCGCCATGCATGAAGACCGCCAAGGCACGCTGTGGATGGGGCTGGAAAACCAAGGGCTTTTTTTGCTCAGGAACGGCTCCTTGGAAAAGGTGAAAGGAGTGAGCCACACCGTGAACGCCATCTGGGATGACATTGAGGGTAATTTATGGGTGGGCACAGACGGCGCGGGGCTTTACAAAGTCCGGCCCCGTGAATTTCAAATCATCAATCAAACCGATGGTTTACCCTCGGACGCAGTTGTCTCCGTATGCGAGGACTGGGTTGTGCCGCGCGGGCAAGGGGTGGCCAGAATTTTGAATAGCGGCGGGGTTGAAATGATTGGCCGTCTGGGGCATAACAGCGTGTCCGCCGTGATGGGAGATGGCCACGGTGGATTTTGGGCCGGAACAACAGGAGGGAGGCTTATCCACCAGTCCCAAAACGGCGACCTGCAAAGCACCAGGCTCTGGCAGGTGGTGGACGGCCCGCAAATCCGAACGCTGTATCGTGATGACAAGGGAAATTTATGGGCGGGGGGATTTCCCTCGGGTCTTTTCTTTTTTCCGGCCGACGGGAAACTTGCACACCAGGATTTAAGTTGGCATGGTTTTTCCAACCAGTCGGTCACGGCGATTGCCGGTGATGCGACAGGCGGCATTTGGATTGGCAGCAGCGCTGGTTATTTATTTGAGTGCAAAACCAATACTTTTCAAAGATTCGATTCATCCGCCGGGTTTAATGGTTTTCCAATAACAGCCTTGCTGCCTGCTGCAGATGAATCGGTATGGGTGGGAACACTTGGCGGCGGGATGGGGCTTTTCAAGAATGGCAAGGTTCAGTTTCTGGGAGATCGGGCTGGCGTGAATGACTCGGTCATCACCCAACTCATCCAGGATTCTTGCGGCTTCATCTGGATAGGCACATCACGGGGCATTTGCCGCGTGTCCACTTCTGACCTGAAAGCGGTTTTGGGAGGTCGCATACAGTCCGCCAGCGCGGTCCAATTTGGACCTTCAGACGGCTTGTTGAACGTGGAGTGCGTGGCTGGGCATCAGCCGTCAGTGTGGTTGACGCGGTCCGGGATGATTCGGTTTGCCACCAGCAAGGGGGTTGTTTCATTTGATCCCACTCGCATGCCTGTGAACACGCATCCACCCCCCTTGGTCCTTGAAGATGTCTTGGTGGATGACCATTCTGTTTCCATCGGTCCGGGATTGAAGCTGCCTTGGGGCTACAACAAAATTGAATTGCGATACACAGCCACGAGTTTTGTGGCGCCAGGAAAGGTTCATTTCAAGCGAAGGTTGCGTGGATTTGACCAGGGTTGGGTGGAAGATGGCACCATGCGGCGTGCTGTTTATCCCCGCCTTTCCCCGGGTAAATACTTGTTTGAATTCACGGCCTGTAATAACAACGGTGTTTGGAATAATTCACCGTGCCAATTTGCCTTTGAAGTGGTTCCAGCCATTTGGCAGACGGCGTGGTTTCGAGCAGGGGGAATGATCCTTTTTGCCGGATTGATTTCCATGGCCGTCATGGGCGCCACCCGAATGCGGATGCGGCGCAAACTGGCGCGACTGGAAAAAGCAAATGTCCTGGAGCGGGAACGCACCCGGATCTCGCGGGATTTGCACGACGACCTTGGGGCCAGGCTGACCCAAGTGGCGCTGCTATCAGACCTGGCCGTGGAGTCGGCCGTGACACCCCCGGGATTGAAGCCTCAAATTCAAGAGGTATCAACCCTCGTGCGATTGGCGGTTCAATCCTTGGACGAAACGGTCTGGATGCTCAATCCGCAAAAGGACACGCTGGCCCACACTATTGACTACCTGGCGCACTATGCGGAGCATTTTTTCCAGCCAACCCCAATTCATTGCCGACTGGAGATTTGTCGCCAACCACCTCCTTTTGTCATGCCTGGAAAGTTGCGAAGGGATATTTTAATGCTGGTCAAGGAGGCGCTCAACAATGTGCTGAAGCATTCGCAAGCCCGGGAGGCTTGGCTCCGCATTGCTGTGCGGGGGCCGATGCTGCGCATTACCGTGAAGGATGACGGGAGGGGCTTTAACCCTGAAACACCAACTCTGCGCAATGGACTGGAAAATATGCGCCTCCGGGGTTGGGCGGCTGGAATCAGGGTCATGGTGATGTCGCAGGACGGCCAGGGGACACAGGTCACGTTCCAGATGCTAATGCCTCCATTCAAGTGGCCAGCCAAGAAGGTTTCAAACCCCAACCCTAAATCGGAGACCGGGCGGATCGCCTAACACATTCATAAAGTCATGCCCATCAGAGTTACCATTGTTGAAGATGACGCTGGAATGAGGGAGACCCTCAGGAAAATTGTTCAAACCGCTCCCATGCTCAGCCTGGACGGCGCCTACGAAAGCGCCGAGAAGGGATTCGAGCCGATCGTTGCCAACCGTCCCGATGTGGCATTGGTGGATATCAACCTGCCAGGCCGCAGCGGCATCACCCTGGTGGCCCAGCTCAAGGAACGATTGCCAGGCCTGCAGGTGATGATGATCACTGTTTACCAGGACGGCGACCAGATTTTCGACTCGCTGCAGGCCGGGGCTTCGGGATATTTATTAAAACGTTCCCAGCCGATGGAGATCATCCAGGCCATTGTGCAATTGCACGCTGGAGGAGCCCCAATGTCGGCCGAGGTGGCCAGAAAAGTGGTGGATTTTTTCAAGCGCCAGACAAAAACCACTTCGGAGCTTAAACAACTTTCGGCCCGGGAAACGGAAATCCTCCGGGAACTTTCCAAGGGTTATCGCTACAAGGAAATCGCCGACCATCTGAAGATTGGCATCGAAACGGTGCGCTCGCATGTTCACCACATCTACGAAAAACTGCATGTGGAATCCCGCGTGGAGGCGGTCATGAAATATATTCGAGACCAGTCTCCAGGCAAGGGCGGCGAACCTTGATCCTTGGCTGAAACCGCCCGGGGGTCCCTTCCAGTCCAGCCCCATGGTCGCCCTGGGCAGGACTTTGCCATCCATGCAAGCCGTCCGGGGATCACACTAAAGTGGGATACCGCATTTTTATGCGACGGGTTACAAATGCAGTTGTAATCCGAATGATCCATCAGCCATGAAACAGAGACCCATTTGCCCGGCAAAACCATTTCAGGCCTTCACGCTCATAGAACTTTTGGTGGTGATAGCCATCATTGCCATCCTTGCAGCCATGCTCTTGCCTGCCCTGACGAAAGCCAAGCAAAAGGCCCAGGCCACCCAATGCCTCAACAACACCCATCAAATTGGCATTGCCATGCGATTGTATGTTGACGACAACCAAGGCCGCCTCTTTTACTGGCGGCGCGGCGCCAATGTGGCTGGTTTTCCCTTTGCGAGGGTGGATAATACATTCATTGTAAACAACGACCCAAGCTTTGTTTACTGGCCGGATACCCTGCGCCTCAATGGATACCTCGCTTCACACCAGGTTTTTGATTGTCCCACCTTGCAATCCAAAAAGATAGGAGCCTCCCCATTCACCGACACTTTGGGTATCGGCATCAACCGTCCGGACATTGGAGTTGAGTACATCAACGGTGACATGAAGCAGCCGATCAAGGAAAACCAGGTGCATAACCCCACCCTGATGCTTGTGTTTGCCGATTGCGGACAGGTGACAGGCAGTCCAACAATCGCCAATTGCGATCAATGGCAGGAAGTAACAACCGGAAGCGCCTTGGGCGGGGCCATTGGCACTTGTTTTGATGTTCCCAGCTTTTATCCCGCACCCAATGGCTGGTTGCAAACCAGTCCACCCCTGCTGACCGTACCCCGCCACAACCAACGCCTGAACACAGTGTGGTTTGATGGTCATGCCGAAATTTTTAAAAACAGCGCCATTGGCTATCAGTTTCCTGTTGGCAACAGCGCGGCATTGTGGAGTTTCCAATAAACATCGGCGTTCAATGCAAATCCGGGCTGCATTGGGAATTTAACTTTATCCATCATGAATCGAAGAAAATTCATTCAACTCGGCCTCACGGCATTAGCGGGACTGATTACGGCTGGGAGCCTGGCCGGGCCGGTCGCATTACACGCCCCCGCCCGCCCCAAGCGTGGTTTGGGACTCGGAATCAGGTCGGCCGGTCCATGGCGCAAAAAACTCCAGCAAAGCGGGGCTCAATGGTTTTACACATGGGGCCCAGAGGCGCCGCAGTCCGTTCCTGATGGAATTGAGTTTGTGCCCATGATCTGGGGACGGACCGGTGTGGAGATGATGGCTGCCATTCCAGAGATTCTGAAACAACAGGGATCCAAGGAATTATTGGGTTTCAATGAACCAGATCGCGCCGAACAATCAAACCTCACCGTGGAAATGGCCTTGGAACTATGGCCCGGCCTGATGCAACTAGGATTGCCTTTGGGAGCACCCGGCTGCGCCAGCGTGGATGGCGACTGGATTAAAAGCTTCATGAAAGGTGTAAAGGAAAGAAAGTTGCGCGTCGATTTCATGACCGTCCATTCCTACGGTGATTTGGACGTGGATCATTTGATGAACCACTTGGCAAAGGTGCATGATACTTTTCAATTGCCACTGTGGCTTACCGAATTTGCCGTGGGCGACTGGAATGCCAAGACCAGAGCCGATAATCGTTATCAACCAGACCATGTCGTCCAATTCATTCACGAGTCGCTTCCGCGCCTCGATCGCTGTGATTTCGTAAGCAGGTACGCCTGGTTCCCAGCCCAACCGGATGATCGCGCGCTTGGACCCTGCGCGCTGTTCAATGCCGATGGCTCCTTGACGCCGGTTGGCCAGGCTTACAGCACCGTATGAAAGTGTTATTTTTCAAACCTTCATAAAACTGGAGGCATAAGCACCGAAGATGTATTCCGCAATAATCCATCCGTCATTCAACAAGCAAAGCCATCATATAAACTTAAGTCCGTCGGCGTTGTGCTTGCCATGCTTCCCAAAATTGCTGTCGCTTAAACGATGCCTGTGAAATAACATCTTAAAACCATCATGAATCGAAGACGTTTCATCCAACTTGGCCTGACCACAACTGCAGGATTGATAGGTCCCGGATGCTTGGCCCAGTCGGTCACTGCTCCCAATCAAACCCGACCCAAGCGGGGCCTTGGAATCAGCGTTAAAGATGGCAGTCATTGGCGGGACAAGCTGGAAACATGCGGAGCCCAATGGTTTTATACTTGGGGCCCAAAGGCGCCAGAGGCCATTCCTGGCGGCATCCACTTTGTTCCAATGATTTTTGGTCGCAAAATGGAGACTTTGCCTCCACTCATCGGGGACCAACTCAGGCAACAAGGCAGCCGCGAACTCCTCGGGTTTAACGAGCCGGACCAAAAACGCCAATCCAACCTGACAGTGGAGAAAGCTCTGGAACTCTGGCCCGACCTGATGGGTTTGGGATTGCGGCTGGGCAGCCCGGCATGCACGCATCCTGATCGAGAATGGATGAAACAATTCATGCAGGGAATTGAATCCCAGGATTTGCGCGTGGATTTCATAACAGTGCATTCCTACGGCGGATTGGACGTGAAAGCCTTGATGGATCAATTGGCGGCTGTGCATGAGGAATTCAAGCGCCCTCTTTGGATCACGGAATTTGGGGTTGGGGATTGGAAAGCAAGAACCCGTGCCGAAAACCGGTATCATCCGGAGCAAATCATGGCGTTCATGGAAAAGCTGCTTCCGCAGTTGGATCGTTGCGAATATGTGGAGCGTTACGCATGGTTTCCCGCCGAACCGGACAACATTCCCCTTGGACCCTGTGCGTTGTTCAATAACGACGGCTCATTGACCCCCGTTGGCAAGACTTATCGCTCTGTGTAAAATTCAGCATTGGTCCGAAATGGCAGGAATCCGCAGTTTCTGTGTTGTTTCCTGTCAAAAGACCGGATGGACAGCAGGTTTGGGCTTTTCTTGACCGTGGGCTCGCAAACCGTTGGAGAATTGCCAAAACCGTGGAGCCTTGGCCCATTCAAAAGGGCGTTTAAGACTAACGTCGGAATGATTTAATAATTGAAGACAATTACATGAGCACGGAACATATAGGCCGTCGCGCCTTTCTGAAGTTATCCGGTGCAATCGGCGCCGGGTTGGCGTCTTGGCCTCTTTACCAAGCCGCTGCAACAGCACCGGCGGGCGATTACCGGAAACCCAATATTTTGGTTTTTCTGACCGATGATCATGGTTGCTGGGCGCAACACGCCTATGGAAATTCGGAAATAAAGACCCCCAACCTGGACCGATTGGCCGCCCGCGGCACCCGCATGCGTCAGACATTTACAACAAGCCCGGTTTGTTCACCGGCACGGGCTTCCTTTTTCACCGGTCGAATGCCTTCGCAGCATGGCATACATGATTGGCTTGAGGAAGAATCCGATGCCCTGACACATCCCGGGCTGACTGGGCAGACACTCATTTCTGAATTGATGAAAAACGCGGGCTACCATACGGGCTTGGTGGGAAAATGGCATTGCGGACGAAGCCAGGAACCCAAGCCGGGGTTTGACCGGTGGTTCAGTTACTGGGTGAACCAATACCCGCACCGGGGCGTCCAACATTTTTCCGACCAGGGAAAGCTGGTCGTGGAGGATGGGCAACAATCACCGCTGTTAACCCGTCGTGCGATTGACTTCCTGCAGGCGCATCAAGAGAACGAGGGCGCTAACGGCAGGCCTTTCTTTTTATATGTCAGCTACGTGGACACCCACTCTCCGCACAAGGATGCCCCGGATGATTTGGTTGCCCAATATCAGGAAGCCACTTTTTGCGACATTCCCGATGAAAAATTCCCGCCGTGCCATGGCGAGGCGCTGGACCCGGTGAACCCTGATTCCCGGAAAGAGCGCCAGAAACGAATGGAGTATTATGCCGCCGTCTCCAGCATAGACCGTGAAGTGGGCAGGGTTCTGGATGCCTTGAAGGCCACGGGCCAGATGGACAACACACTGATTGTCTATACTGGCGACCACGGATTAAACGCAGGGCAGCATGGCATGTGGGAAAAGGGAAACCACACGCAGCCGCAAAATTTCCTGGAGGAATCCATTCGGGTGGCTTGCACCGTGAGCTGGCCCTCCGGCGGAATTCTCCAAAACGCAACATGCGATGATTTTGTGAATCATCCTGATTTATGGGCCACACTTCTGGAAATTGCCGGGGCCACGCCGGATGCCAAAATGGCGGCACATATCAATTCACCGGGTGTTTCCTATTGGCGCCAACTCCAGGGCAAAAAGGTTTCCGACTGGAGACAGATCATGATCTGCGAATATGGCAATGCGCGGATGGCTCGCACAGACCGTTTCAAGCTCATTCGGCGTTATCCCTATGGAGGCGTTCAATTTCCTGACGAATTATATGACCTAAAACAGGACCCGCGTGAAACGACAAATTGTCACGGAAACCTCCAACATCTGGATGTGGTGCGCGAACTTTCGAAGGCCATTGACCATTTTTTTGCCCAATACACGGTTCCCGGCCATAGCGGCCTCGATATGATGAACCAACCTGAATGCACGCCGGCCAGTCCCTGGCTGGTGGCTGAGAGGCAATACCGCCAGCACGACCCGGGATTCGAAAAACTTCAACGCACACTTGAAAACCTGGCCAGCCCGATCCAAAATATTTAAGCTGCCTGACTGAGACGTGCTGTTTCAACCCGGCTAGATGGCCCTTTTAAATTTCGTTTTTCGGGTTAAAGCAGAAAGATGGCCAAAACCCATTGTGGTCCCCCAGTAAAGGTTCACTGGAAAAATCTCAGGCGTTGTTTCAGGTGCCAAAAAGCCTGTCCCCGGCATCACCCAACCCGGGCAGGATAAATCCCCTGCCATTCAGCCGGCGATCCACCGCCGCAGTATAGATGGGCACGGAGCGGTGATGCCGGCGCACGGTCTTTATACCTTCCGGCGCCGCCAGAAGGTGGACCAACCGGATATGACGCGCCCCCTGGTTTTTGAGCAGGTCCAGCGCTGCGACCGCGCTGCCCCCGGTGGCAAGCATGGGATCAAGGAGAATGACTTGGCACTGGCCGAGGTTTTTTGGAAAGCTTTGATGGTAAAACATGGCCCGAAGGGTGGTTTCCTCCCGCTTCATTCCAATGAAACCCACGCGAGCATGGGGAATCAGGTTCAGGACGGCATCCAGCATGCCTAGACCCGCGCGCAGAATGGGGACCAGGACAATCTCCCGAGCCAGGGAGTTTCCATTTGCGCTGCCCAACGGTGTGCGGACCCGCACAGGCCGAAGGGGCAGTGAGCGGGTGGCCTCATAGATGAGCAGAGAGGCGGTCTCCCCCATCAACCGGCGGAATTCCGGAGGCTCGGTGCGGTGATCGCGCAACCGGGCGAGGTTATGCTGCACCAGTGAATGGCTGATGATGGTGACACCCTGCATGGGAGCGGTTCAATCCCCCGGCGGTTGCCAGAGAAAATAGAGGCAGCCCGCCTGAAGCCGTGGCAGGTCAATACCCACGTCCAATTTCACCACATTGGCGCGGCTGGATTCGCCCAGCATGGAAAGAAAATTGGAGATGTCATATTTTTGCCGGTATTCGACAAGGTTGGCATTTGTAATGTGGGCGATTTTTTCAGCGCGGTCCACGGCCGCATCGAAGTCACCCAGTTCGTCCACCAATCCCAGGTCCAGGGCCTGGCGCCCGGAAAGCACCCGGCCATCAGCATCCTTCACCCAATCGGCAGCAAGCTCCCTTCCCTGGTCCTGGTTGAGCAGGTGGGCCGAGGCGCGCCCCTGCTCCACCACGGACTTGAATTTATCGTAAGTGTCATTGATGAGGTTCTGGACCATCGCATGTTCCTCGGGCGGAATTTCATTGGTGGAACGGAACGGGCTCAGCATGTCCTTGAACCGGCCGCTTTTGTAAACCACGGGTTCCACCCCCACCTTGTCCATGAGACCTCGATAGTTGAAGCCTTCCATGATCACCCCTATACTGCCGGTGAGGGTCAGTTCATTGGCCACCACCCAGCGGCAGGGAGCGGAGATGTAGTACCCGCCGGAGGCAGCCAGTGTCCCCATGGAGCAAATCACCGGTTTGACACGCCGCCCGCCGGGATCATCATTGGGTTCATTCCGACCTTGGCTCTGGAAGGCCACGATGGCCTTGTTGATTTCATCGGCAGCCATGACCTCGCCTCCCGGCGAATTCACCTTCAGGATCACGGCCTTCACGCTGTCATCGGCCTGGGCGCTGTCAAGCTCGGCCTTGATCACATCCACCATCGTGTTGCCGGAATCATCCATGGATTGGCTGGTGATGATGCCTTCGACCGGTATGACGGCTATCTTGTTGTGGGAATGGTTGTTCTCAAGAATACACTCCTCAAGGGTGGGTCCCACCTCGCGGGCATCGAGGGCGTGGAAACCACGGTGGAAGGTCAGGGCATGGGAAACCAGTTGGACAAAGTTCGTGAAAACACTGATGGCCAGCAGCACCATCAGGATAAGGGCAGCCACCATCCAGCCACGTCTCTTTCGCGGCAGGGGAGGCAGGGGAGCAATGGGCGGAGGTGTAATCAGGGGCGGAGGCCCACCGGCTGGCGGATATGAGTCCATGGCGATGAAGTTAAGGGAAAATCACGGCTTCTGCAAATTTCAAATCACCGACCAAAAAACGGGCTGAAAGGGGGCGGGTTCAGCGGCCGGACACGCCCTTTCCAAACCTGACAGACCCCCGCCCCCGCCCGACTTTCACGATTTGGCTGGGGGTGGCTGGGCAGGCGGCTGGGCTGGTTGCTGGCCGCCATCCATGGCCCGCTTGAGCGCGGGCACCTGCTCGATCAACTTCTCAAACTGGATGCCAGTCAGGCTCTCGATGATGGGCGGCAACTGGCTGATGATGGTGGTGACATCGCCAGTCAATTTGCTGGCTCCCCCACCCGGCCCGTTGCCGGAGTTGATGATCACCATTTTATCCGTGCGGGAGAGGGGTTCGCTGATTTTTCCGGCCACCTCGGGCAGGATACGGACTATCATTTCGATGACCGCAGCTTCGTTGTATTGTTTGAAGGATTCGGCCTTCACGCGCATGGCCTCGGCGGTGGCTTTGCCTTGGGCCTCAATGACTGCGGCTTCCGCCAGGCCGCGAGCCTGATTCGCATCGGCCTCGGCCAGCCCGGTGGCTTTCACCACGTCAGCGCCAGCAAAACCGGTGGCCTTGGTCGCGGCGGCCGACCCCTCGGCTTCGGTTTCCAATTGGAATTTCCTGGCATTCGCCAGCGTCTCCACCCGGTAGCGTTCCGCATCCGCCGGCTTTTGGATGGTCGCCTCAAGCTCCCTTTGCTTGCGGAGAATTTCCTGTTGCTGCAATTCGATTTGCTTTTGCTTTTCAACAATGTTCACCTGCACCTCCTCAGCCTTGACCAACTGGCCGGTCTTGAATTTTTGGAGGTCGTAGGCAAGGTCGGCCTGCGCTTTTTGCACGTTTACAGAGGCCTGGTATTGAGCCAGGTTGACTTGGTAATCCCGCTGCGCGCTGGCAATCTTGGTGTCGGCGGCAAACTGCGCTTCCTGGCCGGCTTGCTTGGCCTGGGCGGAGCGGATTTGCGAATCGCGATCGGCTTCCGCCTGGGCGATTGTGGCATCGCGCTTGACCTGCGCAATGCGCGGGCGCCCCAGCGCCTCCAGGTAACCTTGGGAATCGCGGATATCGCGTATGGTGAAACTGACAATGGTCAGCCCCATGTTGGCCATGTCGCCAGCGGCCACTTCCTGGACCTTGGAAGCAAAAGCATCGCGGTTTTGATAAATCTCCTCCACCGTCATGGTGCCAAGAATGGCGCGCAAATGACCCTCCAGGGTCTGCATGGCGATGTTTTTGATTTCATCCACGCCCTTGCTGAGAAACTGTTCCGCAGCCGTGGCTATGGAAATATCATCGCCTTTCACCTTGGTTTGAGCCACGCCATCCACCAGTACCGGCACACCCTGGCTGGTGTACACCTCGGGGGTTTGAACGTCTATGGTGAGCAGTTCCAGGGAAAGAACGTCCACCTTCTCAATCACCGGCCAGACAAACCGGCCGCCGCCCTTCACCACCCGGAAACCGACCTCGCGGATTTGTCCATCCGGATCCTTTAATTTGTGTTTGCGCCCCGAAATAATCAGCACCTGGTTGGGCCCCGTCTTGGTGTAGCGGCTGGCCCATATGCCCAAAATGATGAAAAACACGGCCAGCAAGGCCGCAATGCCCAAAGTGGCCTTGAACAGTTCCAGGTCCGCCAGCATGGAAAACTGCGCGGGATTGGGGAGGGTGATTGCTATCATGGAATAATGAGGTTCAGTCTTGGTTTCGGCCCCGGCCCTGGCTTGGACAGAGTCGGGAAAGTGTAAAAAGTGGTAGGATGCTGGCGTTTGGGTTGATTAATAATCCACGTAAAATTGGTTTCCAATGATGCGCGTGATGCGGACTGTGAGCCCCACAGGAAGGCCACGGCCCTTCTCGTCCCTGGCGGGCGCGGTATAGCGCGATCCGGCCATCACATAGGCTATCTCCCCCACACCCTTCTCCGGAATGGGCGCAGTGATTGCGGCGGTCTGGCCGATCAACTCGCTGACCTGCGCCTCGCTCGAACTTTCGGTTTTGCGGAATAGACAGTTAAACAGCCACAAGACCAATCCCGCCACAACCATGCCCGCCCCCAAGGAAATCAAAGCGCAAAGCCAGGGCTGTGCCCTGAATATCGAAACGTCAGAGAGCATCCACCCCGCCGCCCCAAAAGCCGTCACAAATGTGGAAAGCACCGTGGGACTGAAAATACTCAGGCCAGGCACCCCGCCCGAATCGGCGCCGCCATCCGCATGCCCGCTCAAACCCACCGCCCCGCTGCCATCCAGGAGGTGACCAAAGAAGACGCTCAGCAGCGTAAACATCAGCCCTGTGACCAGTAAGATGGGATATATCTCCATGGCATTTGCTCCAGAGTCAAGATCAGGATTGTCTGTGGCCATTAGGCCAGCCGCAGTGGCAAATGTCAAGCGCCCCTGGTTTCCTCGCACCGTTGGCGAAGCGCGAGGAGAGGTATTTCCCAAATTAAATTTCGCGCTTTGAACCCTTGAACCTGATATGGAAGTGGTATGCTGGTTCATGGGAAGTGGGCATCCCTCACACACATGCACAACCTTCCCAAAATGCATTTAGACCAACCACCGCTTTTTCCTCCCTCTCCAGCACTTCCCATTAATCGGGAATGCCGGGGAGGGGTAAATCTGCGCCCATCTGGGTCCATCTGCGGATTTATCCTTCCCATTCCCCCTTTCGCGCCTTCGTGTCTTGATGCGAAAAAGCAACCCAACCGTTCACCATGCCATTTTAGCCGCCAGCCAATCCAACCGCATGGGATCAGCGAAACATGCATTAAAACAACCTCGCCGCCAAGCCCGCCGGCATGGCAACCTCGTAAAATTCCCCAGACGCATGGCTCACCACCCCCCGCCCCAAAGGCCATCACGGAATGGCTCCGATTCATTCTAAATAACATGGGTGCTGCGGCAAGGGGTATTGATCTCTCGCTGACAGTCAACCATGGGCTTAACATTTTCGCACAAAATATCAAATATCTCCGGCGAGAATTCGCTATGATGTGTCTAAAGATCGGTTTTTATAGGATGGTTTTTATGGGATATATGCAAAACATTCAGCGAGCCGTTGATTTAATCGAAAGTCGGCTGGATGACGAACTCACGGTTGATTCCATCGCCCGCGCGGCGGGCTTGTCACGATGGCATTTCCAGGTGGTTTTTCGGGCGGTTGTCGGGGATACGCTCAAAGAATATATCCGCAAACGCAGGCTGACACTTGCGGCGGTGGCCGTCGGCGAAACCAACCGTCGGTTGCTCGACATCGCTCTTGCTGCTGGTTTTGAATCCCATGAAGCCTTCACCCGCGCTTTCAAAGCCATGTTTGGAAAAACTCCAAAAGCATGCCGGGCGGCGGGAATTAAATCGGTCATGCTCCGTCATAAACCCAAAATCACAAATACCTATCTCAACCACCTGTACCGGGGAATTACCATGCAACCCACGATCAAAAACTTTGAAAAAATGCACGTAGTCGGTTTGGGCGGGAGATTTATCTCGGCCATATCACCTGAAGCCAACAACCTCAGAATTATACCAAAACTCTGGAGTAATTACGCGAAACGCTGCGGAGAAATTAAATCGCGCGTGTCTCTTGTTAACCTCGGTGTGACCATTTGCCTGGAGGAAAAGGATATAAAATCACATCCAGACGAGATGCTCTACATCGCCTGCACGCACGTCAGAAACCCCAATGAACATCCCGAGGGCATGACCAGCGCTACGATTCCGGCAGGAAAATACGCCTTGTTTACGCACAGGGGGCCGGTGGAAAACATTGGCCAGACGATTAATTACCTTTATGCGTCGTGGCTTCCCAAATCGGACTACACACTTCGCAAAGCTCCGCACCTGGAGATTTATGACGAACGATTCAAACCAAAAAGCCCCGAGTCGGAAATCGACGTTTGCGTTCCGATCAAGTAAGCAAGCCAGCACACTGCCTCAGTAGCCTGTCGGGCTTAAAAAACACGCCGCGCTAAAATTCAAAGTGGCACGTTTTAATTTTATCCGGGACATTTTTGAAAGAGTTTTAAAAAAGCTTTAATCCGTTAAAGCAGCCACATCCGACAGGCTAATCGGCCACCTTTCATATGTGTCAGCCTTCACTGGGCTTCGGTTTCACCAAGGTCGCCGTGTCTCTCAGGACCCCGGCTCACAATTCCACTATGGCTCAAAAGCTAAGCTGGATGATGCCTGTCTTTGGTGCTTGCCTTTTTGGTGCCCACAGTCATAATCATCCCTGCCTGGGCTCCGCGTGTGCGGATGCCCGTGAAGGCTGAGAAAAAACCGTCAACCTACAACCTAACCGTCAACCTCCGTTGCCTGTTGCAGCGTCGGTAGTTAGGCAATGGAGACTTCAGGACCGGAAATCATTTTCCAGTCCGCAAGCCTCCCTGTAGTCCGTTTAAATTGCACGTATGCTAACCATGGAAGAAGCCCTGAAGCAGAGCCACAAGCGCTTTGCATCAGGCGAAATCGTCAAAGGAACCGTCATCGAAGTCCGCCCCAAGGAAGTTTTGGTGGACATTGGCTATAAAAGCGAAGGGGTCATCCCCGGCAATGAATTCATGGACCTGAAATCCGTCAAGGTCGGTGATGAAATTGATGTCTTGATTGAAAAGCTGGAAAACAAGGAAGGCACCGTGGTGCTCTCCCATGAAAAGGCGGAATTCAAGAAGAATTGGGACAAGATTCTCACCATCTGCAACGAAGGTGGAATCATCACCGGCAAAGTGAAGGCTGTCGTCAAGGGCGGCCTGGTGGTCAACGTGGGCGTGGAGGCTTTCCTGCCCTCTTCCCAGATTGACGTGATCACTCCCAAGAACCTGGCCGGTTTCGTGGGTAATTCCTATGAATTTAAGGTGGTCAAAATCAACCAGGAACGCCAAAACATCGTTCTTTCCCGCCGTGAATTGATCGAGGCGGAGCGCACCGAGAAGCGCAACCGCCTGCTTTCTGAAATGACCCCCGGCGACATTCGCAAGGGCACCGTCAAGAACATCACGGACTTTGGCGCCTTCATTGATTTGAACGGCCTCGATGGCTTGCTGCACATCACCGACATGAGCTGGGGCCGCCTCTCGCATCCCTCCGAGGTTCTCAAGGTGGGCCAGGAACTGGACGTGGTGGTGCTGGACGTGAACAAGGAAAAGGAACGGGTCAGCCTGGGACTGAAACAGAAAATGACCAATCCCTGGGACAATATCGAATCCAAATACCCGGTGGGCCAGAAGGTCAAGGGCAAGGTCGTCAGCCTGGTTCCCTACGGGGCTTTTGTGCAATTGGAACCCGGCGTCGAAGGCTTGGTGCATGTCACAGAACTTTCATGGACCAAACGGATTGCCAAACCCGGCGACGTGCTCAAGCAGGACCAAGAGATCGAGGCCGTGGTGCTGGGCATCAACCGCGACGAGCAAAAAATCTCCCTGGGCGTGCGCCAGTTGGAATCCAACCCCTGGGACAGCGCGGCCACCAAGTATTCGCCCGGCCAGAAGGTCAAAGGCCAGGTGCGCAATCTCACCAGTTACGGCGCGTTTGTGGAACTGGAAGAAGGAATTGATGGCATGATCCATGTCTCCGACATGTCCTGGACCCGCAAGATCAATCATCCAAGCGAAGTCATCAAGAAGGGCGACGTGGTGGAGGCGGTGGTGCTGGAAGTGGACCGCCCGAACCAACGCATTGCCTTGGGATTGAAACAACTGGGGGCTGATCCCTGGGACAACATTGAAAAACTGTACAAAGTGGGCGACCTGGTCAGCGGCAAAGTCACCAAACTGGCCAGCTTCGGTGCCTTCGTGGGCTTGCAGCACGATATTGACGGGCTTGTGCACATCTCCCAGATCAGCGAGGAGCGCGTGGACAAGATCAAAAACGTGCTTAAGGCCGGCCAGGAAGTTTCCGCCCGCGTGGTCAAAATTGACAAGGGCGAACGCCGTATCGGCCTGTCCATCAAGGCGGCCAGCTACACCGATGAACAAATCAAGGAAGAACAGAAGATACTGGATGCCTTGAAACCGGGCGAGGACCTGGTGGCCCTGCAGCATGCCTTTGATGCGGCAGACGAGGCCGTCAAGACGGAATAATCCCGTCAATCATCAGCGAATTGCATCAACGGCGGACTGGAAACAGTCCGCCGTTTTTCATGCCTTCACCGCGCCGGATTGCGGCCCCTGCCCGGCCCCGAGGGATTTATGGCGGTAATGCAGGATTTTAAACGCCGGCTCGTCCCTCAATTCCGCGACCAAATCAAAGCGATCCTCAAAGGGGGGAAAGAATGCGTCGCCCGCCTCGACCTCGCGTTTGACCAGGGTGAGGTAGAGGTCCGAGCAAAGGGGAAGGGCTTGGGCATAGATGTCCGCCCCGCCGCAAATGAAAATATCCGAGGCAAACGCGGAGGGGTCCAGCGTGGCCAGGGATTTGAAGACATACAGCTCAGTCTCGTTTTTTTCGCCCAGCTTGGAGAAATGAAACTGGTAGGGTCGCCTGAGGAATTTCCCCCCCCGCCATTCATGGTATTGGCCGAAAATTTCCGGGTGCGATTTGATGAGTTTTTGGGGGTGCCTGGTGAGCACCAGGTTTTTGCGGTTGGGCAGGGGGCGACCCAGGCTCTCAAATGTTTTGCGCCCCACCACCATCACGTTGCCCATGGTCATTTGCTTGAACCATTTGAAATCCTCGGGCAGGTGCCAGGGAATGCGGTTGCCCTGGCCGATCACCCGGTTCAGGGACATCGCTGCGATGGCTTTATAGTATTTCATGACAGGGCGTGTCACCGCCGGTTCAACCGGGCCGGGGGTGCGGGTCAAACCGCCACGGGAGCCTTGATGGCGGGATGGGGATTGTAATCCAGTATTTCCACGTCTTCAAATTTGAAATCAGCCAGCCGGGTCACTCCCGGGTTCAGTCTCAGGCGCGGGAGCGGACGCGGTTCGCGGGCAAGTTGGAGGCGGGCCTGCTCCACATGGTTGGCATAGAGATGCAGGTCTCCAAAGGTGTGCACAAAATCGCCCGGCTTCAAACCGCAAACCTGGGCCACCATCGCCGTGAGGAGGGCATAGCTGGCAATATTGAACGGAACCCCCAAAAATATATCCGCGCTGCGCTGGTAAAGCTGGCAGCTCAGTTCCCCATCCCCAACGTAAAATTGAAACAGGGTGTGACAGGGCGGCAAAGCCATGGACCCGATTTCCCCGGGATTCCACGCCGTCACGATCAACCGCCGGCTGTCGGGGTTCTCGCGAATCTGCCTCACCACCTCATTGATTTGGTGAATGGACCGGCCATCGGCTGTTCGCCAGTCAGTCCATTGCGCCCCATACACACGGCCCAGGTCGCCCTTTTCATCGGCCCATTCATCCCAGATGGTCACCCCATGCTCGTTCAGCCAGCGGATGTTGGTGTCTCCCCGCAAAAACCAAAGCAATTCGTAAATGATGGATTTGGTGTGGACTTTTTTGGTGGTGAGCAGGGGAAAGGATTCGCGGAGGGGGCAACGGATCTGGGCGCCAAAAATGGAATGTGTGCCGGTGCCGGTGCGGTCGGCCTTGTATTTTCCCTGCTCCAAAACGGTGCGAAGGAGGTCCAGGTAGGCTTTCATGGGCGGGGTGCGGGTTGGGCTGGGTCAAAGGTAGCGTTCCAGGATGGGCCGGAGCCGGGTTATGGTTTGCTTGGGCCAGAATTGCCGCTGGGTAAGAATGGCATGCTTCAGCGCGGAGTGGCAGGGCCAGTTTGGTTCTCCAGGGATGGTGGGCAGGAGCCGCAGGATAATGGCCTTGGCCAGGGCGGCATTGCGGGTCAGGTTGGCCACCACCATTTCCACGGTCACATGCGCCTCGTCCGTCTTCCAGCAATCGTAGTCTGTCACCATGGCCAGTGTGGCGTAAGCGATCTCCGCCTCCCGCGCGCACCGCGCTTCCCCCATATTGGTCATGCCTATCACGTCAAACCCGGCCCGGTGGTTGGCCAGGGATTCGGCCCGGGTGCTGAAGGCGGGACCCTCCATGTTCACATAGGTGCCACCGTCATGCACCCTCGCCTTTTGGGCCCGGGCTGCCTTCAATGCCAGCCGCCGCAATTCCTCGCACACCGGGTCGGCAAAGGCGATGTGCGCCACAATACCCCCGCCAAAAAATGTATGTTCCACGTCCCGTTTGGTCCGGTCCAAAAACTGGTCCGGCAACACCACGTCACAAGGTGCATATTTTTTTTGGAGCGATCCCACCGCGCTCACGCTCAGTATCCACGCCACCCCCAGCTTTTTGAGGGCCCAGATGTTTGCCCGATGATTCAGTTCCGTGGGCAAAATCCTGTGGCCGCGGGCGTGTCGGGCCAGAAACACCACCTCGCGGTCCGCCAGCCGCCCTGTGAGAAAAGCATCCGATGGCTCCCCGAACGGAGTCCGCACCCGCAACCACTTCGCACGCGTGATTCCCTCAATGGAATAAAGCCCGCTGCCCCCGATAATCCCTATTCTATGTTTGCCCATGCACGAATGAATACCCTTCCCCAAGCCGAATGACACGGAAATTTTAATCCCCGGCGCCCAAAAAATGCTGCCCGCCAAAAACCGCGTTTTCCCGGCTGGCTTTTATTCCAGGATGAATTATGGTTTTCATCATGGAATTGTTTCACAAAATACTCAAAACCGCCGTGGATGGCGGAGCCTCGGATATTCACATCAAGGTGGGCACCCCCGTGGTTTTCCGCATCAGCCGCGAATTGATTTCCATTGACTGCCCCGTTCCCACACTCGACTGGATGAATAATGTCGTGGATAAAATCACCCCCAGCCACATGAAAAAACGCCTGGAGGACGACCGCGAGGTGGATTTTTCCTATAACATCCCGGAAGCCGGCCGATTCCGCACCAATATCTTCCAACAGCGCGGCACTTGGGCCATGGCCATGCGCCATGTGAAAAACAGGATCGCCACCTTCGAGGAGCTCGGGCTTCTGGAGCAGATCAAAACCATCGCCGAATCCCCGCGCGGGATCGTGCTCGTGGCCGGGTCCACCGGCTCCGGCAAGTCCACAACCCTTGCCGCAATGATCGAGCACATCAATAGCAATTTCAAAAAACACATCGTCACACTGGAAGACCCCATCGAGTTTGTCTTTGAAGACAACCAGAGCGTGATCGAGCAGCGTGAAGTCGGCCTTGATACCGCCAGCTTCCATGGGGCTTTGAAACATGTCCTCCGCCAGGACCCGGACATCATCATGCTGGGTGAAATGCGCGATGCCGCCACCTTCACCGCCGCCATGAGCGCCGCAGACACGGGTCACCTGGTTTTCTCCACTCTCCACACCACCACCGCATCCCAATCCATCACCCGCATCCTGGATTTCTTCAAGGCCGATGAACGCGAGCAAATCCGGCGACAGCTCGCCGGCACACTCCGCGGCGTCATCTGCCAGCGCATGGTCCCCACCGTGGACGGCAAAATGACCCCCGCCCTCGAGATCATGATCAATTCGCCTGTCGTCCGCAAAATGATCGAGGAAAACCGGCTTGATAAGTTGTCCGCCGCCGTGGAAACCGGCGCGGACGATGGCATGATCACTTTCAACCAGTGCCTCTTCAATCTGGTCAAGGCCGGACGCATCACCCAAAAGGAAGCCATGGCCAAAGCCTCCAACCCCCAAGCCCTGGAAATGAATTTCAAAGGCATCTTCCTGAACGAAGGCGGACGCATCGTGGGCTGATTGACCCGGGCACACCCGCCCTGCCCCTGCGGTTCGTTTCAGGGTCATCAAATGCGCGTGAAAATGATAACGACCAAAATAATCGTTTTTTAAGCCATGCGGGTTTCCAAAAAAACCGATTACGCCCTCCGCGCCTTGTTCACCTTGGTGGAACATTTCGGCGGACAACCCATCCCTATACGCGAACTTGCGCGTCGCAATGATGTCCCCAAGCGATTCCTCGAACAGATCATGCTCGCGCTCAAATCCAGGGGCTGGGTCGGCAGTTCCGCCGGCATCCATGGGGGTTATTTCCTCGCCCGCCACCCATCCAAGATAACCCTCGGCGAAGTGGTTCGCCATTTCGATGGCATCATCGCCCCCATTGACTGTGTCAGCCTTACCGGGTACGTGAGATGTTCCCAGGAATCCGTATGCCGCTTTCGAAGAGTGTTCTATAATGCCAGAAATTACCTGGCCAACCTGATGGATCAGGCCACCCTCGAGGATGTCGCCAAAGGCATGCCTCTTACCCCACAGGAGGTCACCTCAGGCTTCATGGGCGGTGAAGGCATCTAGGGCTGTTTGGCACCAGGATGAGGTAACTCGAGGGTTCAAGGTCCCGAAACCGGATAAACCAGGCCGGGTTTCTGGAGGCGGCAGATTCCATTTTGGAATGGGCGGACTGCCCGCAAACCCCAGCACATCCCCGCCCGGTCTGCTCCAGCTTTCTGAAATGCAGTATTGGAATTGAGTCTCCAACTCGTGCGTTCGCTTTTTCCAAAAAACTGTTTGACTCGAACCGGAAGCCATATAGAATAACGACAAGTTTGATCGTATTTAACCATTTGACTCAGTTCCGGTTTTAATTTTTAATCAAAATAACGACCTTTTATGTCGCTATTAAACAATCAGCGGCGGTTTGTTACCTATGAAGGCTCTGATCCAGGCCGGTACTTGGGCATGGCTCTTGGCATGCTTTTTGGCGTGGGGATGGTCGTCTCAGCAAGTGGCGAGGATGAAACTGTGGATGGCAAGGACCGCAAGGTGCAGCCACAACTGCAGGCTGCCGCATCATGCCAGAATGGGGTCCAGCCGGGAATTCAGGCTGTTGAACTTGCTGCAAACCAGATTTTTCATAGGCACCCCGACTGCAAACTGAGTCAGTCTGGTGGACCCTTCCAGGGAAAGACAGAGCCAGATGAAAATGATTCAAAACGCGCTGGAATCAAGGATTGCCAGGCAGGCTTTTCCAAACGGAATGGCTTTTTTGTGCAATCAATCTCCGGTGAATGGGGTGTTTCCTTGCATGGTTTACTACAATGGGACAGCCGTACCCAATTGGGAAACGCCAGCCATGCGGCGGGCCAGGAGGGCGTCTTTATCCGCCGCGCGCGACCCATCATGGTGGCAAGACTGAACTCCCAATTTGATGTGCATGTGACTCCTGAATTGGCAGGAAACCAGCCGCAGGTTTTGGACGCATTCATCTCTCAGCATCCCAGCCAGAGCAATGGTGAGGGTTTGGGATGGGAAATGGGAAAATTCAAACCCCCCATCGGATTGGAGGCATTGCAGGATGAAACCGTCACCGCCTTCAATGAACGATCTCTCGTCACCGATCTTTTACCCTACCGGGCTCTGGGGGTCGCCCAGAATGGGCATTGGAGCCAGCCTGCCCTGGATTATTGCGGTGGATTTTTTTCGGATGCGCCTGATACGACCACCAGGACGGTGAACAATCCCATTGGCAACGGAGCGGCCTTCATGGGCCGGGTCTTTGTTAAACCATTTCAATCCTTTGGAAAGAACCCCCAAGACGTATTGAAAACCCTTGGACTGGGCGTGGCGGGAAGCTACGGCAACGATGCGGGAGCGCCAGGTCTGGTCAGCCCCGGTTATGTCACCGACGGCCAGGAAAAATTCTTCGCATACAGGCGGCAAGTACAACCCACTGGGGTTCATTGGCGGCTATGTCCCCAAGGAAGCTTTAATCGCGGCCCCTTGGGGATCATCGCCGAATATATCCTTTCCAGCCAGGAACTATCTAATGGAACGTCCGGCGCCAACCGCTCGGCAGCGCTTGAAAATTCAGCCTGGGAAGTGACCGGCAGTTGGATGCTTGCCGGCCAAGGCATCACAGGAACCGAAAACGTTCCATCCAAACCCTTCCAACCCGCCATCGGTTCCTGGGGCGCATGGCAATTGGTCGCCCGTTACGAGTCGCTAAACGTGGATGGCCATGCCGCGTCCGATGGGTTCGCCAGCGTCAGCAGTCCCCTCGCCACCCAGGCGCAGGCGTGGTCGGTGGGGGTGAATTGGTGGCTGAATGAGCATATTCGCATCAACGGAAGCTTTTCCCGGACGACCTTTGCAGGAGGCAGCCCAGGTCTTGCAGGCGGCTTGCCTCCCGAGCAGGTTTTTTTCACCCGAATACAAATAACCTTTTAAACCACGATGAAAAACCCCAACTTGCCTGCAAATCCCGAGGCTCAAATCAATGCCCCGGTGTTTTACCGCGCAAACCGCAGAACCATGCCCAACCTTTTTTAAGAATATGGCCGATAAACATTACCGAAGCCTGGTCAAGGCAATTTCCTGGCGGCTGACTGGCAGCGTGGACACCATGATCATTTCGTTCCTGATCACGGGTAAAATCAAATGGGCTCTGACCATCAGCGGCGTGGAGCTTTTCACAAAAATAGGACTCTATTATGCACACGAGCGCCTTTGGGAAAAAATTTCCCTGGGCAGGATCCAAGGTCCGAAGGACAAGCCCAACTTTGATATTTAGGGCAGGCCAGGAACTTGGGCTAGGGTTTGGCCGCCACCATTTGGCCCAGGTCAAAGACAGTTTCGGCGTCCAGATATTTCCACGAACCATTGGCCCGTATGCGCGGCATGGTGCGTCCCGTGTAGGACAGGATGGCATGCGGCGGGGCCGTGTCCACGATGAACACCAGGGGTTTGACCATTTGTTGCAGGAAAAAACCCACTGGCTTCATCGTAATCCGGGCGCAATTGCGACCATCCACAGTGGCCGTGCCTGACTTGACGAGTTGAAAGTTGAAAGTTTTTTTCCACTCCAAGGAAATGAACCTGAACCGAACCGGGGCGCCCTGCATCAAATCAACCCAATGTTCCAGCAAAAACGGGTACACGTCATCATCAATCAACGTATCAGGCTTCAGAACCTGAGGCTCGCCAACAGGTGGAGTCAGGCCCTTGGCATAGCCAATGCGCAAAATATCCCGTCCCTCATGTGTTTTATCCGGTTGAACAGTGACCAAGCCGGAAACCTGCGCCTGAAACTCCTGCATGCGGCAAAAAACCAGGCAATTGGATTCATAAAGGACATCCTCCCTGGCGGCGAGACGACCCTGCGGGGTCCAAAATTGTCTTTGCACCTTAATTTCCGATCCCAATCGTTTTGAAGTGCGTAGAAAGCGATAAAGAATCACCTGGCGATGCGAGCCGGATTCATAAATGACGCCGCTGATTCGCTCCGGCCCGGCCAAATCCAATGTCTGGTTCAAACCCGCATCTGCCGCATCCAAGCTCCAGCATGGCAGCCACCCTGCCAGGATCCAGATCCAAAACAAATGCTTCCAGATTGTCTTGCCAGCCATTTCTTTAAGAATGGCTTTTGCAAAGACCTGCGGCAAGGGATAATCCACCCGTATTTATTTTTTGCGCGGGGCTGGAACGCGGGATTTTTGGGTTTGGCAACGAGGGCAAAAAAAGGTGCTTCGACCAGCCTGAGCCAGCTTTTGGATGGAACGATGGCATTTCAGGCATGGCAGGCCCTCGCGTCCATAAACCCGCAGATTTTCCCCAGCCATGGCGGGCTCGGATGGATCGTGTCCGTAATAAAAAAGCCGGTCAGCGCCGGAGTGGCTCCAATCCAAGCGAAGCGACGAACCAAAATCAATCGCCTCGCGCAACACCCTGCGTATGGCGGCATGAAGTTTGCGGCATTGGCTGGAGGACAGGTTCCGGGCTGGAATTTGCGGCGCTATGCCGGCTTGAAAAAGAATTTCGCTGGCATAAATATTTCCCACCCCGGCCACCATGGCCTGGTCCAATAACCGGACTTTGATGGGCTGCCGCGATCCAGACAATGCGGCATGCAATTTTTGCCAGGTGAAGGTTTTATCCCAAGGCTCAGGCCCCAACCGTTCCAACACGGAAAGGTCCAGGCTCATTCGCCCAAAACGGCGTGAATCCTCAAAAATAAAATGGTCAGCCCCGAGATCCATGACCATGGTGGCATGCCTGGGTATGGCAACGCGTTTGGGGATAAGGTAGAGACGCCCTGTCATACCGAGGTGCGCGAGCAGGGTCAGGGAATTGCGGCCAGCGGTGGAGGTTTCCAGGTTAAAAAGAAGGTATTTGGCGCGGCGGCTGACTCGCTTGAAGCGTGTTCCAGGAAGCAACCGCTCCAAATCGGAATGCGGTGTGAATTTCCCCGCCTGATGAGCGCCAAAATGAACACCGCGAACCACCCTGCCCGGCAGGACTTTTTGAAGATGCCGCACCAGGACTTCCACTTCGGGCAATTCAGGCATGACGAAATCAGGTTTAAACCCGCCCCGGCACCGTGGATGGCGGTGAGGGAAATTGTGAAAATGGATCCGGCAAAATCAACCGGATACAAGTGTCCCTATTTTTTCGCCCAAGACCACGCGCTTAAGGTTGTGCGGTTTGAAAAAGTCAAAAACAATGATGGGCATCTTGTTGTCCATGCACAGGGAAAACGCCGTGGAATCCATGACCTTCAATTGCTTTTGAAGGGCGTCAAGGTACGAGATGTTTTCGAACCGGACCGCCTTGGGATTTTTCTTGGGATCACTGTCATACACCCCGTCCACCTTGGTGGCCTTGAGAATGACTTCCGCCCCAATTTCATTCGCGCGGAGGGCGGCTGCAGTGTCGGTTGAAAAGTAAGGATTCCCTGTGCCGCCGCCAAAAATGACGACGCGGCCTTTTTCCAGGTGCCGGACCGCCCGGCGGCGGATGAAAGGTTCGGCCACTTGGGACATGGCAATCGCGCTTTGAACCCGGGTTGGCGCCCCCAGTTTTTCCAAGGCATCCTGAAGGGCCAGGGAATTGATGACAGTCGCCAGCATGCCCATGTAATCCCCGGTGGCACGCTCGATGCCGCGTTCACTCCCGCTTAATCCCCTGAAAATATTGCCGCCTCCGCTGACCACCACCACCTGCACCCCAAGCAGGCGAACCTCGTTGATTTGTTCTGCCATGTGATGCACCGCTTCCGGAGATATGCCCATTCCGTGGACATCCCCGAGCGATTCACCGCTGAGTTTGAGAAGAATCCGGGAATAGCGGGGCTTTTTCGATTTTGTCATAAGGAATGCGGCATCCAAAACATGGCGGAAAGGTTTACCAGCGCCCGAATGGATCGTCAATCGAAAGACATACAAAAACCTGCGCCCGTGCGCGTCTCAGTTTTTGAGAGAGTCGCCCTCAGCCTCCGCGTTTGAATTTTTATAAACCTCCACCAACCAACTGTTCCGCTCTCCCTCCTCATCAATCTCCATGGGTGGCGGGGACCGGGGAGGGGTGGCGCCGAGCTTTCGGAAAATGAGATTGCTCATTTATTGCGCTGGCTGTTTGCGATCTCCCCTCTCCTTAATCCTCTCCCCGCGCTCCGCTGGCGGGGCGAGGAAACCAGAGGCGCAGGGCTGTTGCGTGCGCTTGAAATGGCGATGGCCTTCGACCTTCGAAATGGTTTAAAACCCTATTGAACCCACCGCCTCTTTCTCCCTCCCCATCAATCTCCATGGGTGGCGGGGACCGGGGGGGGTGACGCTGAGCTTTCGGGAAGTGAGAAGGTTTATTTATCGCATTGGCTGTTTGCGATCTCCCCTCTCCTTAATCCTCTCCCCGCGCTCCGCTGGCGGGGCGAGGAAACCAGAGGCGCAGGGCTGTTGCGTGCGCTTGAAATGGCGATTACCTTCGACCTTCAAAATGGTTTAAAACCCTATTGAACCCACCGCCTCTTTCTCCCTCTCCATCAATCCCATTGATGGGGAGGGCCGGGGAGGGGTAGCACTGATCTTTCGGAAAGTGAGATTGGTCATTTATCGCGATGTCTGTTTGCGATCTCCCCTCTCCTTAATCCTCTCCCCGCGCTCCGCTGGCGGGGCGAGGAAACCAGAGGCGCAGGGTTGTTGCGTACGCTTGAAATGGCGATGGCCTTCGACCTTCGAAATGGTTTAAAACAATATTGAATCCACCGCCTCTTTCTCCCTCTCCATCAATCCCAATTGATGGGGAGGGCCGGGGAGGGGTGGCACTGATCTTTCGGGAATAGGCAATTTGCCCCCAGCCCCAGAGGGGCGGACCATACAAGGCATCCAACCCATGCAAAATTGCGGGGAATATCCACCCCCCGTTGGGCATGCCTATGCTCCACCTGGTCAAACACAAACCCAAAACCGCCCCTTCGCTCTCCTTCCACCCAAATTTCACCAGCCTAAAAACTGAGATGCGCCCCCTGCGCCCCTGGTTACCCCATGCTGTAAGGATGCCGCCCACTTCCGTCCATGGAAACTCTTCTACTTTTTCAGATGCGAGAAAGGCTTTATTTAAACCCCATTGATTTTGCCGCCTTCTAAAATGGGAAACACTTCACCTGCGCACCGTCACAGTGATGACAGGGCCTCCATCAAAGCCGAAGGTGCAGGCCCTGCCATTCAACGGCGCTTCAAAGGTCAATGCTCTAAAGCCATTGGTTTCGGTGATCTTTGTGGTGAGGTTGACATTGCCGTCCGGCAAGAGAACCGGGGTAATGGTGCAGGTTCGCCCGTCAGCCAGCACATGGATGACAGGTTTGCCATCTGAAACATCAATGACCCCAAAATCGTTATTCTGAGGAAGCATTGCCGTCCCCGATTGCCTGGAGCAGCCATCCAGAGCAAACGTCAACAAAACGAAAGCGATAAAAGGAGCTTGAAACTTCATGTCGCCGATTTAAACAACCAACCGGTAAAAAAGTTTCACAGTGGATCAACACTGGCATGGATTCGGCTCAACTTTTTAATGCTCTGCAAGCCACAGGGCGGTTAACCCAAAAAGCGAAATGGAAAAGGTCAAGATGGGCATTCTACTGGGCGCAGATTGGCCTTTTGAATTTCGTTTTTCGAGTTTAACACCCTCCAACCCTCAACAATGGAACATCAACTAGGGGCGTTGACGACCCCAATGGCGGCTGGATATTCCGGGCTGACCTGTGGGCTTGGATGAAAATTAATGGGGCCAGACGCACTTGCGCCTGGCCCCGGGTTGTTGCGTGGTTGGGTGTCGGTCGTGGGGAAGTTGGTTTGAGGGTATGGCTCCCGAGGGGTCAATTAAGCTGAAGGCGAAAGAGCTGAAAAAGCCGAAAACCGTGATGTTTAAAACACCAATACATCTCGTCGCGCCTTGCTGGCCGCTTTGGTAACATGGCCTGATTCTACCACACGGCTCTATAAAATCTTCCTGAAATCGGACTTTCTTATTCGGAATTCGGACATGACCCAAGCTGTCATTTTTTCACGAACTTTTCTGGTTCGATTAAAAAAATGTCCTGAAAGGTGATGGTGCCATTTTGAAGGTGCGCAGGCTGGATAAAGTGGCCACACATGCGCGCCATGCAACGAAAATTATCCGGTGTGGTCCCGGCTCCTGCCTTGATCGTCAACTCGTTGCTGGCGATGACTCAAACTTCGCGCATTGCCTGCCACCCAGCCGGGATCACACTGGATGTCCTCCCTCCCTTGAATGCCTCCTTTTCTTCAAACCAACCCATGGAATCATGAAAACGGAAAAAATCCTTGAAACGCCTTTGGTCACGCCGCCGCCCCGGGCGGGGCAGATGATCCTGCGCGGAGGCCAGACTGTGGGAAAGCCGGGACAGATTGTTTCAGCGGCCAATCGCTGGCGTGAAAATTACAACCCCTTGCGGAATCTGACCATGCGGCGGGTTAATGAATTGCTTGAATTGGGACAGCGTGGTGACACCTCCTATTTGCAATGGACCTACCGGTATATTGAGCGTGGAAATCCCATTTTAAGCGGGTTGCTCAGCCGCTGTGAAGCCCCTTTTGCAGGGTTTGACTGGAGCATCCGTACCCGGTCGTCATTGCCCCATGGCGCCACCGCTGCCATGGCAGCAAACCAGCAACGGACCCTGGCGGATGCGTATGAGAAGATTGATAATTTGCGGCAGGCCTTGCTGCACCTGCACTCGGCGGATTTTAGGGGCTATGCCCACTTGCAAAAACACCGTAGCCAGGATGGAGCCATTTATCATCTGGAGCCCCTGTATCAATGGACAGTTTGCCGGGATGGCCTGGAGGGGAATTGGTTTTGGAACCCGGACTCCCTATCCACCAGCCAACCCCTCCAAACATTGGGTGTGGATTACTGCATGGGAGGCCCCAGCCTGCCGCTCGCCGATTTCATCATCCGGGAATGCCAGCGGCCCATTGATGAAATCGGCCTGGTGGACACGGTGCGAAGGGGACTTTGCGAAAAAGACTGGGACGGCTTCATCGAAATCTACGGGATACCCGGCGGGGTGGTCACCATGCCTTCCGAGGTGCCGCAGGGCAGGGAATCTGATTATGTCAACTTGGCGCAGGATATTGCCGAGGGCGCCGCCGGTGCCCTGCCCTGGGGCAGCGAATACAAACCCAATGCCGGACCCCGGGGCGTGAACCCCTTCTCGCCCCGCTTGAACCGTCTGGATGAAAATTTGATCCTGGCCGGGACAGGAGGAAAACTGGCGATGTTGACCGAAAAGTCCGGCGATTCCCGTGGCAACAGCCGTGTGCATGACAAAAGCTTCGGGGAAATCGCCAACGGCCGCGCTCGATCCTGTGCGGAATGCTTCATCCGGCAGTTCGACGCGGAAATCCTGCAACTCCACCATCCTGGCGAGCCTGCCCTGGCCTATTTCGACTTTGGGGCGGAAGAAGAGGAGGATTTGCAAAGCCTCTGCAGCAACATTCTGACCTTGCAACAATCCGGCCATGCCGTGAGTGGCGCTTGGCTGGCCGAAAAGACAGGATACGCCTTGGTCCCGGCTGGAAATCAATCCAGCGCAGGAATGGATAAAGCCCTGCATGGCATGCCTGCCCAAGCGCTCCCTCAAAACCAGGATTCATGAACCCCTCCATCCTCAACCGCCAATTCCAACATCCTGCCGATGGTTGGTACCAGATTGAAGCCTTGGGCGAACACCCCAATGCCGAAAGCAAGGTCATACAAGTCCTCGATTTTGATGCCGCCTCCAGCATCGTGGCCTGCTTCAACACAGACGCCAAGGCCGGAAACCTTCGCCATGGCCATGAGATGCTGGTGGATCACGAGCATTTCTCTGATCAGCCCGATCAGGAGACCAGGGCTTATGGGTGGTTGCAAGAGTTGCAAAGCCGCGCCGATGGCATTTATGGCCGTATTCGCTGGACAGCCACCGGCCAAGCCGCTGTGGATGGCGGTGACTACCGTTTTTTTAGCACCGAATATCTTCCCAAAGACCTGGACCCCCTTCCTGCGGCCGATCCACACCCATCCGGCATCACCAATCGCGTTCGGCCCATGCGCCTGGCCGGCCTGACTTTGACCAACATGAACAACAATTTGGGCCAGAAACCCATCACCAACCGGGAAAACCCCGGCCAATCTTTCGCCGGCGCGTGTGCGCAGGCGTCAGTCCAAAACCAAAACAACCAAAATAAAACCAGAATGAAAAGCATAGCCACCAAACTGGGGCTGACCGCCGAGGCGAGCGAAGACGCAATCCTGGCGGAAGTCTCCAAACTCCAAAACCGGCTCACTGAACTCCAGCCCATGGCTGAAGAAGTGATCACCCTCCGCAACCGCGTCCGAGCACTGGACGAATCCAGCGTGGACGCCCTCCTTGCCGCCCACGGCATCACCGATTCAAAAGTCTTGAACCGGATGAAGCCCATCCTCACCGGCATGCCCATCGCTGATCGCCAGGCGTTCCTGGACGAATGCCTGCCCAAACCCGTGCCCAGCCAGGAAGCACCTCAATCCGCTGGCGCGCAGGTGAAATTGTACAATCGCGACACCAAGCCGCCCAAGGAGCATGGCAAAAACAAGGCCAACGCCGACGCCACGGCCATCATGAACCGCGCCCGCGCGCTCCAGAAGGAAACGCCCAACCTGAGCACGGCCACCGCCGTGATCATGGCCCAAAAGGAAATGGAAGAAACCAACCCCAACTAATCCAAACTAATCAATCCGAAATCAAAACAGCCAAAAATAATCATTAAAACACCATGAATGTCATTTTAAACCCAATCCAATCCAACACCAAGGAAGGTGACATCTCGCTCCCGGCGAGTGTCAACCTCACCGGGCTGGAAGGCTACCTCTGGAAAATCGTGAACAATGCCGGAGCGCCAAACTTCGCATTGCCCACGGCCATCACCGATCCCGCGTATTACGTCGGCGCATCCGGTGACATCGCCGGAAACACCGTTGCCGCCGAAGCCCCCGGCATGGATGAGAATTGCCGCATCGCCTTTTCCGGCACTTGCAATCCAGGGGACATGCTCACCCTGAACCCGAACGCCTTCGGGCAACTTTACAAACCTGCATCAGGCGCAGGAGCGGTGCTATACGATTGGATCGCCGAGGAAGCAGGCGCAGGCGGCACCACCACTGTCCCACAATTCCTGCTCGTGCGGCGCATCGCCACCCGTCCCGCAACCATCTAATCGGTTCCAAAAGCGTCTCCAACCAACAACCAAACATCATTCACTAAAAAGTTATGTCACGTTTATCCCAACTCGCAACGTCACCGTTGCTCCAAAACTTCGCCGTCACGGCCAGCCAGAGCGCCATCCGCCCGGTTGGTTCATTCATCGCACCCCTGTGCGAAGTGCCGGACCTCACCTTCCGTTACAAGGTTTACACGGAAAACAACCGTTACCGCGTGCCGAACACCAAACGGCAACCCGGCGCACGCGCCACCGTCCTGGGCTTCAGCGCCACCGACGCCAGCCTCACCCTGGAACCCAATGCCCTGGACTTCCCCATCCCGAACGCCGAGCAACTCTCCGATGACGGCCTGCAATACGCCATCATGGAAGCCCAAAGCTGCCTGGCTGATGCCAGCGCATTGGCCCTGGAAAACGAAATCATCACCATTGCCAAGGCCGCAGCCATTGCGTCGCCCTTGACTGTGACCAGTGATTTCACCAGTTCCGCCGTGGACCCTGTCACCATCCTGGACCAGCAAATTCTGGCTGTGATGAAGGCATCCAAGAACGGTGCGGCGGTCAAGGTCCTGTTTGGAGCCACCAAGTTCCAGCAGTTCCGGGACAACCCGAACGTGCGCGGACGCTTCGTCACCAGCAACCGTGGCAACGGCGGCAAGAGCCAGACGGCCACCGGCAATGTCGGCGTGATCTCACCCACCATTGACGACGTCAGCAGCCTGCTCATCACCAATCCCGAATGCGAGATGAGCATGATGGTCATTGACACCAGCGCGCCAGGAGAAGCTTCAGCCATCAGCTTCCTTCTGGATACGGTGTGCATCGTGTTTGCGGCCAATGCCACGCCAAACCGGATGGACCCCAGCTTCATGAAGACCTTCGCCCGCATGGGCGGATTCTTCCAGGCTGGAAGCTACACCACGGAAGATCAGCGCGATCAAGTCCTGAAAATGGACTGGACCACCCTGCCCGTCGTGACCAATACCGCCGCTGTGGCCGCCGTGCAATAAGCGACTCAACACCCCCCGCAGAAATGAATCAAAAATTTTAGCAAGTGGGCCTTGTTGAGCCCTTCATAACACGGGACCCCTGGCGTGTCTTGCGAACCAGGGGAATGATTTATGAGCTGGAACCCCATCACCACCGCAAATATCCGCATCCAACCGGCGGAAGCCGCGTTGCTCGCCAACATCAGCGGGTCCTCCACAGTTTGCCAGGAGATATTGACCACCGTGGTGGGCGAGTTCGTCGAAGCCATCCAGCAAGGCGGAAACCAATTCGCGACCGATGGCACCGTCCCCGATGTGGTGCGCCCGCATGTCATTACGCGCACGCGCTGGCTCTGGCTCTGTGAATTCCCGGAGATGAAGCGCTTCCAAACCGCCGAACGCTCCAAGCTCAACGACGATGCCGTGGCCTTCCGCGACCGGATCGCCAGCGGCAGCCCAAAAATCGCGCCGCCGACCAACCCCAGCGCAATCAGTTCCGCACCCATTGTGACAATGCCGAGCACCGGTTGCCCCAAGCTCAAAAGGTTCCGATGGTGCGAGGAAAATGGAATCTGAGGCTGGATTCTCCATTTAACCCGAAAAGCGAATTGGAAAAGGTCAAGATGTCGCAAGATGCCGGATCGGATTGGCCTTTTGAATTTCGTTTTTCCGGTTGAAAAGCCTCTGCAAACCCGGCGCTTTTTTCTCCCTCTCCGCCAATTATATTGGGGGAGAGGGCCAGAGCCTGTCGGAAAATGACAATGGAGGCTGCGGCAACGGATTTTGGGTTCAGCCGAGGCGCAAGCGACGAGCAGGCCCCTAATGGGCCTGTAAGGAGCGAGCAACGAAGGTTGAACACAAAAGACGCGCCGCAGTGACCATTGCCATTTTCAGACAGGCTCTGTAGGGAGAGGTGGCGTTGAGTTTTCCAAATGCATATTGATTTGAGTTCGCACTGACTGTGAGCGAGAACCCCTCTCCCTAACCCTCTCCCCGCGCTTCGCTGGCGGGGCGAGGGAACCAGAATCACTCGATTGTTGCATGCTCTTGAAATGAGCACTCCCCTTTGAGACTCGGAATGGCTTAAAACCCTATTGAACCCGGCGCTTTTTTCTCCCTCTCCGCCAATTATATTGGGGGAGAGGGCCGGGGAGAGGTGGCGCTGAGTTTTCCAAATGCTTATTGATTTGAGTTCGCACTGACTGTGTGATCTTTCTTCGAAAACGTGGACAGGAAAAGCGGAGTTCTTGGTTAATGTTTAACTGAACTGGTTTTCAAAATCCACAGGAGATTGATAACCCAAGGCGCTGTGGAACCGCCGGTTTTTATAA
>JAKAFL010000022.1 GCA_021817945.1 bacterium | reverse complement strand
GCTCACCCTCCTGGCTGAGCAGTTCCAACAAGAATCCCTCCCCGCACTCCGTGAACGATTCCATTCCAATCCCAAACTTTGCCTGTCGGTCCTTACCGCAAAATGAGACCCAAAACAAAAGACCCTGTTCAACGCTGTGACGGCAAAAATGGTAAAGAGACCGATTCCGGCCCGGGCTTGAGTCAAATAGGCCTTTAAGGCAGAATGCCGGGGCGCGTGCAAAGGCCAGTACATAAACCAGACTCCATGAGTGCCTCGAATTTCCCGGGCATTTATCCGTTATCCATTGTCATCCCCATTTACAATGAAGAACAGGCTTTGCCGTCCTTGTTTAAAGAATTGGAGCGCATTCAGGAGACGGAATTGAAGCCTTTTTCGCCGGTGGAGGTGGTTCTGGTCAATGACGGCAGTCGGGACGCAAGCTGGCCCCTGATAGATGCCCAATGCAGGCGCCAGTCAAATTGGGTGGGGGTGAATTTGTCCCGCAATTTCGGGCATCAACTCGCCCTAATGGCAGGTCTGGAAAGTGCCCGCGGCGATGCGGTCGTTTCCATGGATGCGGACCTTCAGGACCCTCCCGCAGTGATTGTGCAAATGATGGAGGCGCATCTCAAGGGTTATGAGGTCGTGTACGGCACCCGCAGGAGCCGGGGGCAGGAGCCTTGGTCCAAACGGGTCACGGCTGTTTTATTCTACTGGGTGATCGAGAAATTGAGTGGCGTGGCCATACCTCGCAACACCGGGGACTTCCGTCTGCTGAGCCGCAGGGCCTTGACGGAGCTGGCCCGGCTGCCGGAAACGCACCGTTTTCTGCGCGGGCTGGTTCCATGGATTGGCTTTCCTCAAACCCAGGTTTTTTACGACCGCAGCGATCGCGTGGCCGGAGAGACTCATTATCCATTTCGCAAAATGTTGCGTCTGGCCTTTGACGGTGTCACCTCGGTTTCCACCAAGCCCTTAAGGCTGGCCTACTTGTTTTCCCTTCTCCTCTTCGGGGTTTTTGTGGGGTACATTCTCTACGTTCTTTTCAACCATTTTGTGTTGGGCGGTTTCCTCATACCGGGATGGACTTCGTTGATGTCCGCCATCACCATTTTTGGCACCATCCAGCTTCTTTTATTCGGGGTTTTTGGCGAATACCTTGGCCGTGTTTATGAGCAGGTCAAAAATCGTCCCCTTTACATCATTCAAGAAATCCGCAGGTCTCAGGACGCGGCCAATGACCATCCCAAATCTGGACCGACTCCTCATTCCTCCACTTCCTGAAACATGCCTTCGTCACTTCCTTCCACCGGATTGTCACCCGCAGAACAAACTTTATCAAAACCATTTAAAACGGCTTTGGTTTTGTTGGCGGGTATCACCTTGTTTCGCCTATGGTATGCGACACGGATTGACCTGGTTCCAGACGAGGGCTATTACTGGCTCTGGTCCAGGCACCTGGCGGCTTCCTACCGGGATAAAGGCCCGCTTGTGGCATGGATCATCGCCTTGGGCACCCACCTCTTCGGCCCTACTGTTTTCGGTATCCGCTTCTTTGCAGTCATCTTGAGCAGCGCCACTGGATGGGTTCTTTTTGCCTTCACCCGGCGCCTTTACAACGATTCCATCGCGCTGACTGCCTTGGTGGTTGCTGGCATTACTCCCATCATTGCCGTCGGATCAGTGCTGATGACCATTGATACCCCCAGCGTCCTGAGTTGGGCTGCGGCCATGTGGATTTTCTGGTCGGCCCTGCATCATGACCGCCTTTCCCTTTGGTTCTGGCTGGGGTTGGTGATCGGCGCCGGGTTCCTGGCCAAATTCACGAATGGTGTCCAACTCATTTCCATTGGCTGGTTTCTTCTGGTGTCAAAAGCCCACCGGCAATGGCTTTTCAGCCGTCGCATCGTTCTCTTGGGAGGCGCATTTGCTCTCTCCATAAGCCCCATCATTTGGTGGAATTTCCAGACCGGCTGGGTTCACATCTCTGCTCTTCATGCCCGTAGCGGGGTGACCAACCATTTTGAAATCCATCCGGCCGAGCTTCTTCAATTCATAGGTGGCCAGTTGGGTGTCGTATCGCCTTTGTTCATGGCAGGAATGATTGTGGCTGTGGTCCATGCTTTTCGGCATTTGCAGGATGAGCGGCTTCATTTTCTGCTCTCCCAATGGGTGCCGCTGTACGCATTATTTGGTTTTTTCAGTTTGAATGTGGCTGGGCAGCCTAATTGGCCGGCGCCAGCTCTCATTCCCGGCATCATTCTCATGACCGTTTTTTGGAAAAGCCACGCCCAAATGCATCCCCGCTGGCGGTGGGCGGTGTGGGCAGCCATGGCTGTGGCCTTGATCATGACCATCGTTTTGCACGACACCGATTACCTCCACCTTCCACCCAGGCAGGATCCGTTGCGCCGGGCGAAAGGGTGGCACGATTTTGCCGCTCACGTTCAAGCCGCACGCGATCGTTTCCATGCCAACCTTCTCATTGCGGATAATTACTCCCAAGCCAGCATGATGTCTTTTTACCTTCCGGACCAGCCAGTCACTTACCTGCTGCCCCAACCCTACGGCACCACGCAGTTTTCCCTCTGGCCGGAATACAAGGTCACCCCGGAAACCCGGGCGCTGTACGTCACCACATCAACAGATCCTGCTCCCTCCGAATTGGTTGCCGCGTTTTCCCATGTCGAGCGCGCTGATGATTTTTGGTCCCTTCACGCCGGGCGCAAAGTTCGGGAATTTGTCATTTATTACGGTTCCAACCAGCCGGAAACCCAAGTCCCAAACAAAACGCCCCAGCCCTGAAACCTGG
This sequence comes from bacterium, assembly GCA_021817945.1. GTDB lineage: Bacteria > Verrucomicrobiota > Verrucomicrobiia > Limisphaerales > UBA11358 > UBA11358. The sequence continues at coordinate 52,113 of JAKAFL010000022.1, read as the reverse complement.
CTGAAAAGGAGGAGGAATGTTTTTTGAAGCTTGGCCGCGATGATATCGCCTCAGACCTGTCACTGCGGCATAATTCCGAAAAGCGAAATTGAAAAGGTCAAGATGTGGCAAGATGCTGGAGCAGAAACTCTTCGGAATAATCGAAAACCTACCCGAACCGGTCTGGCGAGGTTTTTTCAAAGAGTTTGCGCCCAGTAGATTGACGCAGATTGGCCTTTTGAATTTCGTTTTTCGGGATAATCAATCCGCCCCGGCATTGTAAGCGATGGTGCGTCCTAGGCACGGGCCCGAATTTTTGGAAAAACGTCCTTGTCATTTCTTGGTGGCATGCTAGGCTGATGGCCCTTTTTTTATGAAAGCCGACATTCATCCAAAGTATGGCGATGCGGAAATCCGTTGTGCGTGCGGCAACGTGATCAAGACGCGCTCGACCAAACAAACGGTCATTATTGGTATTTGCAACGTTTGCCATCCATTTTACACCGGCCAGCAGAAGTTTGTGGACACCGCCGGGCGTGTGGATAAATTCCAGCAACGGCTGGCCAAGACCCAGGCGGCGCAGGCTGCCGCTGCGGCCCCGCGTAAAAAGCGCGTTTAGTTTTCCCCATAAACCGCCCGCCGGACTGGTGCGCCCGTCCTGCGGGCGGTTTGTATTTTCAAACCTCTGCCGGGTCCCTTCCGGAATGGTGTTGAATGTTCGCAGCTTCATGAATCTGGATCCACACATCGCGAGATGTCGCAAAAGGTTTGCGGAGCTTGAATCACTGCTCAGCAATCCTTCGGTGTTTGACAATCCGCAAAACGCCCAGTTGTTGACCCGTGAATACTCACGGCTTAAGGAACTGGTCGGGCATGCCGACGCCTTGATGCCAGTTGTGGAGCAACTGGCGCAAAACCGTGTTCTGCTTGAAAGCGAGGCGGCGGATTCTGAATTGGCCGGCATGGCGCGCGAAGAAATCTCCCGGCTTGCAACGGAGGAAGTCCGTCTCGTTCATTTGATACAGGAGCGTTTGGCGCCACCGGATCCCACCGATTCGCGCAACACCATCATGGAAATCCGGGCCGGGGCTGGGGGGTCCGAGTCCGCCTTGTTTGCTGCAGACCTGTACCGCATGTACAGCCGCTATGCGGAATCGCGCGGCTGGAGGATAGAGCCATTGGATTCCAATCCGTCGGATTTGGGCGGATTCAAAGAAATCATTTTTCAGGTGACCGGGGAGGATGTGTTCAAGCGGTTCAAGTACGAAAGCGGTGTTCACCGTGTGCAACGGGTGCCGGCCACCGAGGCGCAGGGACGTGTGCATACCAGCACGGTGACCGTGGCGGTGATGCCGGAGGCCCAGGAAGTGGATGTGGAAATCAAGCCGGAAGAACTGGAAATCAATGTCTGCCGCGCCTCAGGCAAGGGTGGGCAGGGAGTAAACACCACGGATTCTGCGGTGCAAATCATTCACAAACCCACCGGCCTGATTGTGCGATGTGCAGACCAGCGCTCCCAGCAAAAGAACCGGGTGCAGGCTTTGAATGTGTTGAGGTCGCGGCTGTTGGACCGGAAGGTGGCCGAGGAAAACGCGCGATACGCCGCGCACCGCAAGGACCAGGTGGGATCGGGCGAACGCAGTGAGAAGAACCGCACCTACAATTTCCCGCAGAACCGTGTGACGGACCATCGGATTGAACTGACCCTGTACAACCTTGCCAATGTGATGGAGGGGGAGTTGGATGGATTGATTGATCCCCTGATTGCGAACGATTTGGAGGAACGCCTGGCAGGGCTGCAGGGTTGAGGCCGCCCGCTGCGGAGTTGCCTGGAATGATTTTATGAGCATGAATGACGAACCCAAAGGATTGATTTTTGACTGTGACGGAACCCTCGCGGATACCATGCCGCTGCACTGGCAGGCCTGGCAGGTGGTGGCAGACCGCCACAAGCTGCATTTTCCGGAAGACCGTTTTTATTCCCTGGGCGGGGTGCCCTCGCGCGACATATTGAAAATGCTGTCTGCGGAACAGGGGATACCTGTGGATGCGGTTGCCGCCGCCCATGAGAAGGAGAATCTTTATCTGCCACTGATAGCGCAGGTCGAGCCAGTGCATGCGGTGGTGGAAATTGCCCGCCAATATCGCGGGCGCATTCCCATGGCGGTGGCATCCGGCGGCACCCAGGAAATTATTCTGGGGGTGCTGGAACACTTGAAAATCCGGGATTGGTTTGGTGCGGTGGTGACGAGTGAGATGGTGCGCAACCAAAAACCGGCCCCGGATATTTTTCTGGAGGCGGCACGGCGCATTGGTGTCGAACCGCGCTTTTGCCGCGCCTATGAAGACACGGACCTTGGTATGCAGGCCATCCGTTCTGCGGGCATGGAAGCGGTTGATGCCCGCACCCTGTACAGTCGTTGATCCGGGCGCATCAAGTTCAACGAATCAGGGAATGGCCTCCAGCCTGAGGCAATCGTACATCACCCCCTGCGACCATGATTTGACGGGTGAATACAATTGCAGGCGGTTGGCGCCTGCCGACAGGATGGAGGAGGGGATGGCCAAATCCCTTTCCACCCAATACGCCCTGATGCCGTCTCTTTGCATGGCGCTGGTGGCGGGTAGCGTGCCCGTGTTGCCAACGTCATGCCCGTTGACCTTAACGAAAACTTTGCACCCCTGGTGCGTCCCGCAAAAGGCCAGACGCAGTTCTGTCCCACCCGGTGGAGGCTTGGGCAGATTGAATTCAATGCTCCAAGTGGTGGGTCGAATTTTTGGCGCACGCGGCCAGTGAAACCATCCAGCACGCCCTTGTCCGTCCATGGCTATGGTGTCCGCAAAATCCAAGGGAAGATGACGTGTGTCTATCCTGGGTGGTTGAACGTAATTCCAATCCCTGTGCCAATCACTGCGGCCCACGACAAAATCCACTTCCTTGGGAAATTCGGTTGGATACTGATAATACAATCCCCATTGCCAGTAGTGGTCTCCATGTAGAAATTCGCGAGCGGTTCGGTCCGGCACTCCAATCTGCCACAAGGTGGGACCAAACCGGTGTGGAACCCAAAGCACTGACCCCAGATGGCGCTGTTCGCCTTGCTGAAAAGCCAGATTGGTTTGGGCCAATTCGCCAAGCACTCCATCCGCAATGGCATGGAGGGTGTAATTTCCGGGTCGAATGTGGAGGATGACAAACGAACCATCGTGGCGCACCCTTGCCCAGAACTGATAAGCGCGGGCATCCCGCTGCCAATCCACTGTTTCTGGCATTGCATAACGGTCTGAGTGCGGGCGCTTGACAACATAGTCTGGTTCAGTGACGCCAATCCACGCGTTGCTCACCAGCAGGCCAGGGTCGAAGGGATCTTGCACCACGAGACGACCGGACAAGGTCGCTCGGGAGGATTCTGGAGGATAATCCGGACCAGCGGCCCATTCATAAGGCCAGCAGCCCTGTTCTTTTGCGGCTTTTTCTAACGCGTTGGTCCAGAGGCCGCGGGAATTATCTCCTTGGTTACAGTAGAGTAGAAAGGGCCCCACCACTTTTGTCCAAGCCTGGGTTTGGGCGATGGACAATACAGATCCCCCATAATGGCTGCCCACCCACATGTTCAATAGGGTGGGCAGGCCGCCTTTGTTCACATCCAGGTGCCCCGTCAATTCGGCTTTTGTGGGTCCGCCTGCCATGTATTCCAAGCTGGGATTCACCAGCCACAAGCCCACGTGGTCCCGGGTGGAACTCCACCCATAGGCAGGGGTGTCTGCCAGCACCGCAGAATAATCGTATTTATGCTCCACCTCGCCGCGATGCACGCCTGTGGTCATCAACCGGGCCTCCTTGAGGTTCAAAGTCAGCCCGTGATCCCAGTCCCACCCATTGGGCATAAGGCGCTGGCGATCTGCATCCACGGAAAGAAAATCAAAAACTTCAGGGTTTAATTTCAGGCAATAGCGCGCCTCACCCACGCCATAGGGCGGATATCCGGCCGGATGAGAAAATCGGGCGCTGACATAGATGCCGGAATCGCCGCGGTTTAAAGTATAATAAAAATCCGCATCCAGGCCCGTCTTGGGGCGGTGCGGATTGTTTGTGAGGCAGCAGGCAATTTCCGCTCGTTCACCGCCGTTCGCTTCCGGGTTCGCCAATACCTGAGCATGAGAAAGGGGGCCCGGCCCGCCCTTGCCCACGGAAGACCAGTATCCACCATTGTCCCCGTGCTCCCCTGCCAGCATTTCCAAACCCTGGTATTTAAGGGAAGCAAGCACACCATTGCTTTTTTGAATGTGCGCTTCCACCCATCCATTGGCCAAAATGAATTCCCGGGGAGATTGGACCAAAGTCACCCGGGGGGAATCCGCAACCGATTGGGCTTGGCTCGACGGAAGCACGGCAAGGAAGGCAAGCAGGGAGACGCCCAAGGCTGCGATGATTTTTGTATTCCAACGGAACTGCGGCAAATCAGGTTCCGGTGGCATGGGGTTCATAAATCGGATTTTACCAGGGAAAGCGAACATTGACCCGGCTCCAATCCCGGGGCGCTCGCCGTAAGGGTGACTGGAGTGGAATCGCCCGGGCGTGCGTTGGGGTCTGCCTTCACATAAACCGTACACAGCCCATTGAGGGAGTTTCGAACTGTGGATTGAAATGGTCCAGGATTCGAATTCTCGCCATTGTCCGTGGCAACAATTTGAGCGGGGCCGGTCACTTGGAAAGAAATGCGATTGTCCGCTCCAGGCACCTCAGTGCCCAAGGCATCCACCACCATGGCCCTGACGATGGCCACATCCTCCCAGGAGCAACCCAATGAAAGTGAACAGGGTTGGAGCAGAATGGCGGAGGGTTTGCCGGCAGTGCGCAATTCATCCGTGGCTGTCTCCTTTCCATGATCGCGGGCGATGGCTTTCAATACGCCCGGCACGAAAGGAACCAACCATTCCCTCGGGGAAGCGTTTGATGGCAGGGGCTTTGATCCCAGAGATTGACCATTTAAAAACAGCTCCACCTCCCTGCAATTTGAATAGACTTCGACCTTTTCAAGATGCCCATCCTGGCGCAGGGGCGTCCAATCGGCGAACTGCACCTGGGTGTATAATTCCGGCCCGCCATAACCAGGATCCTTGGGCATCCTGTCGTCCGCTGCGATTCTTCGGACGATGTGAACCACCGGGGATTGAAACCACCAGCTTTGCCGCTCGAAAGCCATTGGTTTGATGATGCCAGTGCGGTCCAACAGGCCTGAGGCATGGCCTATCAGGGGCCAGGCATGCGTTTCGCCCAGGTAATCCACCCCAGTCCAGAGGAACTGTCCTGCCAGCGAGGGATGATCCCTCAATTCCAGCCAGGATTTGACGTCATGCTTCTGCTCTGTGTTGATGATTTTACGGCTTGTGACTCTTCTTTGTGCGGCAAGCAATTCAGGGTCCCTGTAATTGGTGCCGATGACATCCAAAAGATCGGCCAGGCCGTTGGTATAATCCCCGGTTGCATTGGGCCGGAAAAGCGCCTGCGTCACCGACCTGGTGGGATCATTGGCATGACAAATGGCCACAAGCTGCCTGGCAATGGGAATGGCCACGCTTGGTTGGCGCGTGTCATGAATCTCGTTGCCAATGCTATATAGAATGACGCAGGGGTGATTCCGGTCGCGTTGGACAGTATCTGCGGCATCACGCGCCGACCATTCCCTGAAAAACAAATGGTAATCGTACGGATTTTTGGCAACGGTCCAGCAATCAAAAAACTCGTCCATAACCAAAAATCCCATTCGATCACACAAATCCAGGAAGCCTGGATCAGGTGGATTGTGGGCAGTCCGGATGGCATTGACACCCAGGAGACGCAGCGCCGAGAGGCGTTGCTGCCAGATGGCCAGGGGCACTGCGGCTCCGAAGGCCCCGCCCTCATGATGAAGGCAAACCCCTTTTACCATGAGTTTTTTTCCATTAACCAACAATCCTTGGGCAGCGCTGAACTGGATATCCCGTATTCCCACAGGGACGGTAATTTCATCCACTTCCCCTGTTCGCTCCAGTATCCGGGTCGTGGCTGTGTACAAAACGGGAGAGTCCGGGCTCCATAAACAGGGTTTAATGACCGGCAATTCCAACTGGCATTGGGCTCCAGCGCCTGCAGGCAGCCTGAGTGAGGTTTCGCGCGAGGCCACGACATGGCCATCCGGGCCGCAAAGCATGCCTTGCACCACCACGGATCGGGATTTTTCATCCTGGTTGGTCAGGCAGGCTTGAATGCGGACGGTGGCCAGGGAGACGTTGGCCACTGGTGTGGAGACAAACACTCCATCGGTGACAAAGTGAAGGGGATTCACCACCAGGAAGCGCACGTGCCGGTAGATGCCGGCGCCAGAATACCAACGCGAGGCGGGTTGCTTGGAGGTGTCCACACGCACCGCAATTCGATTTGTTCCCCGGCTCTTGAGGGCGCCGGTCAACTCATATTCAAAACTCACATATCCATTGGGCCGGTGACCAAGGTGAATGCCATTGATCCAGACATCGCTGTTTTGCATGACTCCATCGAAATGGATGAAGACTCGCTGTCCCATCCATTCCGGCGGCGTGTAAAAATCCTGCACATACCACGCCACACCGGAAGGCAGGAATGCGCCGGCGCCGCCGGTGCGATTGGCGGCGGCAAATGGACCCTCAATGCTCCAGTCATGGGGCAGGGTCACCTCGCGCCATCCCGATACGTCTGTACCAGGCTGGATGACTTGCGGAAAATCTCCGCGCTGGAATTTCCAACCCAGATCATCAGGCGCTGTCACACGGTCGGCATGTGACTTCATGACATTCCATGCCAGGCAGCTGCAGAGGAGCAGCCTGGTCAATGGGCGGAAGATCACGTGACGGAAAAAGGGTGATGAACGATTCATGAATGGGATGATGGAGGCTTCAGCTTCCCTCAGGTTTGCGCGAGTCGCGCAGCGGGCTTTCGGGTAGATGAAAAAGTGATGCCGGGTCCGGCCGGGCAGGATTGAACACGGGAAGCGCGGGGTCTAAAAACGCCGCAAGGGCGGGCACATTTTTGCGGATGCCTGTGACCACGCACTGGGCCAGTTCATAACTGCCATAATTATTGTGATGTGTTCCGTCTTGAAAGGCCCGTCCCAAATCCGGACCCAGTGCCCGATACAATTCCACACTGGACCGGTTGAGGTCAATCAGCGCTGTTCCACATTCCCTGGACACGCTGCGGACTGCGTCCGGGTACCCCGCCAGGGTGGGGCGCTGCACGCCTGCCTTGCGTTCCATCGAGGTGACCAGGACCGGGATGGCGCCGTGAGCCCGGGCCTCCTCCACCACTTTTTTCAAATTGGTGGAATAGCGTTCCAGCGCATCCGGCGCCTTGTCCTTCATGTCATTGTGCCCAAATTGCACAAACAAATAATCGCCGGGCTGAATTCGGCTGAAAATCTTGTCAAACCGGTGCGAGGCCAGGGAGCTCCGAAGGGATTCCCCGCTCTCAGCATAATTAGCCACGGCCACCCGGTCGTCGAAAAAGCGTGGAAGCATCTGTCCCCAGCTATTCCAAGGCTCCAGTGGTTGGTCGCAAACGGTGGAATCCCCGGCCAGATATATCGTGGTGACATGGCGGGCTGGGGCGATTTCCAAGGTTTGGATTACAGGATGACTGCCATTAAACTCCAGGGTAAGAGCGCGATCCCAAGTCACTTGTTCGCTCGTGAGTTCCCTGGTTTTAAGATGGACGTGACCTCCCGGGTACTCTGGTGTGCGAATGTTGACCACGAATGAAATATGCTTCACCTGACCTGGCTGGGTGACCAGGCTTTCCAGCATCAATCGGCGCGCCTCAGCCTTGATGGTGTTCGTGGACGCTTCTTCAGTGGATCCCAAGCCCACCGTCACCCGGTAATTACCCTCCGGCAACATCGCGCTGAAATAAAATGGCTGGTCCGCCGTCACCCCGCCCCCCGGCAGGGAATGAGTGGGAAAACGAGGATCAAAGCCCCAAGCCTGGCCGGACTCGTATTCATTGGTGGTTTCCACCGGTATCATGCCAGATGAGGGCGGGTTGGCGGGGGCAAAGGCAAAATTCCAGTGGTCCGGGATGTTGTCTGCGGGCATTACCCATGCGCAACCCAGCCAGAAGCCTAAAGCCAAGACAGGCCATTTTTCACTTTTCATAATTCGTTTCAAGAGAGATTTCAAGGAAGGACGATTCGGTAAAATTCGCGGGTTATTTGCGGGGACGTAGTATTGGTAATGATAAAGCGACCCGAGGCATCAAATGAATTGGTCTCCAAAGGCACCCAGTCGGTGAGTGGAAGCTGGATGTTCGTGGATGTCATCACCACAAAAGACGATCCCGGTAGTCCGTTGGTGGCATAAAAAATGATCGAATGATCGAGTTGTTGAATGTCAGCCCAGCGGGGGGTGGGCATGGACGAAACACGGATCAATCCCAGGGTTGTCAACTGGTTGGTGTCCCAGTACAAGCCGGAAGGAAGTTTGGGAAGCGTCACGCTGGAAAATTGGCCGGAGAGGCTTCCTGACCTGAATATTTGAAAGACCATTCCGGCTGATGGCGACCCTGCGTCCAAGTTGGAAACCACCAAGCTTCCTGTGCCGCTCAAATTACCGGAGACCTGCACGGTTGTATTAGTGTGCAGTCCAGCACTTAAATATTCCAACAGCGTGGATCCCGCATTCAAATTCAATGAACCGGTGAATTGCAAAGGAGAGAATCCAGGCCCCGGCATCAGGGTTCCTCCCGCTTCCAAAGTCACAGCCCCTCCCACCTTGCCATCCCCGCTCAAAATTGCTCCATTGGCGACCGTCACCGGGCCGTTTGCAGCCGAGTCGTCCCCACGAATAACCAGGGATCCTTCTGCCACCAGAGTGCCGCCGGTGAAAGAATTGGAGCCGGATAGCCACATGGATCCAGGCCCGGTTTTGATCAATTCCGCCGGAGCGCCTTGATGACCTTGGCTGGTGCCAATGCCATCCTGATCCACCAGGTTGCCTGAACAAACCAAATCTGGGGCGGTGCTGCCGGTGCCGTCGGCCACGTTAAAAATGGAAGGTGAAGCCAGATGAAACCCGGCATTGGGACTAGTCGGGCTTTCCAAAAAGGAGGTGGATGCCCCCTGCACCAAGATGGGCCCGCGAAGGTTGAACATTTGAAAAGCCTGGCTGCCACCGCCTGTTCCAGTTACCACGCCGCCCCGCAATAAAAGAGGTCCCAAAGTGTTCATGCTTCCGGATCCATTGGTCAGCATCCCGCCTTGATTGATCACGAGGATCGCCTCCGGCAAATTCGTGGGGCCGCCCAACACATTGCCCTGGGCAAATATCAGTTGGGCGCCGTTTTCCACTGTGATATACCGGGAGACATCTGGGTTTCCCAAAGCGCCTGCCGCCGGGTTGCTCGCGGTCATCCCCAAGTTGGCAATCAGGCTTCCTGAAACCACATCCATTGGTCCGGTAAAACTGTTGGATGCCGCCAGGACAACCTGGCCATTGGCCATCATGGGCGTGGTATTGGCGGTTCCTGAACCAGTGCCGGGCACCAAGCCAGGAGTTAGGGAATTCGCCGCCAGGGGCGGGATGCCTATGACCAGCGATCCGGAACCATCCACCACCCCATCCACGGTCAAGGACTGACCTGATGTGGCTGCCAATCCGCCGCCGCCGGGACCGATATGCACCGGTCGCGCCCCGCCGCTACCTGAATCCAGGTTCATCGTGGAATTGGCCACCACTGAACCCCCGCCGAGAAAAAGAGGTTGAGCCAGCGAGGCCTGCCCAAAGGCGCTGTCATTGGTCACCAAGGCGAAACCCCCATTGAGGTAACTTGGAAGGTCGTACAAGTTTGCATCGTTGTATTCCACCGTTCCCGATCCAGCCTGCACCAACCCGCAACTGTTCCCTTCGCCCCCAAGCAAGTATCGTCCAGGCTGCAAAACGCAGTTGATTTCCAAAAATCCGGAGGGGTTGTTTTGCCAAATCACGCCGTAGTCATTTGCAATGGTGGTGCTGCGAATGAATTCCAAGCCGTTGGAACCTGTGCCGGCCAGAATTTCATTGTTGGTTCCGCATCCAGGTGTCACCAGAATTCCCTGAATTCCATTGGCTGTGGAAGCGGTAAAAGTGATGGCCTTGGAGTAGGGCAGGTTGAAGCGCACCATGGGAGATCCAGGCGCATTGCCCAGGGTCAAAACACCGCCGCTGGCCGGCACATCAAATGCCGCCGTGGTGTCGTTGATTCCATTGGATTGAAAAAATCCGTTCACTTGACTGCCCCCGATAATGTCAAAGGTTCCTGCTCCGCCGGCGGCAGGAATCGTGGCTGCAAAATCATTGAGCCCCACCGTGGCGTAAGCGCCGGAAGTCCCCTGCCCGGGCGATCCGGATCCAAATGACCCCATGGCGCCCAGCGCCCCGGTGCCCGCTGAAAGGGTGGTAATGCTTGCTGTCGCTGGCACGTTGGCCATTCCGTTAACCGTTGCTGGGCCGTTCAGGATGAGGGTCCCGCCGGTGCTTTCACTCAAGGTATTCAAATTCATGACTGGAAGAGGAGTTCCTGTCCCGGAAGATCCACTGATTGCCGACCCTCCGGCATTCACCACGGTCGAAGCAAACGTTTGGCTGGCAGCGCTGATGTTTCCCCCGGTCAAATTCAAAATGCCTCCTTCCAAGGTCAAACCATTCGCTGCGGCTATCAGGTTGGTGGACGGTGAACCTGCCGCAGATGTGTCCACAACCAGCTCGCCTGCATCCACCGTCAGGCCATTGGTGAACGATTCTGCTGTCCCGCCCAAAACCAAAGTGCCAGAGCCTGATTTCAAAAGGCCATTGGTGCCAGCCACCTGAACCTGGAAAATGGTTTTGCCATTTAAAACCTCCACTTCCGCAGCGCCACCCAGGGTCAAAATATTGGTGCCTGACAAAGTCCAATCATGGGCGGCGTTCAAATCGGCCCACACCAGTTCCCCAATAGTGTGACTGGAATCCAGGGTTACTGTGCGATTTCCTGCCAGAGCCAGCGAGCTGAAATCGGCGATGCTGGTCATCCCTTCAGCCACCGTCCCATTAACCCAGTTGCTTTCATCATCCCAGTATCCATCCTCATCCAGCGCCCAGGTTCCGTTGGCCGAGGCGGCCACTTCAGCGCTGGCTTCAGGTGAATGCCCGCTCACGCCGCCTGCTCCAGAAGCCGTGACCACGTAATAATAAGTTTGAGGCCCGGCCAAATCTGCATTGGTAAAACTCAGCGCGCTGTAGCCGGACAGTACTGTCAGGTTTTCAGCTCCAGGGCTGGTGCCGCGCAGGAGTGAATAGGTTTGAGCACCAGGCGAGGCTGGCCAGGCCAGAACCACCGTGTTGGAGCTTGCCGTGGCCAGAAGGCTGGTCGGCGCGGGTTGAAGGCCGTTCACCAAGTTGGTTCCAACGGGTGAAACGCCTGCGGCATTCACTGCTGTGACCTGGTAATAATAGGTGCCAGTATTATTCAAGTTTACATCCGTGTACTGTGTTTCGCTGACGCTTTGAAGGAGGGTGAATGGTCCTGACGGACTGGTTGCACGGCTAATGACATAACCCACCGCACCCGGCGCAGGTTCCCAGTTCAATAGCACATTGCTGGAGGAAAACGAGGCTGTGAGGCTGAGCGGCGGTAGCAACGGGATGGATGGAAGGGCATTCCCAGGAATTATTGAAGAATTGCCGCTCGTGCCACCCGGGCCCGTTGCTGTGACCCAGTATTCATACAAACTTCCATCCGTGGGCGATGTGTCCGTGTATTGGGTGTTGGTGGCAGAATCCGTTAACATCACCGTGCTCAAAACGTTGGAACCCCCTCCGCCGTTGTCCATCAGGGTGGATCGCCAGACCGAGTAAAAATCAGCGCCGGTTGATGGTTGCCAGGCTACGGTTATGAGTTGGTGGCCCGCGCCTGCCACCACCAAGCCCGAAGGAGCCGAAGGGGCGTTCGCTGGCACTGTGGATGAAGGCGAGACGGACGAACTGGCGGTCGAAACGCCGCTCGCGCCCGTGGAATTCACTGATTCCACCTCGTAATAGTAGGTTGATCCGTTGGCTGCGGTGGAATCCTGAAAAATCACCTGGTCCGGTCCGCTTCCAGAAACGGGTCCCGGGATTCCATTGGTAAGCGGCGTGAACCCGCTCGTGGGGTAAGTGGACCGGAGCAGGTTGTAGCTGGTGGCTCCAGGCGATACCGGCCAAGTGACCAGGCAGGATTGGTAACCCGGGTAAGCCTCCACCCGGGATGGCGCCGAAGGCACATAACCCTGCAATTCCAATCGCACATAGTCGTACATTAAATGATCGGCAAAATAATCGGGGGAAATTTCACGAAAGGAAATGGACACGGTGTTGAGGCCTGCGTGGAGGGCTGCGGCGGAAAAAGTGAGGCGCTCGTCGGTGAATGCGCCATTGTTGCCCTCGCGGATGTTGGTGTCGCTATCGGCGTATTGCGCATAATAGCCGGAGGAAGGCACGCTGGTCTCGGGGCTGGCAGACAAGCCGGAGAGGCTCGCGGCATTCACGCCATTGACCGATACAATGACCGCCGAATAGAAGTCCGAACACAACCCCAAATAAAGGGAGGCCAGCGCCCCATTCGTGGGTGCCTCAGCCAGTTGAAAGGAAATGGTGGATGTGGAGGGTTGATACACTCCGGCGCTGTCCGGCACCACAGGCTGAATGAAATTCCAATCTGTGCTCCAACGGCTTTGACCCGCCACATAATTCACCCCTCCAGGAAAATCAAAGGCATACTCCAGCCATTTGCTCCAAACCGGGCTGGGATGGCTTGGGTCCGGTCCAATATCGCCCACCCAATAATCGTCCCCATGCCGAAATTTGTCAGCGGAACGATCCGGATATCCAATTTCAAAAACAGTGGCACCCACCCGTGAAGGCCGCCAGACAATGGTGCTCAAAAAGTTTGTGGCACCTGGTATGACAGTGACGGAAAAGGGGGCCGACGGCAGATCCGTGAGGATGGGAGGCTGCCCGCCCGCCTGCATTTGTGACATGAATGTGCCTGCGGCTCCGGGCCCGAATGCATAAAGCGTGTAGCCAGCGCCTGCGATCACGTTGGAAATCATGAAACGTCCAGTGGAATCCGTCCTGGCCCAATACTGATAGGGTTTAGCCCATTCTTGAAAATCGTGGCTGATGTTATTGGAAGGCTGGCAGACCAACCCCACCCAGAGGCCTGCGGCGGAAGCGTTGGGATTGCCCGGATCCTGAATGGCCATCTGGCCCGTGATAGTGCCCCGTCCTTGCAGGGGCGCATAGCTGGCGTTTGTAAACCACGCATAGGGCCATGCAGACTGCTCGGCTGCGCCCTGGGACAGCGCATCGTCATAAAGCGCTTGGGCAGCCTGGTTGGTTTCAGTGATGGCGTTGGTGATGTTGTTGCAGTAATAAAAGTAGGGGCCGTAAACCTTGGACCAGGTTTCTCCATTCGTGAACGTGTCATCAGTGCCCAGGCCATAATATCCTCCGGTAAAAACATTGAGAATGGTTGTGCCGATGTGTTCCATTAGGGATCGTTCCATGGGGCCTCCCGGGTAACACTCCGCGCTGGCGGTTATATTCCAAAGCCCCACATTGGCGCCTCCGGCACCCACGCTGCTCCAGCCCCACACCCGGTTCACACCCAGGTCTGCCGTGTATTTGTATTTGTCCTCATATCTCCCGGAATAAATGCCGTTGGTCCAAAGGTAAACCTCCTTGGGCGCGCCTTGTACCGGCACCGAGGCGCCCCCGGAAACTTCCATCAAACGGTTCCGGGCAGCATCCACGGACATCCAGTTGAAGATACCGCCGGCATAAATATTGGGACGCAAGGTGATATTCATGACCCCATCCTGGGTGCGATGGCTCAGGATGATGGCAGCATAAAACCCCGGTGATCCACGCAGCATGGTGTAATGAATGTCCATGGTGCCGTTGGTGGGGGTGGAACAGCTCAAATCCAACTCAACTTCATTGGCATTGCTTTGAACCAGGGATGCCGTGAATGGCCCCGCCACAAAAGAGTCCGGGTTCTCCAGCCAGTAAAGCTGGCCGCCGTTGTACCCTCCCTGTAGCAACTGGCGCGTGGTGAGGGTTCCACTGTTGTTGAATTGATAATAAATTTCATGAATGGAGGCATCTGCCTTGGTCACCACGATTGAAACCAGCCCGTTGGAAATCGCCAGGGTGGAACCGTAATCCGTGGCCACCACCGCCGGACCTGTGCCACTGCCGCCACCGGGCAGGTTTGCTCGCACAGGATAGGGCCGCCCAAGAATCTCCCAGCCAAAAACCATGGCAAGCAACCAGGCAGGGATGGTTTTGAAGTATGGAAAGCGTGACAAAGCGGAAAGGCGTGGCATGTGCTTTTAGGTTTCAAGTCTTAGCCTAACAGAATGATCCCATGTGGGCCTATCACCAATTGTGGTGAGTGCCAAAGCCGCCCCGTTTGATCGAGTCGGGGGATGCCGCCGCATCGCCAGAACTGGGGAAGGGGAATTTCTTGTGGCCCCGGTTTGCTTGGTCAACAATGAGAAAACCATACTCTATCACAATGAATTCCAAACTGTGTCGGCTCTTTTTGATTCTTTGCCTCTTTTCAGGTCTTGGTTTCGGCCTCTCCTGCCCGGGCGCGGATGGCAACCTTCCGACTCTTTTTATCATTGGCGATTCCACCGTGAATAATCACGGCAATGGCCTGCAAGGTTGGGGCACGCCAATTGCTTATTTCTTCGATACCAACCGTATCCGCGTGGAAAACGATGCGATAGGGGGGCGCAGCAGCCGTTCTTTTTTGCGTGAAGGCCGGTGGGACCGCGTTCTGGAGAAATTGAAGGCCGGGGATTTTGTGCTCATGCAACTGGGGCATAATGACGGCGGCAGTTTTACCGACGGCCGGGACAGGAACACCCTTCATGGGACTGGCAATGAATCCGTGGTCGTGACCAATTCCACCGGACAATTGGAGACGGTGCATACCTATGGCTGGTACATGCGCAAATATGTGGTGGACACCAAGCAGCGTGGAGCAACCCCAATCATGGTGACTTTGATCCCCCGCAACGATTGGGTGGACGGGCGCATACCCCGGTCCAATGGCAGTTATGCCGGCTGGGCCAAGGAAATTGCGCGAGAGGAAAACATCCAAGTGGTGGACCTGAATGACATTGCCGCCCGGCATTATGAGGAATTGGGCGCGGATCACCTGCGGGCAGATGTGTTCATACACGAGCATACGCACACTTCCGTGGAAGGCGCCCGCCTCAATGCGGCTTGCGTGGTGGAAGGTCTTCGGAGCCTGCCCGGCTGCGCCTTGGCCGCATATCTTTTGCCGCCCTCGGATGTTTCCATGCCGCCCTTGCCCGAGGTCAATTATGAACCGCCTTTCTGGCGCTGGGCCAGTTCCCCCGTCATGGGATGGAATAGTTGGGACAGTTTCGCCACAACCATCAATGAAGCCCAAGTCAATGAGGAGGCGGGGGTCCTGGCAAACCTGCTCAAACCCCATGGATGGCAATATCTCGTGGTGGATATCCAATGGTATGAACCGCAGGCCACCGGTTATGATTATCGTCCCAATGCCCGGCTTTCCATGGATGCCAACGGACGTCTCCTTCCCGCCCCCAACCGCTTTCCCAGTTCCGTGAACGGCCAGGGATTCAAGCCTCTGGCCGATAAACTGCATTCCATGGGCTTAAAATTTGGCCTGCACCTCATGCGCGGCATCCCGCGGCAGGCGGTCGCCGAAAACTGCCCCATTCTCAATTCCTCCGCGCATGCCGCTGATATTGCAGACAAGCAGGATGTTTGTGCCTGGAACCATGATGAATATGGAGTGGACATGCGCAAGCCCGGGGCTCAGGCCTATTACGATTCCGTTGTGGCCCTCCTGGCTTCATGGGACGTGGATTTTATCAAGGTGGATGACCTGAGCCGACCTTACCACGCCGCCGAACTGGAGGCCATCCGCAAGGCCATTGATCGGAGCGGACGCCAGATTGTCCTGAGCACTTCCCCGGGCCCCACGCCCATTGCGGATGGGTACGCCATTAGTGGCTTGGCCAACCAATGGCGTATCAGCGATGATTTCTGGGATAAATGGAGTTCTCCCCACGAGTCCATGCATGGGCTCAAGGAACAGTTTGCGCCCTTGGCGGCATGGGCGGCGTTTTCCGGTCCTGGACATTTTGCCGATGCAGACATGCTCCCCCTTGGGGTCTTGGACCTGGGCAAGCGCTCCACCCATCTTACCCATGTGGAGCAGCAAACCCTCATTTCGCTCTGGTGCATCGCCCGCTCCCCCCTGATCATGGGTGGAGACTTGGTCAAACTTGACGACTTCACCCGCTCCCTGCTCACCAATGACGAAGTCCTGGCGGTGGACCAAACCGCGCGGGATGCGCATCAAATCTTTAATCACGAAGGCTTGATCTCATGGGTGTCCAAAATGCCTGCGGGATTGGGCAGGTATGTGGGGTTGTTCAATACCACGGATGAACCAGCCACTGTCACGGTGACCCTTGATGAAGCCGGAGTGAAAGGTCCGGTGCATGCGCGGAATCTGTGGACACACCAAAACATGGGAACCATCGCCGACTCATTGAAAGAGTCGCTTCCCCCCCACGGCTCCGGCCTTTACCGGCTATCCGCCGATTGAATCCCTGCATCCGGGCGGAGAAGCGCTGCGGCCGTCCATAACATGGGAGCCTGGCCATGCAGATTGCCGGTTTCCCTGGGGCGTTGCAGGTAATAGTCGCGCGTGGATCCCTTGTCGGTACCGGTGCAAACGTCTTTCAAGTTCCCATCACGATCCAGTTCCTTTACCAAGGCCAGCCAGCCCTTTCGTGCCGGAGGGCCGTAAGTGGAGCAATTCAACCAGCCAGCCCTTACTCCCGTGACCAAGGCATAGTCAAACATGGCGCTCCCTGATGTCTCCGGCCATGAAGAAGGTTGGTCGAGTAATTGACCCCACAAGCCATCCGGGCGCTGGCGTGCCACCAAAGCCGCCATCATGCGTTGGTACGCGTTCATGATCTTTTCTTGGCCCTCATGGTTCTGCGGCATGGCCAGCAAAAGCTCTGTCATGGCGGCTGCCACCCAACCGTTGCCTCGGCCCCATTCAAAAGGCGCATTCGTCCCGTGCCAGAACAATCCGTCGGATTGCTGCAATCGTTCTATGTAAAGGGACAGTGTCCGGCTTGCCCTGTCGAGATACTGTCCCTGATGCGTTGCACGGTAGGCCTGAACCTGAAGCGCAGTGATCATGTAGGTGTCATCTATCCAATAGCGGGCCTCTGCAGTAATGCCATCAGGCGAGGTTGAGGCCCATTGTGAGTCGGCAAATCGCAACCCAAGTTGAAGACAGGAGGGTTTCCATGTCTCAAGATATATCTCCAGTGGCACCACCCCAAACGCTCGGTAATCCACATGATCCTTCATGGAAACACGGTTGGTATCTGGCGAAACCCAAAAGCGGTTAAATTTATTGATCAGTGCATTTTGCAGGGGGGAATCCCCCGTCTCCTTGGCCACCTTCAAGGCGCCATATTCGGTCAGGTATTCGGGATAAATCAAAACCTCTCGTTTGGGATGGGTCTCAAATTCAAATGGATGATCCAGAAAGAGTCGGATAAGGCGATCCCCCACCACCTTGGGACAATCTGAAGGCGGGAGATTGGTGAAATAATCAAACCCGGAACCTTCAGAAGGGGTTCCCTGAGCATAACAAACCCATGCTCCAAAGACTAAAAGCAACGCCAATCGCAAAAAATTCATCATGACCAGCCTCATTTGTACCACATTTCCCCATGCAAAACACTCACCCGTATTGGTGAGGCCCCGGCATGGCAATTTTTATTTGACAAAACTACATCGGGGTGCCTTGTGAAGTGGATTCGCCGCAGAGTCGCAAGCCTGAAGTCCTCAGGTGAGCGGTTTGACGCAAGCGGTTCATTGAAAGGATGGTGGAAGGATGTTCCCTGCTCAATTTTCAGGTTTTATGGCAAGCAGAGACCTGGGTCCCCTCAGACCTCTTCGCATTGCACCTGTATCTTTCTGGGGGGCTGGATCAGTTTCTTATCGCTGATTTGGCTTCTAAAGATTGGTCCGGGTTTGACTATGTCCGCAGAATGCTCTATTTTCAGGGTTCCTGAATCAAAGACGAGTTTTTATGGCGGCAAAATCCGTAGAAAAATCCACAGAAAAATCCGGTGAAAAGGTCGGCGACAAGCCGGCTGATAAATCGGTTGATAAGGCGGCGGAGACGCGGGCACATGCCGCGCGAGATCGTGAACTGGAATCCGCCATTTCAACAATTACAAAGAGTTACGGTGAAGGCGCCATCATGCGATTGGGCGATGCGCGCGCGCTTGCTAAAATAGAGGTTATTCCAACGGGTGCCCTGGCTCTGGACTTGGCTCTGGGAGTGGGAGGCGTTCCGCGAGGGCGTGTGATCGAAATATATGGCCCGGAATCATCAGGCAAAACCACCCTGATGCTACATGTGATCGCCAATGCCCAAAAAGCCGGTGGTTTGGCCGCTTTCATTGACGCTGAACATGCCTTGGACCCCGCTTATGCCAAAAAATTGGGGGTGAACTTGGACGATCTTTTGGTTTCACAGCCTTCTTCAGGGGAGGAAGCGCTGACCATCTGCGAAACCCTGGCCCGCTCAAATGCATTGGATGTCATTGTGGTGGATTCCGTGGCGGCGTTGGTTCCAAAGGCGGAATTGGAGGGGGACATGGGGATGGCCACCATGGGGATGCAGGCCAGGCTGATGTCCCAGGCCTTGCGCAAACTTACGGCCGTATTGAGCAAATCCCGGACCACCTGCGTTTTCACCAACCAATTGCGCGAGAAGGTTGGCGTGATGTTCGGCAACCCGGAAACCACCCCCGGTGGAAAAGCCCTGAAATTTTATGCCAGCGTGCGCTTGGACATCCGCCGCAAGGATACCTTAAAGGATGATGCTGGAAATGCCACCGGCAATCATGTGCGGGTGAAAGTGGTGAAAAACAAGGTTGCCCCACCATTTGCCGAGGCGGAGTTTGATATCGTTTATAATCATGGGGTGGACAAGGAAGGAAGCATTCTGGACGTGGGCATCGAGGCCGGGGTGGTGGATAAAAAAGGTGCATGGCTTCAATTCAACGGTGATTTAATCGGCCAAGGTCGTGATGCCGCCCGTAAAAATCTGGTTGAGAAACCCGACCTGTCCAAAAAAATTGTTGAAGCCATTCTGGTCAAGCGCCAGGCCCCGACCCCTGCCTGATTCCCAACTTTCAGTCACACATGAGCACTGTTCCCGAACTTGACCTGGACCTGGAAAATTTATTCCAGCCGGCCTGGGCCCAACCGAAAGCGGAAACCAACCGCTACGAATCTTTCACCGGCAACGAAGAGTCACGCCCGGAACGCCGTTCGGGCGAAAGGCAGGGTGGCCCGGGCGGGCCGCGCGGCCCCCGGCATTCAGGTCCATCTCGAGCTGGCGAACGCGAGGGCCGCCGCCCCGGCGGCAGGGGTGGGCGTGAGGGCGCCGGAGGCGGACCTCGTTCCAAGTCTGGACGAGGCTTCAGCCGCGAGGATTCAAGACGGCAGGAACCGCCCGCGCCCATTGTCCCGCCGCCCGATATCAGCGTGGCTTTTGTGCCTGATGACAAGGGGGTGGATCACCTGGCGCGGCAAATCAAAATTACAGGGCGCGCTTATCCTCTGTTTCAAATCGCGCAATTGGTGCTGCAAAAGCCGGAGCGGTATTCGGTGCAACTGGCGTCCCGTAAAAAAGCAGATGGCGGCATGTCCCAGAACCTGTATGTGTGCGCCTTGGATGAATCTCCCTGGCTCAATGAGGAGGATGCGCTGGCGCACGCCCTGAGGCAGCATTTCGCCACGTTTTACCAGGCTGAACGCACCGCCACGGAACCCCCAAAAGGGACCTACACCTTTGTGGCCCAGTGCGGAATGAGCGGGGTCATCCTCGGGCCGCCTAATTACCACGATTACCAGAACCAGTTGCGCAAGCTGCATGCCGAACGTTTTTCCCGCATGCCTTTTGATGCGTTCAAGGCGCGCGTCAAAATCGTCAAGGACGAAGCGGTGGTGAAAAAGTGGATTGAAGAGCAGAGCTTCAAGACCGAATACAATTGCTTGAACGTCCCGGAGCCTCTCAAACTCCCTAGCATGGAAGCCGTGGAGCAGCATTTTCGTACCACCTACAAGGAGAGCATGGTCAAGGTCGTGGATACCCTTGTGGTTGCGGGCGTGGCCAGCCGGGCGCTCCGCTGCGGCCCCATCCAGAGGCTGGTGCGCGCTGAATGGGAACATCAAAGACACTTCCCCATCGCAGTGGCCACCAAACTCAGCCAACAATTTGCCTCCCGTGGACTCCAGTTCTTCAAAGTGAATAAAACCGTCACCCATGTCGCGGTGGCTCGTCCCCAATTTCTGGATTTGGAAGCCTCCCCGGTTTCGGAAAATATCAGGCGAATCGTCGAAAGCATCAATTCCATCCCCAAATGCACCCGCAAAAAATTGCTGGAAACACTCGCCCCCGCTCCTGCAGCGGCTGGTGTGCCGGTGGTTTCCCCTGAAACCCCGTCGGCCAATCCCACAGATGCTGTTTCAACGCCTCCTGCCGGGGCTGAATCTGGCATTCCAACCCCGCCCCCGCCCACTGCTGAACAGACCGCCGTGGTGGCTGACCTGCACTGGTTGGTGCATCAGGGGCATGTTCTCGAATTTGCGGATGGAAGGCTTGAAACTGCCAAAAAGCCGCTCCCTCGCCCTGCCAAGCCTGAAAAGATTGCCACAACCAAAACATCTGCCAGCGAAGATGTTGCCGTGGAAAACATCCCCCAAGCCCAGGTTGGCGCCGGAGTTGCCGAAATGAAACACCCTTCCGAGACAGTGGCCACGGCAGAAGGCCAGCCAGCCTCGACCACAGAAATGCCTGCGGATCCGGCCGCCACGGTTCCAACGCATCCCATCCTGACGTCCGTCCCTCCCCTCCCTGCCAATCCACCTGAGGAATAAAGGTATGTTCAAATGAGCTTCACTGCACTCGGCCTTTCCGAAAAAATCCTTGAGGGTGTCAAGGCCATGGGGTACGCAGATCCCACACCGATCCAATTGAGGGCCATTCCGCTGGTGCTGGCAGGACGTGACGTGATTGGCAGCGCACAAACGGGAACCGGCAAAACAGCGGCCTTTGCCCTGCCCATTCTGTCCAAACTCGGTCATCATCAACCGGGCCATCCTCCACGAGTCTTGATTTTGGAGCCCACCCGTGAATTGGCGGCGCAAGTGGAGACGGCTTTGCGGGATTACGCCCGATTCACCAACCTCAAGGTCACCGTGGTCTTCGGTGGCGTGGGTTACGGACGCCAAACCGATGAATTAAAGTCGGGCGCGGACATTGTGGTGGCCACGCCAGGCCGCCTGCTGGACCATCTGGCCCAGGGCAATGTGCGCTTGGACCGGGTGGAGTTCCTGGTGCTGGATGAAGCCGACCGCATGCTCGATATGGGCTTCCTCCCCGATGTCCGCAAACTGGTGGAAAAATGCCCCCGCAAGCGTCACACCGCCCTCTTCTCCGCCACCATTCCTCCTCAGATTGAAACCTTGATTCAGTGGGCCATGCACCAACCGGAAACAGTTGAAATTGGAGCGCGACGTTCCCCGGCGGAGTCTGTCAAGCATGTCATTTATCCTGTCTCGGATTCCCAGAAGACGGATTTGCTGCTCAGGCTGCTGGACTCGGTTAACTATGACTCCGTCATCGTGTTCTGCCGCACGAAGCATGGGGCGGATCGCATCGCCACCACGCTCAAACGGGCCAATCACGCCGTTGCCGTGTTGCACTCCAACCGCACCCAGCGGGAGCGGGAGCAGGCCTTGCAGGGTTTTCGTGATGGACGGTTTGAAGTCCTCGTGGCCACGGATATTGCCGCGCGGGGCTTGGACATTGCCGATGTCAGCCACGTGGTGAATTATGATGTGCCCCAGCATCCGGAGGATTACATTCATCGCATCGGGCGCACAGGACGGGCGGAGGCCACGGGGGATGCCTTCACCATCATGGTGGCGGAAGATTCTCCCCATGTGTTTGCCATCGAACGGTTCATCGGCCAGAAAATTCCTCGAATCAAGTTGGAGGGATTTGATTACCGGTACACCGCTCTTTTTGAAGAAAGCAAACCCGGTAATTCCGGTGGATTCCCGGGCAAAGTTCGGGGTGGACGGATCCATGGGGGTTATCACTTTTCACCGGGTGGGCGTCGCCGGTGACAGGTTGCAAATCTCCATCCCTTTTTTGGTTCAGCCATCCATCCGGATTCAAGCCCGCACGCTCCCGCGTAAAATGGAGTAAACCCGTGTCGAATCCATCCCATCAGGACCGTTCGCCACGTTCTTCGGGGTGATCAGCACGGGCCAGTCCAGTTCCGATTCAGGCAGGCAGCCGTGGGATCCTTTCACCAATCCCGCATCCAGTGGAATGAGGTCCATCAGCATTCGAAAACCAAGTTTTTTCTGCAATAACCGAAACCCGATCTTCATCGAGGGAAATCGAATGGCGGGATCCAGGAATAATTCCACGGGATCATATCCTGCCTTGCGATGGATATCCACGGTTCGCGCAAAATCTGGAGCCAGGGCATCGTCCATCCAATAATAGTAGGTAAACCATGCGTTCTCAGCGGCCACGGCCACCAGGTTTCCTGCGCGGGCATGATACATGCCTTTTTGAATCTGGTCCTGCTCATCCAATACTTGGGCCACACCGGGTATGCTCTTCAGAGTTTCCTGAACAGCGGATTTTAACGAGGGATCATTCAAATAAACATGGGCCACTTGATGGTCAGTCACCGCAAAAACCCGGCTTGCTCCGGCATCCAACAGTTCCAGCCCCAGTTCCTCCTTCACGGTGATCCAGCCTTTTTGCCTGAAAACACGGTTCAAATGGATGGGAGTGTCCACATTGGTAATGCCATACTCGGACACGATCAGGACCTGCACATTTCTTTCCTCCCAAAACCGGATCAAGCCGCCCACAATGTCATCAATGGCCCTCAGGTCCGGGCGGATTCGGGGATTCAGCCTTTTTGTGGTGGCATGGGCGCCATGGATATACGCCGCCTTTTCGTTCGTGCAAGGGCCCCACCGTTGCAAATTGTAATCCAAATGCGGCAGGTAAACCAGGTTCAAGGTGGGGGCATGCTTTTTTTCCATCCAGCAGGCTGCCGAGGCAATCCAGCGGGAAACCACATCCGCAGCGCCTTGCGGGGTATTTTGGCCGGCAGCAGGCCCCCAAAATCCAAAAAAAGGAAATTCCCCAAGTTCCTTCTTGATATCATTCCGGATGCCATAAGGCCATGTGTGAATATCGAAAACCTTGCGGCCATCCGCAGGATAAAGAGGCCGGGGAGTAATGGAGAAATCCGCGTTGGAATACATATTGTACCACCAAAACAACTGGGCGCAGGTGAATTGCGGGTCTCCCTGGCGCAAATCGTCCCATATCTTGGGCGCCTGCACGAGGTGGTTGGACTGTTTCCAGAAATGAATTTCAGCCAGCTCGCGCTGGTACCATCCATTCCCCACAATTCCATGACCGGATGGTGTGAGGCCCGTGAGGTAATTGGACTGGGCGGTGCAGGTGACAGCCGGAAATGCAGGCCGGATGCGCCTGAGACATCCGCCTTGCAGCCATTCCATGATCTTGGGGGTGTCTTCGCCCAGCAAGCGTTCCGTAAGCCCCACCACGTTGATCACTGCGGTGCGTTTCATGAATTCAAAAGTGTCACCGGTCCGGGCCGGGGTTTAAAGTTGTTTTCATGGCGCCAGTTCAAGAGCCAGGCGTCTGCTCAAGGCGTTCAAGCTCCAACACGGAGGAGGCAATGGCTTCCGTGTCCATTTCATGAACCTCCTCGCCCAAGCCAATTTCCCTGAGCAGGGTGATGGTGAGTTCACCTCCCAGGTGCTCGCGAAATTCTTCCAACCCCTGGAGCAGGGGACTGCCTGCGGGTGGGGATTGGCAGCGCAGCAGGGGATGAAACAGTTTGAAACCCAGCTTCTTTAGTAATCGAAGGATGCGCCTGGCTGAGGCCGCTGGTAAAAGTCCTTTCTGCCGCGAATACTCCACGTCCAAGGCCATGCCCAGGGCCACCGCATTCCCATGCGAGATGCTGAACCTGGATAGTTGTTCCAGTTTGTGGGCTGCCCAATGCCCAAAATCCAGCGGCCTTGCAGATCCATTTTCAAATGGGTCACCACCCCGGACAATATGTTCCAGATGAAGCGCCGCACAGCGCATGATGATTTCATGCATGCTTTCTGCCTGAAAGGAAGCCAGGGAGTCCACCTGTCGCTCAATATTTTCAAAAAATGAGCGGTCCCGGATGCACGCCACTTTTACTGCTTCCACGTAGCCCGCCCGCTTTTCCTCAGGTGGCAGGGTGGCTAGAAAATCGAAATCATTGATCACGGCGTGCGGAGGGGCAAAGACGCCGGCAAAGTTTTTTTTGCCAAAAAGGTTGATCCCGTTTTTGACACCCACTCCAGAGTCGGCTTGGGCCAGGGTGGTGGTGGGAAGACGGACATGCCGCACGCCCCGGTGAGCCGTTGCGGCCGCAAATCCCGCAGCGTCCAGAAGCGCGCCACCTCCGGCGGCAATCACGTAGGAATGCCTGTCCAGGCCGTGATCATGAATCCAGCCATGGATTTGCCGGATCAGTTTCAAGGAATTTTTTGCCGATTCCCCTCCCGGCACGATCCGTGGAGCCCCAGCCATCCGCAATGCGGGGCCGGCTTGAGCGAAGTAACCCTCGATGCGCGCGGGCAGGCCTGGGTGGGATTGCACAACCCCTTGGTCCAGCACCACTAGCGCCTGGCGGGGCCCGGTGTCTGCCAGGGCGCGCAGAAGGGTGTCATTCGATGCTGCAAAAATATCCCGGGTGAATGTCACCCGCATTTTCCAATCAACCCGGAGCGTATGTTCTATGACCCGCACGGCCATCAATCTGGAATCACAGCACCGGTTTATCGAGAATAAACTGTGTGAAGAATATTTCTTCGCGCATCCCCCCCCCCACGAATTCTCAGGGCTAGGAGCCGTCGGGGATGCGCATATGGTAAAAAGAACGGTAAACAAAAATAAAAGCCACTAGCAGACATGCCGCGCCCAGCAGATCCGCCAACCATGTGCCGGTGCTGCTTTGCCGCAATTTGACCGCGATTTCCACGGCCAGGAGTCCGAACAGGGTCGTGAATTTGATGATAGGGTTCATGGCCACGGAAGAAGTGTCCTTGAAAGGATCGCCCACTGTGTCGCCCACCACGGTGGCGGCATGCAGAGGGGTGCCCTTCAGCTTGAGGTCCACCTCCACAATCTTTTTGGCGTTATCCCAGGCTCCGCCCGCATTGGCCATGAAAACAGCCTGGAACAACCCAAAAAAAGCCAGGCCCACCAGGTAGCCTATGAAGAAAAAGGGATCAAAAAAAGCCAGGCCCAGGGCCAGGGAAAAGATCACCACAAAAATATTCAACAGGCCGCGCTGTGCGTAAATGGTGCAGATTTCCACCACCCTTTTGCTGTCTGCCAGGGACGCCGCATGGGAATCCCATTTCAGGTTGCGCTTGATGTACACCACCGCACTGTAGGCACCTGTCACCACCGCTTGTATGCTGGCGCCAGTGAACCAGTAAATCACCGCGCCGCCCATGAGCAACCCCATGATCACTGGCGGATGGACCAGGCTAAGTCGGTCCGATGCCTGGCCGTAAACTTTTTGGAGCAGCATGATGATGCCAAAGATCATGGTGGTCGCCCCCACCACGGCGGTGCCAATCAACACCGGCTTGGCTGTGGCCTTGAAGGTGTTTCCAGCCCCGTCCCCTTTCTCGAGCTCCAGTTTCGCCCCGGCAAAGTCAGGCTTGAAACCATATTCCCTTTCCAATTCACCCTGGATTTCGGGCAGTGCCTCAATCCGGCTCAATTCATAGACTGACTGTGCGTTGTCTGTAACCGGCCCAAAACTATCCACCGCAATGGTCACTGGCGCCATGGCCAGCAAACCAAAGGCCACAAGCCCAAAGGCAAAAATGGGGGCTGCAAATCCGCATGCAGACATCAGGGCCTGAAAATCCGGGTTGCTGGCCAGGACACAGGCCACACCCATCAGGGCCAAAATCAGCATCCCCATCCAGAAAGCCGAGAAATTGCCGGCCACCAACCCGGACAATATGTTCAGCGATGCGCCTCCCTGTTCGGACGAGCGGGTGACTTCACGCACGTGCCGGGACCGGGTGCTGACAAAAATTTTTGTGAATTCCATGATCAATGCACCCGCCAGGGACCCGCATCCGATGATGGAGGGCAAAATCCACCAAAGGGCGGTCAGCTTCACGGCGGGCATTCCACCCGGTGCGTTCTGTGACAGGGAAATGTCCCCGAGCAAAAAATAGCTCGCTCCAAAACAGGCTGCCACGGAGAGAATGCAGGTGGTCCACACCAGGTCGGTCAGGGGTGATTCCCAATCAAACCCGGGCCGGTTTCCATACCGCCAGCGCGAGGTTGCCCGGTTGAGGAAAAAGGATAACAACGAAACGGGAACCATCAGGCTTTGAATGGCAAACAGCCAAATAATGAGGCGCCCGCAGGTTTCCGGCCATGAAGAAAGGGCCAGGGCCATGAACGTGATCAGGGCCACCGTGGTGACCCCGTAGGTTTCAAAACCATCCGCCGTTGGCCCCACGGAATCCCCGGCATTGTCTCCCGTGCAATCCGCGATCACTCCGGGATTCTTTGGGTCATCCTCTGGCAGATTGAACACAATTTTCATGAGGTCCGATCCGATATCCGCAATTTTTGTGAATATGCCGCCGCCGATGCGCAACGCGGAGGCGCCCAGTGATTCCCCTATGGCAAAGCCAATAAAGCACGGGCCTGCCAGTTCCCGGGGAATGAAAAGCAGGATGCAGATCATGCAAAACAACTCCACGCAGACCAGCAGCAGGCCAATGGACATGCCCGCCTGCAATGGAATGGACAGGGTCTTGAGTGAATGCCCCTGCAGGGCGGCAAAGGCCGTCCGGCTGTTGGCCGTGGTGTTGATGCGGATTCCAAACCATGCCACACCGTAACTTCCCAATATGCCCAAAATGGAACACCCCAAAACGGCGGCCACCGATCCCCACGCATCCCCTTCAAGACACTTGAAATAAAACAAAATACAAAAGGCAACCAACAGCCAGAGGATGCCCAGGAACCGGCCCTGTTGAAGCAGATAGGTTTTGCAGGTTTCCCAGATGACATTTGAAACAGCAGCCATGGCGGGGTGCACAGGCAGGCGGCGTGTTTTGCGGTATTCCCACAACCCAAAAACCGCCCCCGCCACGCAAAGCGCCAAACCCATCCCCAAGAGGGAGCGCCCTGTCAACCCACTGCCGGAAAGGACAGGCCCGTCTAATGAAGGAAGCTGAATGTGGGCCTCGTCCCCCAGGGCGCCGGGGATGAAAATTAAAAACATGGAAAGGCAAATGCCACAAGCCAGCCATTTTTTGGGATCCATATGAGTGCCCCAGAATGGTCCTCCTTTTTTTGATTTTCCAGCAAATTATATTGAACCCGAAAAACGAAATTCCAAAGGCCAATCTGAGTCAATCTAATGGGCGCATCTTCACCCTTTCAATTTCGCTTTGCGGGTTGAAATGACTTCATCCATACCCGCCGGGTAACAGTTGCCTTTGCCGTGCCGGACTGCGAGTGGAGGTGCCGATCCGCGATCGGAATTGCCGATGAATCTCGCTTGCCGGTTGGAGTCGGCTCGCGCAAGCTAGGGTCTCATGCCTGAACCACAGGTGGCTAGTTTGAACAAGCCCGATGCAGCGTTGGAAATGACGCTGCGTCCGTCGCTGTTTTCAGATTTCACCGGCCAGGCCAGGGTCAAGGAACGCCTGGAAATAGCCGTGACGGCTGCATCGCGCCGGGGGGAGGCTCTCGATCACATCCTTCTCAATGGTCCGCCCGGCTTGGGCAAAACAACCATTGCCAACATCCTGGCCAAGGCCATGAACGCCAACCTTAAGGCCACAAGCGGCCCGACTATCGAAAAAGCCAGTGACCTGGCCGGTTTGCTCACCAATTTGGAGGAGGGCGATGTGCTGTTCATTGATGAAATCCATCGCCTCCAAAAAACCATTGAAGAGTATCTTTATCCAGCCATGGAGGATTTCAAGCTGGACATCATCATAGACCAGGGGCCAAACGCCCGAAGCGTGCGTCTCAACCTGCCCCGGTTCACCCTCATTGGCGCCACCACCCGCAGTGGTTTGCTGAGCGCTCCTCTCCTCACGCGCTTTGGCATTCGCGAGCGCCTGGACTATTATTCCGCTCCCGATCTGCAAAAAATCGTCCTCCGGTCGGCGCAATTGCTCGGTGTGCAAATAGAAGCCGACGGCGCCCGGGAAATAGCCCGCCGCAGCAGAGGCACTCCCCGTATCACCAACAATCTCCTTCGCCGGGTCCGCGATTATGCCGAGGTGCGGGGGGATGGCAAAATCACCGTGCCGGTGGCAGACCGCGCCCTGGCCATGTTGGAAATTGATGAAAACGGACTGGACGAGATGGACAAACGGATTTTGGAGGCCATCATCGTCAAATTTGGCGGGGGGCCTGTGGGTGTGAATTCCCTCGCCGTGGCCGTGGGCGAGGAGCCGGATACCATTGAGGAGGTTTATGAGCCTTACCTGATCATGGAAGGTTTTATGAACCGCACGCCGCAGGGACGCGTGGCAACGGAGTTAAGCTACCGCAAGTTGAACCTGCCGCCACCTGGCGGGAATCAAAGCCGGTTGCTTTGAGGCCCGGTTAATGGGAAGCGCTTCTGCTGCGCTCATCTTCCACATCCCGGGCGCCCGTCTCCAGTTCCGCAAGGTAGGATGGTGACAGGGAAACTTCTTTCCACGAATAATCATCGTGAAGCACCCCGGCCCAATGCAACCGCCCGCAATGGCGCCAGGCGTCCAGAGCCAGTCCTTGGGCAAATGGCTGGCCCACTGCCGTGAGCACCACGCAACTGTGCTCGTGTGAGGTGCCCAATCGGGCCACTCCACGATGCCATTCCAGCGTCCGCAGGTGCAGGCTTATGATTTTTTCGGTCAAGGCGTCCGCCCACTGAAAACACAGCCCGTCCGGATGAATGCCGGCATTGACCAGCATATTGTTGAAAATGGCCGGGGGCGTGACTTTCCATTTTTGCGCCAGAAAGAGCGGATAACGCACCGCCGCGCCTGCCGCGGCTTTGGCTTCTGAATCATCCACTGAAGGCCCCAATTTTTCCAGTCGCGCGGTCAATTCCTCCACGGCCCGTCGCTGGCTTTCCTCGTTCTCCACGGTGGCACACCCACTGCCCAGCGCCAGCGTCAACAAACATGCCCACACGCGCCACATGGAAATTCAGCCCCAGAAAACAAGGTCAGTACACCGTCGTGCTTTCCTCAGCCGTCAAAGGGGAGCTGAGCATTTGAGAGTTGACCACAAACCGGGTGTGGGCATCGCCTGCTTGAACCCCGCGTGCAACAAGAGTGCAGGTCACCGCTTGCTTGGCGGCCAGTGAGGCAACAACCGGAAACGTCACCGTCTGGCCTTGGATGATGGCCTCCGCAGGATCCGACGTCACAGGCGCCAGTTGGGAATCCACAATGATCGTGATGGCAACATTGCGATCCGGCGCAGAGCCTTGGTTGGTGACTTTGACTGTGTACAAAGTGTTCGAGCCCACGGCCACGGGGTCCGGATTGTCGGATTTCTCCAGCAACAAGGCGGGCAATCCTATTATCTCGGTTGAGCAGGAGGAGGAAAGGGGGGGCACCCCTTCGCAGACCGCGGAAGAGTTGAACTCTACCGTCCCGGGGCGCCGCGGGCGAAGCGCCGCGCACAGTTCTTGTGTCCCATCCGGTGCAAGGTTGGCTATGACCCAATTGACTTGGTTTGTGTTGATGTTTCCACCCTCCGTGGCATCCATGGCCGGAATGCCCTCCGGTATGGGCAGGTTCACGCTGATATTTGTGGCCGGAATGTTGCCCGTGTTATGAATCGAAAGACAGACCTGCAAAAGATGACCCATGGAAACCTGGTCGGCCACGCTGCAATCCAGGGTCAGCCCAGCCACAGGCACAGGGCCGAGATCTTCAACAAAAAAATTGCTGCATGGCTTGGGAGTGATGCACCGCCATAGCCGTCCAGCCGAGGCAAACGTAAAGGCATAGGCATGAATTGGATCCCACCCGGCCCAAGTCACGTTGCGCAAGCAAACGGGGTGCCCATGCGACCGCGATGACATGAATGGCATCACCTCGCCCACAGGGATATTCCAATCCACTATCTCATGGGTGGCCGCTGCTGCAAACAGGTCTGCCGGATCCCCGGTCCATCCCCATTGTTTCAAAATATCCAGAATATCCGGGCGCAGGGCAGGATCGGCAAAGCGGGCGCGCAAATCGGACGCGGTAAACAGCGTGGGGGCAAATGCAGTGGCCGGATTTCCCAGGACCGTGGCCCGATGGGATTCCCCCGGTGCGGCCCAGGCAGGGGGGTTGAGAAGGAACAGGAGCACCCAAAGCAACAGCAGGTTTAGTGGTTTCATGGCAGATTCCTTTTGTCTGAGCCAAAGCATTCGCTCAAAAAGCCCGTTTTGCAATCGCAATCTTTCAACCTTAAAAAGTTCAAAATGAAAAAGGCCGCCAAATTTCTTTGGCGGCCTTTTGAAACTGTCCAGAATCCCTGGCTCAATACACCGTGGTGCTTTCCTCCGCAGTGATGGGGGTGGTCACGTTGGCTGAAGACAGGATGAATTTGGTGTGCGCATCACCCGGCGTGACGCCCTTGGCCACAATCGTGTAAGTAACCGCCTGCTTGGCTCCCAAGGTGGGTATCACCGGGAAGGTCACGGTCTGGCCATTGATGGTGGCTCCTGGTTGATCACTGCTCACAGGAGTCAATTCAGAATCCACCACGATGCTGATGGCCACATTGGAATCATCCGCAGTGCCTTGGTTCGTCACCTTCACGGTATATACAGTGGTGTCGCCCACGGCTACAGGGTCCGGGTTGTCGGATTTTTCCAGCAGAATGGCAGGAATGCCAACCACCTTGGTTTCGCAGGTGGTGGAGGAGGCGGCTGCACAGGATCCGCTCACGCTTCCGGCAAAATCGAATGTCCCCGCCGTGGCGCTGGTAAAGGTGGCGGTGACGGTCTGTGGATTGTTGGTGTCCACAGTTCCAAGGTCATAGTCAATCTTGCCATTCGCCGCCTGGCCGGTTCCCGCCGAAACAACATTCAAGCCAGCCGGAACAATAACCTCCAGCTTGGATCCAGCCGCCGGGGCGTCGCCAGTGTCAGAAACGGTGTAGCTCACGTCAAACTTGCGGCCCATGTACTGTTGGTCCGTGGCTTTGCAACTAATCGCCAAAACCGGCTGGTGGACGTTGACAGTAGCAGACGCGGACGCAGTCACCCCCTCGGTTGAGGTGACCTTGGCATTGTTCACCAAGCTGCCCGTCGAGGTCGCCGTGGCGTTGTATTGGAAGTTGGTGCTTGCCCCTGGGGCCAGTGTGCCAGCTTCAAAGGTCAGGCTGCTCTTGCCATCCGCAGTCATCCCGGAGGGCAGGGAATCCGTGATTTCAACCCCGGTCAGGGCGCTGGAACCGGTGTTTTTCACCGTCAGGGTGGTTGGAATGGGATCGCAAATCAGCACATCGGATGGCTCTGTCTTGGTCAAGGCAATATTCGCCTTCACCACTTGGATGTCTTGGCAAAGCACAGGGTTGTAAGTCGCCCAGCCACATGTGGTAACCACTCCCTCATCGGCGCTGCTGCCTTTCACTGTGATGGTCTTGCCTTCCTTGGGAGCCAGGGTGCCCAGGTTCCAACTGGCTTTTCCATCCCCCGTGCTCGTAGCGGCAGGATCAGAATCCGATGGTGTGAAATCGCTGGTCACGCGGTCCATAACCACGACATTTTCCAAGGTGGCGTCGGTGAGGTTGCTCACCACGTAGCTATATTGGTAAGGCTGCCCCACCAAAACCTGGGCGGGGGCCGTTTTTTCAACAGACAAGCCACTCCCCTGAATGCTGCCACTGGGGAAATAGGCGATGTTGGCAGAGGGTGCGGGAGCCGGGGTGGAAACCTGTGCCGGAGCGGCATTGTATTTCCCTTGTTGTTGCTGCTGCGCACAGCCGGTGATCAACAACAGACAACCTATTGCGGATGTGATGGATTGAATATTATTTTTCATGTTTTTAGGCTCCTCAGGCGGGAGCACGTTGTTTTTTCTGTAATTAGATACGCCCTTAACTGGAATCCATTTTATCCAAAACACCATGGAATGCAACAGCTATCTGGCTTTTTATTGGCTTTCCCTGCCCGCTCCATTCAAGACCGGCTAAAGTGTCCGGCCAAATTTTTTCTCAAGTTCGCGATAGTTCATTTCAACCAGCGTGGGGCGGCCATGCGGACAGGTATAAGGCATGGCGCAATGCCGCAGGTCCGCAATCAGGTTTTCCAATTCGGCCCCGGCCAGATGGTCGTTGGCCTTGACCGCGTGCCGGCAAACGGTCTTGGCCACGGTGTGCTCCCCCAAGCGTGTCAGGTTTACTTCACGCCCAGCCGCCCTCAATTCATCCACCAAATCGAGAACAAATTTGCGCGGGTCCGTGGTTCGCACAAAGGGCGGAAGGGAATCCAGCAGAAAAGTGCGCTCCCCAAACTCGCTCAACCCCACTCCCAGCCTCGTCAGAGCCGCCAATTGCTCGCGTAAAAATTGGGCGTCGCGTGGAGGTAGTTCCAGTGTTTCAGGAAGGAGCAGTTTTTGAGAGGCCACGGTCCCCTGCTGTTCCAGGCGTGTCCGCATTTGTTCAAATAAAACCCGCTCATGGGCCGCATGCTGGTCCAGCACAACCAAACCACGGTCTGACTCCAGCAAGACGTACAATCGTCCCACCACCCCGATCAGCCGCAGCGGAACGTTCAGAAGCGGAGTCACGCCTGCCGTATGCGGATTGGCACCCTGACTATTCGTTCCAATTCGGTTGCCGCTCGCCTGTCCGGCTGCCAATTGCGGCAATGAGGTTTCGCCTGCCGGGGAAGCTGCCTGCTTTCCTGAACTGGACGAGATGGCAGCCATCGGAGCCGTGGATGAGGGCTGCGGGCTTGCCTGAACCCGTTCCGCAGATTGCCTGATTGATGGTTTGTCAGAGTCCACGGGCAGGGTTTCCGACTTGGACAGCGGCACCGCGCCAAGGCCCGGCCCGGGCAGAAGGACCTGCTGTTCCGGGGCGGATGCAGTATCAATGCCCTTCGCCGTTACGGGTGCGGGAAATAGGCCCTGATTCATCCCACCCGGTCCGGGACGTTGCGCATGGTAGGAAAGCAAAGTGTCTTGAATGGCATCAGCCACCAGCTTGCGCACCTCAGATTCACGACGAAATTTTACCTCCCGCTTGGACGGGTGCACGTTCACATCCACCGCCGACGGATGAATCTCCAGGAACAAACAACAAACTGGGTAACGGCCTTTCATCAGGGAATTATGGTAACCTTCAATCAAGGCATAGTTGATGCCGCGGTTTTCCACCGGACGCCGGTTCACGAAAACAAACTGCCCGTCCCGTGTGGTCCGGGAAATCCCCGGCGCCCCGATCAAGCCCCAAAGCCTGAGCTGGCCAGGCAGGTTAATAGCCGCATCCACTGGTTTTTCCGGCAGCGCGGTTTCGAAAATGTCATTTTCATCAGGCATCGGAAAGTCATCCGCCATTTGCCGGATAAAATGGACGGGAAGCAACTGTTCTTCGCCCATCAAGGCTCTTAACCTTTCCCTCAATGCGCCTATGCGGCTGGAAGGCGTGGCATCGCATCCAATGGCAGGCAGTTGCCAGACGCTCCTGCCATCCTTGATGAAAAGAAACGAAACGTCCGGGTGCGCCAGCGCGGCAAGGGTAAGGTAATGCTGGATGTGCGCCGCCTCCGTCTCCTCCGTGCGCAGAAACTTGCGGCGCGCGGGCAGGTTGAAAAAAAGCTGTCGCACTTCCACGCTTGTGCCAGGCGCCCCGGCAGCCGCCTTGACCTCGGCAATGGTGCCGCCATTCACCACCACCTGGGTGCCCTCGGGTGTTTCGCTATCGCGCTCCCTGGTGATGAGGGTAAAACGGCTCACGCTGGCTATGCTCGGCACAGCCTCCCCGCGAAATCCCATCGTGACAATGGATGCCAGGTCCTCGGCACGCCTTATTTTACTGGTGGCATGCCGCTCCAACGATAGCAGCGCGTCATCCCGGCTCATCCCAAACCCATCGTCCGTCACCCGGATCAGGCTCCGCCCACCCGCCCCAATTTCCACGGAAATCCGGCACGCATCCGCGTCCAGCGAATTTTCCACCAACTCCTTGACCACGCTGGCGGGACGTTCCACGACCTCGCCTGCGGCAATCTGGTTGGCCACTTGATCGGAAAGCAATCGAATGCGGTTCACAAAGGAGATATTTTTCCTGCTTTTATGCCATCAATGGCTGCAATCGTTTGACTTTTCGCGGCCCCTGCCAAAAAATCATTCAGGATTTCAAACTTCCAGGATGGATGTTGAATCGCTTTTGTCATGGCTTATTCATTTTGGAAGAGCCCTGCCCGGTAACAACAGGGTCCGATTCCTGCCTCGACTTGGAGATGGGAAGCGCAAAGCAAAAGGTTGAGCCATGC
Organism: bacterium; assembly: GCA_021817945.1. Taxonomy (GTDB): domain Bacteria; phylum Verrucomicrobiota; class Verrucomicrobiia; order Limisphaerales; family UBA11358; genus UBA11358. The sequence goes on along the minus strand of JAKAFL010000022.1, from coordinate 17,353 downwards.
TTTGTCGAGGTTTTCACCCAAATCCTGCCGCCGTGTTCCTCAATGATTTTTTTGCAGATGGCCAGGCCCAGCCCCGTCCCACGTGTTTTGCCATGGGTGGAAAAGGGCTGGAAAAGGGTGTCGGCTATTTGCGGGGCAATGCCAGGCCCGGTGTCGGCCAGGCTGGTGATGATTTCCCCTGCGTCCTCCTCAAATCCAAGAATTATCCGGCCTCCTTCCGGCATCATATCCGTGGCATTGGTCACCAGGTTGAAAAAGACCCGGCTCAATCGGCGTGGGTCCATGCACACCCAGGCATGCGGCGGAGGGGTGGATATCTCCCAGCGGCAGGATCGCATGGATACCTCCTCCTCCAAGTCCACAGCCAGCTCCCTGACAAAACTCGCAAAATTCACCTCTGGCGGAGGATCGGCGACCGCCGGCCCTTGGGTAAATATGAGGATGTCACTGACCAGATCATTGATTCGCACCACCTGCTTGCGGATGCGATTCTGCGTCTTGACACGGGATTCCCCTTGGCGCTCATCTAGGGCCAAGGCGTCGGCGGAGAGATTGATTAAATTTAATGGCCCACGCAAATCATGCACGATGCCCTGAACCAACCGCCCAATCATGGCCAAATGTTCGGACTGAACCAGTTCACGCACATGCACCTGGTTGAACGCCCGTAATCGTTGACTGATTTGCTGAAGCAGGGCCTGTTTGAGGGAGGGCGACCGTTCCAGCAGGTCCAGTATCTGCTTTCGTGGCAAAAAATAAACCACCGTGGGTTCCACCGCCTTGGCGGTGGCAGATCGCGGACGATTTTCAATAATCGCCATTTCACCGAAAATCTCGGTCGGGCCAAGAAGCGAGAAAACACGCGCATTGCCATGACCAGCAGATATTTCCACAACACCCGTTTTTACAAAATAAACCCCGTCTCCAGGCTCTCCAGCCCTAATGATTTCCTGGTGTGTGCGATAGGCTTGCTCTTGGGCAATTTCCTGCAAATCCCGCAGTTCTGCCGGATTTAAAGATTGAAACAAGGGGCTGGATAGAAGTGTCATCACCCAGGACGAATTTAGACAATCCCCACCGCCAATCAAAGTCAGAATTGCATCGGAAAACACCGTTTTTTCAAATTAGTTTGTTGACAAAACGTTACTTCTTTGCAACATTAAACTTGTTCGGGTAGCAGCACGTTTCTTCAGCGGGGTTCCCCACCCCCACCTCCTTGGCGTCTGCTGCCCGGATTTTGTTTTGTGGGCAGCCTGCCGTTTTCGCCATTTTTCCTTTAATTGTGTTGTTATTGTTTTTCCCTCGTCTCTCCTCTGTCTTTTTCATTCGGCCTTTTGCGGCCATGCGAAAAGGGCCTTCAGAAGTGGGCCCTTCATTGTCAGGTGGGGCACTCGCCAAGTGGGGCCCTCAAATTATTGGACGATCATTTCCTTCTTTTTAAAATGAACGGGTAATGGAATGGGTTTGTTCATGTGGAAAACCTCTAAAAATCTTTTACAGCCAAAACTTGACCTGCTACAGATGTTTTCTTAATCTCTTTCCTCCCCCTGAGCGGGGGTGTAGCTCAATTGGTTAGAGCGCTGCCCTGTCACGGCAGAGGTTACGGGTTCGAGCCCCGCCACTCCCGCCATTTACTGTTTCGAGACACCTCACGTCAGGAAATGACAGAACGTGACTTCCACCAATCATTGCAAAGGTTTTATCTACTTTTACCTTGGCACCCGATTCGACTGCCAAGGACACGTTTTGCCCCCTTGCGGCTAAAATTTGTGAGGCTATTTGTGAGGCCTGCTTCCCAAATTTAGGAAAACTGTCAAAAGCCGCCCAAGTGCCGAGCAAGTTTTCATCCGTGTAAATTTTATCCGTCAACCTTCTGTCACTGTGTCGCATCAGAGCCATTGCAACCCGACTTGCCACGCCACCCCTTGCCAAGTTGGTTCCGAAAGTGTGCCGCAAGCAGTCAAAAACAGCCTTGCGTCCGAAGGCGTCCTGGAGCGGAATACCGGCCTTTCTTAAATCCCGATAAAACCACTCAATTCTTGGAAAGGCGTTAAAAACAACCCCGCTCTCATCCGTCTCCTTGCGTTTGAGTTCATCAAGTTGCACTGCCAATTCGGGAAGCAATCGAATATCCGTCGGCCAACCGCCGCGCAATGCTACCGGCTCACCAGGGCATGTTTTCAAAATCGAAAATGTAACTTTGTGAAAGCTGAACCGTCTATGATCGCGGCTCTTACAAATGAAAATAACATCGCGGTTTCGGGTGTCGGATCTGCTCTGGGAGCGGATAAAAAAATTAACTTAGAAGGCGGGATTTTCGTTATCGTTCACGTTGCGCAAACGACGTGGTCGGCCGCCCAAGGACGACCGGCCACAAGCGGTTCTAACCTCAGAACTTGGGCATAAGAATTCTACAAGGAGCCTTAGCCGGCGGTCGGCGGTCGGGCGCTGACGCGCCCGCCCACCGATCCGCCGCCCAAGGAATCCGTTCAGTTTGACACAGGCCGTGGAAATCTGGCGTTTTATCGCAGCATCTACGGTGGATTGTCGAGACCAACCGTTGGGACAACATCCCTGCTGCCAGGGTCAAGCCGTCCAATCTCGTTTTTGCCCACAAACTGCGAGACAGTCTCATCGCAAAGGCTACTGGCCGGGGGAAATGAGGAACCATTTATGGCCCCGCCGACGTTTGCCACCTGTCCGTTCTTCCGTGTGTCCGCCCTGTGGCGTCTGTCACCCATGGCTTCAAGATGCGTGATCAAACGCACCACAGACGCTGACAGCGTCACCGAGTTGGCAAAGGCGTATTTCGACACCTCGTATGAGTTTGCCCCCAGGCACTTGCTCACGTATTCCGGTCCAGAGCGTGACCGGTCATATTGCCGAACCTCAACACGGGCACCATGCGAGACTTGCTTCCAGAAGAATTCAAGCCGCTTGGTGTCCGCGTGACCATTGCGCGAAAAGATTCCACCCAACAGATAGTGATAGTAGAACCGCCCCTTCAATTCTCCCTCTTCGCCACGCAGTGCCACGAGAAGGTTTTTCTGGGGAACGTCAAATGCTTCGATGATTCTGCGCTTCCAATTCTCAAAAATGGACTGGCATGTGCCAGGCCGGGGGACTCTGCCCGCGAAAGTTGGGGTGCCAAAAAACTCCCAGGGGACCCGGGAGAGAATCACCGAATAATCTGTGCCAACCTCAAGCCGTCGCCACGGCCGCGCCATTGCCTATCCGCTTGAGGGTTTCTGTATGCCATAACCGGTTTATTTCGCGATTATGACTTTGCCAATGAGGGTTGCCTTTCCACCATTGTCGCCGTGGCGGATTTTGGAAATGCCGACCTCGATGGTCTTTCCAACCGACTTGCCCCAAAACGCGTGCTGTTCTTCGGGCTTGAGCCGGTAATACAACATTTCCTCCATGCGGTGTTCCGCAGGTTCGGAAACGTCCAGGCAGAGCAAATCCCAGGCTTCCCCGGCTTTGCGCTTGTCGTTGGCATACCAGGAGTTGTGATCCTCCTTGAACACCGTCAGTTTCGTTATCATTTTACGTCCTTTCAATTTCTGCCGGTTTCATTGGATTCCCCACGGCGGGCATAACGCCACGTGGAAATTGTTGAAACAGGTTTCCCCGAGTGATGGGCCAAACTGTTGGCGAAAAAACTTGAAACTATGACCTTCCAGTGGGAATTTCCCCATATGAAGACGTTGACCGTGGATGACCGCCAGCGAGTGAGACTCCCGCAAGTGAAGCCTGGGCAGGTGTTTGCATATGAGCCTGACACGGATGGCTCGATCAAGCTGGTGCCGGTGATGACGAAACCCGGCCCCAAGCGGGTGGTGGCCAGGCTGGTCAAACGGGGCGATGGTTTTTTCTTCCAGGTGCCCAAGGGATACCGGCTTGATCCCGAAGCCATTGGCAAGGCGGTGGCCGAAGAGCGCGAGAGCCGTTCATGAGGACATACTGGGATACGTCGGCGGCGATCAATGCCGCCATATCTCCAGAAGTGTTCCACCGCCTCAAAACCGGTGAGCATGTGGCCCGCTTGCATCTGCTGGCAGAATTCTTTGCGACGATGACCGGACGCGGCGTGGAAATCACGGACGACGAGGGGAACACGGAACGGATGGTTTTCTCCCAAAGCGAGTGCGCCGCCTGGCTGAGAACTTTTTCCGGCAAAATCAAGTTCGAGGAATTGACCAAGGAGGAAGCCTTGAAGGCTCTGGACAATGCCCAAGGCTTGGGGGTCCAGGGAGCACGGGTTTACGATTACTGGCACGCATTGGTTGCCGAAAAGACGAAATCGGACGAACTCATCACGCGCAACACGCGGCATTTCCAAGACCTGGCCAAAAACGTGGTGTGGCCCTGAGAGGACGTTCTTTCCGCAGGCCTCTTTCATTGCCCCTCCTTGACGGTTGACGAGCCCACAATAGCCAGAATGGCCGCCTTGAGCGCATCCGGAAGACTTTCCCAAGCAGCGACCACTTTGGACAGGTCTTGACGCAGTGCGCCTGATTCTTGTGAGGCTATTTGTGAGGGTAACGCCGTTTCAGCCCCGTGAACATTGGAAATGTGGCGGGTTCGAGCCCCGCCACTCCCGCCATTTTTGAGATTCTCGCCGCCTGCTGTCAAAACGCCGGAGTGGTTGGATGAACGATGGCTTTAAAACTTCGCAATAATGAGTTTCTTTTTGCCTGCTCCTGTGCAAGTTCGCGCACTTTGTTGCATTAAAATATTGGGATGGCCAAATCATTTGGTTGAATGGGCGGCCAAGGCCAGTCCAAGGCTGACGGCAACAGGGATGGGGCGCCATTATGCGTTCCTCTCCACTGCAAGGGATGGCAAATCACGAGACGAACGGTATGGCCTCAAGCGATCCCGCCGTTGACTCGCAGGTTTTGGCCGGTGACCCAGGCGGCTTCATCTGAAACCAGGAATGCCACCACGTCTGCAATGTCCTTGGGTTTGCCCAAACGGCCAAAAGCCGAGGCGTGCGCAAATTTTTGGATTTCCTCGCTTGATTTGCCGGCAATGAACAACTCGGTTTCGGTGGGGCCGGGTGAAATCGCATTGACCGTGATGCCGCGCGGCCCCAGTTCGCCCGCCAGTGAGCGTGTCAGTTGTTCCACCGCTCCTTTGGTGGCAACATAAGCAGAGTAGTTGGGCATCATTCTGGCGGTTGTGGAGCTTGAAACGTTGATGATGCGTCCGCCGTCCGCCAAGCGCAAGGCTGCCTGCTGACAGGCGAAGAAGGTGCCTTTTACGTTAATTTCAAAAATCCGGTCATATTCCTCTTCGGTCACACGGCTTAGGGATTTGGTGAACATGATCCCGGCATTATTCACCAAAATATTCAGTCTGCCGAAGTGCGCGATGGTTTCATCAAAAAGGCGGATAATGTCCTGAACGCGCCCCACATCGGCTTGAATGGCAAGAGCCTTTCCTCCAGATGACTCAATTTCGTTCACGAGCTGGCGGGCAGCTTCCGCCTGTGTGGCATAATTCACCACCACGGAAATCCCATCCCGGCTCAAGCGCTGGCTTATTGCCCGTCCGATTCCGCGAGAGGCGCCGGTGACCAGCGCAACTTTTCCTGAAAAATCATGGTCCATTCCATGAGGCTAGGGAAAAAATCCGGAGCTGGCTACGAAATCCTGTTTTGAAATTCGGTTTCGTTTGATTGGGAAACCAGATTGAAGGTCTTGGGAAAACCGTGTCGGGTGGGTCGAACTTGTTTTGCCGCATGAAAATGCGGTGGATTGCTTTTGTTGCGTCATTTTAATCATGGCACAATGGCGGCGTGCATATGAGGTGTGAATATGCCCTGCCGGGAAAAAGCGCTTACTCCCGCGCCGGAGCATTCTTTCTGGCGTGTTGGATGGCATGTGCCGTGTGGGTGCAGCACGCACCAGCGCAGGGCAATTCATTCTGGCAATCGCAAAGCATTTATCAAATAGTCACCGATCGCTTTTTTGATGGGAACCCCGCCAATGACAATGCAGAAGGAACCTACGCGCCCAATGATCCCACCGGTGTGCATGGAGGTGACTTTGCAGGAATAGAACAAAAGCTGGATTATCTGCAAACCCTGGGGGTGACGGCGATTTGGATATCGCCGATTGTTTTAAACACCGAGGGGCAGTTTCACGGCTATTCTGCCTGGAATTTCTATGCCCTTGCGCCTCATTGGGGCACTCTTTCCAATTTGCAACAACTCGTGCAGGCCGCGCATGCAAGGGGCATCCAGGTGATTGATGACATTGTGGTCAATCATGCCGGAGATTTGGTGCAGAGCAGCGGCAACGCATTCAACTATCCTGCGGGGTATAACCTTTCCTACGTTGATCCTGCGCGGACTTATCCTCCGCCTTTTGAATTGTCTGCCGTTAACCCAATGCTCACCAATCTCTTTCACAATTACGGGTACATTGATAATTTTAATAATTCCACCCAGACCGTCCTCGGCTGGCTGGATGGATTGAATGATTTCCGCACGGAAACAGCCTATGTGCGGACCAACATGGCTGCCATTTATGAATACTGGATTAAGGAAGCCGGTTTTGACGCTTTTCGCGTGGACACAGCATTGGAGGTGGATCAAGGGTTTTGGCAGTCCTTTTGTCCGGCGATCCACAGCTTTGCGTCCGGCCAGGGCAACCCTCACTTTTTCATGTTTGCGGAAGTTTACACAGGGTCCGACGCCACGGTGGGGGCCTACACCGGCACGCAGGCGGGCGGGTCCTTTGAGTTTGATTCCACGCTGGATTATCCCTTGTATTATGCCATCCAATCCGTGTTTGCACTCACAAATGGAGCCACGGCGCAGGTACAGAATCATTTCGATGCGGTGGCTGCGGATTACGCCCCCGCTGCAAGGATGCAACTCGTCACATTCCTGGACAACCATGATAACCCCCGGTTCTTGAGCGCGAATGGCGCGGCAGGAAAAACGAACCTGCTTACGACGGCATTGGCTTTTCTTTACAGCTACCCAGGAATTCCCTGTCTTTATTACGGCACAGAACAGGGATTTGATGGCACCACGGATCCTGATGACCGGGAAGACATGTTCGCGGGTGAGTTCAAGGATGGTCCTGGAGGAGTCGTTCAACAATTGAGTTCACCTGGCAGGGATGACTTTGACATGGCAAACCCGCTTTACTTGTGGGTGGCCAAGCTGAACAACCTGAGGCGGCTTTATCCGGCCTTGAGCCTGGGTTCTTATACCAATCGCTTCAATGCCCCCGGCGGACCCGGCGGATTGGCCTTTTCGCGAATTTTAAATAACCAGGAAGTGATCGCTTTGTTCAATACATCGGGCGCGGCCACCACACTCGGACCTTTTCCTGTCACCTATCCCGCGGGGACTGTGTTGGTGAATCTTCTGGATACGCGGGAAACCGTCACGGTGGGGAGTGGGAATTTGTTGCCTGCGGTTTCCGTGCCTGGAACTTCGGCAAAATTGTTCCTGGCGCAAGCTCAATGGAAACCTCTCAATCCCATGGTCTGCGCCAGCACCCCCTCGCATTGGACGGCGAATGTGGATCCGTTTTCACCGGTCTCATTGCAGTTTGATCAGGGTATGGACCCTGCCAGCACTGAATCGGCGTTCAGTGTCCAACCCATGTCTCAGGGCAGTTTCACTTGGACATCCCAGGTCTATTCCAACGACACCCTGACATTCACGCCGGGCCTTTCAGGGTTGGTTCAAACCAGTCTTGTGACCGTCACTGTATCTGCATCCGCCAAAGCTGCTGGGCCGGGTCTCACATTGGGCGGGCCTTATCACCTTGCATTCCATACCACGGTCCCTGCGGATGCCGTCTTTTTTTCCAGTCCTGCCACGAACAACCAAGTGGTTTTAACCAATGGCCAGAACCCGTTTGTGGTTCAGGTCTGTTTTTCGGCGGGTTTGGATACCAACGATCCCACGCTATTCAGTTTATACATCAACGGGGTTTTACAACCCAGGTCCGGCTATGTTTTTCGACCGCCTGGAGCCGTGCCGGGGTGTGCAGGGATGCGTTCCCTTCTGTACAATTGGATGATCACGACACCCGGAACCAATTTGCTTGAAGTGGTATATACCAACCAGACAACTGTGCTGGAGGACGCGCGCGCAGTACTGGCCGGGGGTGCCTTGTTTATTTCAGGTCTGGCTGGACCCCAGCCAAGCGTCCAGTGGTCCAGCACGCCTGGGTTGGCTTACCAGGTGCTGGCCACCACCAATCTCAACCAGCCATTTCAACCTGTCAGTGGCACGCTCCAGGCCCAGGCCTTTTCCACTACCTACCCGGATCCGAGCAACAGCCCGCCTGCATTGCAGAAATTTTACAAAGTGGTGCAGGTGCCCTGACTTGGTTTTCAGCCCGGGATACGCCCCTGCTTTCTGGGAAGGGTAAACCCGAAAAACGAAATTCAAATGGCCAATCTGCCCCAATCTACTGGGCGCAAACACTTTGGAAAAATCTCACCAGACCGCTTCGGGTATGGTTTCGGTTTTTCCAAAGAGTTTCCTCTCCAGCATCTTGCCGCATCTTGACCCTTTCAATTTCGCTTTTCGGGTTAAAAGGTTGAATATGGCCTGGGACAGGATTAGGATGGGGTGCATGGGCGCTTGGCGCAGTGGCTAGCGCATCTCGTTTACACCGAGTAGGTCGGGGGTTCGAGTCCCTCAGCGCCCACCACTTTCCAAGGTTCCATCGCGCTGGATGCGCATTTTGCGCCCGCGCCATTCCACTGTATTGCCGCAGAAAGCAGCCAGCCAGACCAGTGTTTGCAACAGATCCTTCACAGGCACCCATGCCGCATCAGGCAGCGGATTTTTTCCAGGGATGAAAAGTGTTTGCAATCTGATTGCAATGGCGATGCGCGCGGCCAGCAAAATCGCCGCCAAAGCCAGGCAGGAGATTGGGGCGCCTGCCAGAATCGTATGAAGAAGAAAAAGGAATGGCCATAAGGAGGCATTTGACAACAGGCTGAAAAAATAGGGTGCGGGCTGGCTGATGCGTATGGTGCGGGCCCAGCGAACCTGATGGTTCCATACTTGCCGCCAAGTCATGGGCGCATCCCAGCATTCCACCACCATGTTGGATAAGGCCACCTCACGCCCATGAGCCCAAACCCGGTTGCCTAATTGGTAATCGTCAGCCAAAAACCGGGTCAATTCCGCAAAGCCTCCAATTTGATCCAGCACGTTTCGACGCACCAGCATGGCGGCGCCCAGGGCAAATTTCGTCTGGCCCAGCATCCGGGCCTGTAGGACTTGGCTCCAAAAATCAACATTCACCGCCAGCGTTTCGCAGCGCATCGCCCAATTGGCCGGATTGGCCAGTCGGTATAAGCAATGCACCATGCCCACTTTTTCATGCTGGAGGGGTTGTACGAATTGCGTCAGAAAATCGCCCGGCACTCTCACGTCAGCATCACTCACCAAGACGAAGTTGTGACTTGCTTTTTCCATCATTCGGGCCAGCTTTGCCGCCTTGGCGTTTGGAGAGTCATCCAAGGGACAAACCATCAGGCTGGCATCAACTTCTGGATGGGTCCGTTGCAGGGCGCGCACAATCTCGCATACGGGATCTTGCTCCTCTGCCACGCCAAACAGGATTTGCACAGGACCCTTGTAATCCTGCTCAAACCAGGTTTGAAGTGAATCCCGGGTGGTGGCATCACATCCCTTCAGCGGTTTGAGGATGGAAAGGGGCGGGGCAAAATCGGCGTGCAGGATTTTTTGGTGGAGGGGAAAGCGGGAAGCCGCAAGCCATTGCCATCCGCATAAAACGGAACTCAGAACGGCAAGCCCCCCCAAGGCAAGATTCAAACCGTGCATCTTTAATCGGTCAGACCATTAGGCTCCAGCCGCAGCAGGAGGTTTTGACTCGGGATGATCATCCAGCACCAACACACCCATCGGCGGCAAGTCGTAATTACCTGAAAAAGTCATCCCGCTCAGGTAATCGTGCATGGCCTTGTAAAACTGGATTCGAATGGGCGAGTTTTGGTGGTTGATCAGGAAAAAGATGCGGGTGCCTTCTTTCTGCCGCATGCTGACCTCGATGTTTTCGGGAACCTTGAGGAGAGGATGCAGGTTGCAGGTCTGGCGTAGCCAGGAGACGAGATCATGGTAAAAATGTTGGTGGCTCATCGTGCCCAGGTAAATGGCCCGGCCCAATCCAAACTGGTTCACGGTCATGGCCGGGCGCCCTGCATAAAAATCCTTTGCGTAGTTGGACAGGATCTGGCAACCCTTTGGTTCAATGATGTCGCACCACAGACGGGCCGGATGCATCTGACTGGTAGTGAAGGCACCCTTGAAAGTCAGGTGATTTTCCTGCCCCGGGGGCAGGGCGTCAAATTCAAGGACCTCCAAGCCAAATAAATCCGTCAGCTCAGCCGGATAGCCGGTGTCCGGGGCGATGTGATATTGATTCACCAAGCCCGTGTTGAATGTTCCCACGAGGGTCCCGCCATTTTGCACGAACAACTTCAAGTTGTCCGCCTCGCTGGCGCTTAAAACCCGAAGCGATGGCGCAAAGACTATCTTGTACTGGGACAAATCATCGCCGGGGCGGGCAAAGTCCACCTGAAAATTCCGACTGTGCAGGGCATTGTAGAACAATTGAACATGCTCACGCAGGCTGAAAAACTGGTTTGGCTGCATGGGTTGGCTCAAAGCCCAGTCATTCTCGTCGCTGAAGAGAATGCAAACATCCGCCACCACCTTGGTATCCTTCAAGGCTGGAGCGAGAAGCTTGATTTCTTCGCCGACCTGGGAAATTTCAGCCAGGGCGCGACGGTTGCCCTCCAGATGATGAGACAGGATGGCGCCATAGAACTGTTCGCAACCAATGCGTGGTTGGCGCCACCGGAAATAAACCACCCCGCTTGCGCCCCGGGAAAGCAGTTGGTAGGTGAAAAGCCGGATCAAGCCGGGGCGAACAAGGGAATTAACCTGCTCCCAGTTCACCTGCCCGGCTTTTTGCTCCATGGCCCAAAATCCCACTTCACCATCAGGAGTGCGAATACCCTTCTTTTTCAATGACCGTACCATGTCCAAATCGCAGGCCAATTCAGACGCCTTGGCCTTGATGGCAACATTGCTCTCCATTGAGACAAAGTCCACCACTTCAGCCATGTCAAAATGATCAAACTTGCGCATGAAAGCCCGCAGTGTGACCGTCACGGGATGCTTGGGGCAGCGCGCACGCAAAATCTCCGCTTGCATCTTGATAAATTGCACCATGGTGTCGCTGGTGAACCGGCTCCAGTCCAGCGCCAGAGCAGGATTATGCATGGTGGGCGTGTACATGGGCATTGGAATTTGGTCCCAATCCGTCACCGTCTGGGCCCAAAAACGGAGGCCCAGTTGATCATTCAAGCGGCCAATTGTCTTGTATTTGGCTTGAAGCCAGGAATGCCATTCCTTTTTGGTGGCGGGGTTGAATGAAAATTCGCTGTCATTCCCACCCATGCTGTTGTCCAATTGCCAGCCAATCAACTGGGGATGGTCTCCCAACGCATCCACCATGGCATTGACAATTTTCCGGGATAAATCCCAAAACACATCGCTGGAAAGACAGATGGCTCGTCGGGTGCCCTCGTGCTTGATGATTCCCCGCTCGTCCATGGGCAGGATTTCCGGGTACTTCTGAGCCAGCCAAATGGGGGGCGCCGCAGTGGGTGTGCCCAGTATAACCTTGATATTGTGCCGCCCCATGATGTCCATCACGCGGCGCATCCATGAAAAGTCGTATTTACCCTCCTCGGGTTCGCAAATCCCCCACGTGAACTCCCCAATCCGCACCACATTGATTCCAGCCTTCGCCATCAAGGCCGCATCTTCTTCCCAGATCGCTTCCGGCTGTTCGCGAGTGCCGCTGTAGGGGAACACCCAGTGTTCGGGATAGTAATCAACACCAAAATACATTTTAAATTCGGGTTTGCCCTGACCTTAATTCCAAAAAAAATCCTTGGCAATCAAAATATCAATCTGTAGTCCCATGAACAAACGCAAACACCCCGCGGTTTTACACCTTGAGACTTCAATAATTGGGTTCAAAAGGAGAGGTTTGAATGCAAGACCACCGAATACTGCTGCCCAGCAATTGGAGGCATATTCCAATGATCTTTTATGAGGACACAACGTGGCAGGGCTGTGTTCGAATCACCAATTTCCTTTTCAAAAGTTTTTTCACAAAATCATTTGACTGTTAAAGCAAATGCCACTACAAATAGACATGTAATTTATGTTTCCACAATTAGTTGTGGTTGCATCATGACAAGTGCCTCAGGCCACGGTTTGAGGAGAATAGGGAAACGGGTGTAAATCCCGTGCGGTAGCGCCGCTGTAACGAGCAACGAACGCTTCAAGAGCCACTGCCTAAAGGCGGTAAGGCGAAGCTAGTAGGACAACCTCGAAGTCAGAAGACCTGCTTGTGCATGCTCATCAAGTCCGTTCACTGTTGTGGACGGCAAAAATCGCGCCAACGATTCGATGGGGAAAAAAGTCGAGCTTGCCAGCCCGTCTTGATCCCTTGCGGTGACAAGCGGGCCTTTTGTGCTCATTTGCTTCGCGGGTGTTTTCCTCTGAAATAAAAAATGCGGCAGGGCAGCCGTGAAACAAAGTTCATTAAAAGGGAATGGCCCCATCCGTGAGGACGCCGGACGCGGGGTGCAACCGCAAGATTGAGGGAAACAATATGCTTCAGACACTGACCGAGAAAAAACCGTGCAACTCCTTGACCGTTCGCAAACGCAATGGCCAGGTGACCGACTTTGATGAACGCCGGATTTACCGGGCCATAGAGGCAGCCTTCAAGGCAGACGCCGGATTGCACCCGGATGAACACCTGCCCGAAGCTGGGAGCGGGAATGTGGGACGAGTCACCCAGTCGGTGGTGATGGATCTCGGGAAACTGCGGGACCGCGAAGGGGTGGTGGAAATCGAATCCATCCAGGATATGGTTGAGACGCGTTTGATGGAGGCGGGGCACCACAGCATTGCGCGGCGGTATATTGTTTATCGGGAGGAACGGCGCAGGGCCAGAGTTCTGCGAGGCGAATCAGATAGCCCCGGCTGTCCTGAGGCGGGATTGCAGGTCACCACCCGTGATGGGAGGAGGGAGTTGCTGGATTTCCGCCGAGTCCGAAGGCAATTGATCCATGCGTGTCGCGGAGTTGAGATCACCTGTCCACCTGGCGAACTGGTCCAGGAAACCATCCAGCATCTTTATGACGGTGTGAAATCCACCGAGATTGACCAGGCCATGATTCTGGCCGCCCGCGCCCGGATTGAGCGTGAACCAGCCTACAGCGTGGTGGCGGCGCGCCTTTTATTGAGCAAGATTTACAGGGAAATCCTGCCCAAGCACACCACCCCGGCGGAACTGGCCACACTCCACCGGGAGACCTTCGCCCCATACATTGCCCGAGGCGTGTCTGCGGGCAGGCTTTCCCCGGAAATGGCCTCGTTCGACCTGGTTCGCATGGCTGCCGCGTTGAGATTGGACCGGGACAACCAGTTTCAGTACATGGGGGTTCAAACGCTTTACGACCGTTATTTACTCCATGACAATGGTGTTCGCCTGGAAACCCCGCAGTATTTCTGGATGCGGGTGGCCATGGGCCTGGCAATCAGGGAGGGATCCGAGAAAGAGACACGCGCGATTGAGTTTTATGAAATGCTTTCCACTTTCCGATTCGTCAGCAGCACCCCCACACTGTTTAATGCCGGCACATGCCATCCCCAACTCAGTTCCTGTTACCTGAGCACCACGCTGGATGACCTGGATCATATATTCAAGGTGATTGCGGATGACGCCCGCCTATCCAAATGGGCTGGCGGGTTGGGGAATGACTGGACTTGCGTGCGCGCCACCGGCGCACCCATACGCGGCACCAACGGTTCCAGTCAGGGAGTCATCCCCTTTTTAAAGGTGGCCAACGACACCGCCGTGGCGGTCAATCAGGGCGGCAAACGCAAGGGAGCCATGTGTGCCTACCTGGAAACCTGGCATCTGGACATCCTGGATTTTTTGGAGCTGCGCAAAAATACCGGTGATGAGCGTCGTCGCACTCATGATATGAACACGGCCAACTGGATTCCCGACCTGTTCATGAAGCGGCTGAAGGCGGGGGGGTATTGGACTTTGTTCAACCCCAGCGACACACCCGACCTGCACGACCTTTATGGACGGGCCTTTGAGGAGCGTTACGAGGAATATGAGCGCCGCGCCGAAGCGGGGCAGATGGCCTTGTTCCAGCGGTTGGAAGCCGCCATCCTCTGGCGGAAGATGCTCACGATGGTGTACGAAACCGGCCACCCGTGGATCACTTTCAAGGATCCATCCAACATCCGGTCGCCCCAAAGCCACGTTGGTGTGGTGCACGGCTCCAACCTTTGCACGGAAATACTGCTCAACACATCTGCGGAGGAAACCGCCGTGTGCAACCTGGGTTCCATCAACCTGGCCGCGCATTGCCATGAATCCGGCCTTGAGACCGATCAACTGGCCCGAACCATAAGGATAGCCATGCGCATGCTGGACAATGTGATTGACATCAATTTTTATCCCACCCCGGAAGCCAGAACGGCCAATCTCAGGCATCGGCCCGTGGGATTGGGGGTGATGGGATTTCAGGATTCGCTGTATCGGATGCGGATTCCGTATGCAAGCGAAGCTGCGGTTGAATTTGCGGATGCCAGCATGGAATGGGTTTCCTACCATGCCCTGTCCGCCTCCGCTGCGCTTGCTGCTGAACGGGGCGCCTATTCAACCTTCAAGGGATCAAAGTGGGACAGGGGGTTTCTGCCTTTGGACACCGTGGAATTGCTGGCGCAGGAAAGGGGTGGAAACTTGGCTGTGGACCGGGTGTCCAGGCTGGATTGGGCACCGGTGCGTGAGGCCATCCGCCGCCATGGATTGCGCAACTCCAACACCCTCGCCATAGCCCCCACCGCCACCATTTCAAATATTGTGGGCGTATCCCAATCCATTGAGCCTGCTTACAAACACCTCTTTGCCAAGGCAAACCTCAGTGGCGATTTCACCGCCCCCAATCATTTCCTCGTGGCGGAATTGAAGCGCCTCGGGTTGTGGGATGATGCCATGGTGGATGATTTGAAATATCACGACGGATCAATACAGGCCATCGAACGCATCCCGGAAGAATTGAAAAACCTTTATCGAACAGCTTTTGAAATCGAACCGCACTGGCTGATCGAGTGTGCCAGTCGGCGCCAGAAGTGGATTGACATGGGCCAGTCACTCAACCTTTACATCGCCCAACCCAATGGAAAACAGTTGAGCGAAATGTACATGCTGGCCTGGGAGCGCGGCTTGAAAACGACTTATTATTTGCGTGCGCAGGCGGCAACTCAGGTCGAAAAATCAACCACAGACGTCAACCGCCGGGGCTTGCAGCCGCGTTGGATGAAAAATAAATCCGCCAGCGCGGATATTGCCGTCAACCGGCAACAGGCTGGCGGGGAAATAAACACCTGTTCCATTGAAGCCGCTCGAAATGGTGGAACATGCGAAGCCTGCCAATGACTCTTTTCATCATGCCTCCGCTCATCCGGTTCCTTTCAACGATCCATGCAATCCGTCGGCCTCGCGCCACGAAATTCCTGGATGACTCGCACTCCGTCCCAACCCCCGCCCTGTCCCAACCCTGAACTCCCATCATGTCCACCCGTAACATTGCCAGTCCAAATTCAAACCACCACGATAAAGCCCGGCGCGTCAATGCCCAGGACAAGCGGCTCCTGAATTGTCGCGCCGTGGATGTCAACCAGCTCATGCCCCTGAAATACAAGTGGGCCTGGGAGCATTACCTCAATGGGTGCGCCAATCATTGGATGCCCACGGAGGTGCCCATGCAAAAAGACATCGAGCTTTGGAAATCCGATAAACTGACCAGCGACGAACGCCTGGTCATCATGCGCAACCTCGGTTTTTTCAGCACGGCGGAAAGTCTTGTCGGCAACAATATCGTGCTCGCCATCTTCAAGCACACCACCAATCCAGAGGCCAGGCAATACCTGCTGCGGCAGGCGTTTGAAGAGGCCATTCACACCCACACCTTTCATTACATCTGTGAATCCCTGGCCCTTGATGAGCGCGAGGTGTTCAGCATGTACCACGAGGTTAATTCCATCCGAGACAAGGATGGCTTTGAAATGCAGCTTACCGCTGACATCATGCAGCCGGACTTCACAACGGATACCCCGCAGGGCATGCAGCGCTTCGTGAAAAATCTGGTGGGCTTCTATGTCATCATGGAGGGCATTTTCTTTTATAGCGGCTTTGTCATGATGCTGTCCTTCCACCGCCAGAACCGCATGACCGGCATCGGGGAGCAGTTTCAATACATTTTGCGCGACGAAACAATTCATCTGAATTTTGGCATTGATTTGATCAATGGCATCAAGGCGGAAAACCCCGAATTGTGGACGAAGGCGTTCCAGGCCGGGTTGCAGGATTTGATTGAGCGAGCCGTTGAGTTGGAAATCGCTTATGCGGAGGATTGTCTTCCGCGCGGGATTCTGGGATTGAACGCCGGGTTGTTTCGTGAGTACGTCCGCCACATTGCCGATCGCCGCCTCGAACGAATCGGTTTGGCCTCAGTGTACGGCGCCAAAAACCCGTTTCCGTGGATGAGTGAAACCATTGACCTGGGCAAAGAGAAAAACTTTTTTGAAACGAGGGTGACTGAATATCAAAGCGGCGGCTCCCTATCCTGGTAAAACTGGGCTCCGGACAGGGACGCTGTTTGCTCCGGGGGCGGAAGGTTTTATGGGCTTTGGCATGGGTAGCCTCGGGGCTCGCCCCGCGCCGTGTGAATGCTTCGGGTTCGGTCTGGCTGGAATCCTGTTTCCCCGCATGGAACGGCTCTTTGTCTTCCCATTCCGGGGAAAAACGACATGGCTTGGCCAAAAAGCAGCCTGGGCGGCTTAGCGTTTCGCGGACCAACCGTGCCCAGGGCGCATATCAGTTTTTAGGCTGGTGAAATTTGCGTGGAGGAAATGTGAAGCGGTCGGTTTGAAACCATTTCGAGCCTCGAAGGAATGGGCCATTTCAAGCGCACGCAACAACCCTGCGCCTCTGGTTTCCTCGCCCCGCCAGCGGAGCGCGGGGAGAGGATTATGGAGAGGGGAGATCGCAAACAGCCAATCCGATAAATAAACCATCTCACTTCCTTAAAGCTCGGTGCCACCCCTCCTCGGTCCCCGCCACCCATGGAGACTGATGGGGAGGAGGAACGGAGCAGTTGGTTTGTGGAGATTTATAAAAACTCAAACGCGGAGGCTGAGGGTCACTCTCTCAAAAACTGAGATGCGCCC
>JAKAFL010000021.1 GCA_021817945.1 bacterium | reverse complement strand
GCGGGCGACCTCCGGGGCGGAAATTTCTTTGGCGAAGAGTTTGGCCGCCTTTTGGCGGCGTTTTTCCATTGCGGCGTGGTCTCGCGTCTCAGGCATGTCCAAATATAACTCGAAATTCACAAATGTCAACCTATTATGCGACACTCAATAATTGGGGAATGACCTCCATTTATGTCAACGCTGGTAATTGCCGGCCAATTTGAATCAGCTCAGGCTATTTTTGGAAGGATTCCCGGCGGCAATTTTGGCGGGCTTTGCAGGCAGGGGCCGGGTGCAGGTTTTTTGGGGAAGGTGCATTTCCTCGGCAATTGGAATCCAGCGCACAGATGGGCTTGGGTTTGCCAAGCATGATTGCGTGCGGGGGGCCTGATTGGAACGGATCCAGGCTTTTGAAAATTTGGAAGAAAGGGTGAATCTGACTGGAGCCTGGGGGCGGTTGCCAATTCCAAAAAATTCTAAACCCGCAGAGCCTTTGCGGAATTTTCATGAAACCCGGTTTCATGGGGCGTAACTCAGGTTTTGGGCTGGCGAAGGTGGCGCGGAGGAAAAGTGAAGCGGTTGGTTTGAAACCATTTCGAGGCTCGAAGGAGTGGGCTATTTCAAGCGCATCCACCAATCCAGCGCCTCTGGTTTCCTCGCCCCGCCAGCGGAGCTTGGGGAGAGGATTATGGAGAGGGGAACTCGCAAACAGACATCGCGATCAACGAACCATCTCGCATCTCGAAAGCTCAGTGCCACCCCTCCCCAACCCTCCCCATCAATCAGGATTGATGGAGAGGGAGAAAAAAACACAGGGTTTGCGGAGGCTTTTGAAATTGGAGACGCCGGGGGAGACTTGCTCAAAAACCGAGATGCGCCCGGTTTAATGGGTGCCATGCCAGCTCGCTTGACAGGATTGGGTTCGCGCTTATAGTTCGCAGACGAACATGCAGGCTGAAATGGCATCCGCGGTTCCGGGCAAATCCCCGGATTCTGGCACCTTGAGGGAATTGAAAGTTTTCCGATCCGCTGGACGCGGGCCTTGGGAAAAGACGCCCGACTCTGACTGGCAGGACTGGCGGTGGCAGCTCAAGCACCGCATCACCAGCCTGGACCAGCTTCAAAAGCTGCTGCCCAACCTCACCAAGGAGGAAATTGCCGGAGCGACCCTTGCAAATCACAAGCTGGCGCTGGCCATCACGCCCTATTTTTTCAATTTAATGGATCCTGAGAACCTTCAGGACCCCGTGCGCAGGCAGGTGGTTCCGCGCATTGAAGAAACACGCACTGCGCCGTGGGAAATGAGTGATCCGTGCGGTGAGGATGGACATTCCCCGGTTCCGGGCCTGGTTCACCGCTACCCGGACCGTGTTTTGTTTTTGGTGACGGACCGTTGTGCGGCCTATTGCCGGTATTGCACCCGCTCCCGGTTGGTGAGCAATGCCTCCGGTTATGATTTTCACCCGGAATTCGACCGGCAGATTGGCTATATCCAGGAACATCCGGAGATTCGCGACGTTTTGTTGAGCGGAGGCGATCCGCTTTTATTGAGTGATGACAAGTTGGACCATTTGCTGGGCCGGCTGCGCGCCATTCCTCATTTGGAGTTTTTAAGGATAGGCACGCGCATACCCATTTTCCTGCCGCAGCGGATCACTCCCGCCTTGTGCGCCATCCTTAAAAAATATCACCCTCTTTTCATCAGCATTCATTGCAACCATCCGGTGGAGCTTTCCTTGGAGGCCCGACAGGCCTTGGAAAGCCTGGCCGACTCGGGCATTCCACTGGGCAATCAGAGTGTGTTGCTCAAGCAGGTGAATGATGACCTGGAGGTGATGAAGGCCCTTCTGCACAAGCTGCTGATGTGCCGTGTGCGTCCGTATTATCTTTACCAGTGCGACCTGATAGCGGGCTCCGCCCATTTGCGGTCCAGTGTTCAAAAAGGGTTGGCGCTGATGGAACAATTGCGTGGACACACCACCGGCTATGCTGTCCCCACGTACGTGATTGACGCGCCGGGCGGTGGTGGAAAGGTGCCCATCAACCCCGAATACATCCTTTGCAGGAATGCAGGCAGGGTTCTGATCAGGAACTACGAGGGCAAGGTCTTTGAATATCCGGAGGCGCCTGACGGGTCGCCCCTGGCCAGGCCCAAGTCCTCCACGGCATTGGAATCCGTTCCCGATCCGGCTTGAACATCACGGGTAGATGGCGGGTGGCGTCCCATGCGAGAGGCGAAACGCTCGCCGCCGGTCCCGCCACATGGTCTTTTTGATTGGTACATTGAAGTCCGCCCCTGTGCGCGCCATCAGAAAAGAGGTCCCCCTACTGCTAGCGCCATTTCAAGCAAAACACGGCAAACGGACTTGTTTCACTTTCATCTGGAAAAGCAAAATTCAAAAGGCCAATCTGCCCCAATCTACTGGACGCAAACTCGATGAGATGACATGAGGAGTTGGTTGGCGGGCGCAAAGGCGCTACACCAACTACTCATGTCATCTCTGTGGAAAAACCTCGCCAGACCGCTACCGGTATGGTTTCGATTTTTCCGAAGAGTTTCCGTTCCAGCATCCTGCCGCATCTTGACCCTTTCCATTTCGCTTTTTGGGGTCATTTTCGGGTTCATTTGGTTGTCTATTTTTGATTTTCCGCCCGACCGTTTGAGCCTGCGCCAAAATGGCCCAGCCAGATCAGGATGGGAGCCGGATTTATTTTGAAAAACTACTCGCGCCGACACCTTTCTCTAGTATGCTCGCATTGGCTCTTTTAAACACTTTATGGATTCACAAGCTGACATCGCATTGATTGGGCTGGCCGTCATGGGCCAGAATTTGATTCTCAACATGAACGACCATGGTTTTACCGTGGTGGCGTTCAATCGCACCGTGGAGAAAGTGGATCATTTTCTCGCGAACGAAGCCAAGGGCACCCGAATCTTGGGGGCGCATTCACTGGCTGAAATGGTGTCCAAGCTCAAAAAGCCCAGGCGGGTGATGATGCTGGTGAAGGCTGGCGCGGCGGTGGATGAGTTTATCGAGCACCTGCTGCCTCTTCTTGAGCCGGGGGACATCATTATTGACGGCGGCAATTCCCTTTTTGAGGACACCAATCGCCGGGTCAAGTATTGTGAGTCAAAGGGACTTCTTTACGTGGGCACTGGTGTGAGCGGTGGAGAAGAGGGGGCGCGCCATGGTCCCAGCATCATGCCTGGCGGATCACCTGCGGCATGGCCTCATGTGAAGGGAATTTTCCAGGCCATTGCTGCAAAGGCCACCGACACTGCGGGCGCTTCGGCTCCCTGCTGCGACTGGGTGGGCGAGGGCGGCGCGGGGCATTATGTCAAAATGGTCCACAACGGCATTGAATACGGGGACATGCAGTTGATTTGTGAGGCCTACAACATTCTCAAAAACGGGTTGGGCCTCTCCGCCGGGGAAATCCACAGCGTTTTTGCGGAATGGAACACGGGTGAACTGGACTCGTACCTCATTGAAATTTCGCGGGACATCATGGCCTTCAAGGACACGGATGGCGCCCCGTTGGTGGATAAAATCCTGGACACAGCCGGGCAAAAAGGGACTGGCAAATGGACGGTGGTGAATTCCCAGGAGCTTGGCATACCGATCACGCTCATGGCGGAAGCTGTGTATTCCCGCTGCGTCTCGGCGCTCAAGGAAGAGCGGGTGAAAGCTGCGCGCAAACTGAAAGGACCGCGTCCCGCGCTCAGCGCCCTGGCGGCAAATCCCGAAAAAAGAAAGGCGTTCATCGCGGACATCCGCGATGCATTATATGCCTCCAAAATCATCAGCTACGCCCAGGGGTACATGCTCATGAGCGCTGCGGCCAAAGAGTACGGATGGCATTTGAACTACGGTGGCATCGCCCTGATGTGGCGCGGAGGATGCATCATCCGCTCCCGGTTTTTGGGCAAAATCAAGGAAGCCTACGACAACCATCCCAAGCTGGCCAACCTGCTTCTGGATGATTATTTCCGCGGTGAAATCAAGCGGTGCCAGAAGGGGTGGCGCAACATTGTGGCCACCGCCGCCAAAAAGGGCATTCCGGTGCCGGCATTCAGCACCGCCCTCGCCTTTTTCGACCAGTACCGGAGCGCCGTGCTGCCGGCCAATCTGCTGCAAGCCCAACGCGATTATTTTGGCGCGCACACCTATGAACGGGTGGACCAACCCCGGGGCCAGTTTTTCCACACCAACTGGACAGGCCGCGGCGGCAATATCAGCAGCACCACCTACAACGTCTAAATTCCCGGCGGTGCCCATGCCGCATCCGTGCAGGCTATCAGAGCTGGTTTAAAAATGGTGATAATGGTGATGGGCGGTTTTTTGGGCAAAGGGCGGAACGGCGAGGCGCGACGATGGAGAATATCCAACCGGGATATTTGACTGGAGAGCAACAAAGCCAAGCGCCCTTTTTCAGGAAGGGCCGCTTTCCCAAGAATCAACCATGGACCCATTCCATGGCTTGGGTTTCCATGATTTGGGGCGGCCTGCCTTTGATAAAATGGCAACCGCTTTATTTTGAGACAGAGTTCTTGGCCGTGTCGGCAGCGCCCAAATGCCGTTGCGCCATTGCCTCCAAGGCATCGAGCCATCTGGGCTCTTCATTCAGGCATGGAATCTGTGCAAAGGATTCGCCTCCCGCCTGCAAGAACGTTTCCCTGCCGCGCATGTTGATTTCCTCAATGGTCTCCAGGCAGTCCGAGACAAAAGCCGGGCAGATCACCAGCAAACGGCGTATGCCGCGAGCTGGAAACTCAGCCAATTCCAGGTCGGTGTAGGGTTTAAGCCACGGATCCTTCCCCAGGCGCGATTGAAAGGCCACGGAATATTTGCCCTCCGGAATGCCTGCCATGGAGGTGAAGGCCCTGACTGTTTTGAGACATTGGGCGCGATAACAAAAGGCATGGGCCGGGCTGGGCACATTGCAGCAATCCTTCACCGTCAAGCAATGACAGCCAGTGGGATCTGATTTGCGGAGGTGTCGCTCGGGTATTCCATGATAACTGAAAAGGAGATGATCAAACCCGGCGTCGAGATGCTTGCGGGCGCTGGCCACCAGGGCGGCAATATAATCCGGCTCCTCAAAATAGGGCGGTTGAATGCTCAGGTGAAGGTCTTTGAAATGTTTTCCTGCAACGCTCTGAACCTCGACCACAGCCGATTCATAACTGGACATGGCATAATGCGGGAACAAGGGGATGACCAGGATATCCCGCGCGCCTTGGGAATACAGGAGCCCCAGCGCCCTGGAAATGGAGGGATTTTGGTAGCGCATGGCCCATTCCACGGGAACAGGGAGCCGGGCTTGAAGTTTTTGCTGGATGTTGCGTGTGGTGGCAATCAGGGGGGACCCTTCCGGTGTCCAAATTTTCTCGTAAGCATGGGCGGATTCCTTGGGCCGGTTAATGAGTATCATGCCCACAATGAACCGGCGCAGGAGCCATGGGGTGTCAATCACCCTGCCGTCCATCAAGAACTGGTTCAAGTAACGCCTCACATCCCCCACGGAACAAGAATCCGGGGATCCCAAGTTGACCAATAAAACGCCTTTTTTCATGAGAAGAAATTTTGCACCCGCCTGGCTGCGGCCACGCCGGCCGCGATGGAATCGCCCAAAGAAACGCCATCCCTGAAGTGACCGGCAAAAAATAATCCCGGGGCACGATTTTCCATCGAATCCAATTGCGCCTTGAAGCGGCCATGTCCGACATTGTATTGAGGAATGGCTTTGGGATGGAATGAGACGCGCTTGAAAACGGGCGGAGCGTGGATGCCGAGCAGGATTTTGAGGTCCTCACAAACGATGTCCACCAGCTCGCCTTCGGTCCGTCCGGCCAATTCGGGGAACCTTTCGCCCCCCACGTAAGAGGTGAGAAGCACATGACCCTCCGGGGCGCGATTGGGGAAAAGCGAGGAGGAGAACAAGGTTCCCAGGATGCGGAAATTCTCCATGCGCGGAATAAGCATGCCAAATCCGGAACAGGCATGGGCCACATCAGCGCGACGGAACCCCAACACCACGCTGGAAACCGGGGGATACCGGATTTCAGAGAAAACAGAAACATCCAATTGGGCGGGGGCGTGAATACCGAGGGAAGGCAGTTGATGGCCCGTGCCACAGTAGAGAATGGCTTGATGGGATGTTGTGCCACGAGATGACAACACCTGCCAGGTTCCATCCGGCGAGCGCGTCATTGCCTGCACGGGCGAGGACAACTGGAGAGATTCCTTGAGCCGAGCCGCCAGTGTGGCGGGCAGCACCTCCAAGCCTTCATCAAAGGAGAATTTGGGCGCGCGGTCCCGGGCCACCTCCCCTGTTTTTTTCCTGCGACGGGCCAGAGCCATCTGACCTTTGATGAGCGATCCAAACTGGTCCTCCAACGCCTTCAACCGAGGAAAGGCATGGGTGATGGAAAGGCGGGCGGGGTCCCCCGCGTAGATGCCAGCCGCGAGGGCATCCACCAAGCGATCCAGGAATTCCCGGCTCAGGCGGCGTGTGACAAAGTCCGCAAGAGACTCCTCGGCGCCATCCCTGCGTGGAGCTACAAAAGGCTCGCGCAAAAGCGCCCACTTGCTTTTCCAGCCCAAAAGCGGGGAAGTGAAGATGCCCAATTGATGGGCGGGCATGGCCACCGGCTTGCGGTCCCGGACCACATACCGGGCCTCCGCATTCGAGTCCGTGTAAAGGCGCCGGGACACAAGGCCCGCATCCTGGATCAACTGCGGGATTTCCGGGCAGGTTTCAAGGATGGTATTGGGGCCGCACTCAGCAAGGTAGCTTTCCTTGCGGATGCTTCGAATGGCGCCGCCCGGACGATCCGATGCCTCATAGATGACGACGGGGATGCCCGCTTTTTGCAAATAAAACCCGGCTGTCAAACCGGTGATGCCTGCGCCAATGATGGCTGCGGATTTCATGGCGATGAACTGTCCTAAATGGTTTTGGAATGGCGCGATTCCGAGTGGGGGGCGAGGGTGGCATCAAAAACCATCGCAATGTTGCGGATGAAAAGGCGGCCGGCATGAGTCACTTCCATGCGGTTGGGATGAAAGGTCACCAAGCCATCTGCTTCAAAGGACCGCAGGGCCTCCAGCTCGCGTGCAAAGCAGGTGGAAAAATCCACCCCCAACCGGCTGGACATGGCCGGGTAATCCAGCGCCAGGTCACACATGACGCGCATGATCACCTGGCGGCGTTTCTGGTCATCCGCTGTAAGGGCATAGCCCCGGGCCACGGGAACGCGTCCGTTTTTCAAGGCGTCGCTGTAGGCTTCCAGGGATTTTTCATTCTGCCAGTAAGCGCCGGGGATCTGGGAAATCGCGCTCATGCCAAAAGCCAGGATATCCGCCTCTCCACGGGTGCTGTAACCTTGAAAGTTTCTTTGCAGGGTTTTTTCCTTTTGGGCGCGGACCAATTCATCTCCCGGCCTGGCAAAATGGTCCATGCCAATGTATTCGTAGAGACCATTGGCAGTGAGCCTTTCGATGCCCAGCTTTAAAAGCTCCAATTTGACCTCGGGTGGGGGCAGGATTTTTTGTTCGAGGATTTTTTGGGCGGGTTTGACCCAGGGCACGTGGGCGTAGCTGAAAACGGCCAGCCGGTCCGGGTTCATGGCCAGGACGGTGTCAAGGGTTTGATCAAAACTCGCCACGGTTTGGTGCGGAAGCCCGTAAATCAGGTCAAAATTAATGGAACTAAAACCCAGCTCCCGTGCCCAATCCAAGGTTTTTTGGGTCAGGTCCCTTGGCTGCCGCCGGTGAATTGCCACCTGCACCTTCTCATCGAAATCCTGGACCCCGAGAGAGGCGCGGTTGAAGCCGACTTCGCTAAGCGCTTCCAGATGACTGCGGGTCAGGCGGCGGGGATCCACCTCCACGCCTGCCTCCACGTCGGGCGCAATGCGGAAATGCCGGTGAATCAGATCGCCCAGGCGGCGGATTTCATCCGGCCTCAAAAAGGTGGGGGATCCGCCGCCCCAATGAATTTGAACCACGGGACGATTGGGATGAACCTTTGCCGCCATGGCGGCGACCTCCCGCTCCAGACAATCCAGGTAGGGGCTGCTGGCGCCATGATCCTGGGTAATGACCGTCGTACAGCCGCAAAACCAGCATAAAGTCTCGCAGAAAGGCAGGTGAAAATACAGGGAAAGGCCACGGTCTGAGGGATTGTCAGCCGCGAGCAGGGCAAGCACCTGGTCTGCACCCACGCCGGGTGTGAATTGGGTTGCCGGCGGGTAACTGGTATAGCGCGGGCCGGCCACGTTATACTTTTTGACCAAATCCAGATTGACGTGCAATTGGCTCATGGGGTTTTTTCCTCAAAAGAATGGATGGTTTCCACCAGTGCAGAAACACATTCCAAGCGGGCCGCCGGTGGCACGCCGTGGCCCAGGTTGAAAATATGCGCGGGATCATCCTTCATGGATTCCAAAATGCGCCGGGTTTCCCTTGCTGTCTCTTCCGGCGAGGCCAGCAACCAAGCCGGGCTTAGATTGCCCTGCAAGGAAATGCCATGCGGCACCTGCCGCCGCACGTCCGGCAATGAAACCTCGGCATCCACCCCAAGGACCGCCGCACCCAAGCCTGCCAAGTCCTGCCAGTTGCCATGGGTGCCCAGGGAGAAGACCACCGTGGGAGGAGCGGATTGGCCATTCAATCCCTTGAGAGTTCCAATAATCCGTCCCATCCAGCGCCCGCTGCCCTCCATGAAAACTTCCGGCTCCAGCAAACCGCCATGGCTGTCAAACACCTGAAGGGCATCCACACCGGCCTCAATCTGCATTTGCAGGTAAATCGAGACGGCATGGGTGAGCTTTTCCATGAGCTGCACAAATGCGCGGGGGTTTTCCTTCATCAATATTTTCGCCCGGTCAAAGGAGGGAGCGCTGCCCCCCTCAAGCATGAACCCCGCAAGGGTCCAGGGTGAACCGGCAAAGCCGATCAAGGCGGTCCGGCCTTGAAGAACCTTTTTTAATTCCCGCAACGCTGTGGGTACATATTGCAGGCGTTCCACCACGCCCTCAACCGTGAGGCGCTCGATATCCGCAGTCGTTTCAATCCGGAAAGGCATTCCTATGCCTCCTGAATCCCGGAAAAAATAGGGTTGCCCCAACGCTTCGGCGATCACCAGGATGTCACTAAAAAGAATGGCTGCGTCGAAACCAAAGCGTCGAACGGGTTGTAAAGTAACTTCCACTGCCAGTTCTGGCGTTTGAACCAGCTCCAAAAAACTGTATTTTTCCCGTAATTGCCTGTATTCAGGCAACATGCGTCCTGCCTGGCGCATCAACCAAACCGGGGGTCGCCCTCGGCCCAAGCCGTGGCAGGCGGCCAGAAAACGGTCCCGTCCCGTCCGCTTGGCAGGGATGGATTTGAGGTCTGCCGGTGCCGTAGTCATCTGTCAGCCCACAAAATATCCGATCCCTGAGGGGTCCGCGAGCAAGATTTAAGGGTCAGAATTTTCTGAAACTTTCCAAAAGGGGCGGTTTTTAAAGGCTGGATATGGAAAGCGAACCTTTAGATGGCATTGAAAAGGTTTGGCGGCGGGCATTACCTGAAAAGGAGAATGCAGCCGGAAAGCCCCTTCCAGAAAAAGACTTGGAGAAACTGGCCCTGGAAAGTCGGCTCACCGAGGCTTTAACAGGGTTGCGGGATGCGCCTGTTCCCAGCCATTTCACGGCTCAAATCATGACCCGGATCAGCCGGCTGGAAAAGGATGCGCCCGCCCAGGGACTGGTCGGCAAACTTGACCAATGGATGAATGCGGCCTGGCGTGGTTTATTGCCGAGGGCCTTTGCCACGGCAGCCATTTTAGCCTTGGGAATCATGGGTTGGGACCAGCATGAAATTCACAGCGCCCGAACCAG
This sequence comes from bacterium, assembly GCA_021817945.1. Lineage (GTDB taxonomy): Bacteria > Verrucomicrobiota > Verrucomicrobiia > Limisphaerales > UBA11358 > UBA11358. The sequence continues at coordinate 45,068 of JAKAFL010000021.1, read as the reverse complement.
CCTTGTTCGCAGCGTGGCGCAAGTGACTGCTTCCAAGCCCATGCCGAGTTTGGAAGCCTTGGTCAATTTTGATGCAATTCAACGGATGAGTCAGCCTGTGCAGGCAGACAAGGACCTTCTTGCCCTGATGCAATGAAACTTGGCTTTGCCTGTTTGATAACTTTTGCAGGGATGGGCGCAACGCATCATCTGGCGGCCCAGGAAGCCTCCTCCCCCGCCCCGACCAACGCGCCCGGCACAGCGACATTATCCACAGCCAAAGAAAGTTACGATGCCATTTCCCCTGTTGCCTATTTCCGAACCCTTCTGGCCATGTCGCCCCAGCAGCGCGTCATTTGTCTCACAAATCGTCCCCCGGACACGCGCAAGCGGATTTTGCAAAAAGTGCAGGAGTATGAAAGGCTGAGTCCGGACGAGCGTGAGCTGCGGTTGCGGGCCACGGAATTGCGGTGGTACATCATGCCGCTGTTGGCGGCGCCTGCCGGGAACCATGATCGCGCCCTGGCCGGGATTCCCGCCGATCTTCGTGAAATAGTCCGAACCCGGCTTACCGAATGGGATATACTTCCCCAGCCATTGAAAGAGGAATTTTTGGAAAACGAGAAGGCGCTTTATTATTTTGCAGGTGTCCGGCGCCCTGACAATGGCGCGGAGGACGCAGCGTTGGCAGCCCAAAGGGCGCGAATCTCCTCTCAATTCAATCAATTCCTGGAGCTGACTCCTGATGAAAAAAGGCAGACTTTGGACTCCCTTTCCACCGATGAACGGTTTCAGATGGAAAAAACCCTGGAGGCATTCGGCAAGCTGACATCTGTACAGAAGTACCAGTGCATACAAAACTATGCGCGGTTTGCGGGCATGAGTGACGCGGACCGGGCGGAATTTCTGAAGAATGCGGAACGCTGGTCCCAGATGTCGGCGGTGGAACGGCAGGCTTGGCGCGATTTGGTGGCCAATGTTCCTGATTGGCCGCCTTTGCCAGCCTCCATTTTCCCGCCGGGAAGCCTGCCGGCCACCGAATCGCCCTCATTGACCCCCGGGACTGCCTCGGTGGCCACAAATTGAGCAGGGTTCAGCCATCCATCTTGTTCCTTCCCAGGCCGATTCAGAATTGCAAAGAAGGTTTGCCCGAGAGTAATGATTCGGGCAATAATGAGGGTTTGAATGGAATCAACATCCCATGAGTAGTGGCACCGCTTTGAAAATGGAGCCGTCCGGGCAGAAAACCGGGACCGTGGAACCTGTGTCAGAAACGCCATTGGTGCGTTCCCGGAAGGGAACTTTTGGCATGATCCGGGAGGTTTTGCGCCACGGCGGACCCGGGTACCTGCAATTTGCCATCACCAACCTTTGCAACGCGGATTGCGGATTCTGCGGGTTTGCCCGGTCCAAGTTTGATCCCAAGGCGCGGCGGAGTGTGACGCTTGATGAAGCTCGGAGGGTCATAGACATCGCCGTTAAAAATCATATTGGGTACCTGCTGTTTGTGGGGGGGGAACCTTTGGTACACCGGGATCTGGTTGCCATGACCCGTTACGCTGCGGAACGCGGCATTCATCCGATGGTCTGCACCAATGGCGGGTTATGGACGGATGAAAACATGCGCGCGTTGACGGATGCGGGGCTGAGCAGCGTGATCATGTCCATAGACGCCCACGACGTGGCGAAGCATGAGGAAAACCGCGGGCTGCCGGACGTCTGCAAGAAGATTAAAAAGGCCAATGCCTATTTTCATTCGGCAGGCATTCAGACCACGGCCAGCATCACGGCCAGCCGGTTGATTGAAGATTACGGAAAGCTTCCCGCGTTTCTTGAATCACTGGGTTTTCAAAGCTGCACATTCAGTTATCCCCTTACCTCGCTGGCGAGCAGTTATTTAAGTTTCAGCGACAGCGGGCTGGTGAATTTTTCCAAGGAGGAGCTGATCCAGCTTTTTGAAAAAATCAAGCAGATGAAGCGAACCAGCGGTTATCCGGTGGTAAACCCGATGGAATCGCTGGATGAAATGCAGCGTCATTTGCGGGGTGAAAAGGAAAAATTCGGGTGCCTGGGCGGGCACAAATATTTTTATCTGGATTGGAACCTGGATCTCTACCGGTGCCATTTCTGGGAAACGCCGATGTGCAAGGTATGGGACTGGGATGACTCCAAATTGATCCGGGATGGCTGCACACGTTGCATGATTGATTGCTATCGGGACCCCAGCGTGCTCCAGTTCGTGGCGATCAATGCCAGCGATGCCTACCATGATTTGAAAAAGGGGCGCTTGGGAGATGCGGCCAGGCGTCTTTTGGATCGCCGCAACCTGACTTCCTTGAAGGCGGTGTGGCAGGACCGCAAGTGGATTGGCGGGGTGTGAAGTATCCCCAGGGAGGGGTCTCGATTTGCAGGTTTGAAAGAGCATGAAAATACTGATCACCGGCATATGCGGCTTTGTGGGGAGCACCCTGGCCCAGGCATTTTTGGAGGCCGGGGAGGGATTGGAAATCCTGGGGCTGGACAATTTCATCCGACCTGGCAGTGAGGTCAACCGTGGCAGGCTGGTCCGGCTGGGCATCAAGTTGATACACGGTGATGTGCGCAGCGGCACGGATGTGGATGCATTGCCGGAGGTGGACCATGTGATTGATGCGGCAGCCAACCCCAGCGTGCTTGCGGGCGTGGATGGCCAGACCAGTTCCCGGCAATTGCTGGAGCACAATTGCTGGGGTACGGTGAACCTGCTTGAATATTGCAAAAGGTATCGCGCCGGGCTTCTGGTTTTGAGCACCAGCAGGGTGTATTCTGTTGCTCCGCTTGCCGCTTTACCCGTGGATGTGCATCAAAAGGCATTCAGGCCCAGGCCGGGAGCGGCTTGGCCCTATGGACTTTCGGAGGCCGGGGTGAGCGAGGGTTTTTCCACGGCTCCGCCCATTTCCCTGTACGGCGCCAGCAAACTGGCCAGTGAAATCCTGGCGCTGGAATATTCTGAAACTTTCGAGTTTCCAGTCTGGATGAACCGCTGTGGAGTGCTTGCAGGGGCAGGCCAGTTTGGCAAGGCCGACCAGGGAATTTTTGCCTTTTGGATCAATGCCCACCTGCGGCGGCGTCCGTTGAAATACATTGGATTTGGTGGCGGAGGCCATCAGGTTCGGGATTGCCTGCATCCGCGCGACCTTGTCCCGGCCCTGCTCGCACAGATGCGTCATGCGGGTGGGACCAAGCCCCGCGTGGTCAATTTCAGCGGTGGCGCCAGCAACGCAATGTCTCTGGCCCAATTGACCGCCTGGTGCGATGAACGTTTTGGAGCCCACGCCGTTTCAAGCGATCCCCGTCCACGACGGTTTGACATTCCCTGGATGGTTTTGGATTCCACCCTGGCCGGGCAGGCTTGGGGCTGGAAACCCTCCACCTCGTGGCAGGATGTCTTGGAGGAGATTGCCGTGCATGCGGAAGCCCATCCCGATTGGCTGGAAATATCGGGAGCGTGAGCGGGAAATGGAATTGGAGGCTCCTCGCCTTGCAGACTCATCCTGCCAGAACTTCGCGATAAATTTCCACGTGCCGACGGGCGATGATTTCCGGATGAAAACGCCGGAGCGCTTCCTGACGGGCCACAGCCCCCAAGCGGGCAGCCAAGCCAGACTCTGTCAGCAACCGTCGGATGCCCTGGGCAAACGATTCGGGGCGCGATGGATCCGCCAAAAGGCCTGTGGATTCTGGCGTTATCAAATCGGGGACCCCTCCCACGTTGGAAGCCAGCATGGGTAAACCGGCGGCCATGGCTTCGAGCACCACCATGGGGCAATTATCCTCCAGCGTGGGCAGAATCCCGAAGGAGGCCTTTCCCAAAAAGGTTTTCAACTCCTCGCGCCCGGCAAAGCCTTCATGGGAACACCAAGGGCGGGAGTGCACCAATGAGAGGAAATCACGGCTGTAGGTGGTGGAATCCGTTTGCCCTAAAAAAACGAGCCGGAAAGGAATTTCAGAAGCCAAGGAATCCAGGGCGAGAATGAGGGAATTCTGGTTTTTTCGGGGACAAACAGCTCCCACGCAAAGCCCCAGGGGAGGTTTTGAGGGCGATGGCTGGTTTTGGACTTGGAAGAAGCCGGAATCAACCGCGTTGGGAAGCAGCCATGTTTTTTTGGCAAGCCCTGAAACAGCTTGCCGGGTATATTGTGAAATGCAAACCACCCCATCGGAAAACGGCAGGGTGATTTGCTCCAAACGCGCGGCAAGCCACAAAAATGAAAACGGGGGCGCATGATTCACCCGGGCCACCAGGCGCATGTTGCCATGCAATGTCAAAACATTCGGAAACCCGCTAAAAACTGCGCTCAGCGCACAATCCCGTTCGGTTCCCTGGCCATGGACAATGTCAGGCTGAATCTGGCGCAGTTTTTTGCGCGCAGCGCGAATGCAGCCCTGGTAACCGGTGCGCAACCAGCCGATTTTTGGCACAATAAGGCTGTGAAAAAAAATGTTCGGCGCCAATTTTTGCGGCGATGGCACACTTTGGCGGGTGCACGAGACGACATGCACCTCGTGCTCAGGCAGAAGGGTAAATCCCTGCAGTAAAGCCTCCGGGGCGGTGCCAAACCAAGGGGCGGTTTTATCAAACTGCCGGAAAGGCTCTCGATTGTCGGTGGTGAGCAGGACGATCTTCATGTTCCAACTTTCTGGAAAACTCGATTGTGTCCCACCTGGAGAATTTCAGCGAATTCATTTCGATTGATTTCCTTCGCCAACTGAGAGGGTCCTGGGTGACCTGCGGTGGTAAAGGATGGCGGATGGAATGCAGTGTCCAATCCAGAATCATCCAGCACAATTAAACCTTGGGGCCGGACATGCTTTGAGCAAAGCTCCCAATCCTTCCTAGCCACGGCATAGTCATGGTTGCCATCAATGTAAATCAAGTCCCAATCTCGGCTCGCAATAAGATTCCTCGCCTCAGGGTCGGTGGAATAGGCTTTGAGCAAGGAAGGCGGGGCCAGTTGAAAATGTGAAAAATTGCCCAAGGTATCTGCCAGGTAATCCACATGCCTCGAGTATTTTGAAACCGAATCACCGGCGAAAGTAAAAGGAGAAACACCTTGGACAAGGCAATCCAGTTGAAAATGGCGGGCACACATCCCCGCAAGGCTGAGGCTTTGGCCTCGAAAAACCCCTATTTCCAAAAAACTTTTCGGGCGGAATTCACGAAAAAGCAGGAACCACATTGTGTGAAAAGCGTCCTCGCCAAAGCCCCGCCCATTTTGGGTGAAATAATTCCGATGCACCCGAAATTCCTCCGGAAGCGAACGATCGAAGTACTCCACTGCACGCAGGTAAAATCCTGTTGGATCGGCAAGGCTGTCTGCCCATTCTTTCAGTGGGATATCGCGGGAGACTGACGCGGTGGATGTTCTGAGCGCTGAGCGTTCCATGCGCGCCCGTCGAGCGCGGATTTTTCCTTTGATCAATCGTATGGGGTTCATTGATGGAATGGCTGCCGTGTTTTAATGGCAGGTCGCCGGGAAGCCGGCGTTTCAATGCCAGAACCGGGCCTGGATTTGTGACTCTGGCAAGGAAACCCTGCTTTGTTGATATTGGGCATGACTTGCAAAAATTTCCTTAATTGCGGTGTGTTATTCAGGCGTCCCAGTCCGCCAATCCCAGGCGCTTCCCGATTGCCAGAAACACCCGGCGGGCGAGCTGGTTGGCCGGCTTCCAGCGGCTACGGTTGTAACGGGCAAAATCCTCCCCTGTTAATGGTTCGCGGTTATAGGGGAAAAATCCGTCAGGCGTTAGAAGAAAACCATTTGCCTCAAATGGGTCGAAATCCAGCCCGGGGAAAGGGCGTTTTTGAAAATGAATGTAGGCAAATTCGTCATCGCTGATCCCATCATCACAATTGAGATAGGCACGGTAGGTTTTGCCATTGTGCCAGTAAAAAACCTGCTCCGGAGAATTTGGCCCCGCCACTGTCTCAAAACGCGTGAATCTCCAGCGCGTTGGTGGCTGAATATCCGCAATGGTTTCTTCATGAAACTGGCGCAGGCCATAATATCGATAGATGAGATCCACCCCAAGCCACTCGTCAAAAGGATGGTATTGATCCGCTTTAAAAACATCCCTGTACCCACGAACTCCGGGACATTCTCGCATGAATACACGATTGTTTTCGGCGGTATTTCGATACAGAGTCAGGTGCCCTCGGCATAAAAGTTTGTCATAGGCGGAAAGGATGTCCTCATTGAAAAACTTCCGAAGGTCGCCAAAGACCATGTCCAAATCACAATGCCCCCAAAAGCGATAGGATGTGAGATGTTCCTCAAAAAGAATCCCATACGCCGCCTTGAAGTGGCAAAGTAACCTGACATGAGACAGGTTCACCTCAAACCCGAGCTTCTTGGAAAACATCTTTTGTAATCCATCCAAAGTGGCTGGTTCAAAACGTACGTTGCTTGGCAAATGAGGCGGGGTGGTATTATCTGTGAAAATCAGCCAGGTGATGTCCGGATTCGAAGCGCAAGACCTCCAGACACAGTCTATGTACGAAGGAAACCTGCCTATAAAACAAACCACCAGGCAAATAGAGCTGCTTGGCGGTGCGGATTTCGGTTCAGGCATAATTTTGACGAGACAAAGCCACGTTAGCCTTGTCATGTTTGTCTTTCAACTGAAATCTCCTGACGCCGAGCTGGACGGGCGTAGGACGATTTTAAGGAAAACAATAAAAAACGCCGTTTTTAATTGTTTTCCTTAAAATCGTCCTACGCCCAAAGCGTTCCACGTATAAGAATTAGGCTGGACATTACCAAATGGACATCCCATCACAAGTGAGCGCAACAAATCGGTATTCCTCGGCTGATCACGGTTTTCCGCTTTGGCAGTCGCGGGAAATGCCCTTAGCCGCAGCAAGATTTCAGGCAAATGATCCTGCCTAGCTGATCCAGCGGGCGATACCAAACGCCGCTGCCGCCGCCAGACCGCCGATGACACTGGTTTGGAGAGCGCTGCGCACGACCGGCACGCCGGTGAACCGGCCCTTGATCCCACCAAACACCGCCAGCGCCACGAGCGTCACCACCACCGAGAGCTTTAATGCGTTGCGGGCATCCGGCAGAAACAAGTAGGCGCTCAACGGAATCATCCCGCCGACGATATAGGCCAGCGCGATGGTCAGCGCGCTTTTCCATGCGCGACTGGGTTCCGGTTTCTCCAGCCCCAGTTCGAAGCGCATCATGAATGTCACCCAGTCTTTTGGCCGCCTTCGCAACGATTCCACAACCGTGGCTGATTCTTCATCCGACAGCCCGTAAGTCTGAAAAATCTCCCGCACTTCCTGCGCCTCCCGCTCGGGCAGGGTGACAATTTCCTCCTCTTCGCGGGCCAGTTCATGTGCGTAGTGTTCCGCATCGCCCCGTGCGGCCAGGTAACCGCCCAATCCCATCGCGATGGAACCGGCGGCGATCTCGGCGAATCCGGCCGTGACGATCAGATGCGTTTGCGAAATTGCGCCGGTAAGTCCGGCCGCCAGCGCGAAGGGAACTGTCAGGCCGTCCGACATCCCGATAACGACGTCGCGAACCGTTTCGCCGGCGGTGAAATGCTTCTCAATATGTGGCGCGGTGGGCATAATTTAAACTCTCGATGGGGATGTTAATGCTTTTGGAAATCATTCGTCCAAAATATTCGCCAACGGTTTGGCCAATAATTCTTGTCCCTGCATTGTCAGTTGGGCGGTTTTCCGCGTCGGCGAGCTGGTTGTTTCTTTGATTGCCCGGCAAACCAACACTGTCCGTATCTGCTCCTTCCGCTTGAGCGACAGCCGGGGCAATCTCCAGGCCGGGTCAGCTTTGAGTAGCGCGGCTTTGCCTTTAAGCCTGGCCGCTTGCGTCCAGCGGCTGCCTGATTGACGATGCACCCCTACCTGGCGGGCTACTTCGGCCTGCGGCACATCGGCGCTCAACAGTTTGAAGGCTTTGAGGCGGCGCATTTCCCACGCGTCGAAGTTTCGTTTGATTCCAGCAGGATTTCCCATGCCCAAATCCTACCATAACCAACCGAAGATGTGCTTATATTCCGTGGTTCTCAATAGATCGTCATTTTCCAAGTCGAATAGGGAAAGTCGGGTTAGCCGTAATGCTGTTTTCAAGCCGATAATATTTATTGGGCTTCATTCGAAGTGCATAGGAACAGACCATTCAGTGAGGGTTCGAATCCTTCCCTTTTTTGTCATATCAATTATGGCTGATCATTATTGAACTGCACGGCCAGGCGATTGGGCCTGAAGACATTTTGCCATGCCTTGGAATTTGAGAGTCTGCTGGATTTACAAATGCGGAGACCTTGCCTATCAAGGAAGTCTGGTTGAAGGATTAGGAAAGGAGCCACTCACCCACATGAGGCTCCTTCGGGCAAAGGGGGGTAGTTTGGCGCTGATTTCTCTGGTCAACCCTGAATCCAGACCATGGCGGAAAAAAAGGATCAATCCCGTTCCACCCGTTAAAGTCAGGTTTAAAGCCAGTCGCCACCGATCTGGCAGGTGCCGCGTCATCCACCAGACCACCGCAGCCAGAGGCACAAGCCGCCAGGTAAAACTCCAGGATGGCCGCAGCCAAGCCAGCAAATCAAGCCAGCCCAGTTTGAAATAATCACTGCTACGAGCCAGGCCATAAGGCAGGGTGAAGGACAATGTGCAGGCCAGGGAAAGCGACAGCATCAAAGTGATGCTCTCCATCCGGTGCAGAGCCAGGTTCAGCAAAAGAAAAACAGATCCCTCCAGCAAATAAATGAAGCGCAAAAAAAGCAGCTTTTTGGTGATTCCCACCAAGCCCGTATGAACCCGCATGAGGGTGCATGCCACAAACCACAGGACCAGCAAAATATCATCCCAGACCGGCCATCCGGCCCTGGAATGCACCCAAATCCTCACAAAACTGCCGTTGGCAACCGCAAAAAGCGTTCCACACAGGACACTGAGGCTGGTCATCAGGATGGAAATATCCCGGATGCGAATTCTCAGCCGGTCTCGTTCATTCCTGACAAACATTTCCGACAAAACAGGGATGGAAAAATCCATCACCTTCCAGACCAGAGTGGTGAGGCTGGAATAGGCCCTGGTGCAAATAGTCCAGGTGGCTACTGCATCAAGGCCCAATAACCGGCTTATGAGAAGAGTCTGGCTGGTATTGATAAACTGGCTGCCCACGGAAATCAAAAAGACGCCCTGTCCAAAAGCGAACATTTCCTTGAATCGTTCCCTGCTTAACGTTCCCCATTCCCGGCCTGAGGGAAAAAGCCCGAGGTGCAGACAGCTTCCCCAAACCACAGCAAGAGTTGCCACAACCAGAAACGCCTGGCTTGCCAGGAAACTGTAAATGCCCCATCCGGCGTCAAAACACGCCCACATCACCCCAAGGCTCAGGATGGTAGCCAAAGTTGACCCATAATTACCCAAGTCCAGACGTTGGTGCGCAAATAAAAGCTGGTTGAAAATACGGCAGCTAAAATTCACAGACACCAATGCTGATTGTCCCAACATGATCCAGATGAAGTCCCTGTGGAGGTCTGGTGGGATTTGCAGAAATCGGCTTGCTGGGATGGTGAGCGCCGCGCCAGCGGCGAGGATGATGAGTCCTTGCGCGAGGCCAACTAAAATCCCGGTCTTCACAATTTGGCCATACACTCCTGTGCTGCGGTCATCTTTGTGATCTATGAGTATCCGGGAGATGGAACCGCTCATCCCCAGGTCAATGAGAGCCAGATAACCGCTGACTTGCGAAACCACCGCCCACAAGGCAAACGGGGCTTTGCCCAGGTAATGCAGCGCCAAAGGAACACTGGCCAGGGTATAAAGGATGTTGGAGCCAAGAACCAAATAGCCTGAAAAAAGCGAGAGGGTAAATTGTTTCAGGCGAGACATCTTCGTGCCCTTAATAAAACCCCAATAAAGACCCTCATACAAGGGCGGAATTGGTTCGAATCCATCAAGCAGTCCGAAGTGGCCCCACCCTTTGATGAGTTCTTTCTTGAAGAAAACCACCGGGATATTTCAAATTCCTTGGCGGCCCGTTGCGTGTCTGCTAACCTTGGGCATGGTTAAAGTTGGCAGACTGCTCCACACCCGTTTTCGTGTCAATGACCTGGAACGGACAGTCCGGTTTTATACAGAAATTCTCGGACTGGAAGAGGTCCGTCGGCATCGTTCGCCCAGGGGATCTGAATTGGTGTTTTTAAAATCAAAGGGAAGCCTTGAGGAGATAGAGATCTGTCATTTCCCGGGCAGTACGCCTGTGCAAGTGCAGCCGGACTTGACCCACCTGGCCTTTGAAGTGGACAGCCTGGACCAGTTTGCTGTCCACCTGGCCGGCCATGGTCTTTCCTTTTCTGACGGTCCCACGACCACTTCCACAGGCACGGTTTTTGCCTTTGTGGATGCGCCTGAAGGGTATGAGGTGGAGTTGATTCAAAAACGCTGATCCAGTCCGGGCAAATCAGAACCAATATTTTTCAAGGTCAGTCTATCCCCCTGTGAACCATCGCAAGTTTCCATTAAATTGGCACAACCTTAAATCCTATTTGTCATGAGCGTATTAATAGTTGGCACCACCGCATTGGATTCCATTAAAACCCCCACTGCCACAAATCCACGGCTTTTGGGCGGGTCTGCAAGCCACGCGGCGGTGGCCGCCAGTTTTTTTGCGCCGACAAGGCTCGTGGGAGGGGTTGGCGAGGATTTTCCTTCCAAATACATGGCTCTTTATCGCCGACATTCAATTGATTTGGATGGGCTTCAAGTTTTACCAGGCAAGACATTTCATTGGTCTGGAGAATATGAGGCCAACATGAACAACCGCCGGACTCTGGCCACAGAACTGGGTGTGATTGAAACTTTTTCCCCAAACCTTCCACCCGCCTGGCGGAAAACATCGCATGTGCTCCTTGGCAATATTTCACCGGCCCTGCAAAATCACGTGCTGGACCAGATGTCTCACCCTCGATTTGTCATGGCGGATTCCATGGATCTATGGCTGAACATTGCCCTTCCCGACCTCCTGCGGCTTTTGAAACGGGTTGATGGATTTGTGCTGAATGACAGCGAGGCGCATCAACTCACCAAGACTGACAATCTTTTTACTTCCCTTAAAAAAATCCATGCCATGGGACCCAGGTATGTGATCATTAAAAAGGGCTCGCATGGATCAGTGCTTTCCGGGCCCAAGGGTTATTTTCTTTGCCCGGCCTATCCGCTCACCAAGGTAGTGGATCCCACCGGAGCTGGGGATTCTTTTCTGGGTGGCCTGATGGGGTATCTGGCCTCGGTCAAAGGTCCTGTGGACACGCACATCCGCAGGGCCATGGTTTACGGCAGTGTAGTGGCTTCGTTTTGCTGCGAGGGGTTTGGGCTGACCCGCACCACGCAGATTCAGCGGCGGGACATTAAAATGCGCGTGGAACATCTTGAGAAACTCACGCGTTTTTGAAACGCGCACCGGCCAGTTTGGTTCGCCACAGGTTTGCCATCAAACCGGGTCCGGCCTTTAGGCCACGCCTCAATCCACGTAACGCGGCGCAAAAACGGGGAGTTTTTGGTGGCGCGCCAGCAACTCACAGAAGCGGGCCACGCCGCATTTTTCCAACTCGCCAAGATCATATTGAATGTGCCTATGAAAATAGTCGCGGCGGAATGCCTCGTCGAAATCGGCCCGGGTTGCAATGATTTGCTCAAGTTGTTCCAACCCCAGTTGCTTGGCGCGCCTCAAGGCATTTTTTAAATCCGTGTTTTCCACCCCGCGCCGCAACGCCCATACAGCAAAAACAAAAGGAAGGCCGGTAAGTTCCCGCCAGGCCGTTCCAAGGTCCAGAATGCTTTGATCACAACCCGCGCGACGGTGGGCAATGGCGGGGTCGCCAATCAAAAGGACAAAATCCTTGCCTGCCGCCTGGTCGTAACTTTCCAGCCGGACCAATTCAGGGTGAATGCCGCGTTCCGCCAGAATCACCCTCATTAAATTCACGCTGGTGAGGGAAGCGGGATCACAATAAACCCTCTCCATCTGGTCCAACGGTTTGCGATGCGCCAGGAAAACACTGTAAACCTCGCCCAGGGAGGCGATGGCCACTCCATTTAGAATGTCATAGTTGTCATGAAGAAGAACCTCGCTGATACTGACAAGTGCGGCATCCAGTTGCCCCCTTCGCAAAAGATCAGCCAGTTTGGCTGGGGTGGCAAACTCCAGTTGGCACTCCAGGCCTCGTGTCAAAGGCGCAGCATTGAGATACGGCACCGAACCAACTTGAAAAGTTTGTCTGGCGAGGAGCATGCAAAGAATAAAATTTTGAGATCAGGGATTGGAAGTGGGATCCAGTTTTTTAAAAGTCATCATGCAGGACTGGTCGCCCACTTCCAGGATGAAATGCATGCTTTTGCCATGATCCAGGCTGACCTCCAGGTCGGACGGACAGAAATCATCGCGATAATATTTAATCTGGTAATTTCCCGGGCCTGGCCCCAGGGCGATGTCCATTTTTTTATACCCGGGTTTCCAATCGGGCTGGTCCGGTGTGAGCGTAAAAGCTATAAAATCACGCCCTGGGTGCCTGGAATCGCGAATAATTCCCAGCCGATGCGGGGGTCCATCTGTCCAGATGCCTTCAATGGGATCCAGCGTTTGGCGGTTTTTGGCCAAGTATGCCCGGAAAGCCCGCTCAGAGATGGGAAGACTTTCCCAAGGCGTGTCAAATCGCAACAGCCGGGCTTGGATACTGAAATTCGGGGAGTCAAACCCTGGCGCCTGCAAGCTCACCACCTGGACTTCGTCCGCCCCCAAGGCATGCGCCCTTCGCATGATTTTTTTCATCTCGGCATCCACGGTCCCGCCCCAAACGGTTAAGGGAGTATGTTGGATTGAAATGGTGCCCAGGACCGAAACGGAGCGTGGCAAGGGTTTATCCGGGGTGAAAACCGGGATGGGATAATTGGCGGGCCTCGGGGGCTGGGCTGGTCCGCAGGCTTGAAAGCGAGTGTAAGTGGAACAGCCAGCCAGACCCATGCAGCACAGTGCGGTCAAGGCCACTTTCCAGATCAGTGCGGGGCCAGTCATGGCGCAGCGGTTTCAAGATGCCAGCGCCAGGTCATCGCAAGTGGCATTCTTCTTTTCCTGGGCCTCCAAATCTGCCTCAGGCCAAACCCGGAGCGGCTCATAAAAGGTGCCGCGCTGGACCGGTTGGCGACCCGCCTCACGGATGGCTTTGACCATGTCGGTTTCAGTTTGCAACTGGGGGGAGCTGGCGCCTGCCATGTGGAAAATGTGCTCCTCGATGATGGTGCCATGAATATCATCAGCGCCGAAACTGAGGGCCACTTGGGAAAGCTTCAACCCCAACCCCACCCAATAGGCGGTGAGGTGGGGAAAATTATCCAGATAAATGCGGCTCACTGCGAGGGTTTTGAGCGAATCAAAACCCGTGGGCGGCTTGGTCACGGGCAGATCGTTATCCGCAGGTTGATAGGCCAGCGGTATCAGCGCCACGAAACCGCCGGTTTCATCCTGCAATTCACGAAGCTGCCGCAAATGGTCCACCCTGTCAGACAGAGATTCCACGTGACCATACAACATGGTGCAGGTGCTTTGGCCCCCGAGCTTATGCCAGGTTCGATGCACATCCAGATACTCGGCCGCCGATTCCTTGCCCTTGGCTATGCGGGATCGGATTTCTTTTTGGAAAATTTCCGCGCCACCGCCAGTCAATGAAGCCAGGCCTGCCTCCCTCAATTCCACCAGGGTTTGTTCGACGGATTTTTTGGCCAGCCAGGCCAGGTGCAAAATCTCAATTGCCGTGAAACATTTCAGTTGCAGCCGGGAATCCAGCGCTTTCAGCGCCTTGAGCATGTCTGTGTAATAGCTGAAAGGAAGCGTTGGATGCAACCCTCCAACGATGTGCAACTCCGTGATGCCAATTTTCAACGCTTCCCTGGCCTTTGCCACAATATCCTCGACGGATAATTGAAACCCGTCTGCATCGCGTTTTTTTCGCGCAAACGAGCAAAACTGGCAGGACAGGATGCAGTAGTTGGAATAGTTGATGTAACGATTGACAATATAGCTGGCCTTGTTTCCCACTTTGCGGGCCCGGACAAAATCGGCAATGGCCCCGATACCGTTCAGGTCGCGGGACTCAAAAAGCCGCAGGGCGTCCTGATCGGAAATGCGCTCGTTGGCCGCTACTTTATCATAAATATCGCGCAACTCACTGCGCCGAATATAAGAACTCACACCTTCATTAATACCAGAAATCCCTGGCCAAGGCAAATCCGGCCTTGAAGGATGAGCTTGGATGGGGATTGGCAGAATCCCCTGACTTTTAAAGTTCCTTGACGATTCCCCAATGCACATCCAGGCGTCTGCCCAAGTACAGCCGCACCGCCCGGACCAAGGTTGAAGACTCCAATCGCTGCCCTTGGGCAACCATTTCAGACAAGGTCATGCCAGGCCTGACCCGACAGGCATCCTGGGCAATGATTGGCCCTTCATCCAGGCCCATCGAAACAAAATGCGCCGTCACCCCAAAAATTTTAACCCCGCTTTCGTAGGCTTGGCGGTATGCCTGCGGCCCTGGAAAACTGGGCAACAGGGAGGGATGAATATTGATGATCTTGTTTTTATATCTCCACACGAAGTTGGGTGAAAGGATCTTCATGAAACGGGCCAGCACAATGAAATCAACATCATTCTGGTCCAGCAATTCCAAGGCTCTTCTTTCAGAACGGTCCCTGTCCTTCCATGGAACATAGTGAAAGGGCAGGCCGGACTTTTCGGCCAAGCCTGCCAGATCGCGATGATTGCCCAAAACCAACATGGGATCGGCAGGGAGCCGGGCTTTCAGCAGGGCTTGCAGGCAGTGCGATTCACGAGTGACCAAAATGGCAAACCGTTGGCGTTGCTGCGGATTGATGATGCGGCACTTGATTTCCATTCCCAAGCTGGCCGCCAACTGATCCAATCCCCTTTGCAAAACCTCCGGCTTGAAATCCCCGGGCTTCCAGGAGGCCTGCAAGGTCATGCTGAATTGTCCCCGAGTGACCTGCTCCTCAAGACCCTCGACATTGGCATGTTGCTCAAAAAGAAAGTGGGTGACCCGGGCAATCACCCCCGTTTTATCGCGGCCCAGCACAGTGATAGTGGCATTATCCCGCATGATGGACCCCATGATGCACATTCGAGGCCGACAGGCAAACCCCAAACAATGGCGGGAGTGGACTCAAAATTTTACTGTTTTTAGGCGGAATCCGTGCTTTAATTGCCGAGGAATCAGTTGAACCAATCTAATTTTATGAGTTATTCATGGAAATTTTTCAGGGCTGGCGGATTCAATCAGGTTTTGATGAACCGTGGGACTGATTTTGTCAATTTGGGCCAACTGGACCAGAAACTTTGGGTGGCCTTGGCCTGTCCGACCACCGGGGTGGAATTTGACGCCACCACCCTTTCCTTGATAGACACCGACAAGGATGGAAGGGTGCGTGCGCCGGAGCTGATTGCGGCCGTGCAATGGGCGGTGACCATGCTTAAGACCCCCGATGATCTATTGAAAGGAAGTGCGACATTGCGTCCTGCCGCCATTAATGACACCAATGACGAAGGGAAACTGATTGCCCAATTTGCCCGGAAAATTTTAGGCAAGGCCGACCATGAGGAGGTGACCTTTGGGGAGGCAGCCACGGCTGCCCAAACTTTTGCCAGCAAGCCTTTGAATGGGGATGGGATTATTCCTGCGGATTCCGTGGCGGACGAATTCACAAAGGGAGTGGTTTCTGACATCATTGCCTGCGTTGGATTGGAAACGGATGCCAGTGGAAAGCCCGGGGTGAGCCAGGCCAAGGTGGATTTGTTTTTTGGCGAGGCGGCGGCCTTTTCTGATTGGTGGAAGAAGGCGGAAGGGGACGTGGCCATCCTTCCATTGGGGTTGAAGACGGAAGCGGCCGCAATTGCAGTACGTGCCGTCAGGGCCAAGGTGGAGGATTTTTTTGTGCGCGGGCGGCTGGCCGAATTTGACCCCAGGTCGGTGAGCGCCCTGAATCGGGATGAGGAGGAATACGCGCTGCTGGGAGCCAAAGAACTGACGAGCCGACATGCGGACATTGCTTCCCTGCCTTTGGCCCAGGTGAGTCCCGTCGCACCCCTGCCCCTTAACCATGGTTTAAACCCGGCCTGGAGCAATCCCATGGCCGACCTTGTCAACCTGGCCGTCAAGCCCCTTCTGGGCGATAAAACCCAACTGACGGAAACGGACTGGCAAGGCCTGGTGGGAAAGCTGTCTGCGTTTGAAGCTTGGAATGAATCAAAGGCAGGCGGGTCGGTTGAGAAGATAGGGTTGACCCGCGTAAGAGAAATCCTGGCCTCCAAATCCAGGCAGATTTTGACGGATTTGATTGCACTGGACCAAGCGGAGCAAGGCAACTCCCAGGCGGTGCTTGGACTGCATCGTTTGATTCATTACCACCGGGACTTGGGACGCCTCTGCCGGAATTTTGTCAATTTTGCAGACTTCTATGGTCGCAAGGACAAAGCGATATTCCAGGCTGGAACGCTTTATCTGGACCAGCGCAGTTGCGACCTGTGCCTGACGGTGGATGACGCAGGCAAGCATGCGGTCATGGCTGGCATGGCTGGCACTTATCTGGCGTATTGCGATTGCGTGAGAAAGGGAACCGGCCAGAAACTGTCCATCGTGGCGGGATTCACCGGGGGTGATTCGGACAATTTAATGGTGGGGCGCAACGGTGTTTTTTATGACCGGTCCGGCCGTGATTGGGATGCCACCATCACAAAGATCGTGGATAATCCCATCAGCATCCGTCAGGCTTTTTGGTCACCCTACAAAAAGCTGGTGAGAATGTTGGAGGAGCGGGCGGCCAAGCAGGCGGCGGATGCGGAAGCCGCTGCGAACGCCCAGCTTTCCACCCTGGCCAACACACCTGCGGGCGGCGCTGCGGGTTCCAAGCGCGCCTTTGACCCCAGCGTGATAGCCTTGATCAGCGTTGCCTTGGGCAGCTTGGCGGCAGCCGGTGCCAGTATCCTGGTGTTTTTGGGCAAGTTCGAGCCCTGGCAAATACCTTTGATTTTTGCGGGGGTGATGCTTGTGATCTCAGCCCCCTCCATGGCCATTGCCTGGCTGAAACTCAGGAAACGAAACTTGGGCCCCATTTTGGACGCCAATGGTTGGGCGGTGAATTCCAAAGCACGGATGAACGTTCCGTTCGGCGGGGCATTAACAAGTGTCGCCTCGTTGCCTCCAGGGGCCGTTTTTGGATCCACGGATGCCTTTGCGGAAAAACCATCACTCTGGCCCAAAATTCTCTCCATTTGTTTTGCGATCTGGTTCGTCTGGTCCTTTTTGAACGACAAGGAAGGCCGGTTATACCGTTGGACCGATGGCCGGTGCACCTTTGCCCATCCGCCAGAAGTTTTGACAACGGGGTCCACGATGCCTGTGACAGTGAAACCCCCGTCAGCCAGTGGAACTGACGGCGCCATCACCAACGCACCTGTTGCCAAATAGATTTAATTCACACCCCGACCCGGGCAGGGATTTCTGCGCCCCTGCCGGGGGTTGAAAGGAGAGAGCGACAGGATGCCACGTGAGACACTGCAAGAGCGGACAATCAGGGCAGGTCAAATCATGGCCGTGCTGCGTACGGTGTATTACAACGCCCATTGTGAGTTGCAATTCAACAATCCACTGGAGTTGCTTGTGGCCACCATTCTATCCGCCCAATGCACAGACAAACGGGTGAACATGGTGACAAAGGTTTTATTTAAACGTTACCAGACAGCTCGAGATTATGCCCGGGCAAACATTGAGGAATTGGAGGAATTGGTCAAAACAACCGGATTTTTTCGGAACAAAGCGCGCAACATCAAGGCTTGCTGCGAGCAATTGGTGGAGAAACACGGAGGGGAGGTTCCGCGAACGATGGCGGAGTTGCATGCCCTGCCGGGCGTGGGTCGCAAAACAGCCAACGTGGTCTTGGGAAACGCTTTTGGCATCCAATCTGGCATTGTGGTTGACACACATGTCACCCGGCTGGCCAACCGGCTGGGATTGACCCGCGAAAAAGATGCGGTAAAAATCGAAATGGCCCTGACACCCCTGGTCCCCCAGGCTGAGTGGACTTTGTTCAGCCACTGGCTCATCTGGCATGGCCGAAGACGGTGCGGAGCCCGCAAACCGGATTGTGGGCTTTGCGAATTGGCATCGCTCTGCCCACGGCTGGGTGTAAGGACCGGGAAACCATGACCTGGTATCATTTGGACTCAGGGGCTGGTTCACCTGCTTTTAACATGGCCTTGGACGAGGCTCTTTTAAAGAGGGTATCTGAATGGGGTCGTCCCATCCTCCGTTTCTATGGGTGGTCCCAGCCAGCTGCCACCTTTGGCCATCTGCAGCGATACGCAATGGTGGAGAAGGCCACCCATCTGCGTCCCCTGATCCGGCGCCCCACCGGTGGTGGCGTCGTGGCCCATGATGCCGATTGGACTTATAGTTTGACCGTTCCACCCGGCCACGAATGGCATGCCCTGACCGCCACCGAAAGCTACCATCGCATCCATTCCTGGATCCGTGATGCCTTCCTAAACCTTCAGATCAAATCAAATCTTGCACCGGATGCTTTTGTCTCACCCGGCTCCATTCCCATCCATCCCCGTGTGCCGGGATCGTGCTTTGTGGGATACGAAAAATTTGACCTTTTGTTCCAGGGTCGGAAAATTGCGGGCGCCGCACAGCGTCGCAATCGGTCCGGCCTTTTAATTCAAGGGTCCATTCAACCGCTGCCAGGCATGGAGAGAGGCTTGTGGCAAGAATCCATGTTAATGGCAGGCTCCCGTCTTCACGGCATGGAATGGCAGGCATGGAAGCCAGGCGATGCCGAGAAGGTACTGGCCGACCTATTGGAGAAGAGTGTTTACAGCTCAGAAAGCCACCAAAAAAAGCGATGATTCCTTTGTAATGCCCTGGCGCCGGATTCAAACGGCAGAGGCTGTGGGGCGCCATTTGGAATTGGCGTAATGACCGCCCCAGGTTTTTGGCGGGTGCAGTTTCGGCCATGGATTTTTCAGATGGTGAAAAATCGGAAAATGGCTTTGCCATGCCTGTGGCTTTCGCGACACTTTCAGGGTGACAATCATCACGGATTCAGCGTGCGCCGGGTATTTAAATCCCGGCCATCCGGAGCGCCCGACCCGGATCACGGCCACTTGCGCGATGCTGCAAAAACAGAACCATTTGCCGCTGGCATGGGTCACACCCGCTTCGGCCAGCACGGAAGCCATACTGCGGGCACATGCGCCGGAAATCCTGGAGAGGTTGCAGGAGCCGCGTGATTTCGATTCCGACACGCCCTATTTCGAGAAAGTAGGGGATTATGCCCGCGCCTCAGCAGGAGCGGCGCTGGCGGGGTTGACCCTGGCACTGGCCGGGGAGCCATCCTTCAGCCTGATGCGCCCGCCGGGCCATCATGCCACGCGGAAACAATCCATGGGTTTTTGCTATTTGAATAATATAGCCATTGCAGCCTTGGCAGCGCGCACTGAGGGTTGCAAACGGGTGGCGGTTTTTGATTTTGACGTTCATCACGGCAATGGCACCGAGGATATCTTGCTGGATCAACCCGGGATGGCTTTTTTTTCCGTGCATCAATCCCCGGCATATCCCGGCACAGGTCTTGCCAACCGTGGAAACAACGCCTTCAATTTTTGTGTTCCACCCTCTGTTCCGCGTGAAACCTACCTGGCCATGCTTCAACGTGCCTTGGACGCACTCTGCTGTTTTCAGCCCGATATGGTGGCCGTGTCCGCCGGGTTTGACGCATACCACCGCGATCCCCTGGCTCAAGGAAGCTTGGAAGAGGAGGATTACCACTGGCTTGGGCGAAGATTGGGGACATTGGAAGCGCCACTTTTCAGTTTGCTGGAGGGGGGATACAGCCGGGACCTGCCCAAACTGATCCTGGCCTACCTGGAGGGGCTCGCGTCGGCGCGCTAAACGGAGAACGGCAGCGGATTGCCAGAACCTGATGACAGGCTTTATTTGAGGTGTGAATGGCAGTAAATTGCCGGGGTGACTGTCTTGGAAGCGATTCAAAAGAGCGCTGATTTCTTGGCCAAGCGCCGGGTGGAATCACCGCGGCTGCAGGCTGAATTATTGCTGGCCCACATTTTGAAGGTGCCGCGCATGACGTTGTACCTGAAGTTTGACCGGTCTCTTGGGCCGGCGGAAACAGATGCCTTGCGGGAGGTAGTGCGCCGGAGAGGGATGAGAGAGCCGCTCCAGCATATCACGGGATCCACCTCGTTTTGGGGACATGAAATAAGGGTGAATAGGCACGTTTTAGTACCCCGTCCCGAGACGGAATTACTGGCAGAATCCGGATGGAAATATTTGCATTCCGCCCGGCCGGGGGGAGGCTGCCGGATTTTGGACTTGTGCACAGGAAGCGGTTGCATTGCCATAGCCATGGCAGCGCAATGTCCCTCAAGCATGGTGGTGGCGACGGATTTATCTCAAGAAGCCCTGGATATGGCCTGTCAGAATGCCGTGCAAAACGGCGTGCATGAGAGAATACAGTTTCTTCACGGGGATAGATTTGCCCCCTTGGATGGAATGAGGGACAAGCCTTTTGACCTGATTTTGAGCAACCCTCCATACATTGCCACAATGGAACTGGCCACGCTGGATCCTGAGGTTCGTGATTATGATCCACCCATGGCCTTGGACGGCGGCCCGGATGGCCTGGATTTCTATCGGCGCCTCGCGGTGGAGGCTGCTCCTTTTTTATCCGTTGGTGGAAAATTAATGGTGGAATTTGGAGATGGTCAGGTGAAGGCGTTAAAAGAAATTTTCTCAGGAGAAAAGTGGATTGTGCAAGCTGTGCAGGATGATTACAGTCAACGGGCACGGATCATGACTCTTAATCCACCGCCCCCGGGCAGTATTGGCGTGGGGTGAACATTAGGATGAAAAACCAATCGGGATCCACCTTGGCCCCTGTCGGTTGGGGTCCAAATAACAGGCCGGTTAATTTTAAACCCAGAAAACAGAAAAAATGGACAGCTTTTTGATCCGGGGCGGGGTGCCTTTGCGGGGAACAGTGGAGATAAGCGGGAGTAAAAATGCCGCGCTGCCCATCATGGCGGCGACACTGCTGACGAGCGAGCCATGCGTCATTCACAGGCTGCCGGACTTGAGCGACACCCGGTTCATGGTTCAAATACTGCAATCACTTGGAGCCTCCGCCACATTGGAAAAGGGTACGTTGCGGGTGCAGGCGCGCAGGATCAAGGGGTATGCGGACTACGAACTGGTTCGAAAAATGCGCGGGTCCATCTGCATCGCAGGGCCACTGCTGGGGCGGCTCAAGCGCGCCCGCATCTCGCTGCCGGGCGGATGCATCATAGGCGCCCGCCCGATCAATCTGCATCTAAAGGGTTTTGCCGCGCTGGGCGCCGCGATTAGGATTGAGGGTGGGTATGTGGAGGCCACGGCGCGCAAAATCAAAGGTGCCTCCGTATTCTTGGGTGGGCGGGCCGGCCCCACGGTTTTGGGCACAGCCAACGTGATGATGGCGGCAGCCCTGGGTGAGGGCATCACGGTGATAGAAAGCGCCGCCTGCGAACCAGAAGTGATGGATCTGGCTGTATTCCTCAACTCAATGGGGGCAAGGATCGAAGGCGCTGGCAGCCCCACCATTACCATCCATGGTGTCCGTCAATTGCATGGAGCCGAGCACGAGGTGATTCCGGACCGAATTGAAACGGCCACCTTTGCAATTGCGGCTGCGGCCACCTCCGGGGATATCACCTTGCGGGGTGCCCGCGCCGAACATCTAAGGGCGGTGTTGGACAAGCTTCAGGAAGCGAACGTTGCCGTTGACCGCAATGGATCTGAGTTGCGGGTTCGGCGGCGTGGACGGCTGAAACCGGTGGATGTCACCACGCTTCCTTACTCAGGATTTCCCACAGATGTGCAGGCACAAATGATGGCGTTGCTGGCACTGGCCCCGGGTATCAGCATCATCACGGAGCGGATATTTGAATCCCGTTTCATGCACGTGAGCGAGTTGGCGCGATTGGGGGCGGAGATTGAGATAGAGGGACCCAGCGCCATTGTAAAGGGGGGCAAGAAACTGAGCGGAGCACCGGTGATGGCCAGTGATTTACGGGCTTCGGCAGCATTGGTAATTGCGGGGCTTGCCGCCAGTGGGGTCACGCAGGTGAACCGCATTTATCATTTGGACCGCGGTTACGAGCAGATGGACCGGAAACTGCGTGACCTGGGGGCGCGGATTCAAAGAGTGGAAGAATCCTGAGAAGCCCAGCCACCGCAAACGGGAGGGCGAAGGCGTCCAGCCGTGGGGTCAAGGAGTCCTCAGGCTGCAAAGGTTTCATCCTCTGAACCTTGGATTTTTGCAGATATTTTTCCCTGCCGTGCGAGGCGTCGGGTGGTTTCGGCCACTTTCTCGGCAAACAACTCTGGCAATACGAGCAACGGGAAGGGATGGCTCCAGGCCAGGGCAGCCGCTTCGTTCGCAGCACGCCTGAGAGGCACATGCCATGCAACGGTTTGGGCAAAAAACAGCTTCTCCGCAAGAAGATCATTTTTTAACTTTTCAAAAAGCTCGGGCAATAAAACCCGAAAACTCACCCCGGCGGCGGGATGGAGCTCAAACCGGGTTTCCGGCCTGAATTCGGCGCTTAATTTTGTCTTGTTTTGGTTCATAATCCTTTGTTCATCGTCATTATTTTGTAAAAACAAAAAACCCGCGATTGAGGAGCAATCGCGGGTTTGTTGAAATTTGATGGAAAACTAATTACATCCTCCAACCCTGCCCGCTTCGCCCCATTGACGCATCCAAATGGATGCCTGGCTGGCGCTATGCGCCAACCCGGAGTCTTGCTTGGAAATCAAAGTCCTTACTATCATGGAGGACATGATCACCCATTACACCGTTTTTGTCAAGAAAAAATATAGAGGCTGGAAGGGGTAAAACCCGGTCTGCAGGGCACCAAAAATGCTTTGAGCCAATGAAATACAGTGTTAAATTGAATCAGACATGAGCGATAGGCCATTAAAAATGGTGAGTTGTCCGGGATGCGACACCAAGACGTTCATCCCCGGGGATCTGGCCCCGCTGGCGACGGTTCCATGCAGCAAGTGCGGGCACGCCATCATGATGCCGATGGTTCTGCGCCAATTTGAGCTGCGCTCGAAAATCGCTTCCGGCGGCATGGGGGTGGTGTACCGGGCTTGGGATACCACGTTGGAACGCATGGTGGCAGTAAAACTCATGAAAAAGGAGCTCATGAGCGACGCCCAGATGCTGGAGAGTTTTTATTTGGAAGCGCGGGCATGCGCACAACTCAACCACACCAACATCATTCACATTTATACTTTCGATGAATGGCAGGGCGAGCGCTATCTGGTGATGGAAATAGCGGACCAGGGCAGTTTGGATAATCGAATAGAAAAAGAGCACGTCTTGAAGGAACTTGCGGTATTGGATGTGGCCATCAAAATAGCGTCGGCGCTCAGCATGGCCTTGAAGCACGACCTGCTGCACTGTGACATCAAGCCGGGCAATATTCTTTTCAATTCAGACAATGAACCCAAACTGGTGGATTTTGGGCTGGCGCGAAAAGCCAATGCCGAGCAGGAATCGAGTGAATTCACGCGAGGAACGCCTTATTATGTGGCTCCTGAAAAAATAAAGCGGGAAAAGGAAACCTTTCTATCGGACATGTACAGCCTGGGGGCCACCCTTTATCATGCCATAACCGGCCATGTGCCATTCGATGCACCCACGCCTGATGAGGTGGTGCAGGCCCATGTTTATACGGCCTTAACCCCGGCCAACCTGGTCATTCCTGAAATTTCACAAGCCACGAGCGACGCCCTATCGAGAACCTTGGCAAAGGATCCAGGCGACCGATTCCTCAGCTACGACCAACTGATTCTGGATTTTGAAGTGGCACGCAGTCTTCTGCTGCGGCAGCAAACCCAGGAAGACAATCAGCCCTCCAAAAACAACCGCACCACCGGCTGGTGGCGTCGTAAAAAATAGAGTTTCCTTTCCAACCTTTTGCAACAGAACCAAGGGCAACCCCAGGGATGGTGGGAAGCCCCAGCTTGGAAGCCGTTCCGATTGGGTTCCTGCAGGTTTTTGGATTCCTTCCGAGGGTTTTTCTGGTCGTGCGAAATCTGGATTGCAGTTGATTTCAGGCCCGACATGCAGGCGGGTACGAAAAAGGCGCCGCAGATCCATGATCTTGCGGCGCCTGTTTGGAAGAGGGCCTAAAATGAGCAGGTCCGATAAGGGCCCCTGCCAGAACCTTAGTTCGCTACAGAATTGGTGTTGGCGGAGCCGTCACTGGGCGGCGTTTTGTGTGCATGGGGCTTTTTTCCAATATGGATGGAAATGGCTTCCAGCTTGCCATCTGAAGTCTTTTTGTAAGCGCCGCTAACGAACTCACCGGGTTTGATGCTGTCCAATGTGGCATCCTCGTGGGTGGCCACTTTGGAAATTTTGGTGGAAGATCCCACTTGGAGGGTGAGACTGCCCACAGTGATGGTCTGGGCGGAGGTATCCACGGATTCCACCTTTCCATGGTAGGGGGTAAATTTGTGCTTTTTCACGGGAGCGGTCTGGGTGGAGCCATCTCCGCTGCTGTTGTCCTGAGCCTGCACAAGGGTGGGGACCAAGGACAGGGAGGCGACCACGGCCCCCACAAAGGCGAATTTAACAAGGTTCACTTTCATAATAACACCGTCAGTTTTGCGATTTAGTTTGGTTAACGGGCCACTTTTATTCTACAGCCCTAAGGAGGAAGACAGGATAGCCGATAAAAAGGTTTCAAGAAAAACAAGCAAACCCGAATTGGAATGCTTCTCGCGGCAGCACCTTTACCAGGAACCTTCACTGATTAACTCGTTAATTTTCTGGGCGGCATCTTCGGCGAGCAGAGGCATGGCTTGGCGTTCTGCGCTTGCCAGGTCCGACCCCACATGCACTAGCGTGAAGGCGTGTATTACCTTATCCAACAGCACTTTGCCGGTATCCACATCGTAAGCTGTCACATGGACATCCATTCCCACCTGAAAATCTTCCGGGGTTACGGCATCCGTGCTCAAATAGCCAATGGCGCTTCTTTGATAAGCTTGGATCACCCCGGTCAAGCGAATGTCACCCTCCCCGTGGGTGGCGAGGTGGTAGGTGCCATCTTGTTGCAGGCACTCGCGCGTGGCCTGAGTCAAGGAATCGCCCAAGCGCGGTTGCAAGGTTTGATTATTGAAAGGGGCAACCTCGATGGATTGATCCCCCGCAGTGGCCCCATTGACTGGCCCCAAGTGATACGCGGCGCAGCCCCATGTCAATCCCAGAACGGCAGCCAGACAATAGGTCCTCCAGCGCATGCAATTCAGCGTTTTGAAGATTTCAACAAGGGCTTCAACGCGTCAATTCGCTGACGTGCCAGGGTGGCCAATGGGGAATTGGCATTTTGCTGCAACACATCGTTGTAATAAACCACCGCCCCGGCCCATTCGTGGTATTGCTCGTAAAACTGCGCCACATCAAAACTTCCCTGTACTTGAAGAGCCTTCAATTTCTCGATGGCTTTTCGGGCGGTTGCCACCCTGGGGTCATCA
This sequence comes from bacterium, assembly GCA_021817945.1. Classification (GTDB taxonomy): domain Bacteria; phylum Verrucomicrobiota; class Verrucomicrobiia; order Limisphaerales; family UBA11358; genus UBA11358. The sequence goes on along the minus strand of JAKAFL010000021.1, from coordinate 19,397 downwards.
GGGAAAAAGGATATAAAATCCATGTAGGCTGAAATCGCCTTGGATGCCGCGCTCTGGTCATATTCGGCCGTGTCTGCCTGTTTTTGCCAAGCCACGCCGGCACGGTACATGGCATCTGCGGCAATTTGAGGGTCATTCTGGTATTTATCTGCGGCAGTTTCGTAGGCCTTCACTGCCTCGGCATAATCCTTGGCTTTTTCGTGGGCGCTGCCGATGCTCATCTGGGCTTTCGGCGCCACCGGGCTGAAAGGCCCATCTGCCACGATTTTTCCAAAAAGGTTGGCAGTTTCATCCATGGATGGGTAGAGGGGGATGGTGTTCCATAGACGGAACCATTCACCGTCCAGAAACCGGTTGGCTATGGCATACTGCCTGTTCAAGACCTCATTGAACTGGGTGCATTTGGGATAATGATCAATAATATCCTGGTAAGCCTGAAAGGCTGCCTCATCCTTGCCCTCTGCCTCGAAACAGCGCCCTTGAACATAAGCGGCTTCAGGAGCATAATCCGAGAGAGGGAACACTCTCAAAACCCGCGATGCAGCGTGCATGGCTGTATCGTAATCCTTTGCAGCCAAGGCTTTTTCAGCTACATCCAATTGGTCCTTGGCACGGGGTCGCTGCCATTTGGTGTTTCCGCCAAAGAGTTCATAATACCAACCCTCCCCCGGGGTGTAGATCAGGGGGGCCGGACACCGAAACGGCAGCACCATGACCACCGTGGTCAAAATCAAAATCTCAACAAACCGACGTCGCATGCAAATGACGCTAGCCCCATGCGGGTATCAAGTCAAAGGCAATTCCTGAACCTCACCCGCGGAAAACGATCATGACCCCGTAATCACCCATTACCTTTTGGGTGGTTACATCAAAACAATCATAGGCCAGAACATGGATTCCCACCAAGTTTGTTTCGCCAATTTGTCCCAGCACCTCGGAGACCCGTTCATCGAAATGGTCATGTCCGGACTCCACGCAGCTAGCCCGGCGGATGGTGCAAATGCGCAGGCGTTTGCCGGCGCCTTTCTGGACAATTTCCAAGGGCGGTTTGGGTTTGTCTATGAGAATTTCCCCGGGCTTGTCGCGTACAGGCACCTTCAAATGAAGGGCCGTGCGCGCTGCTGCGGAGGATGCCATGGCGCTTGCTGCGGTGGGCGGACTGGCCATGGACGGCAAAGGTCCAGTCGTCACCTTGCCGCTGGCCGGGATCACGATGTTTTCACCACAGGATGGGCAGTCAATCGGGGTTCCGGCGCCAGATTGATCCACTGCCAGCTCCTGGTCACAATTCGGACAATTGAAGACGATGTCCATAGAGGGAAAATTTAAGTTAATGGCAGCTTAGAAACGATCCGGGCCGCAAACCAGCAAAAAATGAATTTATCCGTCAATGCCGTGGAATGCATTGGACAGGCGCTTGCCGTACGATGGGAATCCGGTACCTTGCGGGCATGAATCTTGAAGATCACTGTGGGGATGTTATACGCAAGGCGCGGGAAATAGGCGGTGTCACACTGACAGCGGCGGCCAAGGCATCGGGTTTGACGGAGGAAGAACTGACTGTTTTAGAGGAGACCGGACAGGCGGCAAAGAGGGTGGATTATGTCGGGCTGGGGATGGCGCTGCGCGTGGATGGGCGGAAGCTGGGTGAGCTTGCCGCAGGCTGGCGCCCTGCCAGCGTGGATTTGGCGCAATGGCGGGAGTTGAGGATGATCACCACTCGCACCCCGGATTTTTCCGTGAATTGCTATCTGGTTTGGGATGAAGTCACCCGTGAAGCGGCATTGTTCGACACGGGAATTTCGGCAGAACCCATACTGGAACTTGCACAAAAGGAGCAACTCCAGATGCGGCATGTGTTCATAACGCATTCTCATTATGATCATGTGGATGCGTTGCCGGCGTTGCGGCAGGCTTTTCCCAAGATTAAGGTTCACAGTGGATCGCGGCACGCACCCGTAGATCAAAGAAACAAGGTGGCCGAAATCATTCACTTGGGGGGGTTGCGGATTACCCACCGGGAAACGCCTGGGCACGCTGAGGACGGGGTTACCTATATTGTGGGCAATTGGCAAGAGGACGCCCCGCATGTGGCCATCGTGGGCGACACGATTTTTGCGGGGTCCATGGGGAATGGGAACGGTTTTTGGGATCTGGCCCGGTCAAAGGTGCGGGAACAGATATTGACCCTGCCGGAAAACACGTTGATCTGTCCCGGGCATGGCCCCTTGACCACGGTGGGCGATGAAAAGGCCCACAATCCCTTGGTGTAAATCTTTCAAACCTGCTCCCGGGGGTAAACCGGGTGCGAGTGGCAACCTGTCATGAGCCCATTATCGGCAATTCCATTGCGCTGCATTGTGCTGACAATGTTGCTTGTGCCGGGGTGGGGGCACGCAGGCGGATTGGCGGCAAGTCTTGGAACGGACCCGGCTCCGCCGCAACCAATGCGCGAATATCGTGCGGCATGGATAGCCACGATGGCCAATATAGATTGGCCTTCCCGGCCCGGACTGCCTGCAAACCAGCAAAAGGCAGAATTGATTTCATTGATTGACCGGGCTGCTGCGCTGCATTTCAACGCCATTTTCTTTCAAGTCCGGCCCTTGAGCGATGCAGTTTATCCATCCGCCATGGAGCCATGGTCGGAGTTTCTGACAGGGCGCCAAGGCCAATCCCCATCGCCGTGGTATGACCCGCTGGCGCTGGCCATAACCGAGGCTCATTTGCGTGGGTTGCAATTGCATGCATGGTTCAATCCGTTCCGAGCCGGTCATCCACTTGCAAAATCGCCCCCTGCGGCCAACCAAGTCATCCGCACCCATCCGGAATGGGTGGTGCGGTATGGAACCCAAACCGTGGTGGATCCCGGCCAGCCAGCCGGCAGGGAACATGTGCTGGCAGTGATTTCGGACGTGGTGCGGCGTTATGACGTGGATGGGATATTATTGGATGATTACTTTTATCCCTACCCGGAAAAGGATCACGATGGCCGCGCCATTGATTTCCCCGACACGAAGAGCTGGCTGCTTTACGGTGTGCATAGCGGGCTGAGCCGGGATGATTGGAGGCGGGACAACGTCAACCGGTTCGTCCTGAACCTGGCCACAACCTTGAAGTCCATCAAGCCCTGGGTTCAGTTTGGAATCAGTCCATTTGGAATATGGCGTCCACAATACCCACCCTCAGTGAGAGGGTTTGATGCCTATGATCGGATTTTTGCGGATTCGCGGCGGTGGCTGGCGTCTGGCTGGGTGGATTATTTGACCCCGCAGTTGTATTGGTCCATGTCGGCACGCGAGCAGGGATTCCCGGTTTTATTGGATTGGTGGAGGGGGCAAAACGCCCACGGTCGGCATGTCTGGCCTTCGTTGGAGGACGCGGCCGTGGGAGGGAAATTTTCAAGCGCGGAAATCGGGATGCAAATCGAAAGAGTGAGACACGGAACGGACCCAGGCGAAGCTCACTATCATTTGCGAAGCATCTTGGATAACCCTGATTTGGCGAGGGTTGTAGGGGCCATGTATGCCAGCCCAGCCTTGGTGCCTTTGTCGCCGTGGTTGAGTGATGCGCAGTGTTCCCGTCCGAATTTGGAGGTGGCCATCTGGAGGCAGACGGCGAGGTTGACGTGGGGAGCGGGTCCAGGCATCGAGCCCCGTTCGTGGTTGGTGCAGGTGCACCAAAATGGAGCGTGGTTCACACAAATCCTTCCCGGAAACACGCATCAATGCTATTTGAACCAATTCAACGGGGATGGAGTGGTCGTGAGGGCGGTGAGCCGACTGGGGGAACTAAGTGCGCTTGCTGGATGGAAACATGCTGGCACCCCGTGACCGGTCCGGTCATGAGCATACACAAAATGGCTGAGGGCGGGGCGATCCCCCATTGAGGCAGACCAACCCGGGGCCGTGCGAAGGGAAACAGGGCAAGAAGGTTTGGAAGGGTTGTAAGCCGATTTTTGTCTGCGCCTTGCGGCGGAGAGAATCATTTGTCTGAGCGACCGATACCCGAAGCCGGTTTCGTTTTCACGAAACGTGAAGCGGGCCGCCTCGCGGCTTCCTATTTGGTCTTGCACCCGATGGGGTTTTCCGTGCCGCGTCGCTTGCGCTTCGCGCGGTGCGCTTTTACCGCACCTTTTCACCCTTGCCGCACGCCTCGCGGCGCCCGGCGGTTTATTTTCTGTGGCACTGTCCGTCAGCAGTCATTGAGACAGCCGCCCGCGTGTATCCCATGGGCAAAAGCCCGGGTTACGCGGCATCGCGCCCTGGGGAGTTCGGACTTTCCTCTTCCGGCGCGAGCCGGAAGCGATTCTCCACCCTTCCAAACCAGGCACAATTTACCCCAAACAGGGCATGTTGCAACGGCATTCGTCGCAAGAACCAAGCCATGAAGATTTCGCCACCCCGGAACCGTCCCTGCAATGGATAAATGGGTTGCAAAAGTATACAAAACAGGTCAAAAGCGCCCGGGTTGGGGTTGGGGAAGGGACCGAATTCCGGACTGGGAAAGTATATGGCGGATGACCTCGGCGCCGTCAGGAAATTCTTCGCGGGCCTCCGGGCGGATCATGAGGCGGTGCGCCAGAACGGGAATGGCCATGGCATGGATGTGATCCTTGGTGACGGAGGGGGCTCCCTGTACGGCGGCAAGGGCCTGGGAGGCCCGATAAATGCCCAAGGAACCGCGCGGGCTGGCTCCAAGGCGAACCGCGTGATGTGTGCGTGTGGCTCGAGTAAGAGCCACCAGGTAATCGCAGAGGTCATCACCCAGGGGAATATGCCGCACGCCCTTTTGACATTTTAAAATCTCTTCAGGATTGGTGACCTGTTTGATGATTTCTATGGGATGTTGGCGGCTGGCACGAATACACATTTCCCGCTCATCTGAACCAGCAGGATAACCCAGGCTGAACCGCATGAGAAATCGGTCCATCTGTGCCTCTGGCAGGCGGAAGGTGCCTTCCTGATCCACGGGGTTTTGGGTGGCCAGCACCATAAAAGGGGATTCGAGACGATAAGATGTGCGGTCCATGGTCACCATTCCTTCTCCCATGGCTTCCAGGAGAGCGGCCTGGGTTTGAGGGCTGGCACGATTGATTTCATCCACGAGCACCATCTGGGAAAAAAGCGGACCAAACCGGAAATCCTTTTTACCGGTGGCGGGGTCCTGGGTGAAATCGCCAATCACCTTTTCCGGGGTTAGGTCCGGGGTGCACTGGATTCGTTTGAAGGAACAGCCCGCACTCTGGGCAAGCGCCCGGCAGAGCATGGTTTTGGCCACGCCAGGAACGTCCTCCAGGATGAGGTGGCCTCCCGCAAAAAGTCCTGCTACGGCCAAGGTGACCTGCTCCGGTTTGCCCACAATAACCTGCTGCATGTTATCCATGAGGACATGTGCCGTTTCTGCGAGGCGTTCGGGAGGGAGGATGTTTTCGGGCGGCGGAGTGACCACCAATTTGATCTTTTCGCCGGGGCCATGGTTTTGTCTGGGCTGAAGGAGGCTTTTGCCACAATCAGGGCAGGCGAATTCCTCGCCAACCAGCCAGTCAGGGATTTGGAATTGATGACCGCAGTGCTGGCAGACACGTTTAGGCATAAATCTTGGAGATGGATGGGGTTCTATAAATCAGGCAATAACACGACGCCGGGGGATTACCTTGAGTGCATACCTGCCGGCCCTGAGGCCCAAGGTGAGAGGCTCCCCGAATGTTTTTGAAAGGATTTTTGAGCGCAGGACATGGCGCTTGGGGCCAGAGGCCAGCACAAGCCCGGATTTTAGCGCCAGCACATGGGAAAAAACAGGCATGATTTCCTCCACATGGTGAGTGACCAGGATAAGGGTTGGGGCGTTGGGCCGCCGGCCCAGCCGCTGAAGAAAATGCAGAAAATTTTCCCGCGCTGCGGGGTCCAGGCCTGCGCACGGTTCATCGAGAATGAGAAGCTTGGGTTTGGCCATGAGGGCGCGGCCTATAAGGACGCGTTGTCGTTCCCCCTGGGAAAGCACACCCCAAGACCTGTCTGCAAGGTGGCTGCATTCCACCTTTTTAAGAAGTTGATGGGCTTGTCTTTGGTCAGCCAAGGGAAGCCGACCCCAGAAATGAATCATGGCCTGTTTGCCACTGGCCACGGTGTTAAGGGCGGTTTCCTCATCAGCCATCATTTGCCGGATTGAGGAACTGACGAGACCCACTTTTTTGCGCAGGTCGCGCCAATCCGCTTGACCATAGATGGCGTCCAAGAGGCGCATATCTCCTGCAGAAGGCATGAGATAGCCTGTGAGAGCGCTGAGCAGGGAAGTTTTTCCCGAGCCATTGGCCCCGAGTAGGACCCAATGCTGGCCGCGACGAACCTGCCATGAAATGTCATGGAGAATGGGCTGGCCATCCCTTTGAATACACAGGTTCTGGACTGAGAGGACGATTCTGGATGGGGCTGATTTCACCATTCGTGAATTTCCGGCCAGAGAGCTTGCAGATCCGGATCGGCGAGGGCCATTTTGCGAATGGCAGAAGACTGTCCAGACATCATGGCCTTTTGAAGCCAATGCCGGGCCATGTCCAATTGGTCCATCTGACAGGCATAGCAAGCCAGGTTGAATGCGACCGTGGGTTGGTTTTGAAATTTTTTTGCGGCCGGCAGGAGGGCATCCCAGGCTTGGGAGAGCCCGCCGCCAGGCACGCGTCGAAGTGCGTAGGAGCGGTGCAACCAACCCAACACCTCTTCCGGGCAGGCGGTTATTTCGGCTTGTGCCACACGGAGGGCTTCGTCCCACCGGTTTTCATCAGCGTAAAGGGACCAAAAAACCGCGAGGGAATCGGGGTGTTGCCGGTTGGGAGGGGAAATCTGATCCAACTCAATGCGGGCCTCCCGGGGGCAGCCCAAGCCAAGCCAACCCAAGGCGGCATCCAAGTGGTGCGAATCCGGAGGTTCCAAGCAACTCACGGAGAGAATCTAGACAGGAAAAAGGCGAAAGAACACTCAAAATATGGCACCCAGGGAAATGCGGAGAATGGACAGCGGCGCATCTCAGTTTTTAGGCTGGTGAAATTTGCGTGAAAGGAGAGCGAAGGGGCGGTTTTGGGTTTGTGTTTGACCAGGTGGAGCATAGGTATGCCCAACGGGGGGTGGATATTCCCCGCAATTTTGCACGGGTTGGATGCCTTGTATTTGCCGCCCCAATTTGGCTCGGAATGATTTTTGGAGATTGGATTTCTACAAATAGGTCGCTCCTCTGGGGCTGTGGGGCCAAATTGCCCGTTTCCGAAAGATCAGCGCCACCCCTCTCCGGCCCTCCCCATCAATAGGATTGATGGAGAGGGAGAAAGAGGCGGTGAGTTCAATAGGGTTTTAAACCATTTCGAAGGTCGAAGGTAATCGCCATTTCAAGCACAAATAACAACCCTGCGCCTCTGGTTTCCTCGCCCCGCCAGCGCAGCGCGGGGAGAGGATCAAGGAGAGGGGAGATCGCAAACAGCCAGCGCGAGAAATGAGCCATCTCACTTTCCGAAAGATCAGTGCCACCCCTCCCCGGCCCTCCCCATCAATTGGGATTGATGGAGAGGGAGAAAGAGGCGGTGGGTTCAATAGGGTTTTAAACCGTTTCGAAGGTTGAAGGTACTCGCTATTTCAAGCGCACACAACAGCCCTGCGCCTCTGGTTTCCTCGCCCCGCCAGCGGAGCGCGGGGAGAGGATTAAGGAGAGGGGAGATCGCAAACATACAGCGCGATAAATGAGCCATCTCATTTTCCGAAAGCTCGGCGCCACCCCTCCCCGGTCCCCGCCACCAATGGACATTGATGGGGAGGGAAAGCGGAGCAGTTGGTTTGTGGAGGTTTATAAAAATTCAAACGCGGAGACTGAGGGGGACTCTCCCAAAAACTGAGACGCGCCCAATGGAAAACGGGCAATTTAAAGAAACTGGCAATTTGACAAGGTTGGAGTAAAATGAAGCGGTGATGAAAATACCAATACTGAACTTCGTCATCATGACAATTATCAGCTCTATGCTCACTGCAAAAGGCGCATTGCAAACACGCACCGTGGACTATTCACAAGGCGGACAGGACCTGCAAGGTTTCCTCGCTTACGATGATGCCTTTAAAGGTCCCCGCCCCGGGATTCTGGTGGTGCATCAATGGTTGGGATTGACCGCTTATGAAAAGCGCCGGGCCGAAATGCTGGCCCAACTCGGTTATGTGGCTTTTTGTGCGGACATTTATGGTGTGGATAAACGTCCGCACGACGTGGGTGAGGCGGCGGCCATTTCATCGCGGTTCAGAAGCGACCGCAATCTGCTGCGGGCACGGGTGAATGCGGGGCTGGAAGTTTTGCGACAGCAAACCAACGTGGACACGCAGAAACTGGCGGCCATAGGCTATTGCTTTGGAGGGACCACAGTGATTGAGCTGGCGCGGAGCGGAGCGGATATTGCCGGAGTGGTAAGTTTCCATGGCGGGCTGGATTCTCCCACCCCTTCCGATGGCAGGAACATCCGGTGCAAGGTGCTGGCGCTGGCGGGAGCAGATGACCCATTCCAGAACGCAAACGATCTTGAGGCGTTTGAAAATGAGATGCGAAATGCCGGTGTGGATTGGCAGATTACTTTTTATGGAGGAGCGGTACACGCCTTCACCCAGCCAGATCCAGGTTTTGTGCATGCCGGGGTGAAATATAACGAAAAAGCGGACCACCGGTCATGGCAGGCCATGAAGGACTTTTTTGCAGAGTTATTTCCCGGGCAATGACGGGTCGGCAGGAAAAACATGCGCATCACCGGGGGAACAGCCGCAAGGCGGATTTTAAAGGTGCCCAAAGGGCTGGATGTGCGGCCCACGCCGGATCTGGTAAAGCAGGCTGTGTTTAACTCACTTGGCCCTCGAGTGGAGGGGGCGCATGTGTTGGAATTATTTGCTGGCAGCGGGGCGCTGAGCCTGGAATGCCTGAGCCGCGGGGCGGCCAGCGTCATTTGCGTGGAAAAATCCAGCCGGCATGCTGAATTCATCCGCGCCAACGCCGAGGCGGCCGGCTATGCGGGGAGGCTGCAAGTCCGTATCCAGGATGTGTTTTCGGCCCTTGCGCAATGGGGAAGAGATGGAACCCGCTTCGACCTGGCGCTGGCTGATCCGCCATACGGGGAAAAAAACGGGAATCGTCGTTCCACCTCCCTGGCCCAGCGTCTGCTGGACAATCCCGACCTTCCCAGACTGCTAGGACCTGATGGACTCCTGGTTCTGGGCCATACCAAAAGGGATACTCTTTCGATGGAGGCACCTTGGAGGTTGGCGCGGCAGCTAAAACATGGCGATACTATCATGGAATTTCTGATGGCCACCCCTGTTTCGCCTCCCGAACACCTCGCAGGGTCGGTTCCTTAATCGGCGGTTCTGATGTATTTAACCTGCGATGGCCAGGTGCGTGATTCGGAAAACGGCGCCTTTGGGATCATTGGGCAGGCAGGCAATCTCCCAGCCATGAGCCAGGACATTTTGCTGAACCACGGCCAAGCCAAGGCCAGTTCCGTTCTGGTGGGTTGTGTAATAAGGTTTGAAAATTTCAACCCTATGCCGGTCTGGCACGCCGGGCCCATCATCCCGAACCTCGATGCACGCCTCCGATGGGCTGGTGCGTTTGGCAAGGATTTCGATATGCCCTTCCTTATCCACCGCTTGGATGGCATTGAGGAGAAGATTGAACAAAATCTGACGCAGGAGTTGTTCATCCGCCTCGATGGCGGGCACATCTCCTCTGACTTCGACGGCCAGTTTTTTCTCCGTGATGTCGAAGTCCAGGGTTCGCACGACCTCTTGGCAGGCTGCGAGCAGTTTGATGCGGGTGCGGCGAACCTCCCTGGGCCTGGAGTAATTGATGAATTCCGTCAATTGGGCGGTGACCTTGTCGGTTTCATCCATAATGATGCCGGCTTTTTGATGTATTTCCGGCAGGGCTTGGTGCTGGCGGGCTAGCAACTGGGCTTGACCACGAATGATGTTGAGAGGATTGCGCGTTTCGTGGGCCAGGCCAGCGGCGGCCAGATTCATTTCCTTGAGGTGGGAGTTTAATTCACTGGCACGGACGAGTCGGATTTGCAGGTCTGCGGTCTGGGCCAGGTTCCGCCAGGCGAAGCCAGCGCCCATGGCAGCTATGCCAGCGAAGAAGCTGATGATCACGCGCAGCCAGGCGTCGGAGTGGCAAAGGGCCAGGTAATTATCCGTGGACATCACGAGCACCAAGCCGTGCAGTTCGTGGGTGGTGATCAACAGTTTGAAGTCGGCATCCGACATTTCACGAAGCCAGGGGGGACGATGATCACCCCGGGGATGGCCAGGTCTGAAATCATCCGGGGGTGGCGGGATTGGGAGGCCGGCGAAGTTAGTGCGGCCCTGGTCTGGAGGGTGACCATCGCGGCCAAAGAGGCGTTCCATCCTTTCAGCCCGAGGAGGGGCGTTGGTGAAGCCCCGGGGAGGCGGGGGGAGGACGAAAACCGGGTTGGTGACATTTTCACCCGGGGAGACGCTGGCCCCTTCGAGGGGCCAGACAAAAGTAACATGGTCGGAAGTCCACGATTCGTTTCCTGCGAAGGGCTGTTGGAGAGCGAGGTTGGTATTGCCCACTTCGACGAGAGGATGGCCGTCGGTATTGAGCAGGGCCAGGTAATAAAGTTTTACGGTGGCATTGGAGCGATTATCCACCAACTCGCGCAAGACCGGCTCGAGCCGGTTTTGGAAAACCGCTCCACGAAACTGAAGGGCGCGGGTGACAGCGCTAAGTGTATTGGCAATTTCCTTGGAGCGGCTGCGGAGATCTGACTGTGCCGCGGTTGAGAGGCGGTGATGTTCCTCCACCTGCCAGGAGACCACCAGCAGCCATGCAGCCAGAAGAAAAATCCAGACCCAGGAAAGTGGCTTGCCGGGTTTCATGTTTGGTCAAGTTGGGGGAGGAAGCGCCTCAAGGCAACCTCAAGGTTTTTTGACAGGTACATGTTCGAGGTAAAGGTTCAGCTCTTGTTCGGAAACCGAGTTGGTGATTTCCATGGCCTGGCTTGTTTCACTGGCGGATAAGGGCATCAATTGAGTGGGGGAGTTCACAATATGCGGCGTGAGGAAGATGAGGAGCTCGGTTTTGGAATCCACCTTGCTGGAATACTTGAAAAGATTGCCCAGAAGCGGAATATCGCCCAGGAGGGGAACCTTGGTTTCATTGCTGGCCTTGTTGTCGCCAATAAGTCCGCCAATAACGACGGGTTCCGAATCCGGGGTGACCACGACCGTATCTGCGGACCTGATATCGAGGTTGGGCGCATAGATAGGGGTGCCGAGGAGTCCGCTGGTGGCGATGACCTGGCCGGGCGATGAATTATCCACGGAGGAGGTTTCCGGTGCAACAATCATTTCCACCAGCCGGTTTTCGCCTATGTAGGGGGTGACATTCAGGATGATGCCGACATTTTGGTAGGAGCCATTGATGGTGGGATAGGCGGCTGTGGTGTTGCCAATGGCTGCGAAGGTGACGCCACTGGGCAAATAGATGCTCTGGCCCACGACAATCTGGGCCAACTGCCCATCCCTGGCGAGGATGGATGGGCGCGAGAGAATCTGGGCTTTTCCAGCGGCGGCCACGGCACGCAAGGTGGCTTGAAAATCAGAACCGGCAACCTGATAAAGGCTGCCTGAAGGCAGGAGAGAGCTGGCGGAATTCGGGGAAAGAGACCCCACGGAGGACGGCTGGCCCAAGGCGGAGAAATTAGTGACGACACTGTTGAGTCCTGACAGCCCGAAAATATTGGCGGCGCTTTGGGAGATTCCATTGTTATTGCCAGCCCACCCGCCTTCCACGCCCAAGTCCAGGTCGTTATTATGATCCACCTCCATGAACACCACCTTGATGAGCACTTGAGGTTTGGGCAAATCCAGTTTAGCCAAAACATCGTGGATTTGCGCGGCAGTCACGGCATCGGCCGTGACCACAATATTGTGGGTGTCTGGATCCACGGTGATCAAGGCTGTGCCTACGGTGCCATTGTTGTTGTAGTCTGAGGAGGTGGTGGAACTGGAGCCGCCGCGGAAGCCGCCCCCGAAACCGCCAAAGCCTCCTCCGCCGAAACCGCCGCCGCCACGCTGCTGGGCTTGCAGGCTGAACAGGCAGCCCAGTAGGAGGACGTTTAATGCTATCCAATGTTTGAATTGTGGTATCATAAAATTATGAGTAGTTGATGATCATGAGATGGAGATGGAGATGCGCATCAGCCTCCAGGGCGGCCCGCCCCGCCGCCAGCAGCACCCCCGGTAAAGCTGGCGGCGGTGGTGGATGAGGAGGAACTGGTGGTGGTGGCTGTGGTGGTTTCACGCTGCTGCAATGCGCTGCCCTGAGAATTCAGGGTGCTTGAGCCGGTTCCACGAGTGGACGTGCTGGATTGGAACATGCTCTGCAGAACAGAAGCGGCTTGTTGTGGGTCCGCATTGTCCATGTGAAAAACATAGACTTTCTGGTCGCGTTCCGAGGGGACGTCCAGGTCTTTCATCATTTCTGCTATTTGGTCCATCATGTCCTTCGGAGCGGTGACAATGACCGCCTGAATGCGGGAGTCTGCAATGGCGTTGACCTGGGTGGCCTTCTTAATGCGGTCGCTGGTGCCGGAAGAGCCATTATTGGCAGCCTGGGGACCGCCTCCTCCAAAAAAACGGCCGAAACCACCCGGACCAAACCGGAACGGAAATTGGGGGGCGGTGCTTGAGCCGTTATTAGCACCCGGGAACACGCTCGTCAGTTCACTGGAAACATCGGTGGGGCTGGCATATTTCAGGCGAAACACACGTATTTCCGTTTCAGCTTCGGCGCTGCTGTCTATGGCTTTGATGATTTCCATGAGATGGCGAATGTTGGACTGGGTATCGGTAATAACAATGGAATTGCCCGCGTCGTTGGCCACAACCGTGGCTTGTGGGGAGACGAACGAGGAAAGATCTTTGACCAAGTCGCCGGCATCCACAAAGCGAATGGGAATGATCTGGGTCACAATTTCGTCATTTTTTGGGATGGAATCCGGGTCGTTGCTGACCTTCACGGGAATATCACGCGTTTTGGCATCGTTTTTATCCAGAATGGTAAGAGTGCGCCCGTCCCGGATGGCGGCGTACCCGTTTTGGTTAAGCACTTCATTCAACAAATCCACCGCTTCATCCTGGGTCATGGGGCGCTGACTGATAACATTTACATTCCCATGCACGGGGGTATCCAGGACGATGACGAAACCTGCGGCGTCACTGAGATAGTTCAAGACCATTTCCAGGGGCGCATTGTGGAAATTCAAGCGGAGCTGGTTATCATTGGTGCCTGAAGCAGGGGGCACAAAATCGGGTGCCAAAGGCTGGGCTTCAGCCGCGAAAGGCTTGGAGGGCTGAATGGCAGTGTCATGATTGGGCCGTTGCGGGGCATCGCCGTTTAAATCCTGGGGCTCGCCCATGGGAGGGCCTGCGTCGGGCGGTCCGCCACCTGGAGGTGGCATGGGGTTATCGGCGCCCTCACCGAGGCTGACCGACTCATTGGTTTGCGCCTGCGATGGGACTAAATGCAGGGTGAGGAGGGCGGAGAGAATGAGAATCAAGCTGGATTTGTTCATTGGGATTCCTTTTGCCTTAAAAGCATTAAACGTTTCAAAATATCATTGTTATCGAGGCTGGTGGAGGGGGGCGGTACTTGCACGGCGGAGCCGCTGCCATCAGGGGAAGTTTGTGCCGACGTGTTATCCGATTGGGCGGGCATATCCTGGGCTTCGAATGGTTGCCAGCCGTTGTTATCGTGGCGGAGGCCATCGCCCAGATTGAGATGAATCATGGTTTTGCCATCCGGAGGCTGGAGAGTCACCCCATCAAGTGTGACGGTCCTGACGGTATAGCCAGCAATGGATCCGGAGACCGTGATGACTTTTTTCAAGTCATCAGAATTTCCATTGAAGAAGGCGAAACGGCCCTTGGAATAGCTCATGATTCCCACCAGATAAAAGGCGGGGGAGGAAGTCCCGGAGACATGCTCGATATGGTGATATTGCCGGGTTTCGTGGGGATACCGGTTGGGATCGAAAATGTTTTCCTGAGTGATGAAACGGCTGTAACTGCTGTAATCGTTGGCGTTCAGGGCGGGAGGGGTTGTGTTGGTCTGGGAAAGGCCATGGGAGACCATGAACAGCGCAAGGATAGGTGTCAGGAGCCACCCTGGGCGGGAAGTCTGAACCCGACGCCGCCAATTTTTGAAGCGGTTGGGTGGAGTATTTGGTGCGGCCGCGTTCATGGCTGTGAGGGGGTAATCAGAGCTAGACCGTTTATTTCCAGGCTTAGTGTAAGCTGCTGGCCTTCGTTGTCATGAGCCCCCAGTTCGACGGAACTGACTTGAAGGGGCACGGGACTGGATTCCAGGTCGTAGAGAAAGCGGGTGAGCATCCCCAAATCGCCGGAGGCCTCCACCCGCAGGTCGAGGGTGAGGTAATTGGTTGCGTCATTCTGCCACTGAGGCATGAGGCTGGTTAATTCGGCTCCGCTATCCCTGGACCAGTCATCAAAGGAATGGAGGACCTGTTGTTCGGCCAGAGAGGTGTTTGCAGGCAGGGCGTTGGATTGCATTTGAGACCATTGGGCGCGGATGTAGGATTCCCTCCTGAGGAGCTGGCGGCCATCGGAAATTTTTTGGCCAAGTTCATGGATTTCCGAGGCTCGCTGCGACCACCAGGCAGAAAGCGGGGTAAACACGAAATTGACCAGAACGTAAAGGCCTGCCACCGCGATGGTGAGCATGATGAGGAATTGCTGGCGGTTTTTAATTTCCATGGCTGCCATCCTTTGCATAAATGAAATCGAAGGAAAATTGAATGGGGGCCTTGCCCCGGATCTGGTCCACTCTCACGGCTGAAACATTGTCTGCCATCCGCAGGCGGGATTGCATGTTCAAAAGCGCAATGTTATCTCGTGCAGTGCCGGTGAGGTTGACCTGGCTTCCATCCCGGATTTCCAGGGTTTTGGCGGTTACAGAGCCATCTTCCGGGAAGGCCTGGGTCAATTCCATCAAGACGGAAAGCGTGGGATGGGACGGGTCGTACCAAGGCCTAAATTGCTGGATGTTGGCCTCCACATCCTGGATTTGCAAAACCTGGCTGCGCATTTTCCCCCATTGATCCTGTTTATGCCAGAGGATGAGTTGCTGGATCAAAAAGAGAAGGGCAACGAGGGCGATGGATGCGGTGGCCAAGGCGCCTGCGACCCCCAAGCGACCCGAGGAATAGCGGGCGATAATGGCTTGCAAGGCCGAGGGTTTGGGGGGCAGAAACTCCAGGGCTGGGGCGCGGCCCGTTAGCGCATCGGCCGCGAGGCTGACGGCGGGTGAGATGGGCGTTTTGTCCGGGAACCCGGGATGGCCGGTGGTGGTGGGGGTGTAATGGACCGGAGTTTCGACCCTCAAACCCAAGCCAGCGAGGGAACGGGTCAAATCAGGTTCGAGCAGCCGGGTGAGATTGGCAGGGCCATAAAGACACACACGGGAAACTGTTTCACGAATTTCCCCGGGCAACTGGCCTAGTGTGACGCGCAATTCACGGGCGACAAGAGATTGATTGACCATTTGGCGTCCGTTTTCGCCATAGACCACACCATCCAAGGACCTAAGCGACACAATTCCGCCGCAGGCTGTGACCTGCAGGCTGGCAGATTGTTCACCCAGCAGCAGCGCGAGGGTTCCTGGTTCCTGGGTGGGGGGATTCAAGGCAGAAACAGCCAACGAAAAGCTGAGAGGCTTCAAGCGGGCTGCCATGAGCGCAGATTCGATTGCAGCAAGCTGCAGATTGGCAATGCCAGCAAACAATACGAACTGACGGCCTTCACTCAATGCCGCCCGAGAATCAGCCACCTGCAAACCAGATATATCCGCGGCGAAACCGCGTTCCGCCTCCAGTTGGAGCATACTGGAAACATCGGCCTCAGGCAACTGAGGGAGTTCGGTTTGAGTGGTGAGGACAGATTTCAGGGAAAATCCAACCACGCAGGCGCGTTCATGAACGTTGGCCTTGTCGAGGTGATTGCGGATTTCCCGCCCCACCAAATCGGGCTGAGCAGCGAGAGGGTCCAAGGCGAGTGCAATGGAAAAATCCTGGACCACGCTCAATCCGCCGTCCGAGCGTTTCACTCGGGCGATTTGGAGATGGGACCCATCCAAGACGATTCCAAGCAGGCAGGATGGGGGTTTGCGGGAGAAACCGGGAATTTTTAGCGCTGGGTTCATGGAAGGTTATCGGCTAGCAGTTTTCGCCGGACTTTATCGCCCAAGGCCCACCCGAGCCCGCCGAGGTCCTGGCGGTAAACCACCTGGGGAAAGCCATTGCTGATATCAAAAACAAAGCGCACCCGCCGGTATCCGCGCCCGTTTGGGCCCACGGCAGCGATGTCGGCCGTGAACTGGTAGCTTTGGGTGGTGATGTAATCGCCCCGTTCAAGACGGCGGAGAGTGGAATTGCCTGTGCCCAAGGCGTCATAAACCCAGGCAAGCGATGAAAGGTTGTTCGTGTTTTGCTCCCGATAGGAGACAAGGGTTTGCGCATCTGCGGAGGCTGTGGATTCGTCTCCATTATTAAGGCCTTCAAAGAGGGCGGTGAGAACCGTGGTGGAGGCGGTGTTCACATTGATGCGACCGCGGATGTAGGCCCCGGTGGCGGTGGTAATGTTGGTGCAGAGGGCGGCCACCTGGGAATCTGAAAGCCCGTTCTGACGGCAGCGTGCAGCCACGGCCATCAAACCGGCGTAGGGCCTGGAAGCGGTAATTGAGTTCAGGTAAGAACTGCTGATGCCGACGGTGGCAAAAATGCGTTGCAGGCGTGGATTGCTGGCGGTGTTGATGTTAACCAGGTTGGTGAGCACCCCATTGACATTCAGAAAATTGGGTTCGCGAGAATAGACCGTGGTGTATTCGAAGAGGCCCGGGCTGACCTGTCCGGTGCCTGTGGTGTCTTTTTCATTGGCATCCAGGACGCCATTCAAGTTGAGGTCATCGCCAAAAAGCAGGCTCATGTCTGCGCCATAAACCAGGCGCAATTCATCCACGGTTTCAAATGGAAGATTTTTTTCATAATAACCTTGGGAGGCATAATTCATGGGGAGAACGCCATTGGTGCCGCGCCAACCCTGGATGGCGCCAGCCAATTCGTAAGTCATGTTTGGGAGATAAAGAAGGAAATTAGTATTGACGTAATTGAGATTAAACTTGGCGCCTTCATCCACCAGGCCAAACGCCGGGTCCGTGGCGCTGGAATCGGTCGCATGGCGCCCGATGATCCAAAAATGGCAATTGCCGATGGCGACATTTTCGCAGGGAAAAGCGGTGGAATCCGGGAGCATGGACATCCCGTTCGTGGCATAATTTTGGAGGAACGATCCCACATACCTGGCTGCACCCTCGATTGCCTGGTCTGCCGCCAGTCCGCTTGTGCGATTGTCTGCAGCCCGCAATTCATAGGTCATGGAATTGGCAAAGTACAGGGCAACGGCCACCAAACCCAGGCACACCCACAAGACCACGACCAGCACGGAGGCCTGACAGGCCCGGCATGGGAAGGCTTTGGATGAATGAGGAAGGTTCATGTCAGATTCCCGGGCCGGCTCCCAGGATGGCGTTGGTGCGGGCAACCGAATCCATTGGCACAATGAATTCCACTGGCTGCGACCCCGGGCCTCCTGCCATTTGGATATCCACCTTCACCGCAATTGGCAGGTTGGTTTGGGTGGTGCCCACCACGGTGGTATCCCATATGGGCTGCCATTGCATTCCATCGAAGCAGGACAGGGAAATGCTGGACACCCCGCCCAACAAAAATTGATCTTCCACCTGGGGGAGAGCCACGGGCAAAAGATTGCGGACCACACTCCGATACAAGTCCTGGCCCAGGCCCAAGCTGGATGAGGAAGGCTTGAGTTCGTAAGTGACCCGCTGGATGTCTGCCCAGGGAGAGGCATCATTCAGTCCTCCAGTGGCGGTGTACATTTCCACGGCCACATTGCCGCTTATGCCCACGCTGGTGATGCCAGTGCCTGCCCTGAAATCCCCGGACAAGACCTTGGTAGTGCCGTTGGTGGGGGTGACGCAGCATTCCAGGTCTTTTTTCATGGTGGAAACCGCGTTATCAACCGGGGATTCTGAATCCACCATGGAAAATGCAGCGTCGCGCAGGTGAAAGGCGGCGAAAAGGGCTGCGCTGATGCAAATCAAGACGATGGCAGTGACCCCCATTGCCAGAATCATTTCGATCAAGGTGAAGGCACGAAGAGACCGTCTGGGACCGTTTAGTTTCGGAGCCCCAGCCGCTGAGGCCTGCAGCTTTTGAGGAAGCAACTTCATGGTGGCGAATTTCATGGAGTGCCTGAAACGCCCGGTGAAATGGCCTGTGGCGCCAATGTGCTCAATTGCACCGAGTAATCCCTTCCCTGGGCCGGGTAATTCACCTGGGCAGTGATCAATTCGATGGGGACGGGGGTGACGGTGGATGGCAATTCCGTCCAGCCTTGGCTGGAAACCCTCCATCGAAAATCCAGCGGGCCTTCCGTCACCACGCCGCTTTGGGGAGACATCCAGTTGGTGGAGACCAGGCATTGGGACAGAACCCGGTCAGCCACTCGCATGGCCTGGCTTTTGCGCGCGGCCACCTCGCCAGCCAGACTGCCGACGCGGAGAACTTCCACCGCAACCGGCATGACAATGGCCAGCACAAGCATTGCGGCGAGAACTTCAGCCAGAGTGAAGCCGCCCTGACGCCGTACCCGGCCCACCCGGCGGTCATTGATTGAGAGCATCGAGTTCATATCCCGTTTGGTTGGGCAGTTCCACCAGCAGGCGGCCAAATCCGTCCTGATCGGTTAACTGGATTTTTTGCGGGCTGCCTTCACCCACGGTGCCATCCGGCAAAAAGCGGATGGCGGGCTGGCCCTGATAGCGCACTGGTGCGGCCAGACCGGCCATGGACACGGCCGCTTGGATGGCTGAGTCCAGAGTCAGAAACTCCGCTTTGGCGTCGCCTGTTTTGCCGGGATTTTCTTCCACAAGCCCATATTGGCCCGCCTGTGAATTCACCCACAGCACCATCGGCATGCCCTCTGACACCGCCCGGCTTTGTCCATCGTGGATGAGCGCCAAAAACTGGCGCGATTCCGAATCCAGAGCCCTGCCCCGGATGAACCCGGACATGCGTGGGAGGGTGATGGATGTGATGATGACCAGAAGGGCCAGGACCAGTATGAGTTCGATAAGGGTGAAGGCTATGTTGCTCTTGCACCGGGGACGAATTCCCCGTTTGCTGGAACGACTATGAATACCGCCACCACGAAAACCATCGGAGTCGATCTGCATAAAGCCTCGCTTACCGCCACCGTGCT
>JAKAFL010000020.1 GCA_021817945.1 bacterium | reverse complement strand
ACGACCTATTACGTTTATGGGCCTGGATTGCTTTATCAGATTACTGAGACGCCTACGGAGACCAACACGTTGACGTATCACTACGATTATCGGGGCAGCACGATTGCACTGACGGATGGAAATGGCAACGTCACCGACCGCATGGAGTATTCGCTGTACGGAACGCTGACCTACCATTTGGGAACAAACAGCATTCCATTCCTTTTTAACGGACGATTCGGTGTCATGACCGACCCCAATGGTTTGCTCTACATGCGGGCACGATATTACAACCCTTTCCTGTGCCGGTTCATCAATCCTGATCCGAGCGGATTTTCGGGTGGACTGAATTTCTACGCGTATGCCAACGGAAATCCCGTGAACTTCACCGACCCGACCGGCTTGGATCCTGCTTTTACGCCTGGAATGGGGATGTTTTCGAGTTTGACGGCTGAACAGGAAGTGCAAGCAGTGAATAATCCGGTGGACCATTTTATCGCCGGCTTGGGTGTTGGCGCAGTCGGCGCTGCGGCAGTCGTTGTTGCCGCGCCAGTTGCCGTGTCCGGGTTGACAGCGTTGGGACTTTCTTCAACGGCTGCGTCAGCAACTGTGACGGTAGGAACAACTGCGGCTGCTGCGTATGGAGGGTCGCAGGTTCTTGGCGACGCATGGGGCAGTGCGGAAGGAGGAAATTGGAATCAAGTTGCGTGGGACGCTGGTGTCTTTACGGGAGGCTTTGCTATCGGCTCAAGGGGCGGCGGACAATTTTTGGGCGAAAGTATTTCGGGCCAACCAACCTCTGCCCTTCCTGGATTGCTGGGCGATAGAGGACTTGGTTACGATCCAAATTATCCGAATGGTAGTCTGCTGACTTGGCTGGCAAGCGCCCCAACTCCTCAAAGTGGAGGGGCCTTACTTACATTGACTGCGGGCAGCGCGGGCCAATCTTCATGGCTAATGCCATCAACCGGCTTGTCACAATCTCAATCATCATCTACCGGCAAATGATAGAGAAAGAGCACCAATGAAACGACCAGATTGGGCAAAGACGAAGGTTCCATTTGAAGGCAAACGCTACGGTATTTCGTGTAGCTGGCATGGAGAAGGCGAGGTCTTTAGTTTTGACGAAAACCGTGTTGCCTTGAAATTTCGCAATGAACCTACCCCAAAATTCATGATGTATGGTTTGATTCAACTCCCTGAGTTTGTAGTCTTCAACCGAGATAATTTGGAGCAATTCCGATTCAGAAGGACTCGACGTTGTTACCGGCAGGTTTTTGATATTCGCTCTGGTGAAAATCATGTCGGGGTGGTAATTCAGCAGAACCCTGTTCGCAGAAGCTACGAACTCGATCTTGGAAACGGGAAAAAATGGAATTTATTGCTCCCCTTGTTTACGATTGGCTTTTACGGCTTTTCATCGGATGGAGGAAGGTTGCTGTTTTGGCTCAAATCTCACCGACTGTGGCAAATGGTTCTTGATCCAGAACATGATTCCAATTTGTTAATTGCCTCTCTCTCTTTTATCCATCGCGAATACCTGCGGCATCAATAACGAGAAATCGCTTGCTCAACGCGGGCGGCGTGCAAGTGTCAGTCCCGTAGTGAGCCAAAAGTAACTGTTACCCGAGCGTTGGAGAGCGCCGGGATGGTGCGCCAAAAGTCGGTGTTACCCGAACAGGCTCCCCATTGAGAACGAAGGAAGCCTTGGCAGGCTGGCCATCCGGCCTCCTTCGTCCCGTTTTTGGGGTGCTTTTGATATACCCTCATTGTGGGTTGGCGTTCAAGCTTGAAACAAGCGGATGGCTTCGATTTCTTTCTTCTGCCGCTCGATGTCGCGGGACAGTTGGAACGGATTGATCTGCGTGTGCAGCCGTTTCAACTCCGCCTTTTTTTCTTCGCTGACTTGCGGCGCAGCCAGCACTCGTGCCAGCGGTGTCTGCGCCGGTCCATAAACACGCGTGGTGCGCCCGTCGCGGCGGACTTTCTTCGCCAGTTTGCAGGTGGGTAAAAAATGATTCTGCATCTGGCCCAGGGCTCCCTTGCACAGCGCGTTGATCAGCTCCGCCACCGGCGGGTTGTCGTAGCGCTCGTAGCCGAACTGCTGGCGGACATGGGTCCAATTGCGCTGTTCGACGTGTGCGTTGTCGTTCTTCTTGTAGGGTCGGGAGCGGGTGAAAAGGATCGGCTTGGGCCGCTGGTTCGTCCAGGCCACGACGTGGTGGTTGATGAACTCGCCGCCGTTGTCGCTGTCCACCCCCAGCAAGGGGAAAGGCAGGCTGGCTTCCATATCCTTTAACTGGGTCAAAGTGCAATACTGGCCGCGGTTTTCCAGCGCGCGCTGCCCCGTCCAGTCGGTGCGGATGTCCACGCCGTCGAGCATCCAGAGATGGCGGTCATCGAGCGAGCCGCCGCACAAAGCCACGGTGTCCAACTCCAGCCAGCCAGGGCCTTCCTCCGTCCATTCGCCGCGAATGGGAATGCTCTGACGCAGCAGATTGCCTGGCCGTGTGCCGCCGCGCCGATGCAGCGACACACGCAACGGAGCGAGCAGGCGATCGAGCGTGCGCGCGCTGACGGAGAGCAAACTCTCACGCAGATCAGCGTCAAGCCGACGATGATCCGCTTCGTAGGCTGGCACCCATTCGGGCAGCAAGGCGACGAGCCGGCTGCCGCAGGGTTGAAACGCGGCGAACCAGATCGGCTTGAGGATGGGCAGCAGGGTGTCGGGGTGATACTCGCGTGGACGCCCCAGGATTAGTGCCGAAGCGGCGGGAGGTTTGGGTTGGTGGCGAAAAGGGGTCAAACTATAGTCTGGACACGTTTCGGGGATGGGTGCATCTCCATAAACCTGTTCATCCACTGGGACCAACAAATCCCAGAACATGCCAAGCCATTCTGGCTGATTTCCATGAGGAAGCGACCTTGAAGCATCCACGTCGCCCCTTCGCCTAGGTCAATTCCAAAAAATTCAACGCCTTGAAAACATCATGAGCCAGCATTGAGACGAAACGCGCGGGTCAAATTCAACTTTGAACTCACGCGCATGAGTTGGTAACCTGTTTGCATGGCGCAAAAGTCCGGGTCGGGTGGAAAAAATGGAATGAACGAGGTCATCGGGCTGGTGCTGCTGGCAATGGCCGTGATGTTGCTGGTGGCCCAGTTGTCCTTTGACCGTTACGACTTGGCTGCGGTCCGTGTTCCGCCCAACCGGGAGGCGCAGAATTTGATTGGAATCGGCGGCGCCTATTATGCCTATGCCACCTTTTGCCCGCTGGGGCTGGCGGCGTATCTGGTGCCATGGCTGGTGGGATTGATGGGGATTTCCTATTTGCTGGATGTGTTTCACTATTTGCGTGAACACCTGCGCTGGACGGTGTTATGGATGTTTCTTTTGCTGGTTTCCCTGAGCGGTTTGCTGCATTTAGCACGCGATTTTTCCTGGCTGGCCAGTTTGGCCAGAAATATCCATGCGCCTTTTGCCGGGGGATGGCTGGGTTACCTGACCTACGGCCAGACGCATGATCGGAATTTCGGGTTTGCCTTGCTCAGCCCCTTGGGAGCCTCCTTTATTTATGCCACACTCGGCCTTATCAGCCTTTTGTTTCTGACCAACTTCCATCTGAGCGACTGGTTGCGGGTGGTTTTCCAAAAATGGCCCGTGCCAGGCGATGCGGTTCCAGAAGCGCCGGCTGAGGAGCGCGCCCTGGAAAAGCGGGCGCAGGAGCTGGAAAAACAAAAGCGCAAATTGGAGGAGGAAATGGAGCGCAACAAGCGGGTGAAACCGGCTGCGGCTGCCAGACCCGTGGAGACTCCCAATGCGGCAGCCACCCCCCTGGGGGCTGATGGACTGCCCGTGCCCGAACCCACCGTGCGCGACCATAGTGTGCCCCAGTTGGACGGGCCCAAGATAAGGAAATCCACCTATCCCAATGCCCTGCGCGAACCTGCCTCAGCGCCGGTGGCGGAGGAAATCATTTCAGCGGGGGAAATTGCCAGCGCCAGCGCCGCCTCTGCACCCATCAAGGCGGATCCCGCAGAGGACGATGACGAAGTTTCGCCCGGAAAGGAGCCGGTCAAACCCGCATCCGCCAAACCGGCTCCGGCGGCGGCGGATACGGGGGCTGATGGCAAATCCAGGGAGGACAGCCCGGCAGATGCGGTGGCAAAAGTGGAACCGGTCGTGTCCATCAATGACGGAACCGCGCCCTCGCGCGCCAAGGTCCAGCCGCGCAAGCCCAAACCCATCACCGTGGCCAGCACCCCGATGATCGGCAATTATCAGCTTCCGCCCATGGATTTTCTCCAGCACGCAGATTTGACAGCGCGTCCCACGGAGTCGAAGGAGGAACTCATGGCCAATGCCCGGCTGATGCAGCAGACCCTGGCACAGTTTGGCATAGAGGTTTCGCTGGGAGATATCACCAAGGGACCCACCATCACGCGGTACGAACTGCACCCTGCGCCCGGTGTGAAGCTGGAAAAGATTCAGAATCTGGGGAATAATCTGGCAGCGGCGCTGAAAGCGGAGCGGATTCATATATTGGCACCGGTGCCGGGCAAAAGCTCCGTGGGCGTGGAAGTGCCCAATTCCATCAAGACCAAGGTGATCATGCGGGACCTCTTTGAGTCGGATGAATGGCGTCATTCCAAGGCCCGCATTCCGATCGCCCTGGGGAAGGATGTTTATGGCCACCCCATCATTGCCGACCTGGCGGAAATGCCCCATTTACTGATCGCCGGAAGCACCGGATCAGGAAAATCCGTGTGCATCAATTCCATCATTGCCTCGCTCTTGTACCGGTTTTCCCCGGATCACCTGCGGTTTGTGATGATTGATCCCAAGGTGGTGGAGATGCAACAATACAATTCCCTGCCCCACTTGGTGGTGCCGGTGGTGACGGATCCCAAAAAAGTCTTGCTGGCTTTGCGCTGGGTGGTGAATGAGATGGAAAAGCGCTACCAGATTTTCGCCCGGGTGGGGGTGCGCAATATCCGGTCCTTCAATGACCGGCCCAAGGACAAGCCCCTTCCTTCCACCGAGCCGGAACTGCCGCTGTCCTCCAAAAAGGAAAAAGTCGAGCCGGGCGCGGATGGTTTCGCGGTGGAAGTGGATGACCAAATCGTGGTGCCTCGCGAGGATGACATCGTCATTCCCGAGAAGCTTTCCTACGTGGTGGTAATCATAGACGAGCTTGCGGACCTGATGCTGGTGGCGCCTGCGGAGGTGGAGATGGCGATAGCGCGGATCACCCAAATGGCGCGTGCGGCGGGAATCCACTGCATCGTGGCCACTCAAAGGCCCAGCGTGGATGTGATCACGGGAGTGATCAAGGCCAACATCCCGGCGCGGATTGCCTTTCAGGTAGCCAGTCGAGTGGATTCCCGGACCATTTTGGATGCGATGGGGGCTGACAAATTGCTGGGCAAGGGAGACATGCTCTATCTGCCCCCGGGATCGGCCAATTTGAAGCGGGCCCAGGGCGCGTTGATCACCGACCAGGAGTTGGAACAGGTCGTGGAATTCATTGCCCGCCAAGCCAAGCCAAGCTACGACCCGGAAATCCACAAGCAGCTATCCAAACCGGTGCCGGGCTCGGAGGTGGAGAGTGGAATTGACGAGGATGAGGAGGTGATCCAGCAGTGCATCGAGGTGATTCGAAGCGAGCAAAAGGCAAGCGTCTCTCTGCTGCAAAGGCGCCTCCGGCTGGGTTATGGCCGCGCCGCCCGCATCATGGATGAACTGGAGGGGCGGGGCATCGTTGGCCCCAGCAATGGCGCCGAGCCCCGGGAAATCCTGATTGACCTGGATGGCGGGGGAGCCGATGGCGGCAATCAACAGGCGGTCTGACCTGCCGCCCCTCTGTCAACTGTCCCGGTGTCTTTTGACTTGATGCAACGCGAATCGGTCTGGACCGGCGTTTACAAGATTGCAAATTGGGCGGGCAACCCGCTTAATGATTCAAATGGCAACGGTAGCAGAACTGCTTAGAAACGGACGCGAGTCAAAACATCTGACAATCCAACAGGTGGCCGATGTCACCAAAATCCGCACAGACCATTTGCGTGCGCTTGAGGAGAGCAGGCTGGAGGTGTTTTCCGCGCCTATTTACATCCGGGGATCGGTCAAAAGTTATGCCAGTTTTTTAAAACTGGACCTGGCGCAAATACTCCCCCTGCTGGATGCGGAATTGAAGGGGACGCAGGATTTCAGCGGACCGCCGCCCCTGACGCCCCAGCCGAAAACCATGGTGGACAGCCTCACGCTGGTTTTAGCCAAGCTAAACTGGAAGGCTGGGGTTGCTGCCCTGGCCATTCTGGTGGTGGCGCTGGTGATCATGGCCATCGTGGCTGCAGTACACCAACACCATGGGCGCAATCCCATGGCAGGTGTCCGGCCTGGAACCTACCATCCCGCTTCGGAGGGCGACACCCTGGCTCTCCCCGGGCGGTAGAATGGCTTGAGACTTGAGACGGGCACGGGTCAAAGGTCGTCCAAGTAAAGGGATCGGTTGCGCCAGAGATAAATAATTCCAGAGATGGAGGTGAGGGCCACCGTCAGCCAAAGACAGGCCCGTGTGAAGCCGCCGACCCAAGGCGCAAGAAAATCTTGAATCCGGCCGGGCCATTCCCCACGGGCTTGGACCACCAGCAGCGCTATGATGGCGACGATTTGGGAAATGGTCTTATGTTTGCCGTATCGTTCCGCAGCCAGGATCACGTTTTTTGAGGCGGCCAAAAGCCGGAGTCCGGTGATGGCCAGTTCCCGCGCCACAATCACCACCACCATCCAGGCCCCCAGTTTGACCGGCGCCCCCGGCTGCTGGTGGGTGCTCTCCACAAAGGCGATGAATGCCGAACAGGTCATGATTTTATCAGCCAGCGGATCCATCAGGATGCCAAAGCTGGTGATGAGGTTCCGGGAGCGGGCTATGCGGCCATCCAGAAAATCCGTGATGCCCGCAAGGCAGAAAAACCCCAGGGCCAGCGTGTAGCGCCAGGGCACCACAGACGGCCAGAACATCAGCCACAAAAAAACCACCGTCAAACCAAAGCGGGAAAGCGTCAGCTTGTTGGGCAGATTCATGGTGTGCGGCAATGGGCGCCAATGGGCGGCAGGAATCCAACAGCCCCGGCCACCCGGGGCTGTTTCATCACGCGCCAAACTTGTCAAACATCAATGCGTTGGCTTGCATCAAGCGCATTAAAAAACGGGATTCAAAAACCCCAAGCGAGCCAAGATTGGCCCCGGTTTCAGTGAACCGTTCCAATTTGTCCGATCCGCTGGCCTTGGAGTGCAGTAGCACCGGCTGGGGATGCCAGGAGTGGCCCCGCAGGCTGCAGGGCGTGGAGTGATCTCCGGTCACGACCAAAACATCCGGCTTTTTGCGAAGCAGAATCGGCAGGGCCGCGTCAAAATCTTCAATCGCCTTTTTCTTGGCTGCAAAATTTCCGTCCTCGCCGGCCTTGTCCGTGTATTTGTAATGAATGAAGAAAAAGTCGTATTGATCGTGCTCGGCAAGATAGCGCTCAAACTGCGCGGAAATGGTTTGCGGCCCCTCCATTTTTTTCATGCCCACAAGCTGTGCCAGCCCCTTGTACATGGGATAAACCGCCAGGCACGCCGGTCTGAGCTTGTAGCGGTCCTCAAAGAGCGGGATATGCGGCTGATGGGCAATGCCGCGCATGAGAAATCCGTTTGCCGGCTTTTCCCCGGCCAGAACCGGCAGCGCAGCCTTGTAAAAGTCGGCAATCAATCCAGCCATTTTCTTCTGGCCGGCACTGTTCTCGTCGCGGGCCTGGACCGCAGGCACCGGAAAACCCTCCCGGTTGGGGTCCGCGTCGGTCAGTGGACCCTCCAAACCCTTCCCGCGGAATACCACCACAAAACGATGCTCCTTGCCCGCCCGGATCAGGATTTCTGTGTCGCCAATTTTTTTGATTTTGGCGGCCAGCAACCCCACCAGCCTTTCGCAGGTTTCAGTGGGAATGCGGCCCGCCCGGCGATCGGTCACAATGCCTTTCGCATCCAAAGTGGCAAAATTTGCACGCGCGCAAACATCCCCGGGCCGCAAATCCATTCCCAAACCCAAGGCCTCAATCACCCCGCGCCCCACCTGAAATTCGAGTGGATCATAGCCAAACAGCCCCAGGTGGCCCGGCCCGCTGCCAGGGGTGATTCCAGGTGCGGCGGGAATCATCCTGCCTTGGGCGGAATCTTTGGCTATGGCGTCCAAATTGGGGGTGGTGGCCGCTTCAAGCGGGGTCAGGTAGTTTTGTTCCCGGGTTGCAATGTCACCCAGGCCGTCCAAAACCACCATGACCAGCTTGGCCTTGGTTTTCAGTGTCAGTTCGGAGTAGAGAGCGTCCAAATTCATGCCCCTAATGTGCGGGCAACATCGCGGTTGCGCAATCCGATTCCTCGGACGATTCCCCGGCAGGGCGCATCTCGGTTTTTGAGCAAGTTTCTCCCGGCGTTTCCAATTTCAAAAACCTCCGCAAATCCAGTGTTTTTTCCTCCCTCTCCATCCATCCTGATTGCTGGGGAGGGTCGGGGAGGGGTGGCACTGATCCTTCGGAAACGGGCAATTTGCCCCCAGCCCCAGAGGGACGACCTATTTGTAGAAATCCAATCTCCAAAAATCATTCCGAGTCCCCTAGGGGCGGCATATACAAGGCACCCAACCCATTCAAAATTGCGGGGAATATCCACCACCCGTTGGGCATGCCTATGCTCCACATGGGCAAACACAAACCCAAAACCGTCCCTTCGCTCTCCTTCCACCTAAATTTCACCAGCCTAAAAACTGAGATGCGCCCTCCCCGGCATGAGAGGCTCTGAAATTGTTTTCAACCATTGAATTTCACCCGGAACCAGCGGGAAAGGCGCCCGCCAGGCAGGGCAACCAATTGTTTGCCTAACTCGCTCATCCGGGCACTCATGGGCGCTCAGGGCCTCGGCCCATGGTTTGGATTTGCCTTGAATGGAATCTGCACCAAAATGCAGGGGTGCTCGACAACGCCCAAATGAACCCGCTTTTCATCAGGTCTTTTCATCAACAACGCCACGCGCGATTGGGTGGTGTCAACGGCGGTGAGGTGGTTTTGGATTATGGCAATCCAGAGGGGGAACAGGATTGGCTCAGGAAATCGGCAGGCGTGATGGATATGGGTTTTCGCACCCGCATTTGCCTGGTGGGAGCGGATCGCGCCCGGTTTTTACACGGGCAGGTCACCAACCATGTGAACCGTTTGCGGGAAGGGGATGGCATCCGGGCGGCCATCACCACGCCCAAGGGCAAATTGGAGGCAGATTTGAACATCCTTTGCCTCAAGGAAGAACTGTTGCTGGATGCAGAGGCGGGCCTGGCTGCAAAGTTGACCGCACGCCTGGAAAAATACGTGGTGGCGGATGACGTCCAGGTGGTGGACGCGGCCCCCGCTTATGGCTTGCTGACCGTGCAGGGACCGCGCAGCGAGGCGGTCCTGGCTGGATTGGGATGGCTGGAATTTGCTCCCAATCCGCCCGGCCAGCTTCCGGTGCGGCTTCTGGAATCGGTTCATATCCCCCATCCCGATCTGGGCGAAATTTATGTGGCGGCGAACCCGCGCCTGGGAAGGTATCTGGAGCGGGGCTATGATTTTTATATACCGAACCCTGCCCTGGAGCGGGCGGCGGAGTCACTCTTGGAAATGGTGCACAGGGCAGGGGGCGGGTTGACCGGATGGAACGCCTGGGAGACCTTGCGCATCGAAGCGGGCGTACCCCGGTTTGGGGTGGACATGGATGAGCAATGCCTGCCTATGGAGTGCGGATTGGAGCCGTTTTCGGTGGCTTATGACAAAGGCTGTTACATAGGACAGGAGGTATTAAACCGGCTGCACACCCAGGGCCGGGTCACGCGCGCCCTTCGCGGTCTGCGGTTCCTGGGTTCTCCACGGGATATGCCGCAGCTCCACGACAAGTTGGTTCATCAAGACCGCGAAATCGGTCATGTCACCAGCGCCGTCCTTTCCCCGGTGTTGGGAGCCGTGGGAATGGGTTATGTCCGCCGCGAATTTTTTCAGCCGGGCAACCGCCTGGAGGTTTTGACCCGGCAGGGCCGGTGCGATGTGGAAGTATTTGACCTGCCTGCGGCTTAGCCAGTGGCTTGGGATTCTTAAGTTCGGGATGGTGGCGCGTCGCGCAGAAGCTGTCTGAAAAGCGGGAAAAGTGCTGCGCTGGGGATTTCGGCCTTGGGCGAGGCGTAGTTGTCGGCGCATCCCCGAGCGGGCTGTAAAGACAGCGACAACAATACCCAAGGGCAAAAGCGCCGTCGCCAGGAGGGTTTTCGTGCCCAGGCCGATCCGGCTTTAATGCTCCCTCGTAGCGCCTGGCCATGCGGCACCTGGGGCGTTCATAGTGCTACTCCGTATTTTAAAACAGTCTCTATGGACTTTTCTATGGCTAACCAACCCCGGCCAGTGGACCCTTTCACTCACCAGACGGGGTTGCTGACACGGATACGATACTCTTGATCTTTGCGATCTCGTGAGAAAATCGGCCATGCGTTCACCCAACAAGGCCAGTTCAAAAAGCCTTGAGTATCTCGTGGAGATTATCCATGTGCTTGATCAAGTCCTTGCGCGCCTTCATGCACCACTCGTGATCCACGCAGATTGGCCGGTGACCTTTGACGCGAGATTTTAGGATGCATTTGCCGTTCTCATCCCACTGCTTTTTGACGTGTGCCATCGTATTCCTCGGATGAATCACCTCATCTGGGAAAAGTTTGTAAACGGCTTTTAGTTCCTTCAAGGCTGCCACCTGTTTCTTGGCCTGTTCCCCGCCTTTGCCGTCAGCGACTTGCTTGTTCAGTTCCGTAATCCTGTCTTTCAAAATTCCCTGCAACAGCCGGTCTTTCTTGCCGAAATCAAACAACGCCATTTCGGGGTCGAGCAGTCGCTCGCGAAACAAAGTGCCACGCTCTCCGAAGCACTGAACAAGCACGTCGCCGAGCTTCGCTTCAAGATCAATGGTCTCTGCGATCACGAGTCCGCGAATGTTGTTTATGTCTTGAGCCTTTTTCAGCGTGAGATCAATGACGGCAGTAATGCGCTCCTCGGCGTCTTCCCTGGACGTAAAATACACGCCGTCGGGTGCGGTCTCGAATTTGTCCTTGGGATTGCCTGCTTGAGAGTAGAAGACGATTTCGACCAGAACGTGTTTCTTCCGGATAGTTTCGATTAGGTCTTTGCCTGTGACTTTGGGCAATTGAAAATCCACGATTATCAAATCCAATTCTGGATTCTTTATGGCCTCAACAACATTTGCACCGTTCTTTTCCAACGTAATGTTTAGCCGGTAACCAAGTTCATCGAAGTGTTCCTTTAGCGCCGGTTGAATTGATTCCACCCACTTTGGAGTGTCGTCAATCCAGAGGATGTTGTAGTTGAGTTTCATTTTCCAAAAGTGAGGATGAATTCCGCTCCCTGCTCGCTTTCTGCGTTTAACCCGATGTCCCCGTTCATTCCACGGACTATTTCCGCAACGTGATACAAGCCCAAGCCAGAGCCGTTTGTTGTCGAGAACCCCATTTCAAAAATCTTCTTGGCATTTTTTCGCGGGACGCCAACGCCGTCATCTTTCACACTCAACTTGAGTTTGCCCCCAGAGACTTCCAAGACCTCAACCACGATGTTCTTGACCTTGTGCTTACGCGAATTGCTGAACAGGTTGTCCAGCACGATGCTCAACTCAATCGGTGTGAACGTCGTCACGAACTCTGCCGACTTTGGCGCAACAAAGCGCAGGCTGATTTCGTCATTGTCCGGCGTTCGGATCACGCCAGCGCATACATTGAACACATACTCACGAATGAACGAAACCATGTCCGCTTTGATTTCGATCGCATCCATGACGAAGTTGGCTTTCGTGGCAAAGCGAACGATAGTTGAAATCTTTTTTGCCTCATAACTGATTCGCTCAAGCGTCACGCTCACCACTTCCGGCGGCAATGGCTTGCCCTGTTGTATCCTGCGGTTCAAATCCTTCACATGATTCTCAATCGTGCCTGCTGAAATGCCCACGTAGTGATGCAGGTTAACCACATGAGTCAGGTCGCTCGAAATAACAGACTTCAGAAAAAGATTTTGCGTCGTGGTTTGGCGGGATTCCTTTTTCGCCTCTTCCTCGGCAGCGCGAGCGCGACGAGCTTCCTCATCAGCGATTCTCGCTTTCTCTGCGGCTTCCTGCGCCTCTTGCTCCGCGCTCTTAGCTTTCTTTCGTGCAACATCCGCCTCCTGCTCTGCTTCCTGTCTAGCTTGTGCTAAAACCTTGAGATGTTTTTCGGCCTTGGCTGCCTCGCGGGTCAAAACCTTGTTGTTCGATTCGGCAGCAATCCGCTTGAAGTTCTTCAGGAGGGAGGAAACGCTGCTCTCGGAACGGTTTTCCAAAATGTTCAACAAGTTCGGATCATAGGAAAAATCTAATACCTGCTCAGATTTGGTCAGCCGGATAATCAGGTCAAAAATGTGTGCTTTCGTTTCCTCGGGAGATAGTCCCTCTTGATCCAGCAGGTCGCCGTCGTTGCCAAACTTGATAATACCGACAGCAAACGCCTCCAGCCGTTTCAATGCGAATTCAACAAAGAACTCGCGCAAGTCCCCGAATGCTTCGTTGTCCACAAGTCCGCCATCGCGACTGCTCGTCTCACGAAATTCCGGGTTGTCTCCATTTATTTCAATTCTCCCTGTGATGTCGCGAGTGCCGAGAAAGCGAGACTGGCCTTGCTGTTTTCGCCGCAAGATGCCGAGTCGATCTTCATGCTCGTCACCGAAGGGATGAATTCTGAATCCATTCTTGTAAAGAAAGACCGAGCCGTAAGCAACTGGGCGCAGCCCCATTCGTTTTGAAAACAAAAGTTTTGCGGATTGGTTCAGGACAAACAGATAGATCGAAATGTTCTTGAGCGACTTTCCGTAGGGGTTTTTCTCGCGTATTTTGTAAATCAAAGTTCCACGATCCATCAACTCGGTGCAGATTTCTTTTCCGTCAGGCGTAATTCTGACTTCGATCTGCGTCGTCTTAAGCCGTAGGTTTTCAAACAAAAAATTGCGAACGCGCCCATTTACAATCTTCCAAGATTCTTCGTCAGGGATTTCTCTGTCCTCCGGCCTTTCTTCCGGCACATGAAGATAAATTGCAAAGTCGGCAACATCATTTTCTTGGTTAGGATTTATGAGCCGTTCCAGAGAGCGCTTCAAGGCAAGGAGTTTTTCTCGCCCCCAATCGTGGCCTCTCAATCCTCCAATTTCGAGAATCGTTCCATGGCGCAAGTTGTTTGGAGCGGATTTCGTCGTTTGATATTCAACCGGCACATCAATGAATTCCATTTTGGAATCAACTTCAAAATCCTCCCAATCAACTCGCAGAACGTTAACCAGAGTTCCAGATGACTTCTTACGCGTGTAAAGCGTGAGCTTGCTTCCCAGCCGGTCACACGAAAATCGACCAATGCCTTTTGCCCCGGCATAAATTCGAGTTGATTTGATTTTGTCCCGATAGTCTTCCGCTGCTTCTTTTTTAGAAGAATACGCAACGAACAGCCACTTGTTGAACAAATCAGCCTCGTCCATTCCGTGCCCGTTATCTTGGATAATGATCCGAGCACCTTTTGAATTCAGTCTTTCAAAAGTGATGTCAACCCGTGTTGCGTTTGAATCAAAGGAATTTTTTACCAACTCAAAAACCGCGATGAAATCATTTGTGATTAGTTCCTTGCCGATGATCGTTTTCAACGCGGAACTGACACGAAAAACTGGAGTGGATTTAGCCATTGTTCGCCAGTTGTTTCAGCACGCCGCCGGCGAGTTCTGCAAAAAAAGGTGGAATCGCGTTGCCGACTTGGGTGTAACGAGGAACTTCCTTGGCACGCCGATCGCCGCCAGAGGTATATTTCCCCCTGAATTCGAATTCATCGGGGAAGGACTGGATACGCGCACACTCTCGAACCGTCAGCACCCGTGGCTCGGCATAGTGGATGTAATCGTCCGGCAAACTTGTGATCGTGGGGCACACCACATTTTCGTCAAGCGGGGTGATGGATCGCTTTTTCAATTCGTATTTGGAGCGCAAATCGCCCGAAAGTTGCTTATTACGAGGCGCAGATTTCAAGATTTCCTCGAAACGCGCCACGATGTCATCCCGGTGTTTTGGAAAACGGTGGCTGTCGGGAATTCTCCGTGCGCAACCAGTCCGCATCAGTTTCTGGTATTGGTTTTTGGCAGGCGCGTATCGTCCCGAGCGGAAGCTTTTGGAATCCGGGCAATCCGTTTCGCCGTGCTGCCGTTCCAAGTCGGAAATCGCCTGGGCGACGCTGCGTTTTGCCCGCAGTCCCTTCTCTTTGAGAAAAGCATCCTTTTCGTCGCGCAAATGCTCAAAGAACTCCCAGGCTTTCCCATTCAATCTGCCGACGAGAATAAACCTCAACCGTCTTTGGGGAACGCCGTAATCTCCAAAATTAACGATTTCTGAATGAACATCATAGCCAATCTTCTTGAGCCGCCGCGTTACTTGATCCGAATAAACCATCCCTGATCCATTTTTTACGAACTCCATGTCAAACCCGCGAACATTTTCAAAAAACAGGAGCTTGGGTTTGACCAGTTCAACGAACGAGACGTAAGAGTCAACGAGTCCGTTCCGCCTGTCCTTTTCGTTCCGCTTGCCATTAACAGAAAATCCCTGGCAAGGAGGCCCGCCGACGATCAGGTCAACCTTCGCAGCCAATGTGCGAAGATTGATTTTGTAGTTTGAAAGTACCTCATCAATGTCATGTGCGCCAACCGGAAACCATTCCGGCCATTGAAAATGCTTTTTTCGATCAATGAGGTTGTGCTGGAGCGTCTCAAAAGCGAAGGCGTCCTTTTCAACCGCGAAGATTCCTTTCCATCCAGAGCGCATCAATCCCCAAGACAGGCCGCCGCAGCCAGCAAACAGATCAATGTATTTCAGGTTGGAAGCCATTCGCCGAAAAAGGTATCTAGATTTACTTGTCCTGTCAGGCATTTTCTAGGAGGACTTTTAAGAATTCTGGTTCCTCGACGTTTGTAATGGGTAATAACTGCCAGAAGTAGGCGGATGGGACGACCCGAAGCCGAAACCAAACTTCAAGAAGGCTTCGCGGGGTGCGGTGCCCAAGCAAGCAGTTTCTAATTTATCCGAGGGCAGCGAAATAATCAGCAAAAGTCTGGTTAGACTTGAGGCGGGGAATAAAAAAGCCCCCATCGCGCAATTTGACGACACGGGCCAGACATTCGGCTTCGGTCAGCCATTTTCTCTGGAGAGCCTGATGGAGCAGGCCGAGCGTGCCTGTGAACCGAAGATCGAGGACTTTGGCCTCGCTACGCGCGGCGGTTTCATCCAGCACGGCCATGCCGTTGATTTCCTTGGCGAGTGACATCACAGTAATTTCGCCGAGGTCAATGATGCGGGTGAGCCGGGCGAAGGTGATGAGGTCGAACGGTGAGCTGGCGGCACTTTGAACCGTGAAGTGCCGGCCCAAAAAATCCGCGTAGTATCCCTTCCGTTTCGGATCGGTCAGTTCATCCCGCGCGCCGGGCGTAGTCACGAGTTTATATTCCCCCGACAGTTTTTTTAGCAGCGCGGCGAGTTCGCCACGATAACCAAAGTTGAGGAGAGCGGAAGTGTCAAAGACCAGTGAATCCATTTATGAAGCCCCAGATGGTTCCTCCTCGTGGTTGCCATCGTCCAGGATGGTGAGGTCTTTATCCCGCGCCAGTTCGGCCAGATACTCCTCTACGACGTGGCGCCGGGTGAAAAACCATTGTGCCAGTTTACCGTTGGAAATCTGACCTTCCTCATTCAGCGCGAGTGCCACGTTGCGGAACCGGGCGTCCACTTGGGCGTCAATGTTTTCGACGCGGCACGGCGGAGCCACCGGCGTCTGGAAATCGCCCCGGAAGTATTTGTTCTTCTCGGTCCAGCGAAAGACATTGAGCTTGGTGAGCCGGTAGAAGATGGCATCAC
Source organism: bacterium (assembly GCA_021817945.1). Lineage (GTDB taxonomy): Bacteria > Verrucomicrobiota > Verrucomicrobiia > Limisphaerales > UBA11358 > UBA11358. The sequence goes on along the minus strand of JAKAFL010000020.1, from coordinate 41,507 downwards.
GGGAAACATTGAACTCCTGCGCGACGCGCTCCAGGCAGGATGGCTCCTTGAGCCGCGAACCGTAGGCTTTCACGATGGCTTGCAAGTCGGCTTCCGGCATCAAAAATTCACCAGCGAAAGCGTTGGCCTGCTTTTCCAGCGGGTCGCGGTGGGACGCAAGGCTGGAAACGACAGTGTCCGTCCGTTCCTTGGTTTCCGGGTCCTTGCGGCCCAAGTGAAACACGACATGGGCGAACTCGTGGGCGAGTGTAAACAACCGGCGCGAGGCCGAGTGCTTGGCGTTGATAAAAATGGCGGTGAATGGCCCGCGGTAGGACAGGCCGGACAAATGCCAGGGCATCGCCCAATCGAAAACAAAAATGTTCCGCTCGGACAACGCCTGCTTCAACTCCACGAGCGTGACCCGCCGATTGAGCTTGAGCGTGTCGCGAAGATTGCCGGCGATGTCAGGCAGATTGGAAAACGAATCAAATTCCGCCCACAGGCTGAACGGCACCGGCGGCTGTTTGGCCAGGCGCAGCGCGGTGTCCACAAAGTGAAGCTGCGCGGACGCATCAAGCATGGTCTGGTCAATGTCGTCGCGCTGGTGGGAAGTAGTCTGCGCGCGGCATTTGAAGTGCGGCCGGATTTCGGAGTTGAGCAGATAATCCAGCGCGACGCCCAAGTGCTGGGCGAGATCGAGCAGTTGTGATTCGTCAGGGGTTCGCGTGCCTTTTTCCCAATGGGAAATGAGTGAAGCCGACACGCCCAATTTCCCGGCCAACTCAGTTTGGCTCTGGTTGGCGAGGGTGCGGACTTCAGCGAGCCGTTGCGGTAGTTTGTGTAGTTTATCGCCCATTTGTACTATATTTTAACACTTTATTAACACAATACAACAAAAACATGACATTCATTTCATGTCACCCGCACTTTCCTCTCCCCATCTGCGTCCATCCGCTTCCATCTGCGGATAAAACTCCCCTTCCTGTCTTCGCTTGAAAAGCACTCAAATGCGCACCATGCCATTTTAGCCCCACAGCCAATCCACCATCATGGGCGCACAAAATGAATTGAAACCAACTCTGTCAAAAAATGAAAACTTCAAACAATCCCCCCGCCAAACCCGCCTCCACTCCCGCCCCGGACAACTTTCCGGTTGAATGGCTCACCGCCTCCGGCCCCAAGGCCAAAGCCATCAAGGATTGGATTAAAGCCAATAACCCTCCCGATCTCGCCCTGCTCATGGACCTCTACAAAGTCCTCGTCTTCCAGTTCATGCGCGATAAAGGACCCACCGAAGACTGCATCCGCCAGGTCACCCCCATGCTGCGCACCATCACCAGCTACGAACAAAATCTCTCCCGCCAAAACCACCGCGAACGCGCCCTCAAGCTCAAAGAGTCCGAGCATGAGTTGGAAATGGCCGAAGCCGCCCGGAAGGACGCAGAGGAACTGGCCGAACAGGAGGCGGCCAAGGAATTCGACGCCCATCAATTCACCGAAGCCGAAAGCATCGCCGAGGCGAACAAGAGGTACACCAGGGATGTGGATATACTCAATGAACACTACGACGTGATCATGCCCGATGAGAAAAACCCCGTCGCGCGCGTTTACGAAAAGGTCCCGGGAATCAATCCCCTGGGCTTGACCATCACCCCCCGCGAACCGGTGGTAAACACCGGGTTGCCCACAACCAAGGCAACCCCCGGTGCCGTCCCCATCCCCGCCGACCCTGGAGTCATCACCCCAATCCGCACTCCAGCCGACCCCCGGTCTGGGGCCCGGACGGTCCAGCCGTAGGCAGGAGAAGGCCGAGATCTATTGATGTTTGTTGACCCTTCAACCCGAAAAGCGAAATGGGAAAGGTCAGGATGCGTCAAGATGCTGGAGCGGAAACTCTTTGGAAGAATCGAACCCATACCTGGACCGGCCTGGTGAACGGGTTTGCGCCCGGTAGATTGACGCAGATTAGCCTTTTGAATTTCGCTTTTCGGTTTAAAACGACTGAACCACCCATCGTCTCTTATTCCCTCTCCCTGCCAGCGGAGCGAGGGGGAGGGTTGGAGCCTGACTGAAAATGACGATGGATGTTGCAGCAATGAATTTTGGATTCAATCGAGGCGCGAGCGACGAGCATACCCGCCATGGGTCTGCAAGGAGCGATTAACAAAGGGTGAAACCAAAAGGCATGCCGCCCGGCTTGTCCCGCCATAGCCCAAAGGGCGACGGCGGAAGGGTTTCGATTTCAAACAGCGTCCATTACCATTTTAAGTTAGGCTCCGCAGGAGGGGGGAGATAGCAAACATCCAGTGTGAAAGGTAAGCAACTTTTTTCCGAAAACTCAGCACCACCTCTACCCCAATGTAATTGGCGGAGAGGGAGAAGAACGCGACGGATTTAAGGTGTTCTATATTCCATTTCGAGCGTTGAAGGTGAGCCCCATTTTCAAGCGCATAAAACAACCCAGGGCCTCTGATCTCCTCTCCCCGCGAACGGAGTGTGGGGAGAGGATTAAGGAGAGGGGAGATCGCAAAAATCCAGTGCGAAAGGCAAGCAACTTTTTTCCGAAAACTCAGCACCACCTCTCCCCGCCCCTCTCCCCCAATGTAATTGGCGGAGAGGGAGAAAGAGACGGTGGGTTTGATGTGGCTTTAAAACATTCCAAGTGTCAATGACGCTCAACTCTTTCAAGACCGTTAAACAACCCAGCGCCTTTTATTCCCTCTCCCTGCCAGCGGAGCGCGGGGAGAGGGTTGGAGCCTGACTGAAAATGACGATGGACGTTGCGGCAATGAATTTTGGATTCAACCGAGGCGCGAGCGACGAGCATACCCGCCATGGGTCTGCAAGAAGCGAGCAACAAAGGGTGAAACCAAAAGGCATGCCGCCCGGCTTGTCCCGCCATAGCCCAAAGGGCGACGGCGGAAGGGTTTCGGCTTCAAACAACGCCCATTGCCATTTTAAGTTAGGCTCCTCAGGAGAGGGGTTCTCGCTCACAGTCAGTGCGAACTCAAATCAATACGCATTTGGAAAACTCAGCGTCACCTCTGCCCAGCCCTCTCTCCCAATATAATTGGCGGAGAGAGGGCGTAGGATTCAGGAATTCTCAAGTTCGGGATGGTGGCGCGTGGTTCAGGACTTTTCCAAACCGGAGGCGCGGATAAAAATAGGATCCCAATACCAGGGCCATTGCAGCGCACTGGCCTGACAGCGTTTCCCAAGTGGGGAAAAGGGAAAACCAGACACCTGCCCAGTCCGGCAAAAAGGGTTTTAACCATGGGATGGGCGTGGTGGAAATCCAGCCCGCAAGTTGCATTTCCTGTGCTTGTTCCCCCACCATCACCAACAGGACAAGCCCCAGCAATACCCCCGTGAGTACAAGCATGCGGCGGTAAGGCAATTTTTGGTGCGCCACAAAGGTCATCACGGCCACTGCCGCAGTGAGGACCAGCCCCAGAGTGGCGCCCTTCAAAACTACAAGATTGCCCAGCCGGAGAGTGTAACTTTGCAGAAAGAGCACCACCTCAAAGCCTTCACGGTAAACGGATGCCAGGCCCAACAAGGCAAGGCCGCGGATAATCCGGGGTTGCACAGTCGCGCTGGGGGTCTGGCTGGAAAGCAGTAATTTCTTGCGACGGTTATGCATGGAAACCCAGCCGCCCCAGTAAATTTTGTGAAAAAACCAGTTCATCACCACCAAAAGCACCAAAACAGCCAGAAGCCCGGTGCCCGCCTGAAGGGCCAGAGCTGAAATATTCCGGGACAAATCCTGAAGAATTCCCCTGGCAATGAACCAGGTCGCCAGAGTGGCCACCATGCCCAATGCCGCACCCATGGCAATGGGACGGCGATGCGCTTTTTGACTGCCACCAAGGCTGGCCGTGATGGCCGCCAGCACCAAAACGCACTCAAGGCCCTCCCTGAAGACCAGAACCGCTATGTCCAAGACAGCGACGGTGGGCGAAGCCTTTGCGATGAGCGGATCCGGGTTGCCGTGGGCGGTGATGCCCTGCCAAAGGAGAATTGCCACCACGGCCAAGCCTGCGCAAATCATGGTCACCCTGAATGGCATTGTTCCAGACAGGGTCCTTTCCCGCCGGGGTTTGGAAACCACATCCCGAGCAGGCACGGACGTTCCGTTATTCATTTTCCCGGGAAATTTATCGCAATGACATCAAGCCGGCTGTCGGCTGTTTGCGCTTTTTTGTCCCCGAATTGCGGTGGTTAAACGGATCAAAATTCCTGGGGCTGGACAAAAGAGAGTCCCCGAAGGAGTTTGTTTGAACGGGGGTCATGATGATTATTAAATTGGCTTGCCATTTGCTGTTGTGTGGACAATGTTTCGGCCAGTGCAATCAAAGCAGTCCAGCGCAGTGACTCAGGGCAGACCGTGGCACGCCGCGGCGGCCGGTCTGGCGCTTGCAGTCTGGCTGGTGATGTGTGTGGCAGAGGCCTGTCCCCAGTTTCATGCGTGGCTGCATGGAGGTTCTGTTCCAGACAACGATGATTGCGCCATCGCCATGCTGGCGCATGGCAGTGTCGAGGTTGGAATTCATCCCGACCCGACTTCCTGCATTCTGCACTTTGTCACCCATACCCCGGTGGCATTTGTCCGTTCTGCCTGTTCCTTCTTAATGCTCCTTCCCTGCGGGCGTGGTCCTCCGTGCTCTTCCATGGCTGGCTGATTGTCAGCCCCGCTTCATTTTGAGCGGGGTTTTGCGGGTTGTCATGGCGCATGCCATGCGCTTGTCCAGTGTGTTAATCAAGTCTGCAAAGCCGGGCGTCATAGCCCTGTAGGTTTTGCGTGTTGGATGGAAGAATTTCAGAAATCATGAAAAAAAAGGCGCTGAAGCCCCGCCCAGGGCAAAGTTATGCGCATGGGGCCCTCGTGTTGATGCTGGCCATGCTTTTAAAAGACAGGGCCCACGCCCAATCGGTGAACATGGCCACCAATCCGCCGGAGGTTTCGCCGGGGGCTGCCCCAGGGACCAATGCCGTGACCGACCTTGGCCAGGTCACCGTCGTGGGCAATGTCGAGCGCACGCCCAATGTCGTGCTGCCGGACACGGGTGTGACAGCCTACATCCACACTGCGGAGCAAATTGAGGATCAGTCGCAAGGCGACGATGCGCCCTTTGACCAGGTCATTTTGCGCTCGCCCGGCGTGGCCCAGGATTCTGCGGCGAACGGAGATTTGCACGTGCGCGGGGAACACGCCAACTTGCAGTATCGCATCAACGATGTATTGCTGCCGGAGGGGATCAGCGGGTTTGGCCTGGAATTGGATCCGCGTTTTGTGGAGTCCCTGCAATTGCTGACGGGGGTGCTGCCGGCTCAATACGGTTTCCGCACGGCAGGGGTGGTGGATATCCACACGAAAACCGGTGTGTTTGACCAGGGCGGCTCTGTGGAAATGTACGGTGGCAGCCATGATACCCTGGAACCCAGTTTTGAATACGGGGGGCGGCAGGGCGGCTGGAATTTTTTCATGGACGGAAGTTATCTCCACAATGATTTGGGAATCGAAAATCCCACACCCGGGGCAGATGCGGTGCATGATGTGACTGATCAATATCACTCCTTTTTGTATGCCTCCAGGAAACTGACCGACACCAGCCGGATCACCCTCATGGGCAGCGCTTCTTATTCTGATTTTCAAATACCCGTGAACCCTGACCAGCAGGTGACGCCACAAGCGGATGGGAACGCGTGGAACCCGCAAAACATGGGGGTGCTTGGAGGGGTCACCTCCCCCTATGACCTGAATGCCAGTCAAAACGAACAAAATTATTACGGGGTGGCGGCCTACCAGAAAGCCGCCGGGGATTTCAACCTGCAAGTGGCCGGCTTTGGCCGCTACAGCGGCGCGCGTTATTCGCCTGGCAACAGCCTGGCTGCGCTCTATTACAATGGCGGCGTGGCCACTGAGGAAAGCCGGGCGCTCTACACCGGCGGGCTCCAGGCCGATGCAACCGATGAACTGGGAGACAACCACACCCTGCGCGCAGGTTTTCTGGGAATGCAGGAGTATGTGAATGCGGATTCCACCACGTCGGTTTTTGCCACGGATTCATCAGGAAACGTGGCTCCCGGGGCGGTGCCTGAATCCATTGTGCAGAATAACATGCCGCATGCCCTTTTTGCAGGAGCCTACCTTTCGGATGAATGGACATTTCTTCCCAAGTTCACCCTGGATTACGGGGGCCGTTTCGATGCGTATTCCTCCTCCACGGACAATGAGAGCCAGTTCAGCCCGCGCATCAGCCTTGTCTATCAGCCCACGTCCAAAACCACTCTGCACGCTGGCTATGCCCGGTATTTCACACCACCACCCCTGGAAACGGTGCCTGCCGGGGATATTCAGGCATTTAACGGGACCACCGCCCAGGCAGGCATCACCACGGCCGACCCGGTGAAATGTGAGCGGGCCAATTATTACGATGCCGGCATCAGCCAGGAAGTGCTGCCGGGCCTGCAGGTTGGCCTGGATGGCTACTATAAAAACGCCCAGCAGCAATTGGACGACGGGCTGTTTGGCCAATCCCTCATCCTCTCCTCCTTCAACTATTCCGATGGCCGTATTTATGGGGTTGAATTCACCACCAGCTACAGTGCAGGCGGGTTTTCGACCTATGCCAACCTTGCCTATTCCGTGGACCAGGGCAGGGGCGCCTCCTCGGCGCAGTTTCTCTGGCCGGACCAGGGCACCCTGAACTATGTCAATTCGCACTGGATCAATCTGGATCATGCGCAGACTTGGACAGGATCATTCGGGGCGGATTATACATGGAAGGAGACCTCCCGCACCGGCACCCGCATTTACCTGGATGGCTTGTATGGCAGCGGGCTTCGCCAGGATGCCGGGCAGATTGGCGGGGTTTTGAATCCCACCGATCCCATTCCAAACGGGGGCACGGTGCCGGGCTACTACACCCTGAATGCCGGAGCGGAGCAGGCTTTTAAACTTTACGGCAAACAAACCATCAAAGTCCGCCTCGATGTTGTCAATCTCACCGATAATAGTTATGTGATACGCAGCGGCACCGGTGTGGGTGTGAATGCGGCGGCCTACGGTGCGCGCATTGGCTTTTTTGGTTCGCTCAGCTACTCCTTTTGATCCTCCGCCATGACTCCCATTCCAGCCCAGCCAATCAAGGAAGAGGGATCCGTATCCAATGAGCTTGTCCGGCTGTGCCTCCCCAATGCCTTGAAGGATCCGGATCGGCCCCTGGCTTGGCTGAATTCCATTTGCATGATCTTTCTGTTGGTGGGCCTGATGGGTTCCCAATGGAGCCGGATAGACATTCCACCTGTTCCGGTCCTGCCCCAGGCCGTGCCGGTGGTTGAAGAACCCGCCAACCTGGCGCCTGAGGCTGCTGCGCCTCCGAAAATGGATAATGTATTGCCCCAGGCATTGCCTTCTGTGCCTGTGGTTGTGCCCAATCTGCCTGAACTGCACTTTTCAGTGCCCACCATCGGTGTGCTGGCCTCTCCCTCCACACTGGCCGCCGCGCCTGTCATCGAGCCTCTCCAGGTTGCCACACAGATTGGCTCCGTGGGCAGCACGGGTACGGGTGGGGATCGTCCCATGCCGCCTTACCCGTCCATGGCGCTGGAGGACGGCGACCAAGGCACGGTCATTTTGATGATCGTGGGCGATGGGTCCGGGGCGGTGGGGTCCGTTCAAGTGGCGCAATCTTCGGGTTATCCGTTGTTGGATTCCAGCACGGTGGATTATGTGCGCCGGCATTGGCGGCTGCCGTCCGGACCGTCCGGCCAAAAATTCCAGACCCGCATTACTTACAAACTGCAAATGAATTAACCTCAAAACATAAAAACATCATGCTTGCAAACATCATATTTCAATTCTTCAGCCAGGGCGGCCCGGTCATGTGGCCCATTTTAATCTGCGCCTTGGTGGCGGTGGCGGTGGTGGGGGAACGGTCTTTTTGGTGGTGGCGTGAAAGCCGCAGGCGGAATCCCGCCTTGTTGGAACAGGTTTTTGTCGCGCTGGAGCGGCGTGATGTGCCCGGCGCCGTCAAGGCGGCTGAGGGTTCCACGGACCCGGTCATTCGGATGGTTTACTTGGGACTGAACCACGTTCATGCGTCCCTGCCTGGGGCGTTGCAACTGGCGGCGGGCATTGAATTGAAACGCGCCGGGCGTTATTTGACGGTCATGGACACCTTGGTGACCCTGGCGCCATTGCTGGGTTTGCTGGGCACCGTCACCGGCCTCATGCGCGCCTTTCTGCACATCGGCAGCGCAGAGCTTTCCGTTTCCGCCGTCACCGGCGGCATTGGAGAGGCGCTCATTGCCACGGCCTGCGGTTTGGGAATTGCCATTTTCTCGCTTGTGCCATTTAACATTTTCTCCGCCAAGCTCACCCAGTTGCAGTTTGACCTGGAAACAGCCGCCACCAACATCGAGGTCATGATGGGCGCATCCTCCCGTCAGGCTTCTTCCGGCAATACTGTGCCATGAAGCTGCCTTCACCCGTCCGGCCCAGGAAATCGCGCATCGTCATCATCCCGCTGATTGACATCATGTTTTTCCTGCTGGCCTCCTTCATGATGGTGAGTTTGCAGATGAGCCGCACCGCCAACATCCAGGTGCATCTGCCTGAGGCGTCCCAGGCCAGACGGGATTTTCAGCCTGACATGATGCAGTTGGCCGTGGATGCCAGGGGCGCAGTCTGGTTGGCGCACAAGGAAATAAGCCTGCCAGAGCTCACCCTGGCGGTCAGCAACAGGTTCAAGGCAAATCCGCACTTGCCCGTCTTCATCAGCGGGGACCGGGACACTCTGCATGGAAAAATGGTGGGGGTCTATCAAGCGGTGCGTGCAGGGGGTGTCCAGGAAATTTCATTCATGGCCTCAGACACACCGGATTCGGATAAACCATGAAAATCAAAACACCCATTCCGTCCCGTCCCGCCCGGCTTGAAATCATTCCGTTGATTGACATCATGTTTTTCCTGCTGGCGTCATTCATGATGCTCAGTCTCCAGATGCAAATGGTGCGCGCGGTCAAGGCCAGCCTGCCCACGGCCACCAGCGCCTCTTCCAAATCCAAACCGGAGCTGGTTCGCGTGACCGTCCTTCCCCGCGCGGGGGTTTCGGTGGATGGACGGCAGGTTTCCCTCCTGGCTTTGAACGATATTTTAACCAATAAACTGGCTTCCAATGCGGACCTGCCCGTGTATCTCTCCGGGGCGGCGGATGCGACGCATGGCGAGGTCATCCTGGCGCTCGATGTCATTCGGCAGGCCGGGGTGCGGCGGGTGGCCATGGCGGTCCAGCCAGCGCCGGCTGTTCCCTAAGCAATATGAAATCATTCCATGTCAAACTTCTGATGGGCCTGGCCCTGGCGCTCTGCGGACTTTGCGCCGAGCAATGGGTCCAGGAAAATGTCCAACAGGGCGAGATCAACACCTTGAACCGCCTGGTTTACCAGAAGGATTCCGATCTCCAATATGCCACCAACTCGCTCGCTGGCCTGAATCAGCAGGTCAGCCTGCTGGAAGCCAACCTGGCGAACACCCAGGCAGCGGCCCAAAGCAATGCGCTGCAACTGGCATCCCAAAAGGCGGAGCTGGTGCGTTTTCGGTATTTGAATTCCGGTTTGACAAACCAGGTCGCCCAATACCAGGCGGCCGTTCACGCCCTGGAAGACCGGCTGGACAAGGCCTGCAACGGCATCGAGCAGCAGAATTTGCTCATCACCAACCTGCTTCAACAGCGGGATTTGATGGTGGGCCGCTACAATGCCGCCATGAAGGACCGAAACGGCGTGGTCGCCAAATATAACGCGCTGGCCAAACAGGTGGCCGCCATGCAAAATGAATCCAGCAACCGTTCGCAGCCCTGATGAAACCGGTTTTGTTCGCCCGGGTTGTGGGTTTTTAAATCATCATGCAACCAAGTTTTCCCTCTTTGCTGCTTTTGGCTGTCTATTGTTTCCTGGTGCTGCTGGCGTCGCTGGCGGGCGGCTGGTTCCTTTTGGTTTTGCGTCCAACCCATTCAAGGCTGCAAATTGCCATCAGCTTTGTCGCGGGCCTGATGCTCGGAATAGGGTTGCTTCATTTCCTTCCTGATGCGCAGGAACAGTTGAATTCCATTAACCGCGTGGCCGGCTGGCTGCTCGCTGGGTTTCTCACGCTGTTTTTTGTCCAGCGCTTTTTCCATTTCCACCATCACGATTCCCCCGAGGGCGACCCCGAGGATTGCTGCCATCATGAAGCGGAGGAATCCCACGGAAACCATGCGCAGGCGGATGCGCGGCCGCATGTTCACGACAGTCATGAAGGCCATCATGCCCATACCCTTGCGGAAAAATCCGCCCGGCAGCTTTCCTGGGTCGGCACGGCGCTTGGGCTGACCTTGCATTCCCTGCTGGACGGCCTCGCGCTGGCTGCGGCGGTGGAGACCGGCGCGCGCGGCCATCTCAGGCTGGCGGGTTTGGGGGTGGCGTTGGTGGTGATCCTGCACAAGCCTTTTGATGCGCTGGCGGTTTCGGCCCTGATGACGGCGGGGGGCAGTTCACGCATCTGGCGGCATGTTTTGAACGGCCTTTTCGCCCTGGTCAGTCCCCTGGGTGCGATCCTGTTTTATTTTGGGGCCAGCCAGTTCGCCGGGGCCAACGCCGCCTTTCTGGGGTGTGCGCTAGCCTTTTGCGCGGGCAGTTTCCTGTGCATTGCCAGCAGCGACCTCCTCCCCGAGCTCCAGTTTCATTCGCATGATCGTTTCAAGTTATCCCTGGCCCTGTTGGCAGGATTGGCGGTGGCGCTGGCCATCAAACAATGTGAGAGCCTGACTGAAACCCAACAGGCTGCCCCCGCCGGGCAGGCCGCATTGGGCCTGGTGGTGCATCATGAATCTCCTGGCATTGTTGTCACGCGGGTCAGCCTGCCAATGTCAGGATGATGCCCAGGAGAATCCCCAGCACGGCAGGCAGCTTTCGCCAGCCGTTGGATTCGTGAAATAAAAAAATGCCCCCGGCGAAGGCCACCAAAGTGCTGGCGCGTCTCAGGCTCATGACCACAGCGACCAGCGCCTGGGGATGTTGGAGGGCGCTGAAGTAAAGGTAATCCGCCACAAGCAGCGCCAGGGCAATGCCCGGTATGCTCCAGCGCCAGGCAAAAAGGTGGCGGGACCACAACCGCAACTTCCAGCCCAGGGCGAACGGTGCGAACAAAACCACCAGGTATATCGAAAACCAGCACTGGACCGTGGGGACGGAAATATGGAGCGTGCCCAGAAGGTATTTGTCATAAAGCGAGCTGATCGCCCCAAACAACACGCCGGCGGCCAGGCACCAAAACCACGGGTTCCGATGGAAATGGATGCCCTCGCGGGCCCCAGCCAATGAAAGGCCCATGAACGAGACCAAGGTGGTCAGGATTCCCAGGCATTGCAGCCATCCCGGGCGTTCTCCCAGAAAGAGGATGGCGCCTAAAAAGGTGAACAACGGGCTGCTCGCACGGATGGGAGCGCCCAGGGACAGCGGCAAATGTTTCAAGGCAAAATAGGTGCCCACCCACGATGCCGCCACGATGGCGGATTTCAACGCCAACTGAAGGTGCTGCTTTGCACTCAGCGGCTCAGTGACCAGGGAGGGTGGAAGCAGCCCGGGATGAGCCTGCTCAATGGCCCATAACGCCGACCAGACCAGCGCCCCCGTGAGTGTGCTGAAAAATAAAACCGGCGTGACGGCGTTGCTGCGCACCGCATGCTTGGTGCAAAGGTCGTAAAGCCCCAAAAAGAAAGCCGATAACAGGATTTCACCAATCCAGTTCATCTCAAAAAACCAGGCGGGCGATCCCGTCGGGTTCGCCCGCCATGGCTGGTAATGAAGGGTGGGTTTGAAACTTCAGTGATGAACGTCTCACATGTGGGCAATGATGCCGTCGCCAAACTCACTGCATTTGACCTCTGTGCCGCCCTGCATCAGCCGTGCAAAGTCATAGGTCACACGTTTGCTGGCGATGGCCCCGTTGAGCCCCTTGAGAATCAGGTCCGCAGCCTCGACCCAGCCCAGGTAGCGCAGCATCATTTCCCCGCTCAATACCACCGACCCCGGGTTGACGACGTCCTTGTTGGCATACTTGGGGGCGGTGCCGTGCGTGGCTTCAAAAATGGCATGACCGGTCATGTAATTGATGTTGCCGCCCGGCGCAATCCCAATGCCCCCGACCTGCGCCGCCAGCGCATCGCTCAAATAATCGCCGTTCAGGTTCAGGGTCGCAATCACATCAAAGTCCGTGGGCCGGGTCAGCACCTGTTGCAGCGCAATGTCGGCGATGGAGTCCTTGATGACAATGCCGGCGCCTGGCTTGCCATCCGGAATGCGGCACCAGGGTCCTCCGTCTATTTCCACAGCGCCAAATTCCGTCCGGGCCAGCTCATAGCTCCAATCCCGAAAACCACCCTCGGTGAATTTCATGATGTTGCCCTTGTGCACAATCGTCACCGACTTGCGCCGGTTTTGAATCGCATATTGCAACGCGGAGCGGAAGAGCCTTTGGGTGCCGGTCTTGGACACCGGCTTGATGCCAATCCCCACGCATTCCGGGGTTTCACCAAAACGTATCTTTTTGAAATCCTTCGGAAAGTTGGTCTTCAGGAATTCAATGGTCTTCAGCGCGGCTTCCTTGCCTGCCTCGAAATCTATTCCAGCATAAATGTCCTCCGTGTTTTCCCGGAAAATAACCATGTCCACCTTTTCGGGGCTTTTCACCGGCGAAGGCACCCCATGGAACCATTGGACAGGGCGAAGACACACATAAAGGTCCAGCATCTGGCGCAATGCCACGTTCAGGGACCGGATTCCTCCGCCAACGGGCGTGGTGAGGGGGCCTTTGATTCCCACAAGGAACTCCCGAAACGCCTCCACGGTGTCATCCGGCAGCCAGTTGTTGAATTTTTTGAAACTTTCCTCGCCGGCATAAACCTCGAACCACGCCATTTTCCGGCGGCCGCCATAGGCTTTTTGCACAGCAGCATCCAGCACGCGCACACTGGCCGCCCAAATATCAGGCCCGGTGCCGTCCCCGCGTATGAACGGTATGATGGGGTGGTCCGGAACGTGCAATTTGCCGCTTGAAATTGATATTTTTCCGCCAGCGGGCGGGGTAATGTCCTTATATGCCATATGCTTGAATGATTTTTAACGCCAAAACCTTCCCTAATAAAAGGCGGGCGCACCGGGAAAATCAAGGAAAGAAAACATGGATTCATGCCGGGGACCAAATTGCCGGTTTCCAACACCTGGCTTCGCACCTCCAAAAGACTTTTGTCTTTGCGCCGCAGATGTGCTTCAATGGTTGCCCATGAGACAACGCAAAGCCGCCCTGAAACGAATGACTCGTGAGACGCGCATTGTCCTGAAGTTGAACCTTGATGGACGGGGCCATGCCAAAGTTAAAACAGGCATCCCCTTCTTCGACCACATGCTCACCCTGTTTGCCAAGCATGCAACAGTGGACCTGACTTTGAAATGCAAGGGCGACCTGGAAGTGGATGCGCACCATACGGTTGAAGATTGTGGCTTGGCCCTGGGACAGGCCTTTGCTGCGGCTTTGGGAGATAAAATGGGCATTCGACGTTATGGCCATGGTTTTGAACCGGAATTGGGCGGGGCAAAATCGCAAAAACCCGGTCAATCAGGCCGCATTTTATCTGCCCGAGGCGAGGCTTACGTCCCCATGGATGAATGCCTGGCGCGATGCGTGGTGGATTTCAGCGGACGCCCTTTTCTGGTCTGGCGTGGCCTGGACCGGCACGCATTCCGCGCCATAAGCGCCGGAGACCGCCATCAAGACGCTTCCTCCACCTTCCGTTTCGGCCTGGCCCGTGAGTTTTTTCAGGCATTTGCCAACGAGGCACGCTGCAATCTCCATCTTGAGTTGCTTTACGGGGATGAGCCTCATCATGTGGTGGAGGCCTTGTTCAAGTCGTTTGCCCGGGCGGTGGATGCCGCGCGCCAGTTTGACCCGCGCATTCGCGGCCTGCTCCCCAGCACCAAGGGCAAGTTGTAATAAGGATTGCCAGGTTGATGCTTTAGCTTCCCTCCAAGTAACAAGGGTCTAAAAAATTGAGCCAAAAAAATTCCAAACTGGGTCTCGTCGAGGTTTTTCGTTCTCCCTGCCTGGGCAGATCCTTTTGCGGGTTGGCATTCTTCTGTGTTCTCGCACCTCTGGCCATGATTGGATGCTCTGCAACCCCTCCCGGCCATGCCCGTCCCGTTTCCGCTGCTCCGGCAATGGTCGCTCCCGACCTGGGCCCGGTGGCCACGGTGGCGGCTGTCAACGCTGTCGGACGATTCTCCGTGTTGAGCGTGCGGTTGAGCCATCCCATGCCCCGCCTGGGCCAGACCCTTTCCGTGTATCGCGCCGGTTTTAAAGTGGGCGAGGTCCGCATCACCGGCCCCGTTCAGGATAACAATATTGTGGCTGACGTGGTTTCAGGAACCCTCGAACTGGGGGACGAAGTCAGGGAGGAATAAACCCGGTGCCGCATCGCAGCCTCTTCTCACTTCCCGGGGGTCTTCAGGAACCGGTTCCTGATGGCTTCTCAATCAAGGGTTTGACGGTCTTGGGGAGGGAGTCCTTCTTGTAAGGTGAAAAGAGGTTGAAATAAATTCCGCACAGCGGACGCTCGTCGTCGCTTTGGCTGAGAATGATGGTGACCTCGTTATCCAGGGCGATGCCATGTCGAAAACCTGCCGCCCGCTGCCCGTACGCCTTGATGGCCTTTTGCATCAGGGAATTCAAGGACACCTTGAATTCCTCCGGGGTTTTCTTAAGACAAACCACATGTTTGTCATAATTCTTAATAGCCTCTTTGATTTCCAACCCAAAGGATTCCACGGTCATTCTGGAACTATGACAATATCGTTGCAAAAATGCCATAAAAAAGCAGGCCTGACGCGAGTAGTGGAGCTGCGGATGGAGATAGGCAGGAAGTCAATGGTCCCTTGGAGAAAAGGATTGTCTCTGGCCAAAAAGGGCTGTTCCCAGGCGGACCAGTGTGGATCCCTCTTCGATGGCCACCTCAAAATCCCCGCTCATGCCCATGCTGAGGTGGGGTAGTCCGAAACCCAGGACCTGTTCCGCCTGGTCCCTCAAGTTTCGCAGTTGTCTGAAGTGAGGTCTGGCCTGTTCCGGGGAGGGATTGAAGGGAGGAATGGCCATCACGCCTTGAATCTGCAAACGATCCAATCCAGCCAGGTCTTTGAGTTCAGAAAGAAGTCTGGCAGGGGCATACCCATGTTTGCTGGATTCGCCTGCCACGTTGATTTCCAACAAGACGGGCATGATTTTTGCCGCTTGCTGGCATCGCTTCTGGATTTCCAAGGCCAGAGGCAGACTGTCCACGGTTTGAATCATTTCAAACAGTTCCACCGCCTCCCGCACCTTGTTGGTTTGGAGATGGCCGATGAAGTGCCATCGCAGCCTGCCCGGGGACAGGGCAATTTTGTGCCTGGCCTCCTGCACCTTGTTCTCCCCAAAAAGCGCCAAGCCGCACTGCGCCGCCTGCTCGATGGAATCAGGAGGTTGGGATTTGGAGACCGCCAGCAATTTCACACTTCCGGCAGGCCGCCCGCTCCGGTCGCAGGCCGCTTGAATCCGTTGTTGAATGCCCGCCAGGTTTTCAGGCAAACTCGCCATGGCGGTGCATCATAAAGGGTTTCCAACCCTCCGCAATCCAAACCATGAATCATTGGCTGGTCAAATCTGAACCTGAGGCTTATTCCTGGCGGCAATTCCTG
Source organism: bacterium (assembly GCA_021817945.1). GTDB lineage: Bacteria > Verrucomicrobiota > Verrucomicrobiia > Limisphaerales > UBA11358 > UBA11358. Next base: position 25,757 of record JAKAFL010000020.1, on the reverse strand, counting down.
GAGGATGGCCGCACGGCCTGGACGGGGGTGCGCAATTTCCAGGCCCGCAACCATCTGCGAGCCATGCGCCTGAAGGACTCTGTTTTATTTTATCACAGCGTCACCGAAAAGCAGATAGTGGGATTGGCAAGGGTTGTCCGCGAGGCTTATCCAGACCCGACTGCTGAGGATGGTGATTGGAGTTGCGTGGACCTGGCCCCGGTTCGTCCGCTTAAAACTGCTGTCCCGTTGGAAGTTCTAAAAAAGGATCTGCTGCTGGCTAAAATGGTGTTGCTCAAGCAATCCAGATTGTCAGTCACACCGTTGTCTCCCGCTGAATTCTCCCGCATCCTGGAATGCTCCGGTGGATGCCCGCCAGCCTGAGGGAGACCCGCAGATTTCCTCCTGCGGCCCGGTGTTTTTTAATTTGCGTCAACTTGCGCCAGCCGCGAGCGCCCAAAATTGGACTTGCCAATGTTCACGATATAGGCTGTGTTCATGTAATCGTGAACAAAGAGGTATTCATGAACAAGCGCAGCTTGACCGGTTTTCAACTTGAGCAGGCGCTGGCCGTAAAGCTGCGGGAATTGCTGGGGCAGGCCCGCTGGTCGCACTGCCGCTGGCGGGCGGCGGCAAGGCGGCGTTATGCGTGGAGTGCAAAAGCGAACTGCGCCCCAGTCAGTTCAGCCAGTTGACCGGACGGCATTTTTCGCCGCCGGGAAAGTTCAAGCAGGTTGTGCCGGTGCTGGCGTTGCCGTGGGTTTCGCCACGTCTTCAGGATTTGTGCCGGGAGCACGGCTGGAGCTGGTTTGACCTTGCCGGCAATCACCGGCTGGACGTGCCGGATTTTCTGCTGTTGCTGCGCAGCGGCAACGAGCCAGTGCATGAGCGACCGCGCGCGACCGCCAACTTGAGCACGCCGGATGCGGGCCGGGTCCTCCGTGCCTTGCTGTTGCCGGACAATGCCGGGATGGGCTGGACGCAGCGCGAGGTGCAGAATCATTGCCAGCCCAAAGTCAGCCTCGGCCTGGTGAACAAGGTGGTGCGGCATCTACAGGGCGAGGCGTTCATCGAAAAATCAGACGACGGCTTCCGCCTCCGCGAGCCGCTTAAGCTATTGTTCGCATGGCGCGACGCATATCGCTTTGACCGGCACGAGCGGCGAAGTTATTTCACGCTGCTTCAGGGGAAAAACTGCGCGACGCGCTGGCGGAACTCGGACTGCAGACCGGCGGTTTTGCATTCTACGCTTCCTTCTCGGCGGCGGAATTTCAAGCGCCGCATGTGCGTCAGCCCAAGACCTGGCTTTTTGTCCGGCAGCAGGAGATTGGCAAATTTGAAAAATTGACGGAAGCCAAGCTGGTGCATTCGGGCGAAAATATTGTGGTATTGATTCCTGATGACGACGGCGTTTTTTATTTCGGTGACGGCGGCATGATGGGCGAGAAGCAACTGGCTTGCACCAACGCGGTGCAGACCTATGTGGACTTGTGGCATTCCGGTGGTCGCGGTCAGGAAGGGGCGGACGCATTGCTGGAGCAAAAGCTCAAACCGGAATGGAAGGTGCGTGGTATGAAATTGTGAATCTCGAACCCCGTCAACGTGAGGACTACAATAACCGGCAAACCGAAGCGGCGCGTCGCGTGCTCGTGGATTTGGGCCAGGTGCTGGCGGCATTCGCCGATTGTTTCGTGGTGGTGGGCGGCTGGATTCCCGATCTATTGATGCCAAAGGCGGATGAACCCCACGTCAGCAGTATTGACTTGGATTTGGCGCTCGACGCGGAAAAGTTGACCGCAGGCGGATATGCCAAGCTGTTGAAGTCATTGATCGCCACCAAGCGATACCAGCAGGCCGACGAGGCTTTCAAACTTTTTGCCGAGGTGGATTTGAAAGACGGCAGGCCGCCGGTGCGCGTGGATGTGGACTTTTTGAAATCACCCGAAACGAAGACGAAAAAGAACCAGCCGAAGTTGACCGAGAATTTTCGTCCCTTGGATGCCAGCGGCTGCAATGCCGCGTTCGAGAATCCCGAATTGATTGACATCACCGGCAAGATGATCAAGGGGCAGAGCAACAAGGTGAGCTTCCGCGTGGCCTCCATCCCGGATTTTCCCATCATGAAATCGTATGCGCTGGCCAAACGGGACAAGCCCAAGGACGCCTACGACATTTGCTACTGCCTCGACAATTATCCCGGCGGCTTGAACAAGCTGGCGGCAAACTGGAAAAAGCGCGCCGGCAAAAAGGACGTACGCAAGGCGGTTAAAATCTTGAAAGAAAAATTTGCGGCGGTTGACTCTTACGGTCCGGTTCAAGTCGTGGAGTTCCACAATTCCGCGAACGCCGAGGAGCGTGGGCAGCAGGCGCGGCGGGCGTTTGAACTGGTGCAGGAATTTTTAAGGTTGTCGGAATAGTCGCTGGCAAAGCGGAATTTGTCGGGGCATGTTTTGGTTGGGGTTCACTTGGCCGATACTCAACCGAATTGCGGATGATAATCATCCACAGATTCGTCCGTCGGTGAAAACAGTGCCAGCAGAACTGCTGGCACGGAGGTTTTTAACCGGGTAAAAAGCGGCCCGCGCGGGCCTCTTTGAAAAAGCTCGCCAAACCACGGGATTCGCCTATCCTGAGGCTCCCATACAAAAACATGTTCACGGGCACTTATACAGCAATTGTCACCCCCTTTCGAGGCGGGAAACTGGATGAAGCCGGTCTGGAGCGGCTGATTAAATTCCAAATCAAAGGGGGAGTGGATGGGATTGTTCCTGTCGGCACCACCGGCGAATCTCCGACGGTGAATTATGAGGAGCACATCCGGATTGTGGCGCTCTCGGTGCAATTTGCCGCCGGGCGAATCAAGGTGCTGGCGGGCACCGGCGCCAATTCCACCAGCGAGGCCATTCACCTGACCCAGGAGGCGGAAAAGGTTGGCGCACAGGGTTCGCTGCAGGTGGCGCCTTACTATAACCGCCCCACCCAGGAGGGGTTGTTTCAGCATTTCAAAGCCATCGCCAAGGCAACGCGTCTGCCCATCATGCTATACAGCATCCCCGGGCGGTGTGCCGTGGAGATAGCGGTGGAAACGGTCAAACGCCTTGCCGCCGATTGCAAAAATATCATTGGGATCAAGGAGGCTGGCGGGAGTTGTGACCGGGTCTCCCAGTTGCGAGCGGTCATGGGGCCTGATTTCAAAATTTTAAGCGGGGATGACTCCCTGACCCTCCCTTTCATGTCAGTGGGCGCCAATGGGGTGATCAGCGTGGCATCCAATGTGATTCCCAAGGAAATGGCGCAACTGGTGAAAGCCTGCCAGAAGGGCGATCTTCGCCGGGCGCAGGTGCTGCATGCGCGGTATTATCCGCTATTCAAGGATTTGTTCATCGAGACAAATCCCACGCCGGTCAAAGCTGCCCTGGCCATGATGAAAATCATTGAGGAGGAATACCGGCTGCCACTGGTGCCCATGAATCCAAAGCATTGGGACGCGCTGCGCACCACCCTGAAGCGGTGCGATGTATTGGAGTAGGCCATGGACAGGGTGATCATCACAGGGGCGGGGGGCAGAATGGGGCGGGCCTTGCTCGCCGGCGCAGGGGATATGACCGGATTGAAGGTGTCCGCTGCATTGCATCGCAAGGACGACTTGGAGGCTGCCCTGTGCCATGCTGATGTGGTGGTGGATTTCACATTGCCCGAAGCCACGGTGGGTCATCTGCTTGCCTGCCGGAAACATCGCAAACCCGTGGTGATAGGAACAACCGGTCATAATGCTGTTGAATTGGCGGCCATCGAGGATGCGGCAGGGGAGATTCCCGTGGTTTTGGCCTCCAATTTTTCCACGGGGGTGAACACCCTTTTCTGGCTCACCCGGAAAGCCGCTGAAATCCTGGGGAATGACTTCGACCTTGAAGTGGTTGAAATGCATCACCGCATGAAAAAAGATGCGCCCAGCGGCACAGCCCGGTCTCTGGCAGGCATTCTGGCCTCCGTCCGCAAGCAATCCTTGGAAAAGGTCGCCCGTCATGGGCGTCATGGCTTGGTTGGAGAACGCCAGCCATCTGAAATTGGCATCCATGCCCTCCGCGGGGGCGATGTGGTGGGCGATCACACCGTGATTTTTGCCGGACTGGGCGAGCGGTTGGAACTCGCCCACAAGGCTTCCAGCCGCGACACCTTTGCCCGGGGCGCCTTGCGCGCCGCACAGTGGTTGGTCCATCAAAAGCCCGGCCTGTACGACATGCAGGATGTGCTGGGACTAAGATGAAGGGGTGCGGGCACAAGGAAAACCCCCGGCCTCAATGGGTGGTAATTTCGTTGGGCTCGAATTTGGGGAATTCTCTGGGAAATTTTCAGAAAGTCATCCCCATGTTGAATCCGGATGGGCCGGACGCGACCAGAGTTTCCTCCCTCTGGCGAAGCGAGCCGGTGGATTGTCCGCCCGGCTCGCCCTTGTTTTTAAATGCTGCCGTGGCCTGGCCAGCCCGACCTGGTGAATCACCCGAAGCCTTGCTCGAAAAACTTCAGGGGCTGGAAAGGTCCTTTGGCCGCACAGTCAAGAAGACGCTGAATGAGCCTCGGAGTTTGGACTTGGATTTGATAGCGTTTGGCGGCGAGATGCGGCAAACGCCAGCTTTGACCCTTCCGCATCCTCGTGCGCACCTTCGCCAGTTCGTACTGGGGCCTTTAGCGGAAATCCTTCCCGGGCTCATCCTCCCGGGCCAGCAGAGGACGGTCTCGCAGTTGTTGAGTGATCTTCATGGGCAGGAAAGCGCCGTTCCAATTGGTCCTCTTTCAAGCGGTTCCAGCAACGGTTGACAGGCAACGGTTCCTGCCTCCTTACCTTGTTGGAAATGCAAATCAAGCCTGGCCAAAAATGCGTTCGCATTCCAAGACCACGTAGCGGTCGGTCATGCCAGCCAAATAATCACAGACGGCGCGGTGAAGGCCCTCCTTGCGTGTCTTTTTCAAGTAATCCCCGCCCAAATCCCGGGGATGCGCCAGGAAATGCTTGAAAAGCCTTTCCAAAAGCCGCACGGCCCGCAGGTTGGGTTGGTGAACTTCCGGGTTGTAATAAAGGTTTTTATAAAGGTATTGGCGCAACTCAAGATTGCTGCGCCGCCGCTCCGGGCTGTGCGCCACCAAGGGCCGCCGGTGAAGCCTGACTGCATCTGCTGAGTTCACCCCGGAACGCTGGATATGCGCTTCCGTGGTCTCCACCACATCGCGAATCTGCATGTCAATGATGGTGCGAATGATGAAATAATGGCGGGATTCCGAGGGTATTTTGCCATATTGCCTCTTCACCCGTTTCGAGGCCTCGGCGAAGACGGCCACATGGCTGGCAAGCTGTTCTTCGCACAAAAGCCCTGAGTCCAAGCCATCGTCCAAATCGTGGCTGTAGTAAGTGATCTCATCGGCCACATTGGCCACCTGCGCCTCCAACGAAGAGTTCCGCGCTTCAAATTGCTTGGTCCGCGCAGGATGATCATACGTCGTGCGGTGTTTTGCAAGCCCCTCGCGCACTTCCCAGGTTAGATTCAAACCGGAAAAACCCGGGTATTTTTGCTCCAAATGCTCCACGATCCTCAGGCTGTGCAGATTGTGCTCAAATCCTCCATGCCCGCGCATCAACCGGGCCAGAACCGATTCTCCCTTGTGACCAAACGGGGAGTGCCCCAGGTCATGCGCCAACGCGATGGTTTCGGTCAGGTCCGAGTTCAGGCGCAACGCGCTGGCAATATTCCGCGCTATGGCCGCCACTTCCATCGTATGGGTCAGCCGGGTTCGGAGATGATCCCCGGTTCCGTTTAAAAAAACCTGGGTTTTATTCTCCAGGCGCCGAAAGGCCCGGGAATGAATCACCCGGTCGCGGTCGCGCTGATAATGCGTGCGCCAATCCGGCGGCGCTTCCTCGTGCTCCCTTCCCAAGCTGTCCCCGCTAAACTGAGCATAGGGAGCCAGGGTTTGGCGCTCAAGAAGTTCCAGCTCTAAGCGTGTTCGAGGCATGAATTTGGCAGATTAAACCTTTGAAAAAACGATTGTTAAGGCGACCTGGTCAGGCCCCCCATCAAGGCCCATTTTGGGCCGTGATGAAGCGCCATCCCCCCAGCCCATGCGCGGATTGAAGCCCAACAGCCCAAGCTGTCACCAGCCTGGGATACGGTTTGAACACTTGGTTTCAAATGGCAAGAAGTTCCTGCACGGATATACCCCGCAAGGCAAACAGCCTGCGAATGGTGTCCTCTATCAGGTTGTTTGGGCAACTGGCCCCGGCCGTGATCCCAACCGTGATTTTACCCTGAGGAAGCCAGTCGCGGGTTTCCACCTCTGCCTTGCGATGCTGGTCGTAATGGACAATGAGCCGGTCGGACTGCATTTTGGCGGCATTTTTGATGAAATAGGTGGGCAACACCTGCTCGCCCATCTCCGCGAGGTGGGAGGTGTTGGACGAATTATAGCCGCCAACGACGATCAGCAAGTCGAGCGGTTCCTTGAGCATTTTCTGGAGGGCATCCTGCCGGTCCTGGGTGGCGCCGCAGATGGTGTCGAAAAAGCGGAAATGACTGGCAATGGCGTCGGCCCCGAATTTTTTTTCCATGACCGCCTTGAAACGGCGCTGCACATCCTCGGTTTCGCCGCGCAGCATCGTGGTTTGATTGGCCACCCCCACGGCCTGAAGGTGCAAGTCGGGGTCGAAGCCATCGGAATGAGCCCCCTTGAATTTCTCAAGGAACTCGTGCTTGTTGCCGCCGTTGAGGATGTAATGGCAGACATAATCCGTCTCGGCGAGATTGAAAACCACCAGGTAATGTCCGGAGCCGTAGGCGCGGGCCTGGGAAGTGGTGGCCTTGGTCTCCTCGTGCTTGGCCTTGCCATGAATGATGCTCGTGACGTTTTCCTTGGAGTATTGCCGCACCCGTTTCCATACGCTCATCACGTCGCCGCAGGTGGTGTCCACCAGTTCGCAGCCTTTTTCCGAGAGCCGCTCGCGCGTGGTCACTTCCGTGCCAAACGCGGGAATGATCACCACGTCGCCTTCATGAAGCTGCGCCAGCTCGGCCTCGGTCGGTTTGGGTGAAATGATCTTGATGCCGAGGTTCCTGATCTGGTCGTTGACTTCGGGATTATGAATGATTTCACCCAGCAGATAGATGGGGGTGCGGGGCGAGACTTCGGCGAAGTATTTCTTGGCGGCATAGGCCAGGTCAATGGCCCGCTCCACGCCGTAGCAAAACCCAAATTCCTTTGCCAGTTTAACGGTTAAATCACCCGAACTCAGCACACCGCCGTTGGCCCGAATTTTTTCAACAATCTCACTCCGGTAATGCGATAATACCTGCGCTTGCACCTGCTCCATGATGTCGGGTCGGCGGAGGTTGACCTTTTTAGGTCGGGAGGTGGAAACAGCATTGCCGGAATTTTCCGTAGTCATAACCAGAAACTAGCTGCAAAAATGGCCAAAGTCGAGTTTAAACCCCCCTGGCCGGACCCTTGGTTTTGCACAAAGATCGTGAGTGGAATGGGACGGATTCAACCTGAAAAGCGAAACGGAAAGGCCAGGATGCGGCAAGATGCTGGAGGGGAAACTCTTTGGAAAAACCGAAGCCCTACCCGAAGCGGTCTGGTGAGGTTTTCCCAAAGAGTTCCCGTCTGGTAGATTGGGGCAGATTGGCTTTTTGAATTTTGTTTTCCGGGCTGAAGCACGGGGCTTGCCGGGCAAGAGGTTTCTCGCAGTGTGGTGGGAAAGGTTTTCGGGGCCTTTCTTCGCGGTAGGCCAAGGCACCAGGCTTTCCTCCCATCAGAGGAGGAACACTGGCAGGTTTTATCTCCCAAGGTATTTCACCACCGCCTCGGTACGGGAACTGACTTGAAGTTTGTCATAAATATTGTGGCAATGTTTGCGGATGGTCTCGATGTTTACGGCGAGGACGTCTGCAATTTCCTTGTAAAGCAATCCTTTGGACAGCAGCTCCAAAACCTCGCGTTCGCGGGCGGACAACGGATGTTCCGCCTCGGGTGATGGACGCTGATGATGGAAATACTGGACGATTTTTCGCGCGATCAGGCTATTCAAGGGCGAACCGCCCCTTGTGGCATCCCGAACGGCCTCAATGACCTGCCCGCCGGGTCCGGACCGGCCCTTGAGGAGATACCCCACCGCACCCGCGAGCAAGGACTTGAAAATGACATCCGCATCCTCGTAAACGGTGAGCATGATAAAATGAGTGCCTGGCAACTGCTCCTTCAGGCGTTGAACGCAATCAATCCCGGTCATTTTGGGCAGATTAATATCCATGAGCACCACCTCGGGTTTGACTTCAGGTATTTTATGAAGGGCTTCCTCGCCTGAACCATGACTGCTGACAATGCAGAAACCCGCCGTATGGGTCAATTGATGAACCAATTGTTCCCGGACAAGGGCATTGTCCTCGACCACGCTAACCCGTACCGGTGCAGGCTGGGCTATCTCAGAAATTTTGGTTTTACCCGCGGTTGTTTTCATAAATTTCACCCGAAATGTTGGTCCGGCCCGATTGCGCGTCCCGGCAGGACGCATTTGGGGACAAAAAAGGACAGGGTTGCACCGGCCCCCGGCGCGCTCCGAATCTCCAGTCGCGCGCCAATGGCCTCCAGCCGATCGCGAATGTTTTCGAGACCATTGCTGTGGGGGGACGCACCCGAGGGATCGAAACCCTTGCCATTATCGGATATGGCAATGCACAGTTCCCCTTTATCCAGCCTTAGCGAGAGACTCACCTCGGATGCGCCTGCATGAATCACAGCGTTCTGCAATGCCTCCCGGGTTGTCAGCAGAAGATTGTGCCGGACTTCCGCGCTCAATGGAACGGAAGGCAGCACGGTGGGCACATCCAGAATGCAGCGGACATGCGCCAGAGCCAGATGCTGTTGGGCGAATTGGGTGAGGTAGTTTGCCAGGCTTTCCAGCGAGTCATGACGGGGATTGATGGCCCAAACGATTTCATCCAGGGATTGGATGGTTTGCCGGGCGGTGGCCGGAATGCGCGCAAACCAGCCGTCCACATCATGTTCATCATGGCGCGCACCCTCCACCCGCTCGCTCAGAAAGATGATTTGTGTCAGGTTTGCCCCCAAATCATCGTGCAAATCCTTGGCAATACGGGCCCGCTCCACTTCGAGCGCATGGCGGCTCTCGGCTTTTTCCCGCAACCGGACCTCTTCCGCCAATTCCGCGCTGCGTTCGCCAACCTGGCGATGCAGTTCGCGTATCCAGACCAGCGTCGCCAGCGTGGCCAGTGTCATCCCCCCGAGCAAAGCCAAAGCGCGACCAACTGTCCACCATGGGGGCCGGGATATAATGGTCAGGTCCGAGGAGGAGCGGCTTAGGATATGCACTGGTCCAGCGACCAGTCCCAATTCGGGATAGGACGGCGGATCAATCTGGCAAACACCAGTCACGTGTACCCGGCTTCCAGTTTCGATATCCAATCCATGATCCGGTTTCCTCGGCACGAGCACTTGCAGTGTGCGGTCCTTCCACTCCAAATCGAGGACGACATTTCCACCAATGGCAGTTTGACCGCGCAGAATGCCTGCGAATTGAACCAGGCTGGAATCGAGTTCCCCCTCGGTTAGTCCCTCTGTAGTGAGGGGAACTGCCCAAGGTATCTTTCGAACCTTCAGGCGGGTTATGGTTGCCTCCGTCATCATCAGCGAGTAACGATGCGGCTCCAAAAAGCCGGTCACCTGGACGACGTCCCCTGGATTGACAACCACGGGAGCATCGGCTGAATTTCCGGAAGTCGCAGTCTGCCAATAAAGCCAATGCGAGCGCCCAAACCTTGCATCCAGGACCACGTTCCCTTTGAGAATCACTTCGGAATTGCCGGTGTCATCATGTAAAAACACGCGCCGCCACTGTTGCAAGGTGACCACCCCTTCAATTTTCACCAGGTGTGAAGGCTCACCGGGACCGCTCAAATAAAGCAGGCTTCCAATCTTTCGTGCCGGCAGCATGGCTGGGTTCGCGGGTGGCGCCACGATGTCCACGTAATCCAGTGAGGGAATCAGCAGGTGGATGCCTTGCACCCGGGCGTGATTGTCTCTGGCCATCACCGCCACTCCCCGGACCCGCACCTCGGCATCCACCAGCCTGTTGACGGATTCAACCGGAGCCTCAGTGACTGATGCGGTTAATTCCTGGCCGAGTGAGGTGATGAGCAGATGCGATCCGTCTGTCGAATGAACCACCCCGTCCACTTCAACCCATTGGGCGTCAATTTGCGCATTTGCAAATTGACCGGGCGGCAGGATTTGCGGCTGCGGCAATTTGCCGGCGCCGAGGATGGCAACGCTTTCGGCCCAGATTTCCGGGCTTCCCACCGCGTCCAATTTCGCCCAACCGGAGATTTCAATATACCGGCCAAAGCCATGGATTTTCAGTTTTGCCGGGTAGGAAAAGGTCACTTCAATGCCAGCCGTGCCGTCCTGGACAAATCCCTGAAGCTCGTCGGTGATGACGCCGCGGATTTTAACGCGCGGATGCGAATCCAGCTCCTTGGGAGAAAGTCGGCGCACTTGCTGGATGGAAGTCAAGACCGCCGGGTTGACCGGATTGGCAGGTGATGGATCATGGGGTGGACCGGCCTCACCGGGCCTGGCAACTTCCGCTATTTGCGTTTGTATCGCCCAAAGCTCCGATGCAACCCAGTGGCCCCACGGGTCAAAGGCCCCCAGGCAGATGCCTCGGACCAAAACCCTGGTTCCGAGGGGCGGCGCTGAAAAATCACCCTGAACCGGCAGGTGAACCCGAATAACCGATGAGCCTTCCTGCAAATCAAATGAGACCTGCTGGTTGGCATAATAGGGGTATTGCATGTTACCCTCCATTTGGACCCACTTCAGGTTTTCATCCGTTGCAAGCGGCTGCTCGGGCGAGATTCGCCAAGGTTCAGAAGGCGGAGTCTCGGCACCCAAATGAATGTTGGCGGGTTTGACGCCTACACGTTTGCCAGTCCAAGCGCTGACACCGGTCATCCAGATGCTTTGGCCCGGTACAAGTTTGTTGAGAAGATGATGGGCCGCCATCGTCGTGGCCAGATTGCCGCCGATCAGCGTCTGCAAATCCAACAAAATACATCCGGTGGTGTCCACGAGGCATGTCTGGTTCCTGATAATCCCGACAACCACCGCCCGAATGCGTATGGGGATGCCATCGGCAGCCCGCGAGCGCAATTCCAAAAGTTGGTTGATGTTCGTTACCATCATTTCTTTTGGAGAAACGTATTCCCATTGCACCCATGAAGTTTGAAACTGATCGCCTGAGGCCCAGTCAAGCCACTTGGTTTGCACCCGGCCGTCAAAGAGGTTTCGGACTGTTTCACCAGGCGGATTATCGCCTTGGGCCGACACCTTGTCTGCAAGGGTGGGCGTGGGATCGCGGTCTTCCTCCGTTGCCCCCATCAACTCCAATTCGGCCAGTTGCACGGATCCTGCCGTGACGGGTTGACGGACCTGGTCAATTTCCAGGCGATAGACCGCGAAGGGCATTCGGTTGGGGATTTTATACAGCAGCCTTTCCTGCCTGGAGGCGAAAATTTGGTTTGTCTGCCTGTCAAGCAGCACCCAGGTCTTTCCACCGTCATTTGATCCAAGCAGGCGCCAGTCATGTGGATCGCGTTGTGGAAAATCATTGGCCGATGTCAGGGCGTAAGAACAAATGATTTTCTGGATTGAATTCGCGCAAGCCAGATCAGCGCCGAGGACGGCGAGAAGCCATGCCTGGAGGAAGACCGCAAGCCAGCAAGGCAGTTTAAGGGGCAAGAAAAAGCATTTGGTCATTCGAGCGGATATCGCGCTCCAGCATAGTGCTCCGCGCAGGCCCGGCAACAAATTTCTCTTTTTCACTCTGCAGCGGGCGGATTACACCAACGTGTAATATACAACCTCATTCTTACCTGCAATGCTGGTAACAATTCTAATCCCGCGTTCTGAGTTTTAATGGCCCCGTTTTGCCACCGAACCCGGTCGTTGGATGCGAAATCAAACCAAACCACTGCCAAATAAATTAAAAAGAGCCGATATGAAAATGAAAATTCACTCTGTTCGCCGGATTTGTGCTCCCCTGGCGACTGTCGCCGCCCTGGCCATGACTCTCTCAGCATTTTCAACCAAGGCGGAAATGATCCTGGGACCCCTTGATCCAGGTTTTGAAAACGGAGGTCAAAATTGGAATTCAGGGGCCAGCGGCAGCAGTTCGCTCAATTTCGTCAATTTTTCCAATACGGGCACCAATGGGCCGAGCGCTGCCGGAGTGAATTGTGTCATGGAAGCCAGCGACGGAGCCGCAGGCGACACGGCTGACCTGCGCTCAGATTATTTTTCGCTTGGAGTGGCAGCCGCCGGCAGCAACTCCATCAGTATTGATTTCGATTACAATATACTTGGGCCTTTCACCAATGGGGATCAAATCCGTGTTGGCTGTCGTTTTGAGGATTCGAACGGAAATTTCCTGGGTGAGCATAATTTTCACCTGGGCACGCCCAACAATGATGTGGGAGGAGCGGGCTGGCATCATTTCCACGGAGTCGCCGCAGACCCCACGCTTTCCGCCGTCAATATGGACCTCCGCATCACAATGAACGTGTTTGGCGATGATGTTTGGCATAGCGGCCCGGTCCTTTATGACAATTTCACCGTCAGAGTTACTCCTGACGTTGGAGTCAATAATAATGGTGATTTTGAAAACTTTTCCGCCAACTGGAATGCCGGCGGGCCCGGCGGGAGCGCCGGATCCGAGAACTTCAACAACCCCGGCACAAACGGCCCCAGCGCGCCGGGGGACAATTCAGTGGAGATGACATCCGATGGCAGCGTAAACCCACCCAGCGGCAACGATCTCCGCGTGAACAATTTTTACCTCGGTCCCGCCTCGCGGGGATCCAATGGCGTGAGCGTGGATTTTGATTACAACATCCTGACCCCGATTTATTCCGGCGACGAAATACGCGTGGGATTGCGCTTTGAGGATTCAAATGGCAATTTTTTGGGAGAGCACAATTTTCACCTTGGCGCACCTAACAATGACCCGGGCGGGAATGGCTGGCATCATTTTCATGGCGTTGCCTCGGACCCCACCCTCTCGGCTGTCACTGCTGATTTGCGCCTTTCCATGAATATCTTTGGTGATGATATTTGGGGCAGCGGACCCATTGTCATGGATAACTTTGTTGTGAAAGCCACTCCGGTGACAGGTCCCAACAACAACGGCGACTTTGAAAACGGCAGCGCTAATTGGAATAGCGGCGGCCCCAACTCATCCGGGGGTTTTAACACCTTCTTTTACGGCCCCGGCACCAACGGCCTCAGCTCCCCCGGCACTAATTGTGCCATGATGACCGCCGATGGGACCGTCCAACCCCCAAACGGGAACGATATCCGTGTGAATGAATTCAATGTTTCAACCAACAATGGCCAGCCCGTCACCCTTTCCTTCGATTACAATATTCTCAACGCCATCACCAGCAGCCCCAACCAAGTTCGGGTGGACCAGCGCTTCTTTGATTCGAACAACAATTTTGTCGGCGAACATATCACCCATATTGGCATTCCAAACGGGGATATTGGAGGCAATGGATGGCACCACCTGTCGGCCACGTATCCTATCGTGCCTGGGTCGGTCTATTCGGATATTCAATGTTCCATGAATAAATTCGGCGATGACTTGTGGAGCAACGGACCTGTCTTGTTCGACAACTTTGTCATCAATGTGGGAACCAACTTTGCGCCCATGCCTGATGCCATCCTGATGGGCACGGTAACAAACATGCCGGTCACCCGTCCATCCATCGCAAACGCAGGTATAAACCCGCCAACCCTGCTTGAATATAAGTATTTGAGCACGAATATGGTGGTTCTTCACGATGGCGGCATCATCGAGCCGGATGGAATCGTGAACTATCCGTTTGTGAGCGGTTTCAGTCAGCCCTCCCATGGCACGGTCAATGCCAATGGCGCGTATCTTACTTACACAGCCGCCAGCGGCTACATTGGATCTGATTCATTCACCTTTATCGTCAGTGACGGCCTTGGCGGCCTCGTGACCAACACTGCCACCGTGCAGGTCAATGGAACAGCCGGGGCAAACAAATTCGCCAGCACGTCTAATTCCGGTTCCAACAATTACATTATGTCCTTCAGTGGCGCCCCTCAATGCGCCTACGTTTTGCAGGAGGCCGGCAGCCTGACACCGCCGATGGCTTGGACGCCGGTATTCACGAACGCAGCGAATGGGGGCGGTTTGGTGACTTTCACCAATCAGCAGGCGGCGCCAACAGGGTTCTGGCGCACACGGCTGCTTCCATAGTCTGGCTCCGCCCGGGATGTGACCTGCCCGCAAAGACGTCTTTGACCAGCAAGGCGTTTTGCGGGCGGGGTATTTAAAAGTTCCCGTGTGCCCGGGAAAGTCCGCCCTGCGGAGGCATGAATAAGATCAAAATATGAAAGTGAGTTTTAGAAAAAGGATTGGCCGGCGGCATGGTTCGCCGATCATGGGGTTCACGTTGATTGAGCTTTTGGTGGTCATTGCCATCATTGCCATCCTCGCTGCCATGTTGCTTCCCGCTCTTAGCCGCGCAAAAAGCAAGGCCCAGGCCATCCAGTGCCTGAATAATGGGAGACAGTTGGGCGTGGCATGGATCATGTACACCGGGGATAGTCACGACCAGCTTGTTTTAAACTACCGTAATGGATTGGCAGGCGGATGGGTCAATGGCATTATGAATTGGAAACCGTACCACACAGACAACACCAATTTGTGGATGCTCACAACCCAGCCAACCGCCACGCCTCCCTTGCTGGGGCCTTACATCCTCAATCCAGCCATCTATCATTGCCCATCCGACCTGAGCCAGGTTGCCGGCGAGGGCAATCGGGTGCGCAGTTATTCGATGAACGCCTTCATGGGAACGCCAGGACCCGACTTGCTTGACCAAACGGGTTATCAGGTTTTTCGGAAAAGTTCCAACATCCTTCAGCCCTCAGACATGTTTGTTTTTCTTCATGAAAATGCCGACACCATTGACGATGGATGGTACATTTATTGTGTCGCCAACAATCCGGCAGACCTCAGCCAATGGGACAACCTGCCCACATCCACCCATAATAATTCCGGCTCTTTTTCATTCTCGGATGGCCATTCTGAAATTCATCGGTGGTTGGTACCTGGAACCACGCCCCCTGAAAACTTTTATGGAACCGGCGGAGGTTCCGGTACAGTGGGAAACCCGCCCGATACCAGGGACATTTTCTGGATGGCCAGCCATTCGACCATTTTGAAACCTTGAGTAGCCGGTTTTTTCTGAATTGACCATGCCTATTTTCCTCCCCGCCAGCAAAATCCGCCATGGCGCCCTATTTCCGGGTCTGGCTGCCCGGCAGATCCTCGCCTTAATCCTGTCATTCATTGCAATTTCAGGTCGTGCCCAAACCGTTCTTGGTCCAAATCCCCCAATCGAGTTGGCCGACGGCATCAATTGGTTTGCCGGATCCGGAGGCTCGGCCTTTGTCACGGTGACGGATACCAATCCCCTTTACCAATCCGCAGGGTACGATGGAGTCCTTTCCAATTCAGCCGCAAGTGGTCCCAACAGCGGAAACAACGCGGATTTTCGCGCCGGGGCATTTTTACTTCATGGCGCTGAGACCGTGTCCATTTCCTTTTATTACTATGCTCCCAGCATCAAGCCCGGTGACAATGTCCGTGTGGATTTGCGCATGTTTGACGGCAGCAGTTTTGTTGCCGACGAAAACCAGCATCCTTTCTCCTCAGGATCCATGACCGGATGGCATTTCTACCAAAGCGGTCCCATCCCGGTTCCGGCCAGCGCCACGGAAGCGGACATTGATGTCAGCATAAACAGGTTCGGGGACGATACCTGGTCTTCCGGTGTTTCGCATTTTGACAATTTCCTGGTAACCACCCTGGCCGGTCCTCCATTTATCACGGCACAACCTTTTTCTGATACCGTGGAGTCCGGGGTCGGTTTCACAAACAATGTGGTGGTATCCGGTCCCGCGCCATTAAGTTATCAGTGGTATAGAGACGGGGCGCGCGTCACGGATGATTTGAATGGCGGCACCAACAGCTACTTGATGCTTGACCCTGTTGGGTCGCAGGACGCCAGCTCCAATTATTGCGTGGTGGTTGGCAACAATTACGGCGCTGTCACCAGCGCGGTGGTGTCATTGTCGGTGACCACCAACATGGCTCCATCCCAAAACATGACGGGAATTTTCTGGCCGGAAAATCATTACCTGCCTACTTTTGCGCCTCCTGCGCCCAGGGTTGACTGCGTGGATATGGACCTGGCCTCTGCGGCGGAGCAGGCCCTGTTCGTCTCCCTTGAGGGTATAGTCAACCGCACCCAACCACAGCTTGCCTGTGTAAGCAGCTCTGGGGAGGGTGAGTTCACCTGGTTGAATATTCACAAAGTAGATTACGATACCATGGATGGCTTTGATGCCATCCTCAAATACAAATCCAATGTTACTGGCTTGGTGGTAACCGACCCCGCACAACCAGACACACTGAACCTGGCCACGACCATTGCCGGGGTGAAAAATGAACTCATCGCCGACCCCACCCTTCTGAAGGCCCTGACCAACGCTCCGTATGACCTGACCGTCAATGATGACTTGCGCGGCAAATTTACCAGCGCCGACCAGGTTTACGGTTACCTTTACACTAATTACTGGTCCCAATGCACCCATCGCATCATCGCAGGAATGGAGACTGGCAATGACTGGAATTTGCGGGATTATTTAATTTCCGTAAAATCAGCGGTGGTTTGGCTGGACCCGGGTGCCGTATCGAGTGACGCGAATGTGCTCAATCTTTTCCTGTCCAACATGGCTCCTGTTGACTCCATTTACCTGGGGTGGTGGCCAAACGAAGGCGCGGACATGAACTGGATCGCCCAATATGGCATTCCTGTGATGGCTAGTGACGATTTTGTCAACGCAAGCGTTTACAGCGGGGTGGCCAGCCCCATATCAGTTCCTCCCATGCCGCCGCCTCCGCCGTTGCAAAACAAGGTCTATGTCTCGATGACATTAAGCGATGGCGACAATGCGCAGTACATGGAACACGCAATGTACATCAATTGGCAAAGTTCCGCGCGCGGCACAGTGCCGATTGGCTGGACTGTCCAGCCGTTGACTGTGGATTTTGATCCGGCCATGCTGGACTATTATTGGACCACCGCCACAACCAACGATTGCCTCGTGGCTGGTCCCAGTGGAGCGGGCTACACCCACATGGAATACTGGAGCAATGGAAACGTCGAAAATTACACCCGGGCAGCCAGTCCCTATCTCCAGCGAAGTGGCATCAGGATCGCCAGCGTTTGGGATAATATCTCTACTGCAACGGGCGACGCCTTTGCAACCAACTGCCCATCGCTACTCGGCATTTTTGACCAGAATGACGGGTATTTTACAACGCGCTACCAGGCGCTCGCCGGCTTTGGTTTTCCATCTTCAGGCAGTTACTCCTCATCCGTCTCAAGCCTCGTCAATGCCATCACAAACACCGCCGCCAGTTGGAACGGCTTATCCCCGATGTTTATTGCTGTGCAGGGCGTGGCATGGAGCGTGACTCCAGCCGATTGTCAGGCAATTGCAGCCGCGGTGGACCCCTCCAGATTTGTCTTTGTGCGGCCGGATCAACAATTCCTGCTCTACCAGGAATCACTCGGAAACGGAAAGGGCGGGGCGCCGCCGTATCTCACCACGCCACCGGCCAGCCAATTCGCTGCCATTGGTGATAGCGCGGCATTTTCAGCCGTCGCATCAGGAACTGCGCCATTGAGTTATCAGTGGCGATTTAATGGAACAAATATCGCAGGAGCCACAAGCGGCGTTTATCAGATTGCCGATGTGATGCCTTCAAAAGCAGGCAATTACCAGGTCGTTGTGGCCAATGCTTTCGGCTCTGTCACAAGCAGCGTTGCCACCCTCACTCTTGGGTACCAACCTTTGGGCCTGAATGGAAACGGCCTTGACTGGGCCGTGAACCAGGACAACGCATTTTCCGTTTATTCTGCCGCGGCAGTTGCCGGCAACGTCCTGACCCTGACCGATGGCTCGGGCAGCGAAGCCCAGAGTGTCTTTTTCGACAGCCCCCAATACATCGGGGCGTTTACGGCATCCTTCACCTATCAGGCTGGCGGCAATCGGGCGGCTGATGGTGTGACTTTTTGCCTTCAAAACGATCCACGCGGCGCGGCTGCTTTGGGTGGCAGTGGTGGCCAGTTGGGTGTCGGCGGATCAACGGCAATCGCACCCAGCGCGGAACTGGAACTGAATCTTTACTCGGGCAACAGTGAAAATGTGGGGTATGCGTTTCAGACCAACGGGCTTACCGGGGGGGGCGGCGCCAACGGAAATTATCACCCGCCTGGCAATGTGCAAATCAACAATGGCAATCCCATCGCCATCGCCATAAACTATGCCAACCCAGAAATGACCTTGTCGTTCACTGATACCGTAGCTCATTCCTCTTTTACCACGAACCTCTGGGTCGGGGACTTGGTTCAAGCCCTGGGCGGTCCCAGCGCTTATATCGGATTCACCGGGGCGGACGGCGGAGCCACCTCTATTCAAACCATTTCAAATTTTACGTTCGTGAGCATGCCGCCGGCGTCCATTCAATCAGGCGAAACAAATGTTTTAGTCTCCTGGCCAACCGGGTGTCCCGGCTATCTCTTGATGGAAAATTCTAATTTCATGAAAGCCAATTGGATTCAAGTGCCCGAGGAAAGCACTGTCAGCAACGGCTTGAACACGGTCAGCATTCCGGAGGGTAATGGCAATAGGTTCTACCGCCTTGAAATTCCAGCTCCCTGAGAAATTTGCGCTTGTTGAAAATTGAACAAGACATCCTCAATTGGAGGTGGAAAAATTCAAACAAGCTTTGGAGACCGTCTCGAAAATCTTGGTTTAAAATTGCGATTTTCCCTTAAATCAGAGGAGCGAATCCTGTTGAAAAGATTGGGAAAAAAGAAAAGAAATTCGCGATTTCCATAGAAATTGCGGGGGTTTTGACAGAAATAAAAAGTGGGAAAGGAACCATGGTTGAAAATGGGGTTGGATATGACTGGTTGTAAACGGCGTTGAAAAATGAGGGTCCGGAGGGTTGATGGAGTGAGATGACGGGATCCGCGCATCAAAACGTGGAGACGGGGAGTAAAATCGGAGTGAAATTTTCTACGCAACCATTGAAGCCTGAATTTGGAAAATAAAAAATCTCGACGCCGCAAATCATTTGATTCCAAAAACGAGGTAGAGCAATGAATGTTTAATGCTTGTATTCAACATGTTATATTGAATCTGATGCGGCGTGTTGAGCTGTGGAAAAAGTGAGAGGCAAGAAACCCTGGGAAGGAAACAGCGATGCCTTTTTTGAAAAAAATTTGAATTTGAGGTAGGTTGTCGTGTTTCAGAATATGTGCAATTTACTTGTTTTGAGCATTTTATGAATAGATGAAATATATTCAAAAAATTTTAAAAAATGTCTTGCAGGTTAAAATGGGTTTGATAAATTGTCTGTCCCTTCGCGATACGAAGTGAAAGGGAATCACAAGCAGTGAGCGATAAACCGCTCAGAGAAATTGTCGGAAAGACTTGTGGTGGAATTGGTTTCAGGCACGGATAAAAGTTGAATTTAGATTTAAGTGCTTGGCTAAAGTCGGTGGTTGGGAAATCCAACATAATCAGGCATATTGATGCTTGACGGTGGATGCAGCAATTTTTTAGTGCCTTTATGGCGCTGCTGCTCTTTGAAAATTGAATTGTGCGATTAGTGAGAGCCCCTTTAAAAATAGCGAGTTAGTCGCTGTTTTTAAGGGTTTTAACCAAATAGATATAGCGTCTGATTTTACGATCAGACACGAATCAACTAACGTTTTTATACGGAGAGTTTGATTCTGGCTCAGAACGAACGCTGGCGGCGTGGATAAGACATGCAAGTCGAACGCTGACTTCAGGGTAGCAATATTTTGAAGTTGGAGTGGCGCAAGGGTGTGTAACACGTGGGCAATCTGCCGTAAAGTCTGGGATAACTCGCTGAAAGGCGAGCTAATACCGGATGTGAATGTAAATTCAAAGTTGGGGACCGCAAGGCCTGACGCTTTACGATGAGCCCGCGGCCTATCAGCTAGTTGGTGAGGTAACGGCTCACCAAGGCTAAGACGGGTAGCTGGTCTGAGAGGACGACCAGCCACACTGGAACTGAGACACGGTCCAGACACCTACGGGTGGCAGCAGTCGAGAATTTTTCTCAATGGGCGAAAGCCTGAAGGAGCGACGCCGCGTGGGGGATGAATGGCTTCGGCCCGTAAACCCCTGTCATTTGCGAACAAATTATTTGACCCAACACGTCAAGTATTGATTGTAGCGAAAGAGGAAGGGACGGCTAACTCTGTGCCAGCAGCCGCGGTAATACAGAGGTCCCAAGCGTTGTTCGGATTCACTGGGCGTAAAGGGTGCGTAGGCGGTCGGGTAAGTCTGTTGTGAAATCTCCGAGCTCAACTCGGAAACTGCAATGGATACTATCCGACTCGAGGAATGGAGGGGAGACTGGAATACTTGGTGTAGCAGTGAAATGCGTAGATATCAAGTGGAACACCAGTGGCGAAGGCGAGTCTCTGGACATTTCCTGACGCTGAGGCACGAAAGCCAGGGGAGCAAACGGGATTAGATACCCCGGTAGTCCTGGCCCTAAACGGTGCGCGTTTGCTGTGAGTGGAATCGACCCCGCTCGTGGCGAAGTTAACACGTTAAACGCGCCGCCTGGGAAATACGGCCGCAAGGTTAAAACTCAAAGAAATTGACGGGGGCCTGCACAAGCGGTGGAGTATGTGGCTTAATTCGATGCAACGCGAAGAACCTTACCTGGCCTTGACATGCAAGTAGTAGAAGGATGAAAGTCTGACGAGATAGCAATATCAGCTTGCACAGGTGCTGCATGGCTGTCGTCAGCTCGTGTCGTGAGATGTTGGGTTAAGTCCCGCAACGAGCGCAACCCCTGTGTCCTGTTGCCACCCCTTAATTGGGAGCACTCTGGACAGACTGCCTCGCTTCAACGAGGAGGAAGGTGGGGATGACGTCAAGTCAGTATGGCCCTTACGGCCAGGGCTGCACACGTACTACAATGCCCGGCACAAAGGGAAGCAAGAGCGTAAGCTGGAGCCAATCCCCGAAAACCGGGCCCAGTTCAGATTGTCGTCTGCAACTCGACGGCATGAAGCTGGAATCGCTAGTAATGGCGCATCAGCTACGGCGCCGTGAATACGTTCCCAGGCCTTGTACACACCGCCCGTCACATCATGAAAGCCGGTTGCACCCGAAGCCGCCCCTAAAAAGGTGTCGAAGGTATGACTGGTGATTGGGATGAAGTCGTAACAAGGTAGCCGTAGGGGAACCTGCGGCTGGATCACCTCCTTTCTAAGGAGAAACCACGGGTCCGGGATTAAAACCGGACTTCCGAGGTCGGACGGTTGGCAACAACCGTGACGGCTCAATCTAATCGCACAATTCAGTTTTCAAGGGCAATGCTCCTTGACAGATCAAGTGAAGAGTTCGAAACCCTGTGGGGCTGTAGCTCAGTTGGTAGAGCGGTAGCTTTGCAAGCTATAGGTCAGGAGTTCAACTCTCCTCAGCTCCACCAAAATTTACAGGCGTGTAGCTCAGTTGGTTAGAGCATGCGCTTGATAAGCGCAGGGTCACTGGTTCAAATCCAGTCACGCCTACCACTTGATCAGACGATTTGCAGTTTTCCGCGGGAAATTTCCAGCGGATCATGCGCGTTCTTTGACAACTACATATAGAAAGATAATAGGGTAAAAAATACAATTCGCTGAGTGATCATCGTAATAACGATGATTTATTTTGTGATCAAGCTACTAAGGGCTTATGGTGAATGCCTTGGTGCCAGGAGGCGATGAAGGACGTAGTAAGTTGCGATAAGCCACGGGGAGCCGCAAGCAGGCTGTGATCCGTGGATTTCCGAATGGGACAACCCCACCGGCTTAACCGCCGGTGATTGCCGGATGAATTCATAGTCCGGCAAGGCAAAACGCGGTGAAGTGAAACATCTCAGTAACCGCAGGAAAAGAAAATGACAGTGATTCCGTCAGTAGTGGCGAGCGAAAGCGGAAAAGCCCAAACCGGGAGGACTTGTCTTCCCGGGGTTGCGGGACCCTGATGTGGGAGCAAAACAGCTAGCAGAACCCTCTTGAAAGTGGGGCCATAGACCGTGATAGCCGGGTATGCGAAAGCTCGATTGCCCCTAGGGGTATCCCAAGTAACACGGTGCACGTGAAACTCTGTGTGAATCTGTCCGGACCACCGGATAAGGCTAAATACTACCTGGCAACCGATAGTGAACTAGTACCGCGAGGGAAAGGTTAAAAGAACCGCTGTTAGCGGAGTGAAATAGATCCTGAAACCATAAGCCTACAATGTGTTGGAGCCGCGCAAGCGGTGACAGCTTGCCTTTTGCATAATGAGTCTGCGAGTTATTGTCAGTGGCCAGCCTAAGGTCCTCTGGACTGGAGGCGAAGGGAAACCGAGTGCGAACAGCGCGTTTAGTCGCTGGCAATAGACCCGAAGCGGAGGTGATCTACTCTTGAGCAGGTTGAAGCTGCAGTAACATGCAGTGAAGGACCGAACTCGTGGATGTTGAAAAATCCTGAGATGACTTGAGAGTAGGAGCGAAAGACTAATCAAACCCCGTGATAGCTGGTTCTCTCCGAAATCGCTTGAGGGCGAGTGTCATGGAAGTACCCGGCGGAGGTAGAGCACTGAATGGCTTAGGGGCCCCACCAGGCTGCCAAAACCAATTAAACTCCAAATTCCGTCGGTCTCAGTACCATGGCAATCAGGCTGCGAGGGATAAGCTTCGTAGCCGAGAGGGCAACAGCCCAGACCATCAGCTAAGGTGCCTAAATGTGATTAAGTGGAAAGGATGTGACTTTGCTTAGACAGTGAGGATGTTGGCTTAGAGGCAGCCATCATTTAAACAGTGCGTAATAGCTGACTCATCGAGCGAGGTCGCGCCGAAAATGATTGGCGATTAAATCACATACCGAAGCTATGGATTCACCGGGGATTCGTCCCTGGTGAGTGGTAGGAGAGCGTAATCAATGCAATGAAGCAGAACGGAAACGGACTGTGGAGCGTTGATTAGTGAGAATGCAGACACGAGTAGCGATAAACCAAGTTAGAATCTTGGTCGCCGTAAACCCAAGGTTTCCTGGGCCAGGTTCGACCTCCCAGGGTTAGCCGGGAGCTAAGATGAGGCCGTAAGGCGTAATCGATGCACAGCAGGTTAAATATTCCTGCGCCCGTCCGGATCAAGGCTGCGAATGACGCATGGCCAGACATCAACTAGGCAATCGAATGCTGAGCTTAGGCTTCGGCCAAAGCAAATTGGTGGGTGGTTGTGCCTAGAAAAGTTTGCAGTCGTTCCCCGGTCGGCCCGTACCGTAAACCGACACAGGTGGGTGAGTGTAAGCGCACTCAGGCGCGCGAGAGAAACCTCTCTAAGGAACTCGGCACATTAGCCTCGTAACTTCGGGAAAAGAGGTGCTCACTTCGGTGAGCCACAGTAAATTGCGTTTAGCGACTGTTTAACAAAAACACAGCTCTCTGCTAAGTCGTTAAGACGACGTATAGGGAGTGACAAGTGACCAATGCGGAAAGATTAAGAGATCTTGTCAGCCGCAAGGCGAAGCTCGGTCTTTAAGTCCCCGTGAATGTCGGCCGTAACTATAACGGTCCTAAGGTAGCGAAATTCCTTGTCGGGTAAGTTCCGACCTGCACGAATCTTGTAACGACTGAACGACTGTCTCGGAGAGGATCTCGGCGAAACTGTAACGGCGGTGAAGATGCCGCCTACCCGCAGTAGGACGGAAAGACCCTATGCACCTTTACTGTAAGCTCGTATTGTGTTCTGGTTATTTATGCTTAGCGTAGGTGGGAGACTTTGAAGGCACGGCTTCGGTCGTGCTGGAGTCGCAATGTGAAACACCACTCTTAGATAATTAGGATTCTAACCCTGATTCCTGTCATCCAGGCGGGGGACAGTGCGTGCAGGTCAGTTTGACTGGGGCGGTTTCCTCCCAAAGAGTAACGGAGGAGTGCTAAGCTTAGCTCAGCATGGTTGGCAACCATGCGTTGAGGGTATGGCTAGAAGCTAGGTTGACTGTAAGACCAACAAGTCGAGCAGATGCGAAAGCAGGCCCAAATGATCCGACGGTTTAATGTGGAATTGCCGTCGCTCATCGGACAAAAGGTACGCTAGGGATAACA
This sequence comes from bacterium, assembly GCA_021817945.1. GTDB lineage: Bacteria > Verrucomicrobiota > Verrucomicrobiia > Limisphaerales > UBA11358 > UBA11358. The sequence goes on along the minus strand of JAKAFL010000020.1, from coordinate 1,424 downwards.
GGCTGATCGGATCCAAGAGTTCATATCGACGATCCGGTTTGGCACCTCGATGTCGGCTCATCGCATCCTGGGGCTGGAGAAGGTCCCAAGGGTCCGGCTGTTCGCCGGTTAAAGCGGTACGCGAGCTGGGTTCAGAACGTCGTGAGACAGTTCGGTCCTTATCCACTGTGGGCGAAGGAAACTTGAGGGGTTCTAACCTTAGTACGAGAGGACCGGGTTAGACGCACTTCTGGTGTGGCAGTTGTTCCGTCAGGGGCATCGCTGCGTAGCCACGTGCGGAAGAGATAAGCGCTGAAAGCATCTAAGTGCCAAGCTCATCCCAAGATAATGTTTCCCGGACGCAAGTCCCTAAAAACCACGGGCAGACTACCCGTTTGATAGGTTGGAAATGTAAGTGCTGCGAAGTATTTAGTTGACCAATACTAATCGGTTGTGCGGCTTGATTGCTTATTCCTTTAAAAGGACTGCAATTTTAACTCGCGAATCGTATTCCCTTAATTTTATGTATAGTTTTCAGAGAACATGCCAGTTACGTGATCTTTAACATCGCAATAGTATTTGCGAACAATTTTTGGTGGCATTACCGCAGTGGTCCGACCCGTTCCCATTCCGAACACGGCCGTCAAACGCTGCATGGCCGATGGTAGTGGTCTTATAGATTCCGCGAGAGTAGGTAGCCGCCAGTCTTTCAAAGCCCTAGCAAAGCTAGGGCTTTTTTATTTTTTGTCACGCGTGTCCGGCTATAAGTTTAAGAGCAACAATTATTTGCCTGTATTGGTTGGGGGCGCTTCGATCTCTAATTCTGTAAACAGTTTATGCAAAGGCGCTTTCTCAAATGGATGAACGCTCAAAAGCTGCAAAGTTCGGTGCAAGGTTCCGGGCAGATGCAACTGTTTGTGCTGGCTGGCGACCATCAGGTAAACGGTGATGGCAATCCAGATTTGGGTCTTCACTGCATTGGGACTCGTGCCGTAGTAGTGCTTGATGCGGAGTTGGCCTTTGATCCAGCGAAAGAACAACTCGATCCGCCACGCAGGCGGTAAAGCAATGCCACTGTCAGCGCCGGGATTTCAAGTTGGTTGGTCAGAAAGATCGAAGTCGGTTTGCCAATCTGGTCGCTGCGCACTGTGGGGGCATCTGGCCTGCACCACTGATCCGCCGCCGGGCAACATGGTGATGTGGCGCGGTCTATCTCGGCTCAATGATATTCAACTTGGCTTTGTCTTGGCCGCGAAACTTGTGGGTAATTGAAAGCTCCGCGTGACGCTTACGTTCTTTCTACACCTTGGAAAGAACTCCCCACAAAAACGAAGAAACATCACCCCGGCATCAGAATCATCGTAGCAGAATACTCTGATACTTACAAAATCCACTCATTGCTCAGTCAAAAGGTGCTTTGGCATGACGCATGCCATACAACTCCA
>JAKAFL010000019.1 GCA_021817945.1 bacterium | reverse complement strand
ATAACCGATGCCGGCATTGGGTGTGGCGGAATCCAGCCTGGCTGTGACGAGCAGGCCTGCCAGCCCGGCCAGAGTGCCGCACAGGGTGTAAACCATGATTTTGATGCGGCAGACGGACAGTCCGCTCAGGGCGGCTGCGCGTTCATTGCCGCCCACGGCATAGAGATGACGGCCAAAGCGGGTGCGGAGTGTGAGGCCGATAAAAAGGAGCACCAATCCGGCGGAAATCCAGACCGGCACGGGAATGATCCAAAGGCGGCCTGTGCCGGGAAAATCAAAGGCATCGCCCAAGCCGGTGATGGGGAACCCTCCTGTCCAAAGCATGGTGAGGCCGCGTGCGATGCTGAGCATTCCCAGTGTGGCGACGAAGGGAGGCAGCCGGAGCCATGTGATGCAGGCGCCGTTGATCCATCCCAGGGCGGCACCGGTCAGGGCGCCAGCCACAATGGCTCCGGGGACCGTGAATTGAATGAGCAGGTTGAGCGGGTGGAGCGCCAGGCCGTTTTTCAGCAAGCCTGCGGCCACAGCCCCGGACAGCGCCAGGATGGAGCCCACGGACAAATCAATTCCGCCGGAGAGGATGACCAGGGTCATGCCCAGGGAGAGGCAGAGATTGATGGATATCTGGCGCAGGACATTGAACACGTTGTCGGTGGTGAAAAAAGAGTGGGAGGCCAGCGACATGGCCACCACCATGAGGATAAGTGCGAACAGCGATTGGAAGCGGGAGGTTTTTTGCAGGATCAGGGATGTTTTCATGGGTTGGAAGCGGCGGCGGGGGCGCCCGGCAAGGCCGCGTGCAGGATGGCCTCCTCGGTGGCGGCGGCCCGGTTGAATTCACCGGAAATTTGCCCGGAGGCCATTACCAGGATGCGGTCGGCCAATCCCATGATCTCGGGCAGCTCCGAGGACACCATTAACACTGAAAGACCGTCCGCGGCCAATTGGTCCACCAGGGCGTAGATTTCCTTTTTGGCATTGATATCAATGCCCCGCGTGGGTTCATCCAAAAGCAGCACGCGCGGTTTTGTGGCCAGCCATCGGGCGAGGACGACTTTTTGCTGGTTACCGCCACTGAGGTTGCGCACGCATTGGCGCGGGGAAGGGGTGCGGATGCGAAGTTTCACGATAAACTGGCGGGTGAGATTCCATTCCAAGGCAGGCCGGAGGATCCCGGCCCGGCAACACTGCGGGAGCACCGTCAGGGTGGTGTTATGGACGATGGATTGGGCCAGCACCAAACCCTCGCTCTTGCGGTCCTCGGGAGCCAGGGCGAGGCCTGCCCGGATGGCTTGCTGGATGGATTGGATGTGAACGGGCCGGCCCCCGATCCAGACCTGGCCGGAAACGAGGCCCGGATGCATTCCAAACAAAGATTGCAACAACTCGGTGCGCCCGGCGCCCATCAATCCAAACAAACCCAGGATTTCACCACGTCGCAGCGTGAAATTCACCTTTCGAACCAGCCAATCACCGGCTCGCGCAGGGTGTTGCATGCTGAGGTCCTTCACTCTGAGCGCCTCGCCGGAATCCGGCTGGGATGTCTTGCGGAACAAATCCCTCAAATCTCTTCCCACCATCAGGCGCACCATTTCCTTGCGGCTGGATTCCTTGAAGGGTTTTTCCGCAATGAACTGCCCATCACGAAAAACAGTGATGTCATCGGCGATGAGGTTTAATTCATCCAGTTTGTGGGTGATGTAAATGATGCCGGTTCCCTGGTTTTTCAACCTGTGGATGAGGCGAAAGAGCACGGTGATTTCGTGCTGGGAGATGGCCGAGGTGGGTTCGTCCATGATCAGGACCCGGGTCTGGATGGACAAAGCCCTGGCTATTTCCACCACCTGCTGGGATCCCACGCGCAATTCGCGGATAGGAGTGGCGGGGTTCCGGTCCATGTCCAGGGAGGAAAGCAGCCTGGCTGCCTCACGGTTCATCCGGGAATAATCCACCAAACCCAGCCGGGTTCGCGGTTCGCGTCCCAGAAAGATGTTTTCAGCAATGCTCAGGTTCTGGACCAGGTTCAGTTCCTGGTGGATCATCGCAATGCCTGCCGAGCGGGCATCCAGCGGGCCGGAAAAACGCACGGGCCGGTCCATCACCCGGATTTCACCCGAGTCTGGCGCCAGGACGCCGGAAAGGATGTTCATCAGGGTGGATTTGCCCGCGCCATTTTCGCCCAGCAAGGCATTCAAGCGCCCTTTCTGGACGCGGATGCCCACTCCATCCAGCGCTTTCACGCCGGGAAAAGACTTGGAGATGTTGCGGGCCTCCAGCAGGACCTCCGTTTCCGCCGGATGGGAAAACGGCGCATTCATGACTTTGCTTTCATGGGGTGGGCGCGGCCTCAAACAGGATGGGCACCAAGTTAAGCGGTCTCAGGTCCGTGGACTCGTCATCCACCTCCGCGCAACCCGCCAGGCGAACCGTGAGGCCAACCCGGGCCTGCGACTTCACCTCCGGCAAAACCTGTGTTTCTGAAAGGTGATCCAGTGCGGCAGAAATGGCATTGAAATCTTGTGAATTGGGGTAGTCATTGATACTCAACAGGCCGCTGCCATCACGCAGGGCATCCCCAAAAACCGGGCCGATGGCAATGGCGAGGTCCGCATTGGTGTAAGGAGGAAGGCAGGCGATGGAGACTTGGTCCGCAGTGGCCGAGACGACTTTCCCCGTGCCTGAAAGGAAATAAAAATAATCTGCGCCGAGCCCCACGGAACGGCCGAATTTTTTGCGGGCGGCGGCGGGGTCGGTTTGAATGGCTTGGATGAGGCTGCCGGCCGGGGCGGCGGCGGGGAGCGAAGGCAGGAGGCGGTCTTTCCAGAATTTTGCGGCGAACTGGCCCGGGTCAAAAAGCGCGGCCATTTTCTGCTGGCGTACGGCCTGGAGGGGGAGCAGGTGAAACAGGGGCCAACGCCAAGCCAGGACGGCCAGAAACAGGACAAGGATGAGCCACCGGACCAGACGCATGGGCTTTACTTTTTTCCGTAGTCGCCAAACTGGCTGACGTTTTCATGGGTCACCAATTCCACGGGCACCGGGATTTTGGCGGGGAAATCATGGCGTCCCTTGATGTATTCATCGGCAAATTCCGCCGCCTGCCGGGCCATGAGTTTGGGGAATTGCATGCCAGTGGCCTCGATTTTTCCAGCCGCGATCAGGCGCACCACGTCATCGGCGCCATCGAAGCCAAAAACCTTGACCTGGTTTTCCCTGCCTGCCGTGAGCAGGGCCTGGTAGGCGCCCATGGCCATGGCGTCGTTGCCGCAAAAGACGGCCTTGATGTCCGGGTGCGCCTGGAGCATGGATTCCATGACCTCCAGGCCCTTGGCGCGGTCGAAATCGGCGCTTTGCTGGGCAACCATTTTGAGACCCGGGAAGCGGTCCACCACGCTATGAAATCCCTTGGAGCGGTTCCAGGTGTTGTTGTCGCCCACCAGACCCAGGAGTTCGACATAATCGCCCTGCCTGCCGACGGTTTTGACGAAATAACGCCCCAATTTGACGCAGCCGGCATAGCTATCCGAGAGCAACTGGGAGGTGGCGGCATTGGTGGAATTGATTTCGCGATCAATGCAAAAAACGGGGATTCCTGCGCGCTTGGCCTTGAGGGCATTGGCCACCGAGCCGCTGGCATCAGTGGGATTGAACAGGATGGCTTGGTAATGGGCGGCAATGATGTTGTCGAAATTGGCGGATTCCTTGGCGGTGTCATTTTGGGAATCGAACACGGTGGCGTCGTAACCCAGTTCTGTGGCGCGCTGTTTGGCGGTGTCTGCCAGCACCACAAACCAGGGATTGTTCAGTGTGGATACCACGATGGCAATCCGGTTGGGGGCAGGGGATTGGGAGAAACCGGCGAGGGGGAGAAAGGCCAGGACCAGCGCCAGAACGGCGGGGCATGCGAAGAGGTGAATGTTTTTCATGGTTGGATGGCTAAGGATCAGTTGGAGAGGACGCGTTGGACGGCTTTTTGCCAGCCCAAGTAACGGTTTTTGGCCAGGGAGGCGGGGAGATGACGCTTGAATTGGCGGGATTTGGAATTCAATTCCGCCAAATCCTTGAGATTGCGGTGGATTCCCAAACCCAAGAGGCCCTGCATGGCAGCGCCCCAGGCCGAAGCCTCGGGTTTGTCCGCGAGGAACAATTTCACCCCTGTGATGTCCGCCGTGAACTGCATCAGCCAGTCGTTTTGGGTGGGTCCGCCATCGGCGCAAATTTGTTTGAGGCGAACACCGGAGCCGGTCTTCATGGCATCGAGGACATCGCGTATTTGGTAGGCGATGGATTCCAGGGCGGCCCGGGCGACGTGGGCCCTGCCGGCAAAAGCGGACAGCCCCACAATGGCGGCGCGCGCGTCCGGATCCCACCGCGGGGTTCGCAAGCCGGCAAAAGCCGGGACAAGATACACACCGCCATTGTCATCGAGGCTGCGGGCCAGAGGCTCCAACTCGGAGCTATTCTGAAATAAACCCATTTGTTGGATGAGCCATTCCACAGTGGCAGCCGAGTAGGAGATCAAGCCTTCGGTGGCGTAGGTGGGCTGGCCTTTTAAGACCCATGCCAGGGCGGTCACCCCGCCTGGAAAAGCAGGTTGAACCTTGGACCCCATGTTCACCAACAGGGATGTGCCCGTGCCAAAAGTGACCTTGGCCTGGCCGGGTTTGAAACATTGCTGGGCAAAAAGAGCAGCCTGGGAATCGCCCATGACACCGCAGATGGGGATTTTTGCGGGCAGAAGACCGCAAAAATCCGTCTCGCCGAAACAAGCCGAGCTTTCCCTGGTTTCGGGCAGTGCTGAGACAGGCACTTGAAACATGCGGCACAAATCCTTGTCCCATTCCAGCCGGTGAATGTTGTAAAGCAGGGTGCGGCTGGCGTTGGTGTGATCCGTGGCGAAAATGCGCCCCCCGGTGAGCCGGTGGATGAGGTAGGCATCCATGGTGCCTGCCACGGCTGAACCATTCCGGAGCCTGCGCGCCAGGTCCGGATGGTTGCGCACCAGCCAATGCAGTTTGGACCCGGAAAAATAAGTATCCAGGTTCAGCCCGGTTTTGCGGGTGATGACGGGACCCAAACCCTTGCGATTCAGTTTCTGGCAAAAGGGCGCTCCACGACGGTCCTGCCAGACCAGGGCATGATGCAACGGATGACCCGTGGCCCGGTCAAAAACCACAACGGTTTCCCTTTGATTGGCGATGCTCAGGGCTGCCAGGCATGAAAAGGCGGACTGGTTTCCTTTCGCCAAATGGCGGACCACCCCCAGGACATTGTTCCAGATTTCCCCTGCATCATGTTCCACCCAGCCGGGTTTGGCTTGGATTTGCCGGTGGCTCAGCCCAAAACGGTCCACCACCCGGCCAACGGCATCGAAGAGAATACCCTTGGTGGCTGAGGTGCTTTGGTCAATGGCCAGGATGTGTTTCATTTCAGCCCAACATTTTCAAAGCGAGGTCGCTTAATCCTTCCATGCTCAAACCATAATGACGAAAAATATCAGCCTGAGACCCGGTCACGGTGTCTTCATCCGGTATGCCGACGATGCGAAAGGCCGGGTGCAGGCCGGATTGCAGGAGAGAGGCGGCGCAGGCTTCTCCCAACCCGCCATGGATGCTGTGCTCCTCCACGCAGATGATGGCCCGGCATTCGCGGGCAGCCTGGTGGAGGGCGGCTTCATCCAGGGGCCGGACGGTGTGCATGGACAAGACCCGGCAATGCAGGCCCTTGGTTTCGAGGAATCCCGCCGCCAGGAGGCAATGAACCACCGTTTCGCCGCTGGCAATAAAAGCGAGGTCGCTGCCGGAGCGGACTGAAATGGCGCGTCCGGGTTCGAAGCAGGCGTTTGGCGCATGCAAATCCAGCATGGCAGCCTTTCCGAAGCGCAGGTAGGTGGGTGTGCCGGCTTTGGCTGCGGCGAGAACGGCGCCGCGGGTTTCAAAATTATCCGCCGGAGCCACCAAAGTGATGTTGTGGATGGCGCGCAAGGCGGCGAAATCATGAAGCGAATGGTGCGTTGTGCCCAAGGCGCCATAACTGACACCCGCGCTGATGCCCACCACCACCGCCGGGACATTGGAATAGCAAATGTCATTTTTGATCTGTTCCAAGGACCGGGCCGTGAGAAAACAGGCAGGTGAAACTCCGAAAGATTTTTTGCCGCAGGCTGCCAGGCCGGCGGTGATGCCCACCAGGTTTTGCTCGGCAATGCCCACTTCGATCAACTGGCGGGGAAGGGATTTGGCGAAGGGCCCCAATTTGCCGGATCCGCGCGAATCGCTGGTTACCACGATGATGTTGGGATTTTCCCGGGCGAGCGATTCCAGGAAAACCGCGAATTCCTCCTGGTTGGCGCGGCCGCGGGTGAGGCCCAGTTGCTGGATCATTTCCCGGGCGGCCGGGCTGAACATGGCGGGTGCCGGCGCGCTCATGCCATCACCTCCCGGACGCGGGTTTCTGCAGCGGAAAGTTCATTCTGTGCCCTTTGATATTCCTCAGGGGAGGGCACCCCATGATGCCATTGTGCAACATTTTCCATGAAACTCACGCCTTTGCCCTTGATGGTGTTGGCTATGACGCAGACAGGAACAGGCCGGGTTGGCCGCTGGGTCAGTGCCGTGGAAAGCGCTCCAATATCATGCCCGTCCACCACCCGGACTTCCCAGCCAAACGCGCGCCATTTCTCGTCCAAGGGTTCATTGCTGCATACATCGCGGGTATGGCCGCTGATTTGCAAAGTATTGTGGTCAATAATCGCCACCAGGTTGTCCAGTTTGTGGTGGGAGGCCGCCATTGCAGCCTCCCAATTGGACCCTTCTGCCAATTCTCCATCGCCAAGCAGGGTAAAAACCCGGGCTCCAAATCCATCCATTCGTGCCGCCAGGGCCATCCCCACGCAAATGGGCAAGCCATGCCCCAGGGCCCCGGTGTTCATTTCAATCCCATGAATTTTGCGGGTGGGATGACCCACGTAATGAGATTGGTAATGGCAAAGCGATTTCAGGTCAGCCACTGGAAAAAAACCGCGATCCGCCAGGACCGCGTAGAGGGCTTCCACGGAATGGCCCTTGCTTTGGACGTAGTGATCGCGTCCAGGGGAATCAAAGTTTTCTGGCGACACCTTGAGAACGCGGTTGTAGAGCACATTCAGTATGTCAATACAGGACAACCCCCCGCCGGTGTGGCCGGCACCCGCCTCGAAAATGGCCTCGAGGGTCCTTTTTCGAAGGTGAATGGATTTCAGGGCTAATTGTGAGTCCGACCTCGCAGGTGGAGACATGTCATTCTGGCTGGCCATGGTGGTGAACCTCCCATTTGAAATAGGTTTTAAAAGCCTCAGCCAGGATGGATGCGGAGTGCGACTGGGTCATGACCACATGGTGTTCAAACCCGTTGGTGCAGACATGGCGCATCAGTTTTTGCAGCCTGGGAATGCGTGCCACTGCCCGGTTGCCAAAGGTTTGAAGGGGATCATTGGTCAATTCACCCTCCCCGACATAGGCGCGGATGCAACCCTCGGCATCCGCCGTGGTGAGACGGCCGAAAGTAAGCGGCCCTGCCGGGGTGCGGCCCTCCAGCGCACCGTAGGTGTTTTCAACCCCCAGGATGCTTCCCAGAATGGGCGCCTGGCCCATGCGGATATCCGGCAGAAAGGATTTGGCCCAGTTCCCACAATGAAACAGCACGCATTTATCCTCGTCACCGGCATAGTTGTTGTTCCAATCCACCAGCGCAGCAGGCGTCCCGGCGGCCAGTTGCATGGCGTACATGGTGAGAACCCCGGTGACATCCACCTCGCATGCGCTGGGCAGAAAACGCTCGCTCATCATGCTCATCAAGGTGCAGACATTGCACCCGAAGTTCTGCTGGACAGAGGTCCAGCACTGAATGGCTGTGGCATCAATGGCGTTGGATTCCATCCAATCCGCCAGAACCACCCCGAGCCGGGCCATTTGCAGCAGTTTCTCCGCAGGCACACCCTGCACCGGGGTGTAGCCGGAAATTTCATCCAGCTTGCGCGCCACGGCAGGATCAGCGGCCGTGAGCTTCCCCGCCTTGCCCAGAAACTCGGAGAGGTCCACGGTGGTGACGCTGATGCCGTGCCGTTCCAGGATTTTCTCCGAGTACCGAACCGTGTTAAAGGCGCCAGGACGGGCTCCGACGGCACCCAGACGCACGCCCCGCAGCCCGTTCACCACCCTGCACACACCCGTGAAACGCTGCAAATCCACTTTGAACGATTCGGACCCGGGATGGCTCACGTGGCTGGAGGTGAGGGAAAAGGGAATGCCCGCCTGCACCAGGTTGTTGCAGACGGATATTTTTCCGCAGAACGCATCGCGACGGCGCGCCGGTGAAAGTTGTGCCAGGTCATCAGGATAGGCTTGAATCAGGACGGGCACCTTCAAATCCGCCAGCTTCAATGTGTCGGCCACGCCCTTCTCATCGCCAAAGTTCGGCAGGCAGACCAATATGCCCTGCAATTCCCCGGCGTGCTTCTGAAACAGCGCGGCACATTTGCGGGCGTCGGCGTGCGATTCCACGCCTCCGAGTTTGGTCTCCTGTTCACTTAATTGCACCGCCCTGATCCCAAGGCTGTCAAAGAGTCGGGCCATGTCCGCCCGCGCCTCGGTCACCAATTGATCGGGGAAAAAATCGCGGTTTCCGTAAATCACGCCCAGGCAGGGCGCGGCTGAATGCAGTGGATTCATCATATGCGGGAACAAGCCATGCTCCAAGAAAGTCATTTTGCCCTGCGCTGGCAAGACGATTTACGCCTTGTGTCAAAAATATCAAATCAAATATCATATTGGACATGAACCTCCGCCCAGAAATGGGGTATAAGTGAAGGCGTCTCCAGATTAAATGGTTTTGGAACGATTATCTAGTTGGGCCGGATGCTTCATGATTGCCGCCATGATGACGGCGGCGTCGTGCCTTGGTACGTTGGCGGATGAGGTGGTAACCGCCGATGCGGTGGGTTTCCGGTTGGGCCAGGCGACAATCCAGGCGGGGTCGGGGAAAATTTCGGTTCAATTGGATTCTGGAGACCGGGCCATGCCGTTTTGCCAATCTGCCTTGAAAATGGGGACGCAAGAGGCTCTGTTGGGGCCCGACCCGGCCAAGCCTTATTTCCTGGTACGTTTTGCCCTGCCTATTCCCCCTGAAAACATGAAGCAGGAGGTGGCGGCGTGGGCCGGGGTGGATCCGGCAGTTTTCACCCATAACCACTCGCCCGGGTTTGAGGTGTTGCCCAACGGGGATGCCCTTGCCGTCTGGTTCAGCACCCCGCCGGGCCAGAGCGAAAGCGCCCCCACCACCACATTCGTTCAGGCCCGACTGCGGTATGGAGCCGAGCAGTGGGACATGCCTGAACTGTTTTTGGATTTCAAGGGCAAGAATGACCAGTCGGGATTGTTATGGAATGACCACGGCAAAATCTGGTTTTTTGGCGGAGGCAGGGACCTGTCGCCCTGGGTGCCATTCAAAATGGCTGTTTCCACCGATGAAGGAGAAACCTGGACGCTGTCGCTGCCCCAGTTAGACGCGCCCGCGACTTTTTTTGAGGCGCAGCCCATCACCAGCGCCTTTCGTGGCCCGGACGGGACGATTTACTTTGCCATGGATGGGGCTGGCGCCCACAGTTTTTTATGGAGCAGCCATGACGAAGGCCTGCACTGGAGCCAGTCTGCCGGCAGGACCGGGGGAAGACATTCAGTGGTGGTGCCATTGGATGAGCGCGGGAATTTGTTGTCCATAGGCGGCAAGAATGCCAGCGTGCGCGGCTATTCACCTGAAAATCTTTCCACCAATTTTGGAAAGACCTGGTCTGCCAGCCAGCCATCGCCATTCCCGCCTTTGGGAAGCGCCCAGCGGCCATCCATGATCCGCCTTAGTTCGGGAGCCTTGTTTTTTGTGAGTGACGCGTATCGTCACAAGCTCAGACAGGCCCCGCCGGCAGGCTGGACCCATGGCAATGGTTGTTTTGCGGCCCTATCCACCAATAACGGCATTTCCTGGCGGATCAAGGAGTTGCCCGTGCAGTTGCCCAACCATGAGTTCCTGCATTGGGGCACGCTGGGCTATGTCACGGCCCGGCAGGCTCCCAACGGGGTCATACATGTCCTGACCACGGAAACGCAACCGTGCCTGGATTATGAAATGAATGAAGCGTGGGTGATGTCCGACCAGTCCGGCGGGGAGCCGGAAAATTCGGGCGGAAAGGTGGAGGCTTTCTCGGAAAAATATCCCCAAGGCGGATTACGGTGCCAATGGACCGCGCGGATTTGCCCTGGTGGACGGTATCTGCTGGACGGGTTGGAGGAGGATTTTTTCCCGGACGGCAGCCGCGAGCACGAGGTGACGTACGCAGCGGGTTATAAGATCGGCATGGAATCGTTCTGGTCACCCGATGGCCGATTGCGGTGGCAATGGTTCCATGACCTGGCACATCATCATTCCATTTGGACCCAATTCTGGCCGAATGGCGGGAAGCATTTTGAATCCGGTTGGGATACCAAGCCGCAGGCCCGGGATTTGGCGCGTACTTTCAGCGGCTGGGTGGCGGATGGTCCGGCCAAGGAATGGGCAAAGGACGGGACGCTGGTCCGCACAGCGGAATTCCTTCGGGGTGAGTACCTGGTGCCGGGAAAGGGGGGGACATGAAAACCCTGCGTTGGGTGGATATGGCGGTCATAGGCCTGTATTTCCTGGTGGTGGCGGGAATTGGCTGGTATTTCTCGCGCCAACAGACCACCACGGAGGCCTACTATGTGGCGCGGCGCCGGGTGCCATTCTGGGCGATGGGTTTGTCCGTGTTTGCCACCATCATCAGCAGCATCACCTTCATTGCCTACCCCGGGGCGGCCTTCAACGGCGACTGGAATCTTCTGGTGCCGGGTTTCATGGCCGTGGGTGTGTTATGCCTGCTGGGCCGGACATTGGTGGATTTTTTCCGCAAGGCGGTGCGCATGAGCGCCTATGAATATTTTGAGCGGCGATTCGGTTATTCCGCGCGAGCCTATGGGGCGCTGGCATTTTGCATCGGGCATTTTTCAAAGATGGGTTTTGTCTTGTTCACCATCACCACCGCCATCTGCGCCATGACGGGATGGGGCGCCTCCATGGTGATCATTGTGGCGGGGTCGGTGACGGTCTTATACACCCTGTTTGGGGGATTGGAGGCGGTGATCTGGACGGAGGTGTTGCAAGGATTTGTCAAACTGGCCGGGGTGATTGTTGCGCTGGGGGTGTTGATACACCTGATGCCGGGAGGGTTTCCCGCAGCGTGGAACCTGGTCTGCGCGGAGCACAAGCTCAGCCTTGGGGACTTTCATTTCAACCTTGCCGAAAAAGGAAACTTCTGGGTGATGATTCTTTATGGCGGGTTTTGGTATTTGCAGAAGTACGCGGCGGACCAGACCTTGGTGCAGCGTTATCTGGTGGCCCGGTCGGACAGGGAAGCGCTGAGGGGAGTCACCTTGGGTGCCTTGTTGTGTCTTCCTGCCTGGACGGCTTTCATGTTAACGGGAACTTTGTTGTGGGCCTTTTTCCACCTTTCAGGCCACGTGTTTCCCCCTCAAATGATGGATGACCATGGCTCCATCATTGCAGACCGGGTGTTCCCCTATTTTTTGACTGTCTGGATTCCGCCCGGCCTGGCAGGCCTTTTCATTGCGGCTCTTTTGTCTGCGGCCATGTCCACCATGTCCTCGGACCTGAACTGTCTCTCCGCCGTGGGAGTGACGGATTTTTACATGCGCCTGAAACCTGGCGCTGGGGACCGGAAAAAGTTGTGGGTGGGCAAAATCATCGTGGGCGTATGCGGCCTGGTGGCGGTGGGGGTGGGAGAGTTCATCGCCCGGGAGGGTGATCATGCCCTGGCTCTTTATTATGCCACCACGGCGATCGCCTCTGCCGGGTTGGCGGGGATGTTTCTGCTGGCTTTTTTCACGGAGCGGGCCAATCGCCAGGGCCTTTGGGTGGGGCTGGGATGCGCGCTGGTTTTTACGGCATGGGCTGTCCTTACAACCGGCCCGGGCAGGTTGCTGGACGTGGGATGGAATTACTCGGGTCCGGAGGTGATGATTGGCGTGCTGGCCCACCTGATTGTACTCGTGGTGGGATATGCGGCGAGTTTGTTTTTTCCAAAAGAAGCACCCGGGCCAGGGGCCTGGACCTTTTGGCAATGGCGGAAACGGTCCAGTCCATTGGGGGATGAAAACATGGCTGCGTTGGGAACTCAGGTTAATCTATGAATCCGATCACACTATTACAACCGCCGCGAATTGTTTTTGGCGACGGGTGCGCGGTGATGGCCACTGGTTTCCTGGCTGGCCGCGGAGTGCGCCGCGCCTTGATGGTGAGCAGTTCGCATGTCCTGCCGCACTTGGGGGAACTGCGGTCGGCATTTGACAAGGCTGGGGTGGTTTTGGTGGATGTTGCCCCGGTTGATTTCGAGCCGACAATAGCCAAATTTGAGCAGGTATTGGAATCGGTGCGGGAGGAAAAAGTTGAGGCGGTGCTAGGTGTGGGAGGCGGGAGTGTGATTGACATGGCCAAGCTGCTGGCGGGGCTTCTGGACGGGCGCCAATCCATTCGCGAGGTTGTGGGGATAGACCAATTGCTGGGCAGAAATCTGCTGCTGGCCTGCCTGCCCACCACCTCAGGGACAGGGGCGGAGGTTTCACCCAATGCAATATTGCTGGATGAAACGGACTCCTTGAAAAAGGGAGTGGTGAGCGCACATCTGGTGCCGGATGCGGCGTATGTGGACCCGGTCATGACGTGGACGGCGCCGCCGGAAGTGACGGCCTCCACGGGGATGGATGCGCTGACCCATTGCATTGAGGCCTACGCCAACAAGTTTGCGCACCCGGTGGTGGACGAGCAGGCGCTGCGCGGCATCCGCTTGATCAGCGGGAATTTATTGAGGGCTGTCCGGAATGGACGTGATGCAGAAGCTCGTTCGGCCCTGGCCTTGGGCAGTCTGTATGGCGGGCTGTGTCTTGGACCGGTGAACACGGCTGCGGTCCACGCCCTGGCTTATCCCCTGGGGGGACGGTACCACGTGGCGCACGGCGTTTCCAACGCCCTGCTTCTGCCCCATGTGCTGCAATTCAACTTCCCCGCGGCTGCGGACCGCTATGCGGACGTAGCAGAGGCCCTGGGTGTGCATCGCAATGGATCAAGCCTGTCCACTGCGGAGCTTGGGGTGGGGTGGTTGAAACGGCTGGTGCAGGATTGCGGCGTTCCGCAAAGACTTTCCCAATTGGGTATTCCAAGGCAGGCGCTGCCGGAAATGGCCAGGGCTGCCATGCAAGTGGTGAGATTGCTGAAGAATAATCCCCGGCCCCTTTCCGAGCAGGATGCGCTTCAGATTTACGAGGCGGCCTACTGAATTTGAAAATGATGAGCGAAACAATAAAAAAACACCGTGGCGTGGTGGTGCCCATGGTCACTCCGGTCACTCCGGAGGGCCAGTTGGACGCACCCGCCGTGGGCAGGGTGGTGGACTTTTTGCTGGCGAGCAGGGTGGACGGTATTTTTGTGCTGGGAACAACCGGGGAAGGTTCGGGCATTCCCTGGGCGCAGAGGCGCCAACTGGTGGACATGGTCGCAGCACAGGCACGGGGTCGCACCGTGGTTTACGCCGGGATAGGTGATGCGCACCCGCGCGAATGCGAGGTGGGCAATGAGTTTCTGGCCGCAGGAGTGGAGGCCCTGGTCTGCCGGCCCCCGGCCAGCATGCCCTTGGAGAATTTGGAAAGCTGGTACCGCCGAATCTTGGATGGCTTGAACGGTCCCTTGCTCCTGTACAACATGCCCGCCACATCCAAGGTGTCCATTCCCTTGGATGTGGTCGGCCGGCTGCTGGGCCACCCTAAACTTGCTGGCATCAAGGATTCGGAAAATAATCCCCGACGAATCGAGGAGCTTCTCAAGAGGTTCGGCGGGCGCCCGGGCTTTTCCGTGTTTATCGGAGTGGGTGCCCTCATGGAAATGGGATGCAAACTTGGGGCGGATGGCATTGTGCCCAGCGTGGGAAACCTGGTGCCGGATACCTGCATTCAATTTGACCATGCAGTGCGGGAAACCCGCTGGGAAGAGGTTTCCGCCTGTTTCTCAAAAATGAATGCCGTGGCGGCGTTGTATCAAAAAGGTCGCAACCTGAACGAATCCCTGGCGGCCTTGAAAGCGGCCATGTTTCATCGTGGACTGTGTTCGCCCCATGTCATGCCGCCGTTGGTAAAAGTCCGGGAGGCGGAGATGGAACAAATCCGGCAACAAATGGGCGCCCTGCACCTGCTCAATGGACGATGAAAAGGAATAAACCAGTCTTGGGGCTTACGATGGGGGATCCGGCCGGGATAGGGCCTGAAATATGCCTTGCAGCCCTTGGCTCCGAGGTGGTGAAACGGGTGTGCATCCCGGTGTTGTTCGGGGATGCGGGGATTTTGAGGCGCGTGGCGGGACATGGATTCAAAACCTGGGAGGATGCGGTGATCACGCTCCCGGAATTCGAGGCCATGGACCCGGTGAAAAAGCCTTGCGTGGTGGATTGCAGGGCGGTGGATGCCCGCAAGGTGCGCCCGGGCCGGATTGCCGCCGCATGTGGTCGGGCCAGCTACGCGTATATTGAGAGCGCCGTGCGGCAGGCCATGGCCGGGCGCATCCAGGGGGTGGTCACAGCCCCGATTCACAAGGAATCACTGAATCTTTCGGGGGTTAAACATCCCGGCCACACTGAAATATTCACGGCCCTGACCGGGGCTCGACGGAGCTGCATGATGCTTTATTCCGATGTGCTGACGGTGACCATGGCCACCACCCACGTGGGCTATGTGGATGCGCCCGGGAAATTGACCGTGGAACGGATTCTGGCCGTGATTGAATTAACCGCCCAGGCGATGCGCACCATGCTGGGGCGGGAGCCGAGGCTGGGGGTTTGCGGCTTGAACCCGCACGCGGGCGAGCACGGGCTGTTTGGGAGGCGGGAAGAGGAGAGGTTGGTGGCGCCTGCGGTGCGGAGGGCGCGTCTCCGCAAAATCAAGGTGGAGGGGCCGCTGGTTCCAGACGCCGTGTTCACCATCCACCAGCGCAAACGGTATGATGCCGTGGTGACGCTGTATCATGACCAGGGGCACATTCCCTTTAAAATGCTGGCTTTTGACACAGGCGTGAACCTGACCCTGGGGCTGCCCATCGTCCGCACTTCGGTGGATCATGGCACGGCCTTTGATATTGCCTGGAAGGGAAAGGCTGACCCGGGAAGCATGTTTTCAGCAGTCAAGGTGGCGGCCCTTCTGGCCTCCCGAAAAAAAACCAAGGAGTCGTTATGATTGGAGTGATAGCAGATGATCTGACTGGAGCCGCCGAGCTGGGCGCCGTGGGATTGCGGCACGGCCTTCGCGCGGAAATTCTGCGTGAAGGCAAGCCCGATGGCCAGGCCGACCTTGTTTGCGTGGATACCGATTCCAGATCATGCCCTCCGGCGGAAGCCGCGTTGAGGGCGGAACGGGCCGCCCGGGCCTTGCACGCGGCAGGCGCGCGGTGGATTTATAAAAAAGTGGATTCCATCCTGCGCGGCAATGTCATCGCCGAGGTGGAAGGGGTGATGCACGCATTGTCCTGTGACCGCGCCGTGATATTGCCTGCCAATCCCTCCCTGGGTCGCATTATTCGGAATGGCGAATATTATGTCCATGGCAAGCCCCTTCACCGCACCGAGTTTGCCAGGGATCCCGAGCATCCCCGCCTCAGTTCACAAGTCATGCGGCTGATGGGAAAGCCCGAGCGCAACTTGTTGCGGCTGGGCGGGCCTGGAATGGAAACGCCCCACAACACATTGCTGATCGCGCAGGCGGACTCGCCTGAGCAGGTTCAGCGTTGGGCTGATATGGCCGCTCCCGACTTGTTGCCCGTGGGCGGGTCGGAGTTCTTTGCCGCGCTGCTGGTCCGGGAAAACGGCGCGCCATTGGAAACCCCTCCCGCCGAGGTGGATTTTGATTCCGGGCAGCAATTGTTTGTGTGCGGAACGGCCAGCCGCTCCGCAAAACGGCTGATGGCCTCCGCCCGCGCCACGCAGGTGCCGGTATTCAGCCTGCCTTTGGAACTCATGTGGGGAACCCAATTCTCCGATGGCGCGCGGGATGTCATTTCCCGTCGCGTGGTCCAATCCCTGGAATCCCACCGCCGGGTGGTTTTGAGCGTGGGATTGCCCCAAGTCCAGGATTTCAAGGTCTCACGCAGGCTCTCAGAGTACCTGGTACAAATTACGGAGCGAGTTTTGCGCAAGGTGCCGGTTCAAAATATTTTTGCCGAGGGTGGCGCCACATCGGCGGAACTGGTGCGCCGGATGAAATGGAAAAGAATCGAGGTCAGACGGGAATGGGCCCCGGGAGTGGCCACCCTTGCGGTTTCAGGCGGTGTGTCGCAATTTCTGACCATCAAGCCGGGATCCTATTCCTGGCCGGAAGAGTGGACAACACCCGTCCCTTTGCTTATTAAAGGATGAATCATGTCTGATAAATTAACCAGCGGCAAAGGGTTGATCAGTGTGTCTCCATCGCTGGTGGCACGCCGCCTGTTGTGGCATTTATATTCCTTGGGTGTGCGCCGGATGGAACAGCCGGACCACCACGAACGATTTGAAAAGCCGGGGGCCCATCTTTTCTGGGTGCAATCCGGGGCGGGCGAACTGGAATACCGCTCCCGCCGCTTTCGTTTGCGTCGCGGGCGGGAGGTCTGGTTGTTGGACATGAATTCGCCGCGCACCTACATCCCGGCACCCGGGCGCCATTTGTCCATTGTGGGCTTTCGTTTCGGGGGGCCGGGCCTCGAATTCTGGCATGAAGAAATCCGCGATTTTGAGAATGCCGAGTTTGCCCTGGACGACCTGCGTTTTGCCGTCAAAACCCAGAATGAGCTTTTGCGCCTGGTTCGGCGCCAGCCCGCCGGCTGGGAATGGCAGGTTCACCTCACCATCACTCATTTGCTGGGCAAACTTCTGATGTCCCGCGATCTTCTGACTTCCCCCCATGCGGAATTGCCGCAGCCGGTGTTGCGGGTTTTGAACGCCATTTCCACCAACCCGGCCAGGGATTGGAAGGCGAGCGAACTGGCCAGCATTGCGAAAATCAGTTACTCCGGCCTGCGGGCCATGTTCCGGACCTCGGGCCAGGGCACCATTCACCAAATGATCCAGCGCGCCCGCCTGGATCAGGCCCGGTTGCTGCTGGCGGATAAGCGGCTCTCAGTCAAGGATGTCTCCGGCCAGTTGAACTTCTCCAGCGAATTTTACTTCAGCCACTTTTTCAGGCATCACACGGGGATGACCCCCACAGAGTTTCGCCAGCATCTCAAGTGACAGCCAGTTGCCATTTCTAATCAATGGCGGGTTTTCCATGAATCTTTCCCAATTCCAGCTCCATGCAGGTCGTGCCGTTTGGCGGCTGGCCTTCCTGGCTCTGTGGGCCTTGGCCCTGAGGGCGGAATCGGCGGACACCGCCTTTCTCTACCTTTCCGGTCACGGCAAGGATGATGCGGTGCCCTGGCGGTTTTTCTGCACCAGCGGGGCGCAATCCGGGTATTGGACCAATATCCCAGTGCCCTCCAATTGGGAACTCCATGGTTTCGGCACCTTGAATTATTATCGGGACCTGACCAATGCCTATGGTGAGACCGGTTTGTACGAGCATGATTTCCAGGCGCCATCCGACTGGGGCGACGGGCGCACTTTTTTGGTTTTTGATGGATCCATGACTGATACCAGCGCCCGCCTGAATGGCGTTTCGGTCGGCCCCATGCACCAGGGCGGGTATTACCAGTTTCAATACGAAGTCACCCGGCTTCTGCACCCGGGCGGAACCAATATCCTGGAAGTCACCGTGGCCAAGCACTCTGCCAATGCCTCTGTCAATGGGGCGGAGCGCAATGCGGATTATTGGATGTATGGCGGCATTGACCGCCCGGTTTACCTCGAGCACGTGCCTATGCAATTCATTGCCGGAGTGGCTGTGGATGGCAGGGCGGATGGGTCATTTGCCATGGATGTGCGGTTGGATGGAGCAACCAAGGGAGATCGGTTGGAGGCAAGGATTGAAACAGCATCAGGCCAGCCTGTGGGGCCCCCATTCGGCGCGGACGTGGATGCAGATGCCGCAGGGTCGCCCGGCGGTCAGGCGCGGCTGGTCACCCACATTGACTCGCCGCGATTGTGGACTGCCGAAACGCCCAATCTCTACCAGGTTTCCGTGAGTCTCATGGGCCGGGAGGGTGTTCTTCATCATATCCAGCGTCGGTTTGGTTTCAGGACTTTTGAAGTCCGGGATGGGGACGGTTTGTACCTCAATGGCCAAAGAATCATTCTCAAGGGATGCAACCGCCATTCATTCTGGCCCGATTCCGGAAGATGCCTCAGTGAGGCGGTTCAACGGTTGGATGTGGAAACCCTCAAGGCCATGAATATGAATGCCGTCCGCATGTCCCATTATCCACCGGATGCCGCCTTTCTGGATGTTTGCGATGAAATGGGCCTGTACGTGTTGGATGAGCTTGCGGGGTGGCACAAGGCTTATGACACGCCAACGGGATCCAAACTGGTCCGGGAAATGGTCGAGCGCGATGTCAACCATCCGTCGGTCTTATTTTGGGATAATGGCAATGAAGGTGGATTCAACACCAACTTGGACCATTTGTTTGATCAGTATGATCCACAAAACCGCCGGGTGCTGCATCCGTGGGCGCCCTTCGATGGTTTGAACACCGCGCATTATCTGCCTTATGAATATTTGAAATCCGCAGTCCAAGGGTGGCCGATCACCTTTCATAAGAATCATTACATTGTGGATTGGAAATCTCCCAACAAATGGATTTACATGCCCACGGAATTCATTCACAGCCTCTACGATGGCGGGGCAGGATCGGGCCTGGCCAGTGTTTGGGGTTTGATGGAGCAAAGCCCCTATTTGGGAGGCGGCTTCATCTGGGCGTATTTGGATGAGGGGGTGCGGCATCCCTCGAATGGTTTTATAGACGTCGCCGGCAATGAGGCGCCTGACGGCATTGTGGGTCCCTACCGGCAGCGGGAAGCGAGCTTTTATGCGATCAAGCAAATCTGGTCGCCCATTCAACTGAGGCTTTTGGAAAAGGCCAAGTCTGGCGGGGGCGTCACCCGTATTGGTCTGGAAAACCACTACAGTTTCTTGAATGCGGCCCAGTGCCGGTTTCACTGGGAATTGCGAAATTATCCCGGACCTTTCGGTGATGAAGCACCCTCTGAATCCGTGGTGGCTTCCGGGGATGTGGCCGGACCGGATGTCCAGCCAGGCCGGACCGGAACGTTGGAATTGCCTTTTCCCGGTTTGGCCCGTTTGAGTGCCGATGGCGGTGGTGTGAATACACTCGCAGTGCGGGTGGATGATCCTTCCGGCCATGAATTATGTACCTTTGTCTGGCCCATCGGCGGGGACACCGGCAAGGGGCCGGACTCGGATTCCACGTCCGGAATTGCCGCCAGCGAAAAAATCAAAGCCGGCCAGACCGGACCATCCCAGTTGAGTGGAAGCGGCATGGTTGTGAAATTTCAAGGGCAGCAGGTGGATTCTGTGGTTGCCGACGGCCATGTTTTTTCCCTGGGATCAGGACCGAGGGTGGTTGGTCGGCAGGCCAGGCTTGGGGATGTGGAGTGGACCCTTTTCAAGGATGGGTGCCTGCAGTGCCGGTACTCCTATACTGCGGAAGGAACCAACGATTACTTCGGAGTGGTATTTGATTATCCAGAGGCCATGGTCCGCAGCAAAAGCTGGCTGGGTGACGGACCCTACCGGGTATGGAAAAACAGGCGGGAAGGTGTAACCTTTGGGCTTTGGCACAATGATTACAATGACACTGTTACGGGTTGGAAGGATTGGGTGTACCCTGAATTCAAGGGGTGTTTCAGCCAGGTCCAATGGATGCGCTTGAACACATCCGAAGGGTCCATTGCCATTGTGAACCAAAGCAGGGTTCCCTTTCTGCAGGTGTTGACGCCGTCTTTTCCCCCACCCAAACTGGCGGGCCATACCATCCCACCGCTGCCGACCTGCGGACTGGGCTTTCTGGATGCCATTCCCGCCATGGGCAGCAAATTTCAGGCTGCAGACGTCGTCAGTCCGGCGGGTGCCACGCCGGTGGCCCATGGAGTGTATGTCGGGGTGATACGTTTTTATTTTAATCCTGCCCAATCCAAAAATTGCCAATGACCAAGGCGCAAGACCAAGATCCCAACCGGATGTCCATTTCCTCCCGGAAAAACCTCCATTCCAGAATATTTCATTCCAAATGGCCGCAAGAGGATATGGGGGATGGAGGGGGGCTTGCCTTTTCCATGGTAATGGGCCAATTTGTATCCAGCGCCAAACAGTGATTTAACTCAATGAACTGAGTATTCCAGATTTATGAAAAACACATCCCGTTTCCTGATGATGATGGCCGCCCTCGTGGCGATCCAAATCCTGCCCCCTGCCAAAGTCATGGCGCAGGAAAAAAATGCTCCAGTGATGAGCACGCCTCCGGCGTCGCTGGAAGAACTCCAGGCCATGTATAATTCCACTGTTCAGGAGCGTTCCCTCAAAATCATGCAGGCCCTCGCCATGAATGATGAGGACAAATCCAACCGGGTTTTTTCAGCCATTGTGGCCCAGTACCATGCGCTTCGTGCCCGGGATGAATCCATTGATGATGCCTTGTGGAACGTGGCAAAAGGTTCCCATGAATGGTCCCAGCAGCGTGATGAGATGTTTCCAATGATGTCCAAGCCGTTGCACGATCATTTCATCGCCGCCATCTCCCCGGATCTCACCCCGGACCAATTGGAAACCGTCAAGGATAAGATGACTTACGGCAAAGTTCAGTTCACCTACAACGCCTACTGTTCGATCATTCCCAATCTGACGGAAGAGGATAAGAAAAACATTCTGGATTGGCTGAAGCAGGCGCGTGAAGTGGCCATGGACGGCGGCACATCAGGTGAAAAAACCGCGATTTTTCAGCAGTATAAGCAGAAAATAAACGGCTACCTCAAATCCGAGGGCATTGATGTGGCTGAAGCCACGGAAAAATGGGTCCAGCGCCAGCAGCCCAAGCAGGGTGATTCCACGTCCACGGAAGCCTCCGCAGTGGCGCATTAAATGGCCTGCGGCAGGGGTTGGACAGGTTTCAGTAATGGCACGGTTTGAAATCCTAAAAACCCTCTTAGGCGCTTCCAGGGTTAAATGGATGGGATTTTATGCCGGTCAAGAAATCATCGCATCAATTTAAATTGATTGAAGGGTCTGACAATTCACCTTGAAAAATACTTTCCATCCCTGGTTTTGGAGGCGATGAGATGAACGATACTAAAGGAGCAATAAAGGTGCTGAATGAACTTCAAGCCAATGGCGTGATTGGCAAGTATGCAATTGGGGGTGCAGTTGCCGCAACATTCTACCCCATTGAACCAGCTTCCACCTTGGACATTGATGTTTTTATCTCATTTGAATGCTTTGCCGGAAGTCTGATAGCCTCTCCTGGAAAGCTTTATGAATATTTGATTCCCCGTGGATACGGGGCTTTTGGTGAGCATTTCTTGATAAACGGATGGCAAGTGCAATTTCTTCCGGCAGAAGACCCCCTATTGTCTGAAGCTCTGGATCTTGCAATCCAAAAGGATGTTGGCGATGTGAAAACCTGGGTGATGAAAGCGGAGCATTTAATGGCGATTGCTCTTCGCTTGGGGCGGGCAAAAGACTTGATTCGAATCGAGCAATTCGTTCATCACGCTGCGTATAATCCAGTTGAATATGGCGAAATATTGAATCGGCACAACCTTGTTGAAAAATGGCAAAAGTTCAACGATAAATATATGGGGGACAAAAAATGAGCGAGATAATGGAGAAAATAATCGCCAGCAAGCGCGAACAGCGCAAGCAGATCGCGACACTGCCGATTGAACAAAAACTTGAAATAATGGAGAAGTTGCGGGATAGGGAGTTGCAGATCAAGCGCCCGGCGACTGTGTCGGTGGTGGGTGGAACGGTGGTGGCTGTATCGGGTGTACAAATAGCGGCGTCGATGATTCCTGGCGGCCATCAATTGCCAGATCAATCGAATATTCACCAAATTTCAAAAACCTTATCTGCGGAATTAAGAAAACAACCTGAACGTTGGTTGATTGAGTCGGCGGGGGTGTAAGAACGTGAAGTTGCATCTCCATTGCTGGCAACACTGGGCTTCCATCGGAGTCCAAAAAGGAAATCCTGAGTTTTTTTAGGCCCTCTTCAATCTTGTAAAAGCGCATTCTGATTGCAATCGAGCAGAGTCCGTGCGTCGCTGGGGTTTCTCTCGCTCCGATCGAATCAAACAAACCTATGATATTTAATTTGCCGCCTGGTTCGGCGGATGCAAAATCACAGAGGCAGAAAATTTCAACCTTCATTTGTTGATTGGTTTAAAAAGTTTATGGTGTCTTCAAGCTCCAAACACGGCGCTCACGTTGGTGTAAATCTGTTTCTATAAATCGCATGCCCGTTCACCGTCTTTACCCCGTTGGGGGGAGGCGGAGAGATGGCGGGCGTAGTTGAGCCCCAACGGGGGCAGGGGCACCCGCATGCGAAAAACTGGTCGAGAACGGGCTAGGCTGGTTCCCTGTTGGGTTTTCACAAAACACATCCAACATCAACACCAAATGACACACCAATGCAATCCTGAAATTTTGAACGCCGTTCTGCAACTCCTCAATGAAGAAGGCTCCGTGAAGCTGTGAGGAGGATTCAAGCCCAAAGTGAGAATTCAATTTTCAAACTGTGCCACTGCCGACATTTCAGCCTTTCTTCGCCATGCTGTTTGAACGGCGATGCCGCTTATTTGGTCCTGTTCAACAACGTCCCCGGACGCAGGTCTTTCCTTGCTGGCGCTGATGAACCTTGATTGATTCACGGGATCGAGGATTTTCCACCGGTCCCTTTTCAATCCTCTGACCAAAAGTGGTAATCTCCAGATTCCAGGTTCAGCACTGCCCGTCCGTTTTCCATCCGCAGAAAAGTCACCCCGTCGTCCGATAGAATGGGGTGCCTGCTCTCGGTGACTTGGTCGGCTGACTTGGCGGGTATTAAAACCGTTGCGGTGGTTCCGGGGGGGACGGACACATTCAGCCGAAACCGTCCGGTTTTGGTTTTCCAATCACATGCAATGTCCCCGCGAATAGAATGGAAAACGGCCTTGGCCCACGTTATGTCTCCCACAGGTGATGGCGCTATGATGAAATGTTTGAATCCTGGGGAGTCGTCAGCGTCTTGAATCCCGGCCAGGTCATGGTAAAACCATTCCTGGATTTGCCCGAGCATAAAATGGTCCTGGGAGCTTCCGCTTCTGGCATTCCACGCTTCAGTCAGGCTTGTCGCTCCTTTCTTGATTTGATATCCGTAACCAGGCTTTTCGCTTTGGTGATTCATCTCGTAAATCACATCCGAGCGTCCGCCTCCGGCCAGGGCGCACAGGAGGTACCGGTATCCCACGTCTCCGGCAGTGAGTGAATTGTCATGGGCATGGACGTCGTCCACAATCGCCTGGAGCACGGAGGGTCGGTTGGTGGCGGGGCAAAGGCCCATGACCCATGGAATCGCGTTGGCGGTTTGCGATCCGGTGGAATACCAACCCCGGTCAGGATGAAAAAATGTTTTGTTGAAATCCCCGGCTATCTGTTCCGACAGGGCCAGGTAATGTGCCGCATCATTCGTCTTTGCCAGAAGGGTGGCGATTTGAGACAAGACCTTGGAATCCTCATAGTAGAAAGCGGTTGCGGTCAGGGCGATGGGTGTCAGTTGGGCAACACCCGGAGCTTTGGGGCCAATGTCGTACCAATCGCCCAATCCGTGGCTCAAAATTTTGTTGGTGCCGGCGGTGCTTCCCAGGTAGGCAACATAATGCGCCATCATGTCGTAATGTTCCCTCAATAGTTCCAGGTCCCCGTCAAATTGGTATTGCTGCCAAGGCACAAGGATGGCTGCGCTGCCCCACTCGGGAGAATCCCGGAAGGCCCCCTTGAAATGGGCATATTCCGGTGCGATGGAGGGAACCAGGCCATCCGCCGTTTGCTCGTCGGCCATGTCGTGGGTTTGCTTGGTGAAAAGTCTTGCCAGGTCAAAATCATAACGCAGCGCGGGTCCATTCAAATGATCCTGTTCCAGCCATCCAAGCCTCTCCCGGGTGGGGCAGTCGGTCATCAGGCTGACCATGTTGTTGCGCTGGGCCCATCGCACCAAAGTGAAAATGCGGTTGAAAAGATCGTCTGAGCATAAAAAGGATCCTGCAGATTCGGAGCTGGAATGAACCACAATCCCGGACAGGTCGCGCACTCGTGGAAGCGGCCCACCGGGATGGCTGGGCACGCAGTGAACCTGCACATAACGGCAGCCCACGTAAAAAAATGAGGGCATCCAGGTTTCCGTGCCATCCGTTCCCTTGGTGTATTGGCAAAAAATCGGCCCGCGATGTCCTCCGCCCATGGAGCTTTGGCTGGCAAAACCATCGTGATTGGTGAGCTCGGAAGGAAACATTTGAACCGAACTCCCGGCTTGTCCGCTGACCGTCAACCGCAGGACGTGAGAGGCGTTCTGCCCCAGGTCAATGGTTTGATCGCCGTTGGTCAAGTCCGTGGTGGCCACTGCGCGGTGCGTTTCAAAGAGGCCCAAGGGCGGAGCGCTACAGGATAATCCCTTGAGTTGGCCGCCGGGACCCGGAGACTGGATGGCAGGCATCCAGGATGAGTCTTTGAAGCCAGTAAAATCCCATCCGGGTTGCGCCTGTCTGGCATCGTAGTCTTCCCCGCCGTATATGGACGAAAAGGTGATGGGGCCGGACGCCGTGCGCCAGTTGGTGTCCGTGCATACTTCATCCACTGATTGATCGTCATACTCCAGCCGGATTTGGGCAATGACCTGAGGTGGGCCATAAGAGCCTCTGAACTTGGTGTATCGCCCACCATGGACGTTGTACATGCCATTTCCCAGCAGGAGGCCCACGGTGTTGGTGCCTTCGGAAAGGAGAGGCGTCAGGTCCATCGTGTCATACAAACAGGTTTTTTGATAATCCGTCCAACCCGGGGATAAATAATAAGGGCTGGCATTCCGGCCATTAACCGTAAGAACATATTGCCCCAGGCCGCAGACGACGATCAAAGCCCGCTTCAAGCCAGGCCTAACCGTGAATTCGCGACGCAATTGCAGGGTCTCAAATCCAGGCTTGGCAGCGGTGATCCAATGCGCTTTCCAGTCTTCCTTTTTCAACACTCCCATTGTCCATTGGGCGGGACTGCTCCAGTCGGACATGTTCCCTTTTTCATCCCAATTCCGAACCTTCCAGTAAATGGTCTCAAAGGAGACCGGCGTTGTTCCGGAATAAGGAATTTGTATGGTGTCACTGGAGTTGACCTTCCCCGAGTCCCAAAGATCGCCGTTGTCCTGGTTCAGCAAGGTCAGGGAACTGGAGGCAATAATTTGAAAAGCGGATTGTTGAAGTCCGCGGTGTTCGGGGGGTATGAGCCAGAAAAGCCGGGGATGAATCACATCCACGCCCAGCGGATTGGATTCGTATTCACAACGCAAATTCATGGGCGGCTGGATGGCACGAACTGATGACATGCAAATCAGCAGGGCGACAATCCAAGTCAGGTGTTGGAAAAGTGGTTTCATGCAATTATTGAGGGCAGGACGTCGCGATGGATCGAAGGCCCGCGGGACGGATGCCGGCAGTCTCGGAAACAAGTGGGGTGTTTTGGGGGCCATTATTAATCCAGAGGTTGCCGGGACCGTTGGCGTTTTTCAAGAATTTTGGAGAGGGACAGGCGTTGTCTTGAACCCTGATGTGTGATGAGCCTTCGTCCAGATAAATGTAAAACCAATGTTGCGGGTCAGGCACATAGGGGCTGGGCTGGATGTTTTCAATTTCGTTGCTTTCAATCAAAGTGCCGGGCTGTGCAGACAAGGTGTATATCCCGCCGGTATCTCCCAATTTTTGGGCCACGGATTGAATCCGGTTGGCAAAAACCAGGTTGTCGCCCGAGGCATTGGTCCGTGGCGTCCATCCCCAGCCGAGGCTTATGCCGGTGTAAGGCAGGTTGGCAAGCTCATTATGCACGATCCGCATGCCATGCACATACCCGGCGGCGACTCCCACGCACCCCCAATCCTCAGTTCCGCAGTTGTAAAACAAGGTATCCTCAATCACATCGTCCCGGCAAACCTCGCCAGCCTGCCCTGGGAAATAGGGAACGTGAGTTTCCACGTTCGTCTCTGAAAAGGTCCCCGCTTGAATGCCGTTTCCGCCGATATCCTCAAACCGGCAGCCGGACACTCGATCGCTGCTGGAACCATTATCCAAATCCAGCCCGGCGCTGCCTAAATGTTCGAACCGGCAATCATCGAAAGACACCCGGCAAGCATGGTCAAGGCATATGGCAGCGACGGGGCGTCCGATCCAGGCCACATTATCCAAATGAGGATGGTAGGGGGTGCCCTTGGGATTCAGCCGCCCGGCCTTGAGCAGAAACATCCCCGCCTGCAAAGGCACATGCCCATCCAAGGATGGCCTCAGCCACGCAGTATGGGAAAAGGTGATGCCCCGGAAACAAACCTCCGACGCAGGAGCGGTTGACGGCCCCTTTATTCTTAAAAGAGTCTCAATTTGCGGAACAATCACCGAGGCCGATTTGAGGTCTTCACCTTTTCTTGGCCAGTAATAAAGTTTGTTTTCAGAAAAATCGGCAAACCATTCCCCTGGCTGATCCAGAAACCGAATGGAATTGGCCAGAAAAAAGGGAGCTTGATAACGTGTGTTGACGGTGATGGGCGGCCAGCGATGGCCGAATTCCAGGGCGCTTTCCGGGTCTTTAAACCTTAAGATGGCCTGCGGGCCCTGATATTGAATGCTTTCAATTCTTAAAAAGGCAATCTCCCATACCTGGTCCACCACCATCTCCAACCCCTCCGGGTTTCGAATTCCGTCCAGGCAAGAGGCGGGAATCATGGCGGTTTGGCTTTTGGGATTCCACCCTGTCAGCCGGTTCATGGTGTCGGGTCCGGGGGAGCGGGCGCGGACTGCTTTTTTTCCATTCACCCATATCTCCCGAAAGTGCGGGGCTTCGCCTGGTGGGAATGGCAATGCGGCCGCCCAGACCTTGCCGCGCGATTTGGATGGCAGATTGCAGGGGTAAAGCGTCGGTTGCCAACCATGAATCAGAACCCCGCCGCTAACAATGGGGCAGGCGCCTGGTGCCGCAAAAACCTCCAGAGCATGACCGCGCAAACCGTTTGCACCCAAATCAAGGGTCAAAGGTGAGGAGACTGGGTAAAAGCCATTACCTAATTCAATCTGCAACGGCTCGCCCGGCTTGAGCATGCCCTTTTGGGCGCACGACAAGGCAGATGCCAGCGTGTTGGACAGGGAATCGGGCGAGGCTGGTTGAAAAATGGTTGGGGGACTGACCATGCCTGGTTGGAAATCAATCCATGGCGCTGCTTTAAAAACCGCGCCTTTGCCTGAATTGAGCCACCCAAACAGAAAGGCCAGGCTCGCTGCCAAAAGAACATCCCTTGCGATGTTCCTGCCGGCTTTGAGCGCTCGAATGAAAAGAGCAATGAGAACAGCGCATTGACGGAGACCATGATACATCCCCGCAGCCGCCTTGGTTTTTTTCAAGCAGGCTTTAAAATCTGGTCTCCTTGTGAATCTCATTTCAATTGGTTTCCATGAAGTATCTGGCAGGGGGACGGCAATGTAAACAACGGGCTGGTAAATATCATAAATCGCAAATGTTTTGTTTGATTTTAGATTACAATATCGGAGGTCCTCTGTTAGATTGTTCACGTTCCCGACAAGAATGCCGATGTCCATAAAGAGAAATATGCGCCAAGCCAGTTTTAAATCGTCTATTTTAGCGCCCCGTACTGTGGGTTCAAACGCTTTCAGTTTTCCAGCCCAAAAACCCGCCGGGGTCGGAGTGGAAGGTTTCACCTTGATTGAATTGTTGGTGGTGATCGCCATCATTGCCATACTGGCGGCCATGCTTCTTCCGGCTTTGAGCAGCGCCAAGCGCCGCGGCCAGGCTATTGCCTGCCTTTCCAATACCAAGCAACTCACTCTCGGTGCGCTTATGTATGCCAGCGACAGTGATGACTTCATGATTCCAAATGGCGGAACCGGAATTCCGTGGGTTACCGGGAGTCCTGGTCTGGACTGGACCACAGGCAGCTACAACACCAACACCTACCCGCTCATGAACCCAGCCCAATCTTCCATGGCGAATTATATCCAGTCTCCAGGGGTCTATCATTGCCCTGGCGACACTTTTGCGGGTCCCTTAGGTGTGCGTGTCCGCAGCTATTCCATGAACGGTGCGATTGGTGGCGGGAGCGGTCCGACCGCCCAAGGGAACAATCCCTATCCCTTGGCGCCGGTTTATTATGCAAGTGGCCCGCTTGGGGTTGGCAGGGCTGTAAGAAAGTCCACGGAATTGGTTCATCCCGGCCCTGCCAGCACTTTTCTGCTCTTGGATGAGCAGGCGGACAGCATTAATGACGGGATTTTCATGTTTGATCCGGGATACTCTGTCGCCGGCGAAAAATGGCGTGATTTGCCCGCCAGTTACCATAATGGAAGCGGATCTTTTTCGTTTTGCGATGGGCACTCTGAAATTCACCACTGGCTTCAAATCAACGGCGAAACCGATTATCCGGTGCTCAAAAAAACCTACGGTGGTGGTTCGGCCTCGGCTCCTTGGGGTCAGGCCACGATGCGTAACTCCAGTGATTATCAGTGGATGGAAGCCAACATGCCTTACCGATGACTTAAGGCTGGCCAACGCTCCGGGGCCGTGGCCTTGTGGTCTGGTTTTGTCTGTAACCGGGCAGGGTTCGTGGGGTTGGTGCCGGGATTTGATAATTTGATTTTAGTATAATTAATTATAGTTATTTGCTTAAAAACATGATTCGTGTTGCCGGTTAAAATGCCGGGACAATTTTGATTTTAAATTCATTGTTGCGCCATCGAAAACCTTTTCCACCAAAGATTGTCACAGCGATCACGCCCATTTTAAATTTTCATTCGACCGTCCTTATTCATCAACCCCTCAAAGCAACAAACCATGAAATCACAACAAAAAGCAACAAGGAATCGAACCATGAGCACAAGTAAAAGGTGCGCGCATCCCGACAAGGTAGGCTTGGCAAACCTGGGACGGGCATTGATGCCCGTGCTGGCCCTGCTGGCTTTCTTTCAGATGGCCGCGATGGGGCATGCTCAATCTTCAGCCATCAGTTTCCAATTCCCGCAAGTGCGTGTCACGGTGCCAGTTGCCACCACCAACACAGTGACGCTCACCGGCCTTAACTTCACCAACGATTCAGTGGTCCTGTTGAATGGGGCCACCAATGCCATTTTTGACGTGGCGGGTCTCCCTGCGGGTGTGGGTGTGGCCTTGACGGATAACAACAATAATCCGTTGGCGTCCGTATCGGGCAGTACACCAGTTTGGGTGGTGGTGAATGCAACGAATGTTCCCGAGGGCGTGTACAATTTCACGCTCGATGCGCACGGGACGGACACAAATGGCCTGCCTGTGACCAACAGCATTCCTTTTGTGCTGCAATCCGCCTACATCTGGCAGGGTGGCGGGCTTGGGGCTTCCGGGTTCGGAACCAGTTATAACTGGACAAACGCTGCAAGTTGGATTGAAGGGGTTGTTCCTGGAGCCACTGACGACGTGGTTTTTGCCGATGCCGGAGCTCAAACCAACAATACCTATGCTTCTGGGATACCTTTCACGAACATCCTCATATCCAGCAGTGTCTCGGCGGGTTCCATTCGGTTTGCCCAAAACACCTATAACAACGCCGGGCTAAGCGCCAATTCTGAGTATCACAATATTCTTCTGGCGCCCAAGGCAAACCTGACCCTCACAGGATCCAACGGGTTGAGCTTTTTGCGTGATACCATCAATGATTTCGGGGTCAGCCCAGACAGCACGCCTGGTGTGTTTGTTGAGGGACTAAGTTCGGAATTGAGCGTGAGCAACCCTGCCGCAAACTTTTCGGTCCTGGTGGGAAACAGTGTGAATCCGGTCCTGAATTTGGAAAATCTGGGCACCCTTTATGTGAATGTCAACCGGGTGGGACTTTCCGACTATGAGGTTTTCCCCAATTACCGGGCTCTTAATGCTGCCTACAACGCGGGGCGAACGGCTGACTCCTATAACGGGCATCCGCGCCGGTTGTGGCAGACGATGTACCTGGCCCGCACCAATTTCATCACCGCAAATTACGTGAATCCTGACCATTACACCAATGAATACACCCGTGGCTATTCTTTGACGGTTCAAAATAATGAACAAAGCGGGAATGGCAGCTCGGTGAACACCTATTTCATGCTGGGTTTCACCAATCAATTCAACATGGACAGTATTGATTTCATCGGCTCCAGCAGCGCCAGCGGCAATTCCGGTGGAACAAAGTTTATTTCCTATAATGACAAAGTGTCCATCGGACCCGGTGCCCGCTTTCGCAATTCAGACGGTGTCAGTCGCATGAGCATGTTTGCCGCATCCGATGATGGCGGCACCAATGAGGCCGATAGCAACGTCAAGTCCACAACTGATTTCAGCTATGCTTCCGGCACGTTGACCGGACGCGGATTGGGATCCGGCGTTATTGATTTGTTGGCCGACAAATTGTACCTGGCTCGCGATCGCACCTTGATTGTTTCCAATGGCAGTCCGAACGTTCAGGGCGACCTGATCTTTGGTAACGGCGTGGTGAACGTGAACCAGATGTATTTGGGTGACCAGGAACACAGCAACAAGGTGGATTGGACGACCCTATATAACGCCTCGCCTTACCTCAACTACTGCCAGGGTCGGCTCGTTTTGACCAATAATGGAAGCATGCCCTCGACCGTGATTGTCAACGATCATGTCACGCTGGGATACACCGCAGACACCAATCCCAGCGGTTCAGCCCAGCAATTCAACACTTACGGACAAATCACCGTTTGGAGCAACGTGACGGTGGATGTCAACAACATCATTTGCGATGGCGGGTTGAACTACTACGACTCCAACGGACGGCAGAACAATATCAACTTAAACCAAGGTGCAGTTTTGAATGTCACCAACACCATTGGGTATAACAACCTGGGTGCATCCGACTTTTCAGCGGCAAACACAAACGGCATGTATTTGGACAACTTGAACATGACTGCCGCCACATTGGGTCTTTTTGCCAATCCCAATATCACCAATGTGTTTGCGCGCAATTTCTCCGCCTCCGGCACCATTCCAAGCGTGATTAAAGTTCTGGGATTGACTGGTGTCACAAGTTTCCCGGTGCAATTCCCGGTCATTTCCTACATCAATCCCTCCTCGCCGTTCCTGAATGCGGATGTTTCCAGCTTGGGAGCCAACTTCTACGGCTATGTTTTGAATGATGATGTCAATAACCAGGTGGACCTCTACATCACCACAAACGCCCCCAATCTCCTCCTCTGGACCGGTGCGGTGAACAACAACTGGGACACCACCACCAAAAACTGGGTTACCGTGCCAGGCGGTGTGGCAACAAACTTCAACACCGGCGATTCGGTGACGTTTGATGACAGCAGTTCCGTGAACGGGATCAACATCAGCGGTTCCGTTGTGCCCAGCCAGACCGGCATCGGTGTTTTGATCACCAATACTGTCCGCAAGTACGTGTTCTCTGGGGGCACAATTGGCGGCACCGCCTTGGTTGTCAAGGAAGGTTCGAATTCCCTGGAATTTGACGCCGTGGAACAAGGCCCCATCAATGTCACTTCCGGCAGCCTGATTGGGTTTGGCGGTGTGGGTTCAACCACCATTTCCACAAATGCCACAATGAATTATAGCGGCACCATCAACGGCGGACTATTTTCTTCAGGGACCGTTACTTTCAGTGGAACTGAAAATGGCCCGATTTCCATTAATGCAGGCGTATTGGATAACTCCGGAACCATGAACACACCCGGAGGACAGGTCGTGAACATGGGGGTAGGCGCCATCATCACCAATGAGGCCTCGGCAACCATCAACGTGGGAGCTTTGCCGGTGAATCCCGGTTTGAACTTCAACATTCCTCATGGCTCAATCCTGGCCAATTTTGGGACGATTAATATCATTCAACCCAAGATGTCTGTGGAAGGTTTGCTCTATGGAACCGGCACCATTGCCTATCCGGATGGCGGCGGTTTCGATTCCATCAAGAACACGAGTGATCCGCGCCTGGTCATTAACTCGCTTGGTGTTCTTTCACCTGGACCCACTCCCCAGGACAGCATCGGCAACATGAACCTGTATTGCCGGTTTGACTTCAACAACGATCCCGAAGGGCCGCAAGCTGGAATTGCCGGTGTGAGCACCATCCGGATTGACGTGGATTTTTCAAATCCCCAGACCAATGACATTATCAATTGCGATCGTTGGAACAATGACACCGGGTATTTGTTGATGACCAACATCAACCCGACCGCCGGCAGTTTTGCCTTGGGCCAATCCTTCCAAATCCTGGCCAATTCCAGCGGTTCGCCCAGCAACTATATTGACACGGCGGGAACCTATCCCACCATGGTTCCTTATGTTCCGGGACCGGGCTTGCAATGGGGCCTGAGCAACTTCAGTCAGTTCGGAAGCATCAGCATTGTCAAGAGTCCGAACGTGTGGGATGGCGTGGCCTCCGCCAACTGGAGCACCAACTCCGGTGACACAAGCTGGAAGGTGAGCCAGACCTACTCGGACGACCAGGGGGCTGTTTTTGATGACACCGCCTCAGGGAGCACGACGGTGAACTTGACCGATGAAGTCGCGCCGGATGGATACAGCGCCTCGGAAATATCCCCGAACGTGACGCCTGGCATCGTGGTGGATAACAACCTCAAGGATTATGTCATCGCCGGCACGGGCGAAATCGGCGGCATCACCGGTCTCTACAAAACCGGAACCGGGAACCTTACGCTGCTCACCAAGAACATATTCACCGGTGATGTGATCGTGGACCAGGGCACCTTGACGGTGAGCAATTATCCCGGATCGGGAAGCATTGTTGCGCTGGGTGTTGCCGGGGCTGGCCAGATGGAGAACGACGTCATCCTTGATGGCGGCACCCTGAATTATGCAGGCAACGCAAATGTCAACTTCAGTATTGGCAAGGGCGAAGGCCTGGTATTGGGCGGCAACAACGGCACGGTGAATGTGCTGTCGGCCACGAACTCATTGCTATTCAATAAAAATGTGACTGGCACCGGGTCGCTGACCTTGAATGGTCCTGGAACAGTCATTCTGACCTCAGCCAGTGATAACTATCCCGGTGGCACCACAGTCAATGATGGGCAAGTGGAATTGATGGCGGCTGGCCTTGGGTTTGGGCCGCTTGTGCTGAATAACTCGGCCGGATTGATCCTGGACAAAGTCACGGTGACCAATGAGATTGAAATCGCCGGTCCGTCCACCACGCTGACCGTGGTTTCAAACACCCAGAACGTCATCGCGGGACCTGTCATGGGAGGCGGTGAATGGATTTGTTCATCAGTGGGAACAACCGATCTGCAAGTGTTCAGCGGAGATATGTCTGGTTTCACCGGAGTCTTGGAGCTAGGCAACAGCGTGGGTGTGTTCGAGTTCAACAATAGCACCAACAGCAACCTTTGCACTGGCAGCGCTGCAGCCTCGTTTGATTTGGGCACTGGCAGCGCCGTCCTGGATAATTACAACGGCGAAAACGCGGTTTATAACCTGGGTTCGCTTGCGGGTGGACCCAACACAGTCCTGAGCGGTCGTTCCTCCGGTTCATACCCCGTGGCTGGCACCACTTACAGTGTTGGAGCCAACGGCCAGAATGCCACCTTCGCAGGGACCATTTCCAACGGCTTGGACACGGTTTCCATCAACAAGGTGGGCTCCGGCATCTGGTACTTGAATGGTAATAACACCTACACGGGAGCCACTACGGTGAGCGGCGGCACACTGGCTGGTGTTGGTAGCATTGCCAGTCCTTTGACCTTGGGTGCATCGGCCACATTGGCCCCGGGCGCTTCACCCACCACCACAGGCACGTTCACCGTCAGCAACTCCGCGTCCATTCAAGGACCGGTGGTGCTGAAGCTGAACCAGGCCGGAATCGCAACCTCGAACGACGAGGTGGCCGTGACCGGGACTTTGACCGTCAGCGGACCCTTGGTGGTGAACAGTATCGGCGGCACATTGGTCAATGGAACCACCTTCCATTTGTTCAATCAGGCTGTCACCGGGTTCAGTTCCATCACACTGCCTACTGGTGGCGGATCATATACATGGGCGACCAACCTGGCGGTGGATGGCTCAATCAAGCTTCTCAGCGGCGGCACAGTGAGCCTGGCTCCGGTTCGTTTGGCCACCAGCTTGTCTGGCGGAGTGCTCAGCATTAGTTGGCCCGCTGATCACCTGGGATGGAAATTGGAAACCGAGACCAATACGCTGAGCGTGGGTATCAGCAGCAACTGGGTGGTGGTGCCTGGATCCACCACCGTGACCAATGTGCCGGTGAATGTTGATCCGACAGCCCCGACGGTGTTCTACCGTCTGGTGAGCCCGTAAGTTGTATATCAATCGCTCCAAACCGGGGTTGAGCTAATCACTTGACCCCGGTTTGGTTTTAGACGAGGCAGTCAGGGAAATGGATGGAATGCGGTGACTTTATGAAAATGAAAACGAGCAAATGGATGGTTTTGACAGTGGGTGCAGTGATGGCCGCCAAGATGGTCTTGGGTCGCGAATCATGGCCTGTGGAGCCCGCATCGGAGAGAGCCCGTGAGGCTGCGTGGAAAAATTATGAAAACGCGTTAATTGAGCGCCTGCAACCACAGTTGGCTGATTGGGACAAGCGCGGCAAGCCATTCATTCCATGGGCATCCAAGCCCTCTGATCTGCCCCAAGCCACCGTTCCTGCCTTTCCTGGCGCGGAGGGGGGCGGCGAGTTTAGTTTCGGCGGGCGGGGCGGACGCGTTTATGTCGTGACCAACCTGAATGATAGCGGTCCGGGATCCCTGCGGGAGGGCTGCGAGGCGGCTGGCCCCCGGGTGGTGGTTTTCAATGTGGCGGGCATTATTCACCTGAAAATGCCGGTTTATATCGAGGCTCCTTACCTGACCATTGCCGGCCAGACTGCGCCCGGCGATGGCATTTGCATCGCGGGCGAGAGCGTGATGAATTTTGCCCACGACGTGGTGATCCGGTATGTGCGTTTCCGGCGGGGTAACACCAACATCTTTGACCGCCAGAGCGGTTTGGCGGGCAGTCCGGTCGGGAATATCATCATTGATCACTGCTCGGCCAGTTGGGGAAACGATCAGACAATGGACACCTATCGCCACATGTACCAGGCCAAACAAGGCGGGCCCACCCTGAAATTACCCTGTGTCAATGATACCATCCAATGGTGCATCATCACGGAGGGATTGAACACCTACAACCATGCCTTTGGCGGGGATTGGGGCGGCAGGAACACGGGCTTTCATCACAACCTGTTTTCATCCAACACGGGCCGCAATCCCAGCATTGCCATGAGTTATGACTTCAATTTTGTGAACAACGTCCTGTTCAACTGGCGTCACCGGTCCTTGGATGGCGGCGACCAGCACAGTCTCTTTAATATCATCAATAATTATTACAAGCCCGGGCCGGCAACGCTCGATAATGAAGTTCGCTTCAGGATTCTGGAACCGGCGCAAAGCTGGAATCGGAATGAAAAAATCAGCCGTTGGGGCCGGGCTTATGTGAACGGCAACGTGGTTGTGGGTTATCCTGCTGTGACGGCGGATAATTGGGCTGGCGGGGTTCAGTTCAACAAGGCCCCGGACGCGGATGCCAGCGGCGATATTGCTCGCGGATTGATCACAGACAGCAACACCCTGGCGCAAATCGTTGCCAAGGTGCGTGTGGACAAGCCGTTCCCGATGCCGCACATCACCATTCAAACAGCGGAACAGGCTTATGAATCCGTGCTGGAAGGGGCCGGAGACACCCTCCCGAGGCGCGACTCCGTGGATGACCGGGCGGTTCAACAAACCCGCACAGGCGTGACATGGGGGATGGGCTCATTCACCATGTTGAAACGGGCGAAAGGCCTGGCAAAAAATGACGTTGGAGAGTATGGAAACGGGATAATTACCGACATCTCCCAGGTGGGTGGATACCCCGACTACAAAGGCGATCCTTACTCCGACGTGGGTCCCGATGGGATTCGAAAATCGTGGAAACTGAAATATGGCCTGGATACCCAGGACCCGGACCTCGCGTCCAAGGACCTGCAAGGTGATGGCTACACCGTCATGGACAAGTATTTGGACGGTTTGGATCCCAATAAAAAGATTGATTGGAGCGACCCTGCCAGCAATGTCAACACCTTGAAGTGAGCGCGGGCCAAAAAGGATCGGATTGGTATCCCTGGGTGGTGGTGGGATTGCTCTGGCCCGTGGCCATGCTTAATTATCTGGATCGCCAGATGCTTGCCACTGTGCGTGAATCCATCCGCGCCGACATCCCCGGCATTGCCAGCGACCGGGATTTCGGAATCCTGATGGCCATGTTCATGTGGGTTTATGCCTTGCTCAGCCCGCTGGGTGGTTTCCTGGCTGATCGCCTGGGAAGGAGAAAGCTGGTTATTGCCAGTTTGCTGATATGGTCAGTGATGACTTGTCTGACCGGGTTGGCCGACCATTTTGGCGAGCTTCTGGCATGTCGTTCCCTGATGGGGGTGAGCGAGGCTTTTTATATTCCAGCGGCATTGGCGCTGATTGCGGATTTCCATCCCGGTCATACCCGGTCCAGAGCTATTGGCATTCATCAGAGTGGCATTTACGCCGGGCTTGCATTGGGGGGAGTGGGCGGTTACATCGCCCAGGCGGCCTCCTGGCGTTGGTGTTTTACGGGATTTGGAGGCTTGGGAGTCCTTTATGCTGTTTTTTTATGGATGGTTTTGCGTGAGCCGCCACAGGAAAACACCGTGGGTGCCGGTTCGACGGTGAAATTATCCCTGCTGGAAATCCTCAAGGAGCTGTCAGGAAAACCTGGGTTTTGGATTTTGGTGGTTTGTTTCACGCTGCCCGCTTTATCCGGGTGGTTTACCAAAAACTGGCTGCCAACCTATCTTTCAGACAGCTTCAAAATGGCCGAGGGACCCGCCGGCCTTTCAGCCACCGGTTGCATTCAAGTCGCCAGTTTTTTTGGGGTGTTGCTGGGAGGAATCCTGGCTGACCGCTGGATGCGATTGAACAACAGGGGAAGAATCCGCACCAGCGCCTTGGGCTTGTTCTTGCTGTTCCCGGCATTGATGGGAATGGGTTTTGCATCCACGCTCATGCTGACCATGTCCTGCCTGGTGTTGTTCGGTTTGGGCTGGGGCCTTTTTGATTGCAACAACATGCCCATCCTCTGTCAAATCGCCCGGCCCGAGCTTCGAGCCACTGCGTATGGATTGATGAATTTTGTCAGCATCAGCGTGGGAGCGGCTGCGACAGTGGGATTTGGCTGGATGAGGGATCGCGGAATGGGTTTTTCAACTGCCCTGGCCTTGGCGGCGCTAGCCTGCCTCGCCAGTGTGGTTTTAATTTTAAGAATCAAGCCAACCGGCGAATTGGAACATACATTGTGAAATGAAACTGCCTTTGACTGGAATTGTCCCACCCATGGTAACCCCGCTAAAGGGGAGGGATGAATTAGATTGTGAAGGGCTGGAACGGCTGATTGAGCATCTCCTTTCCGGAGGGGTGGCGGGCCTTTTCATTTTAGGCACCACGGGTGAGGGTCCCAGCCTGGGCTACGCCTTGCGGGAAAGCTTGATTGAGCGCTCGTGCGCGCAGGTGGCAAACCGTGTTCCCATCCTGGTGGGAATCACCGACACGGCATTTGTGGAATCCCTGAAGGTGGCACGGGTGGCCGCCAGGGCAGGGGCTTCCGCGGTGGTCCTGGCCCCGCCTTATTATCTGCCGGAGGCCCAGCCGGAATTGCAGGAATACCTGGATCATCTCATTCCCGAGCTGCCCCTGCCTTTGTTTCTTTACAACATGCCAGCCTTGACCAAGGTTAGCATCGAGCCGGACACCATCCGCAAAATGATGGATTACAAGCAGGTCATCGGCTTCAAAGACAGCTCTGGCGACATGGGCTATTTTAAAAAGGTTTCAGATATCATCAAAGCTCGGCCTGATTGGTCTCTCCTGGTCGGGCCGGAAGAACGGTTGCTGGATTCCATGCAGCTTGGAGGAAACGGCGGGGTGAGCGGCGGTGCCAACATGTTTCCCGCCTTGTACGTGAAATTGGTCCAGGCCTTTGTTGGCGGCGACCTTGCCCGGGCACGGGAATTGCAAAACCAAATCCAACGGGTCAGTGATGCCCTATACCGCGTGGGCCGCCATTCCTCCGCCATCATCAAGGGAATCAAATGTGTTTTGGCGTGCAGGGGCGTATGCCAGGATTTTATGGCGGAGCCTTTCCACAGGTTCCGGCAGGAAGAGCGCCAAAAAGTGAGGCAAAACCTGGCCCTGATCGAGAAAGAGATCGCCTCCCTGAATCTATAATGCCAATGCATCCCTCACTTTCCCCAATTCCACCTGGCAAGCCGCAGAAGTCCAGAAAACGGATTACACAAGAAGGCAGGCCGGAGTTGGCATGGCGCTGGACAGGCATCTTATTCCTGCTTTTATGGATCGTGCCCGCAATGGGCCTGCCCCTGGACGATTCCAGCCCGGCAACCGCCAAAGGCTCCATTCTTTCCAACCAGGATATCGAACAGTTTGTTGCCCGTTTCAATTCCATGGAGGATCAAAATGTGACCAATTCCATCCCGGATGCCAAGTCCGCGGCTTGGCTGGAAAAAGAGATTCCCCGGTTCGATTGCCCTGATCCTGAGGTGAAGGAAATGTATTATTACCGCTGGTGGTCCTACCGCAAACACATTGAACAAACCCCGGATGGGTATGTCCTCAGCGAGTTCCTGACACGATCCCTTCCCGGCAGCAGCGCCCTGGGTCATCAAATTGCCGAAGGCCGGTGGCTGCACGATTCCATCTATATGGATGACTACGTGCGATACTGGCTGCGCAGCCCTGAAAACATGGGGCAATTACACAAATACAGCAACTGGCTGGAATCGGCTCTTTATGACCGTTATTGTGTGATTTTGGACCGGGAATTCATCTCTTCCATTCTCGGCCAAATGGCGCAGGATTACCAGAAATGGGAACAGGACCATCTCACACCTGATGGGTTGTTCTGGCAGTATGATGTTCGTGATGGAATGGAGGAATCCATCAGCGGCTCGCGCACGGTCAAGAACCTGCGACCCACGATCAATGGTTACATGTATGCAAACGCGCGGGCCATTGCCGCCATGGCACAAATGGCGGGAAAACCGGGCATGGCGGCGGAATTTACCGGGCGCGCAAATCGGTTGCGCCAACTTGTGGAATCCAATTTGTGGCAGCCACAGGCCCGCTTTTATGAAGTCCAGCGGCCCAATGGTGAATCGTCCGGTGTTCGCGAGGAATTGGGTTTTATCCCCTGGATGTTTGATCTTCCGCCCGATGACGCCAATCATGCCATGGCTTGGACGCAGTTGACTGCCCAAGGGGGATTTTCCGCGCCTTATGGAATCACCACCGCAGAACAGCGCAGCCCGTTTTTTCGCACACATGGCTATGGGCATTGTGAATGGGATGGCGCTGTTTGGCCATTTGCCACCTCCCAGACACTGGATGCATTGTCCCGGC
Source organism: bacterium (assembly GCA_021817945.1). Lineage (GTDB taxonomy): Bacteria > Verrucomicrobiota > Verrucomicrobiia > Limisphaerales > UBA11358 > UBA11358. The sequence continues at coordinate 17,924 of JAKAFL010000019.1, read as the reverse complement.
TGCTGAGGGATTACCACCAATCCGTTGTTTCCAAAAGCCAGTTCTACGATGCCTTTCTGACCTATGTGGAAAGCCAGCATGCAGGCGGCAAACCTTACATTGGCGAGTATCTCGATGAAACCACCGGCCAGTGGATCAATGGCAAGGCAGGTCGCAGCCGTTATTATAATCATTCCACTTTTGCGGATTTGGTCATCACCGGGGTTGTGGGTTTGATGCCGCGCGCCGATGACACGCTTGAAGTCTGGCCGTTGTTGCCTGATCACCTGTGGGATTATTTCTGCCTGGATGATGTTTTCTATCATCACCACAGGATCAGCATCGTCTGGGATCAGGATGGGCGGCATTATGGAATGGGAAAGGGCTTGATTGTGTTCGTGGACGGGCAAAAATGGAGGAAATCCAGCCAGTTGAGTCAATTGGAGGGAAGACTGCCATGAAAAAAGTCATCCCAATTCGCATCCTCTGTTTTAGCGTGCAGCGGCATGCGCAGTGGGTGCCTCGTGCCTTGCTCGGGGCGGTGTTCATTCCTTTGATTGCCGCCACGTGCTGTCTGCCTGCTGCCGCGCGAAAACCCGGCGCAGCGCCGGTTAACCCGGTTTCGCTGGGGAAAGACGGAAAATTGGCCTATGGACAGGATGAAAAAGGAAACAGGATTCCTGATTTCTCAAGCTGCGGTTATGCGGGTGGAGACCGGGATATTCCCGATGTTCCGGTGAAGGTGGTGGTGGCTCCCATGGCCGGGGATGAAACCCTCCGCATTCAAAAGGCCCTGGATTACGTGGCGAGCCTGCCATTGGATGACCATGGAATGAGGGGGGCTGTTCTTCTGTCACGCGGACGACACGAGGTGCATGGGTCCCTGCGCATCAAACATTCTGGAGTTGTTTTGAGGGGGGAAGGCATGGAGGACGGAGGCACTCTGCTGGTGGCGACCGGCCCGGATCGTCGCACATTGATCGTAGTCCAGGGTATCCTGGACATTTCAATCCATACCAACGCCCAATGGCAAATCGGCGGCGGTTATGTGCCTGTGGGAGCGACTCAATTTGCCGTGGCCGACTCTGCAGGTTTGCATGTGGGCGACACCATCCGCATTGTGCGTCCCAGCACCCGTGAATGGATCGAGCAGTTGGGGATGATGGAATTCGGGGGTGGCATAGGGGATTGGCGCCTGGTATGGCATCCCGGACACTACAACCTGGAGTGGGACAGGGAAATAGTGGGGGTGAATGGCAACCAGGTGGTTGTGGATGCCCCCATTACCACCGCATTGGATCCCAAGCTGGGAGGCGGGTATGTGGAAACCTGCCAATGGCCCGGGAGGATATTCAATGTGGGCGTGGAAGGCATGCGGATTGTTTCGGATTACGATCCAGCCAATCTGCGGGATGAAAATCATTCCTGGTATGGCATCACCTTTGAGAATGGGGAGGATGCCTGGGTGCGGCAGGTGACCTTTGAGCACTTTGCCGGGTCCGCCGTGGCTGTTTACGAAACCTGCAAGCGGATGACCGTGCAGGATTGCATCTCTCTTGCGCCTGTTTCAGAAATAGGTGGCTGGCGGCGGGACACCTTCTTCACCATGGGCCAGCAGACCCTGTTTCAGTGCTGCTATGCCGAGCATGGACGCCATGATTTTTCCGCCGGTTTTTGCGCGGCCGGGCCTAATGCATTTGTCCAATGTGAAGACCTGCTTCCCGCTGCGGAAAGCGGAGCCATGGGCGCATGGTCCAGTGGCACGCTTTTTGACAATGTGCGAATTGACGGGGGCAGCCTCAGTCTGGCAAACCGCGGCGCGGATGGCGAAGGGTCAGGCTGGTCCGGGGCCAATTCTGTTTTCTGGCAATGCGATGCCTCGAAAATCATTTGCGAAAACCCGCCCGGCGCCCAAAACTGGGCGCTTGGCTGCTGGGGTGAATTTTCTGGAAACGGCGTCTGGCGTGATTCAAATGCCTCGGTCAAGCCAGTCAGTCTGTTTGCGGCCCAAGTTCAGGACCGTTTGGGAGCGGATGCCGTCGGACGCATTCGCCTCATGCAACGGGATTTCAATGAGATGTCCAATCCGTCTCAAGCCCAAGCCGCCGAATTGATCGCCTCCTCCCTGAAGCCGGCGGAAACCTTGGAGCAGTTCATCCGCAAGGATGCCGCAAGTCATCCCGTGGACACAACCAGTGCCGGGGCCAGGCTGGTGGACGATTTGCCGGGAAGCCCCGCTCCAGCGCCCTTGAAGAAAAACACGGTTGAAATAACCAATGGCTGGCTGGTGGTGAACGGGCGGTTATTGACCGGGTCCGTGGAAGCTGTCAACTGGTGGCGGGGCAACATGCGCCCAAGTGAGGCGGCGGATTACGGGGTGAATCTGACCAGGTTTGCTCCAGGACGGGTCGGGCCTGGTTTCACCGATGATTTGAAATCCGTTGCGGATGACATGTTGTCCCACCACCAGGCAGCTTTGGACCATCATTATGGCCTTTGGTACGATCGCCGGCGCGAGGACCATGAGCGCATCCGGCGTGAGGATGGCGATGTCTGGGCTCCGTTTTATGAGCAGCCTTTCCAGCGGACTGGTGAGGGTATGGCCTGGGATGGGTTGAGTTTGTATGACCTGACCCGTTACAATCCCTGGTATTGGTCCCGGTTGCGGGAATTTGCAGCGCTTTGCGACGAGCGCGGTTTGTTGTTGTTCAACGAAAATTATTTTCAACACAACATTATCGAGGCAGGCGCCCACTGGGTGGATTGTCCGTGGCGGACCGCCAATAATACCAATGAAACCGGCTTCCCTGAACCTCCTCCCTTTGCCGGGGATAAGCGAATTTTCATGGCCGCCCAGTTTTATGATGTTTCGCAGCCCGTCCGGCGCCGTTTGCATGCCGCATTCATCCGCCAAAACCTGGATGATTTCACCAATCAATCCAATGTCATCCAGTTCACCAGCGCAGAATTCACCGGGCCGCTTGCTTTCGAGCAATTTTGGCTGGATACCGTGGCGGGTTGGGAAAATGACACGCACCGGCATCCGTTGATCGCCCTGGCCGCCCCCAAAAATGTCCAGGACGGCATTCTCTCGGATCCCGGAAGAGCCGCCGTGGTGGATGTGCTTTGCTTTCGTTATTGGTGGAGGACCGATCGGGGATTATTTGCGCCTCCGGGCGGAATCAATCTCTCTCCCAGGCAATTTGAGCGCAAATGGCATGGAGGCACCCCGCGCGATGAGGACCTTGCGGGCATGGTCTCTGAATACCGTTTTAAATTCCCGGATAAAGTCATCATGGCTTCCGGCGAGGATGAGGGCATGCGTGGTTTATGGGCTTACCTATGCGCCGGGGGATCACTGCCTGATTTACCGGAATCCACCGATGACCGCCTTCTGAAGGCTGTTCCCTGCATGACAGCATGGAAGGCGGTCCCCGCCAATCATTTCTGGGCTCTACGCCAGCCCGGCGCACAATTCCTCGTTTACAATGGCAGCCAGGATTCCGTCAGCCTGGACCTTTCCATGGAAAAGGGCGGGTTCCAACTGCATGAAGTGTCCCTCGGCACAGGAGCCGTTTCCAGCTCCGCACAAAAAATCGAGGCGGGCGGGTCCCTTTCGCTGTCCCGAGGGCTCTGGTGGCTGACCCGTAATTCGTTATGAAAAAAAAGATGCTCATGTTGGTCACAGCCCTGATGGCCCTTGCATTTTTATCGGCAAAAGCGGATGTGGAGCAGTGGGGCAGGTTTGAGGTTGCCCTGTCTGGACCCACCAATGGAAACCCATTCACGGATGTCCAGTTCTCGGCAAAATTTTTTCAGGGGGATGATGAGGTGCAAGCCGCGGGTTTCTATGATGGAAAGGGCGTCTATCGTGTTCGTTGCATGCCTGATAAAACCGGGACCTGGCATTATGTCACCCAAAGCTCAAGCCCCAGTCTCGATGGCCGCACCGGGTCATTTGAGGTGACGCCTGCCAGAGGTTCCAACCACGGGCCTGTGAGGGTGGCCAACGTCTATCATTTTGCTTATGCCGATGGCACGCCCTACGAGGAATTGGGCACCACCTGTTATGCCTGGATACACCAGGGAGAAAAACTTCAGGAAACCACATTGCGCACCCTGGCGGGTTCCCCCTTCAACAAGGTGCGAATGTGTGTGTTTCCAAAAAGATATGCCTGGAACACCAATGAGCCGGAGTTGTATCCCTACGAGGGCATTCCCCCTCAAACATGGGATTTCACCCGCTTTAACCCGCTGTTTTTCCGGCATTTGGAGCAACGCATACAGGATTTGCAGAATCTCAATATTCAAGCCGATGTGATTCTTTTTCATCCTTATGATGGGGGGCATTGGGGGTTTGACCGGATGCCTGCGGTGTCGGACGACCTCTACGTGCGGTACCTGGTGGCGCGGCTGGCTTCCTATCGAAACGTATGGTGGTCCCTTGCCAATGAATGGGACTTCATGAAATTCAAAAAGGAATCAGATTTCGTGCGTTTTGGTGAAATCATCTCGCAGAATGATCCCTTCCACCATTTGCTGTCCATTCACAATGGCAGTCTTATTTTTAATGACACGTTGCCGTGGATCACCCATGCGAGCATTCAGAACGGCATGGCAGTGGAAAGCCCCGCCAGCGCGGAGCTTTACCGCGATGTCTATCGAAAACCGGTGGTGTATGACGAGGTGAAGTATGAGGGTGACATTCCCCTCCGCTGGGGAAATCTCTCCCCCCAGGAGCTGGTATTCCGATTCTGGAACGGGGTTGTGGCCGGCACTTATGTGGGGCATGGAGAAACCTATCTAAGCCCGGATGACGTGTTGTGGTGGTCCAAGGGCGGGGTACTCAAGGGCCAAAGCCCCGCGAGACTGGCCTTCCTCAAAAAAGTTCTCGATTCCGCCCCTGCCACCGGCATTGACCCCATGGAAAGATGGCAAAACCCGGATATCGGTGGAAAAGCCGGCCAATATTACCTGATTTACTTCGGCAAAAGCACACCCACCACTTGGAAATTTTCCCTGCCCCGGTCCCCAGCCCTGTCCGAGAATGCCCGCTTCAAGGCGGAAGTCCTGGATACATGGAAAATGACCATAACTCCGGTCCCGGAAGATTTCATTGTCCACAAAGTCACCAGTTATTCTTTTGAGGATCAGGAGGGACGCTCCATTTCACTGCCCGGACGTCCTTACATGGCCATTCGCATCACTGCCCTGTGAATCTGGTCTGGGCAAATAGGGATGAAGGCTTTTTGTTAAGCTGCGTTGCAATAGTTTGAAAATGAAAAATAAATTCATGGTCTGCGGCCTGATGGGTTTCCTGTTGCTCACCGCTTTTGAACATGCCCTGGGGTCGGCAGCGGTTTGCATTGTGATGGACCCCCAAGCCGGACCCAGGATCCAATACGGGGCGAAACAGCTTCAAGCTGCCCTGGTCTCCGTCCACTACCCGGTTATAGTTCAACCCAAACCGGTTCCTGGCATGAGATGCATCCGCCTGGATTGCCAGGCTCATCAAACAATACCATCCGAAGGCTTCGTCTTTGAAATGAGCCCGGATCAAAACATCACCATTGAGGGCGGTGACGATTCAGGCATTTTATACGGCTGCATGGAACTGGCGGAACGGTTTCAAAAAAATCATGAATGGCCCGGGCGCGAACTGGATGGCTGGCATGATGCGCCAGTGATGAAACTCAGGGGGACATGCGTGGGATTGCAAAAAACCTACATCCTGCCGGGACGCCACGTGTATGAATACCCGATCACTCCCGGGTTGTTTCCGTGGTTTTACGACCGCAGCCTATGGGTCCAATACCTGGATTTCCTGGCGCAAAACAGGATGAACACTCTGTACCTGTGGAGTGGCCATCCATTCGCCTCGCTGGTGCGGGTGAAGGATTATCCCTATGCAGTGGAAGTTCCGGAGGCGACTTTTAGGGAAAACAGGGAGCTTTACCGCTGGCTGGTCCAGGAATGCGACCGGCGCGGAATCTGGCTGGTCCAGATGTTTTACAACATCCTGGTCTCAAAACCATTTGCTGAAACGAATGGGATCAGCACCCAGCTCAGCGCCCCGACTCCCTTGACGGAGGATTACACCCGCAAATCCATCGCCCAGTTTGTGAACGATTACCCGCATGTGGGATTGCTGGTGTGCCTGGGAGAAGCCTTGCGTGGAACTGAAAACCAATTGGAATGGTGCACCAATGTGATCATTCCCGGGATGATGGACGGCATGCGCGAGGCAGGCTTGCAGTGTGAACCGCCTATTGTCATTCGCACTCATGCCATGGACCCCTATGCCATCATGCCCGCCGCCTGCAGCCTTTACACCAACCTTTTTACCATGTCCAAATACAACGGCGAATCTTTGACCACGTGGGAGCCCAGGGGCAAGGATCAAGCCATCCACCTGGCCATGGGCAAGCTCGGGCCGCATGTGGTGAACGTTCATATTCTTTCCAACCTGGAGCCGTTTCGCTATGAAGATGTGGATTTCATCAAGAAATGCGTGCAAGCCTGCCGGGAGAGGCTCGGTGCAACCGGCTTGCACCTGTATCCCCTTTGCTATTGGAACTGGCCCTATTCCGCAGACGCCGTGGAGCCACCCCTGTTCCAATGGCAAAGGGATTGGATTTGGTTCACGGCATGGGCTCGTTACAGTTGGAATCCCTATATCCCGGACGCGGCGGACCATGAATACTGGATCGGACGCCTGACGGATTATTATGGCGATGAAACCGCGGCCCGGCATTTGTTGGCGGCAATGAATCAGGCGGGGGAAATAGCGCCCATTTTGATTCGCAGGCTGGGGATAACAGAGGGCAACCGGCAGACCCTTTCGCTGGGCATGACCTTGGATGAATTGGTGCATCCCAAAAAATATGGGGCCATTCCCGATTTGTGGGAGTCCCAGGCGCCTCCCGGGGAGCGGTTGGATGAATATGTCCAAAAGGAATGGAATCATCAGCCTCATGCGGGTGAGACCCCCGAAAGCGCCATCCAGCAGGCGCTCGCATGCGCCGCCCGGGCCGTGGAGGAGGTGGATGCCGCCGGACCGTTTGTGAAAAAGAACCGCGGGGAATATCTGCGGCTGCGAAATGATATTGATTGCCAGCACGCCCTGGCCGAAAATTATGCCGCCAAGACCAAGGCCGCAGAGTGGGTGCTTAGGTTTGATTACAGCCACAAAAACGAGGACAGGGTCCAGGCTGGCCAATGCCTGGCTCAAAGCCTGAAATGGTTTGAAGAACTCGACCGGCTTGCCACTCCTGCGTATCACTTTGCCAATGGCATGCAAACCTCCCAAAGAAAAATTCCATTCACGGGCGGCCATGGCAGAACAGGCGCCAATTATTTGTGGTCGCAAGTCCTTCCCCTCTATCAAAAGGAATTGGCGGATTTTCAGGCCGGCCTGGATGCCGCCGCCCCGGCGCGGGCGGACCATTCCCCATCAGCCACTCCATGGCCTGCGGCGGGTTTCACCCTGCTTTCAACCAATGCCGAATCCTACCCGGTGGCTTTGGGCGCCCGCGTTTTTACCGACCGTGATTTTGTCCTGGAAAAAATCAATCCCGCTTTGCGCGGGATGACCGGAATCCGTTTTTCACATGAGCAGGCCAAAAAGGGGCATTACCAACCCATCGTGTTTTCGGTGCGCGAACCTGTCCGTGTGCTGGTGGGATATTTCGACAGCTCCGCCAAGGGATGGTTGCAGGTGCCGCAGTTGGAAACCACCGCCCAGGCAGATGAGCGCGGCGGAGTGGATGTCGCGCTGCCTGATGCGGTGACCGTGAGCGGATGCCCGCTAGTCAATGTCCATGCCTTCAGGTTTGATGCCGGGGTTCAAAAGTTGGAAATGATCGGCCAGGGCAGCTTCATTATCCTCGGCGTTGTTCCCGCCTCGTTCGACCTTGCCGCGCCAGCGGGCGGGATTTGATTTTCATGAAAGAAAAAGCCGTGAAAAAGGGAAAAAAGGATAAAGCGTTGACCGGTTCGATAGGGGGCTTCCTTCTAGGTTGCTTGGTTGCTTGCGGACCTGCCCCGGCAGGTTTGGCGGCGGCAGGTTCGCCTGATGCGTCCGGGGTGGGCCTGTTGCCGGTGACTGATGTCGCAGCCAGTCCCATGGACAAGGTGCAGCCCATTGGCCTCAATTCTGCCCATTGGACCGATGGCTTTTGGAAGGAACGTTTTGAACTTTGTCGCACTCAAATGATTCCTTCCATGGAACGCTTGATGGAAGGCACTAACTACAGCCAGTTTTTCCGCAACTTCGAAATCGTGGCGGGGGATGTATCCGGAAAATCGCGCGGGGCCACTTTCAACGACGGGGATTTTTATAAATTCATCGAGGCGGCCAGCGCCATGGAGGCAGCCACGCGGGACCCGGTTCTCAAATCCAACCTGGATCGCATGATCGCCGTGATGGGGCGCGCCCAGCAGCGGGATGGCTATTTGGATACCTGGGTGCAGCTTCACCAGCGCCGTGGCGACACCAATGCCATTCCCTTTTCCAACCCTGAGAATTTTGAAATGTACAACGCCGGCCAGTTGATGACCGCAGCCTGCATCAATTACCGATCCACGGGCGAAACCAACCTGCTGGCGATTGCCTGCCGGGTGGCCGACCACCTGGCCGCCGTGTTTGCCAATCCCACGCCGCGCCTGGCCGAAAACCTGATCTGTCCCTCGCATTACATGGGGTTGGTGGAGCTATATCGAACCACCCATGACCCAAGGTATTTGAACCTGGCGCGCCAATTCCTCGCCATGCGGGACCTTGTGCAGGATGGCACGGCCGATAACCAGGACCAAATGCCGCTGGACAAGCAAACCGAGGCGGAGGGTCATGCCGTTCGGGCCAATTACCTTTATGCGGGAATGTCGGATTTGTACCTGGAAACGGGGGACAAGGGGCTGTGGCAGGTCGTGGAGCGCATGTGGACCAATGTGGTGGAGTGCAAAATGTACATCACCGGCGGCTGCGGTGCGCTGTATGACGGCGCCGCACCGGACGGGGGCAGGGATCAGAAAAAAATAACCCGCATTCACCAGGCCTACGGACGAGACTTTCAACTTCCTAACATCACCGCCCATAACGAGACTTGCGCCAATATCGGGAATGCCCTGTGGAACTGGCGCATGTTCCTCGCCACTGGGGAGGCCCGGCACATGGATGTGGTGGAGTTGGAGCTTTATAACAGCGTGCTTTCAGGCGTGAGCCTGGACGGCACAAACTTTTTCTACACCAACCCCCTGCGCGTGACGGATCCTTTGCCCACCACTCTGCGCTGGCCCCGCACACGCGTTCCGTTCCTGAGTTCTTTCTGCTGCCCTCCCAATCTTCTGCGTACGATTTCAGAGTCCGCCGCCTATGCCTACGGGATGACCCCGGGCATGGTTTGGGTGAATCTATACGGCGGCAGCGCGGTAAGTCTTATCCTGCCCGATGGCAACCATGTCCGCTTGGTGCAGCAAACGGATTACCCTTGGAATGGAAGGGTGCGCATCCTCATCCAGGAGTGCGGCAAGGACCCGTTTGCCCTGAACTTGCGCATCCCAGGCTGGGCCAAAGGGGCGAGCGTCCGGGTTAATGACGGGCCCCCGGATGTGTCCTCCGCTTCAGGAACCTACCACGCTGTGCGCCGGATGTGGCATCCTGGCGACTTTTTGGACCTGGATATTCCGATGCCCGTCCGCATGATTCAGGCCAACCCCCTGGTGGAGGAAGACATCAACCAGGTGGCCTTTCAACGGGGACCGGTGGTGTACTGCCTGGAATCGCCGGATTTGCCCCCAAAAATCCGGGTTCAAAATGTTCTTGTTCCTCCAGATATTTCCCTGGCCGCCCGCTATGACCGACAGCTCCTGGATGGGGTGGTGGTTCTTGAGGGGAAGGCGTTGGCCCAAAACCAACTCAACTGGAGCGGAACTTTGTACCGGGATTTTCAAGGGGATAACCTGGAAAGCATGAACCTGCGGCTGATACCTTACTCTGTCTGGCAGAACAGGGGTCCGTCGGAAATGTCCGTGTGGCTGCCCCTTGCAGCTCGTTGAAGGGGGGAATGAGCGCGGGTTTGTCAAAAATGATATTTTTTGCGTCAATAAGAACATTATTTCCCCGGCCAAATCAGGTATCCTTGCGCGCATCCATGAATAGAGCATTGTTTTACCGATATGGCCTGGGGGCCGTCTGCCTCCTTTTACTCCTGGCTGCCAGGCTCGCCGTAAACGCCGCGCCAGCCATGCCCCGCGGAAAATCGGTTTATCTCTTCACATCTTTTCATGATGCGGACCAGAAATACTTGAGGTTCCTGTATAGTGAGGATGGCTACAGGTGGACCAATGTGCCGGGAACTTTTCTGGAAGCCAATGTGGGAGTGAGCAGGGAGTTCCGTGACCCCAGCCTTTTGCTCGGGCCGGATGGTGTGTTTCGCCTGGTGTGGACTGCCGGCTGGCATGGAGACCAGGGTTTTGGCTATGCCAGTTCCAGGGACCTGATTCATTGGTCTCCCCAACAGTTCATTCCCGTGATGACCAATCAGCCCACCACCGTGAACGTGTGGGCTCCGGAGCTGTTTTTTGATTCTTCCCAAAATCATTATATCATTACTTGGGCCTCCACCATTCCCGGCAGATTTCCAGACCTTCTGGAGAAGCACGACAATAACCACCGGATTTATTGCACTGTGACCAGCGATTTCAAACATTTCTCCCCCGCACGGTTGTTTTTCAATCCCGGTTATAGTGTGATTGACCCGTTTGAAGTGCAGGAAAGGGGAGGGTATGTGCTGGTATTCAAGGACAATTCGCGCACGCATCTCAACATCCGGGTGGCTTATGGTTCGTCCCCCATGGGGCCTTGGGAATCTGTTTCAAAAGCCTTTACCCCGGAATTCAGCGAAGGACCTGCAGTCCTGAAGCTGGGCGATAAATGGCTCATCTACTATGATGCTTATCGCAAAAAGACTTACGGCGCGGTGGAAACGCGGGATTTCCGCCGTTTTGTGGATGTGAGCGGGCTGGTGAGCTTTCCAAGCCTGCATAAACATGGCACAGCCATCCAGGTTCCGAAGGCTGTTTTGGAGGGCCTTTTGAAAGCCAGCACTCAGACCGCTCCCCCCGCCCCATGAATCGTCATCTTATGAAACATCTATTTTTCCAAATTATCGTGGCAGCCGTGGCGGTGTCCTGCCTGGGTGGGTTGGCCGAAGCCCAATCCGATGGTTCTGTGACCAACCAGGAGCGGCGCTACGAGGAGGTGATTGACAAACGGGCGGACAAAATCGTCCAGGCGCTGCGCCTTGCGGATACCAACGCGGAGCAGGCGGTGCAAGGCATCATTGTGAAACAGTACCACGACTTGAACGCCTGGCATGCGGCAAATGATGCCGAAGTGAAACTGGCTGCTCGCAGGAATCCGGCACAGTTGGCCTCCCTGCGTTCGAGTCTGCTCGCATTGCACCAGTCCTTCCTGGACTCTCTGGCCCACTGGTTGAACGAATCGCAGATCGAGGCCGTCAAGGATGCCATGACTTACGGAAAGGTGCAGTTCACCTTCGCAGGTTACTGTGCGCAATATCCAAACCTGACTGAGGCAAATAAACAGGTCATCTTGCGAATGTTGAAAGAAGCGCGTGAGGAGGCCATGGACCAGGGAAATGCCCACGATAAAACCGCGGTTTTTCAAAAGTACAAGGGTAAAATCAACAATTACCTTTCCAAATCAGGAATCATTCAGTTGAAAAAGAAAAAAGGTTGATCAATATATGAAAAAGCTTGGGTTGGGTGTCTTGGGTCTTGGCGAGGGTCGCAGCATTGTTTCCGGGGCCATGCGCAGCGAGCTTTGGACGGTGGCGCGGATTTGTGATTTGGATGAAAAACTGGGCCGCGAGCGTTGCCAGGAGTTTGGCCTGGACTGTTTCACCCCATCCATGCAGCGGTTGCTTGAGGACCCCGCCGTGGACGTCGTGGGCATTTATACTCCGGACCATCTTCATGCGGACCATGTGATTGCCGCGCTCCGCGCCGGCAAGCATGTGATTTGCACCAAGCCATTTCTGAATGACCTCTCACAGGCCAGGGAAGTGCTTGAAACAACCAAAACCAGCGGCAAACGGGTCATGGTGGGCCAAAGCTCCCGTTTTTTTGCCCCGTTTGCCCGCCAACGGCGGCATTTTGATGAAGGCAGGTTCGGAGACATCATCACCGTGGAATCCTACTACAATGCCGACCATCGCTGGTTTCTCAAAAAAGGATGGGCTAAAACCGATTCGTTCAAGTGGCTTTATGGGGGCCTGAGCCATCCCGTGGACTTGCTGCGATGGTACTTGCCCGACATCGAGGAGGTGATGGGTTACTCCAGCCTGGGCAAAAATGGCCGGGAACTGGGACTGAAAAATGCGGACACATTCCAGTTCATCTTCAAAACGTCCCGAGGAATTCCTGCGCGCATCAGCGGCACCTACAACAGCCCTGTCATCCCATTGGGCCGGGATAGCAACATGAGCTGCGTCCTGCGCTGTGAAAATGGCGCCAGCCAGGGGGATTATTATGACCTCCGTTACTCTTGGAAATTGAATGGCAGTTCCTGCATCGAAACGTTCGAGGATCAGGACGATTATTATTTCCGTTTTGGCGGGCATTCGCACCATGCGGGCGAGTACCAGAATTACATCGAGTATTTTGCCCGGTGCCTCGCCAGCGGGACCGCGCCGATGCCGGATGCGGCGGAAGGGGTGGTCACGGTGGCTGTCATGCAGGCCATGGAGGAATCGTGCAGGGAAGGGCGTCCGGTCAAATTGCGTTCGGTCCTGGAGCGCCAGGGACTGGCATTCCTCCTGGGTACATGATTCCAGAAGCCGCAAAAACCTCCTGGGCGACCCGCTGCAGTTATGCCGCCAGCGACACCGCGGGGCAATTGGTTTTTTGCGTTGTTTCCTTTTATCTCCTCAAGTTTTACACCGATGTCTATGGACTGAGCGCCGCCGCGGCGGGCTGGATACTTTTGTTGGCGCGCCTCGTGGATGCCGTGGATGCGCCGGTATGGGGTATTATTTTTGATAAAACCCGCAGCCGCTGGGGTAAAAGCCGCCCTTGGTTCCTTTGGCTTTGCGGCCCGTTTGCCGTTTTTGGTGTTCTCACCTTTTGCACGCCCTCCCTGTCACACACCGGAAAAATCATTTATGCGGCGTCAACTTATGTGATTTGCAGTGTTCTTTATACGGGCATCAACACCCCGGTCACTTCCATCCTGTCCGCCCTTACCAGCGACCCTCGGGAAAGAGTCACCCTGACTTGCTTTCGCATGTTTGGATCCAAGCTGGGCGTGCTGTTGGTCAATCTCACCGCCTTGAAATGGGTGGCGGTTCTCGGTCATGGGAATGACCGGAGGGGCTTCATGCTGGTCATGCCCGTTTATGCCCTGGGATCTGTGGCTCTTTACCTCCTCGCTTTTTCCCGGCTGAAGGAAATGCCCTCCGTGGTCAACGCCGAGTCCAGCCGGTTGCCTGTTGTGGCAGCCTTTCGCGCCATTCGCGGTAACTGGCCCTGGCTGATTATTTTTTCCAGCAGTTTATTCTTCTGGATTGCCTTTATCGCCCGGGTGAGCGTGGGGCCCTACCTGTTTCAATACGTTCTTCATCGCCAGGATTTGATCCCCCTCGCAAACAGCCTTGATTTCATTTCCCTCGGCACAGCGTTCGCCTTGCCGGTTCTTTGCCGGTGGACTTCCAAGCGTAATGTGTGGATGGCCGGTTTGATGGGCATGGTTGTGGGCCAATTGGTCATGGCTGTTGGCCTTGCTGGCTCCGGAAATTTGTCCTGGGTCATGGCTGGCTGGGCTTTGGGCTTCCTGGCCAGTGGCATGGCCATGGCCATGCCTTTTTCCGTGCTTTCAGACAGCGTGGATTATGCCGAGTGGAAGCACGGAATACGCGCTGCCGGCTTCCTAACCGCCATCGGCGCCGCGTTTTGCCTCAAGGCAGGCAGCGGCATCGGGGGCGCCTTGTCCGCCTGGATCATGCAGGCCACCGGTTATGTGGCCAATTCCGTGCAAACCAACAGCGCCATTACCGGCATTGAATTGTCAGGGGTCTGGATGCCTGCCGCCGGGTTTTTATTGGCCGCAGTCCCCGTCTTTTTTTATTGGCGCTTTGAAAAATTGGAGGGCCGGATTCAAGCCGATCTCGCCCTGCAAAGGGCCGACCGCGCTTCCAACGCTTGAACCCGAAAAGCGAAATGGAAAGGGTCAAGATGCGGCAAGATGCGGGAGCGGAAAGCTCTTAGGCGTTTATGGACTTTGAGGCATCCAGGTTGTAGGCCGGGTGTCCAAACCTGGCGTTCGTTGGCCTGTTTTTTCAACGGATGCTTCAGGGCGCATCTCAGTTTTTAGGCTGGTGAAATTTGCGTGGAGGAAATGTGAAGCGGTTGGTTTGAAACCATTTCGAGCCTCGAAGGAATGCGCCATTTCAAGCGCACGCAACAACCCTGCGCCTCTGGTTTCCTCGGCCCGCCAGCGAAGCGCGGGGAGAGGATTATGGAGAGGGGAGATCGCAAACATCCAATGGGATAAATAAACCATCTCACTTCCCGAAAGTTCGGCACCACCCCCCTCGGTCCCCGCCACCAATGGAGACTGATGGGGAGGAGGAACGGAGCAGTTGGTTTGTGGAGGTTTATAAAAATTCAAACGCGGAGGCTGAGGGTCACTCTCTCAAAAACTGAGATGCGCCCGATGCTTCATCCGGCACTTTATTTCACGGGTATTTTGAAGAAAATGATGGCAAAACATTAAACTCTGGCGGAAAATAGATTCATGACGAATCCTTGCTATAACGATTCGCAGAACCCGGGATTCCGTTCCGCATGGCAGGGGATCGGGAGGGTTGGTTTGTTTCAAAGCGCGGTTGGGATTATCTGCGGCTGGGTTGCACTGCGGGTGAAGACGGCAATGACGGTGGAATGGATAGCCGGACGGCTTCAGATGGGTTCGCCGGGATATATCCATCATCTGCTGAATCGCAGCCGTAAGAAGAATCTCAAAGGGGGCACAATATGACAATATCAAGAACTGACGCCTTTTTGGAGGCGATACAAACGGCCTGAACCTTCGGGTAGCCAATTATTCTGCGAACAACCTCAACCAGATCACAAGCCGGGACATTCCTCCTTATGTGGATGTCATGGGGGCAAGTATTTTGACAAATTCGATTACTGTAAACAACCAGCCCACCTACCGGAATCAGGAATATTTCCGCCAGCAAATTCCTGCAAACAACACCAACTCAGCGCTTTGGACCAATATCACCGTTTCCGGCGGCCAGGTGGTGAGCGGCAATGTTTACGTGCCGCAACAACCGGAAAACTTCCAGTACGATGCCGATGGGAACTTGACCAATGATGGGCGGTGGCAGTACGTTTGGGATGCTGAGAATCGGCTGATTGCCATGATTGTGAACACGAATATCGGGCCGCAGTACACGCTGACGTTTGCGTACGACCCGGAAGGTCGGCGCATCTCCAAGGCTGTGTCCACGAATGGGGTTGGAATCAGCACGAATATCTTCCTTTACGACGGCTGGAACCTGGTGGCAACGTTGTCGCCGTCGGATGCCCTGATCAACTCCTTCATGTGGGGCCCGGACCTGTCCGGGCAGACGGGAGGAGCGTTCAACGGGGCAGGTGGAGTGGGCGGATTGCTGGAGGCGACCTACTACGGCACATCTACGACCAACTGTTTCCCTGCCTACGACGGCAACGGCAACATCATGGCCTTGGTCAATGCCGCGAATGGCCAGATCGTGGCCAACTACGAATACGGCCCCTTCGGGGAAGTCATTCGCCAAACCGGACCGATGGCCAAAGGAAATCCTTTCCGCTTCTCTACCAAGTACCAGGATGATGAGAGTGACCTGCTTTACTATGGCTACCGGTACTACAAGGCGTCAACGGGGACGTGGCCAAATAGAGACCCGTTGGGTGAACCAGGGTTTGAAACGGTGCAACGTGCCTCGCCATTTAGAACGCACCCATTTGTTCGGAAGCCTGCAGAATTAATTGAAGGTCCAAATCTTTACAATTTTGTCGCCAATAATCCAGTCAACCGGATTGATCCATTGGGACTTTGGCAGATAACAATTACTTTCGGTGATATAATTGGCTTTAGATTCACGTTTGGAAACAACGGCGGCACTGGTCTTTTCAACGGCCAATGGAACCAAGGCGTGCAGGTTGGTCTTGGTGAAGGCGCGTCGTTTGATTTGGATACAACCTCGAGCGGATGCCATAAAAAAAATAGTTTTGTAAAAGGCTTCGATCTTTCTGGCGATATCGGCCTAGGTCCGCATGTCGAAGGACATACTCATTATGGTGATGACCCGTCGTGGGACATCAACTTCGGTGTTCCGCATACTTTCGCAGGAGGCCAAATTGGCAGCGAAGGGGCTAGTGCGCCGACGCTTTCATTTGGCGAGTCCTTGTTCGGTGGGTATGGGGGAACTAGATATTACTGACAATGAAACTCCTGTTTCTAAATAGATGGTTGGCCGCAAGACTTCTACTAATTGCAGTGAACGTCACGGCAATCGCGTCTATATCACCCCAGCAGACCGATATTGACTACGGCGGTGGCGGTCTAATTTGCCTTTCACTAGTAACGTTCTTATTCTTTTGGTTAACCGTGATGCGTTTCAAAACAAATGTGGATTGGTCAGAGCCATTTTCTTGGTCCAATTCGTTTTGGCCGATGAAACGATACCCTTTGAGATTTTGGATGATGGTTCCCTATTCATTAATTCCGGCAGGAGCGATTAAGCTGCTAATCGATTTTCTCTATTACAGAGGGCATCTGGCATTTGGGGTGACGATTTTCATGATGGGGTTCCTTTGCTGGGTGACTCTAGCAGGATGGATACGATGGCGGTCAAATGTGTAAATTTGCAAGGTTGCAAGCCATGTTGAGAAACCATCGTTCAGTGAACGTGAGCGTGTCAGTTCTTATGAATGTATAGTTTTCCCCCTCCGCTGGCGCGTGCTGTCATGTCGGCTGCTGAAAGACAAAGGCCAGCCGCCAGGCCATCACGCCCCAGCTTCGCCCCAAAAGCAAAGTGAGTCTGCCCGTGGCGTCGTTCGTCACGCTGTCCGGGAGCGACGGGACGAATGAAGTTTGAATGTCTCTCCCGGTCATCGCGCCGAGCCGCCACCACCGGCAAGAACAGGCAACGACCGCTGACGCTGATGAAAAGGGGTCAGTCCAAACAATCATCAATAGCGATTGACACTTTCCATTGGTTTGAGAGGGTGTTGGCATGGCTCGCATGAAGGGGTCAGTCCTAGAAAAGTGACATTTTGGTTTAGTCGGCGGGCAATTCGGTTTGCAACTTCCCCCTCGCTGGCGCGTGCTGTCACGGCGGCTGCTAAAACAAAGGCCAGCCGCCAAGCCGTCACGCCCCAGCTTCGCCCCCAGGACAAAGTGAGTCTGCCCGTGGCGTCGTTCGTCACGCTGTCCGGGAGCGACGAGACGAGAAAGTTTGAATGTCGCTCCCGGCCATCGCGCCGAGCCGTCACCACCGGCAGCACAGGCAACGACCGCTGACGCTGCAAAAATTGGTTCGCTGTCGCTCAAATGGAAAAACACGCGCGCGCAAATCACGAATGCTCCGTGGAGTCGGCCAGGGTCGCGCCGTCACGGCCTGTGCTAAGAAGCGCCCTACCGCTCGACAAGAAAAGACAAGTTTGCTCGCTCAGATAAGAGTCACATTGTGCATCCATAAAACTGGCCGCTGGGAGAAGCAAAAATGGGGTCAAACTATAGTCTTGGCTGTTTTGTGGTGATGGGTTAGATTGGGCGCATGCCGCGCCAGGTGCGAATCGAGTATGCGGATGCCATCTATCATGTGATGAGCCGTGGGAACGGGGGGAAGAATATTTTTCTCAACGACGTGGAC
>JAKAFL010000018.1 GCA_021817945.1 bacterium | reverse complement strand
GTTGGATGCCTTTTGGTGTGCCGCCCCAACGGTGCGCGGAATGATTTTTGGAGATTGGATTTCTACAAATAGGTCGCCCCTCTGAGGCTGGGGCCAAATTGCCCGTTTCCGAAAGATCAGTGCCACCCCTCCCCGGCCCTCCCCATCAATGGGATTGATGGAGAGGGAGAAAGAGGCGGTGGGTTCAATAGGGTTTTAAACCATTTCGAAGGTCGAAGGCCATCGCCATTTCAAGCGCACGCAACAGCCCTGCGCCTCTGGTTTCCTCCCCCCGCCAGCGGAGCGCGGGGAGAGGATTATGGAGAGGGGAGATCGCAAACAGCCAGCGCGATAAATGAGCCATCTCACTTCCCGAAAGCTCGGCGCCACCCCTCCCCGGCCCTCCCCATCAATGGGATTGATGGAGAGGGAGAAAGAGGCGGTGGGTTCAATAGGGTTTTAAACCGTTTCGAAGGTCGAAGGCCATCGCCATTTCAAGCGCAAACAAAAGCCCTGCGCCTCTGGTTTCCTCGCCCCGCCAGCGCAGCGCGGGGAGAGGATTAAGGAGAGGGGGGATCGCAAACAGCCAGCGCGATAAATGAGCAATCTCATTTTCCGAAAGCTCGGCGTCACCCATCCCCGGTCCCCGCCACCCATGGAGATTGATGGGGAGGGAAAGCGGAGTAGTTGGTTTGTGGAGGTTTATAAAAATTCAAACTCGGAGGCTGAGGGGGACTCTCCCAAAAACTGAGACGCGCCCCAGAAAGGGTTGTTCATGGAATTTAGGTTCACACACCCCGGGAAATGGCTTAAAATCACCGAACTGGCTTTCGGGGAGAATTTTTGATCAATCATTTTGTGCAATGAAAACGGCTGACAGAAAATCCAAATTTTTTCGGGCTTTGATGGCATTAATCGGGCTGTTGCTTGGAGTGGGTGTTTACGCCCTATGGCTTGTATGGGACCACAACTGGCATGTGGTTGAACCGGGAATGGTTTACCGATCCAGCCGTATGAATGTGGAATCCATGAGACATGAGATTGATATCCATCAAGTAGCCAGCATACTGAGCTTGGTTGGGACCAATCAGGAGGAACTCGCATTGGCGCGATCGAGGGGGGTGGCTTATTCGGCTTACGCCCTTTCAGACCACCGGGAGGTGACCGAGGCGCAAATGCAGGCCATCGTGGCCGAACTGCGCCGTTTGCCCAAGCCGGTGCTCATCCATTGCAAGGCTGGCGCAGACCGAACCGGCTTGGTGGCTTCCCTTTACTGTTATGCCATCAAAGGAGAACCTCCAGGCATGGCAGACCGGGAGCTTTCCATTTGGTACGGGCATCTGCCATGGTGGCTGGGCTTTGGAACGAGCGCCATGGACCGTTCTTACTGGTCTTACGTACGCCACCATCCCAACATGGATAAACTCCGCCTCGAACAGTGATAGATGAGAATTTTTAAACAATCTGGATGGAAGCGCCGTGGTTTGGCCCTGGCCGCCAGCATCACCACCCTGCTCCTTGGGGTGGGGTTGTATGTGGCTTACCTGCTGGCCACGGATAATTTTCATGCAGTGGACCCTGGAAAGCTTTATCGGTCAGGCCAGATGAACCCTGAAACCCTAAAAAATACAATCAGGCGTTGGGGAATCCAATGTGTCTTCAACCTGCGTGGGGACGGCAATTCAGACTGGTACAGGGGTGAAACCAATGTATTGGAATCCATGGGTTTGCCCCACCATGATTTTGCCCTTTCAGCCGGACGCCGTCTCGGTGTGGCGGAAATGGATTCCATTGTCCAAGCCTTAAAAGCAGCGCCGAAACCCATCTTGATTCATTGTAATGGCGGGGCGGACCGGTCCGCGTTGGTCAGCGCCCTCTATTGCTATTCCATTTTGGAGGAGCCCGCAAGCGAGGCTGACCGTCAATTAACTCCATTCTATGGACACATTCCGTATTTTCACTGGCGCTATTCCGTGGCCATGGACGAATCTTTCGCCTTGTATGTCCAGGCGCATCCCCATTCTAATGCGGTGCAAAATGGCCCTTCACCGGAGCATTGAAATTTTCACATTTTTCAGGGTGGAAATGAACAAAGCCGCATCCTTCCCAGCCCGGAAATCACCAGGGAAAATGAAATTCTTAAAGACGGGGAAGGCGAGCCCATTCAACAGTTTCTGTCCGGCTTCGGGCCTCATTTTCAGCAGTGCTTTTAAATGGATCATCCTCATTTTGGCGCTGTCACAGCCCGTTAAGGCTGCCGAGCTTGTTGCCATGGATCAAAATCCGACCTGGCCATCCATCATTCCCGAGCCGGTCCACGTGGAATTGAAGTCCGGGAGGTTTCATCTCACCCGCACTGCCAGTGTTGTGGCCGGTCCGCCATTTGAAAATGAGGCCAAGTTGCTGGCTGGCTGGCTCAGGGCGGCCACGGGTTATGAAATGCCCCTCAAAAAACCGGGCGCAAGCCAACTGGATGGATTTATTCGATTGTCCAGTGATTGTGGAGGCACATGGTATGGCAAGGAGGGTTACCATTTGATCGTTCAACCCCGCAGTGTGACCATTAGCGCCGACACTCCCGCCGGGATTTTTTATGGAATTCAAACCCTGCGCCAGCTTCTGCCCCCTGATATTTTATCCATAAGCCGGGCGGCGCGCCGGGACTGGATGGTGCCCTGCCTGGAAATCACCGACTGGCCGCAATTCCCATG
This sequence comes from bacterium, assembly GCA_021817945.1. GTDB lineage: Bacteria > Verrucomicrobiota > Verrucomicrobiia > Limisphaerales > UBA11358 > UBA11358. Next base: position 55,352 of record JAKAFL010000018.1, on the reverse strand, counting down.
GCGAGGTTTCATGCTGGATGTGAGCCGGCATTTTTTTGATCGCCAGGAGGTGGAGCGGGTTTTGGACCTCATGGGCCTTTACAAATTAAACGCCTTTCATTGGCATCTTACTGATGACCAGGGTTGGAGGATTCAGATCAGGCAATTTCCGAAGCTCACCTCGGTCGGGGCCTGGCGCCACGGGGTTGGCTTTGGATTGGACCCGCATTCCACCGCCTCTTATGACTCGCGCGGCCGCTATGGAGGTTTTTACACCCAGGAAGACATTCGCGAGGTGGTTGCCTATGCGGCGGCGCGGCATATCACAGTTGTGCCGGAGATCGAAATGCCAGGCCATTGCAGTGCGGCCCTGCTGGCTTACCCTGAAATGGCCTGTCCGCATGCCATTGTAAACCTGCCGGAAAGGGGCGGTGTGTTTAACGCCGTGTTTTGCGCGGGGAATGAAAAGGTGTTTGTTTTTTTGAACGGTATCCTGCGCGAGGTGGCAGGATTATTCCCAGGCCCATTCATCCACCTCGGCGGGGATGAAGTGGATGGCGCGGCATGGCTGGCCTGTCCCCAATGCCAGGCGCTGATGCGGACCAATGGAATGACCTCCACGGCCGCGCTGCAGGGTTGGTTTATGCGCCGGGCAAATCATTTTGTTCGGACACAGGGCAAACGCATGGTGGGCTGGAGTGAAACCGGCGGTGGCACCCTTGCGCCGGATGCCGTGCTGATGGATTGGTCGGGCGGCGGCGCGCAAGCCGCCGCAGCCGGAGGGGATGTGGTGATGTCACCGGAGGATTATTGTTATCTGGACCATTATCAATCCTTGCGCCAAAACGAGGAACCGAGAGCCATCGGCGGATTTCTCCCCTTGAAAAAGGTCTATTCATTCAACCCATGGCCACCCAAATTGAATCCAAGCCAGCGCACTCATATTCTAGGGGTGCAGGCCAACCTTTGGACGGAATACATTCCCAACCTCGGGCAGGCCGAGTACATGATGTTTCCCAGATTGGAAGCATTGGCGGAAGTGGCTTGGTCGCCTCCGTCAACCCGGGATTGGAATGGATTTGTAAACCGTGTAAAGTGGAATGAAAGGCGCTTGGACGCTCTGCATGTTCAGTTTCGTCCGGTGAAGAAGCCCAACTAAGATGAATCCAGCAATGCCAGCCAGTCTCCCTGCGCCATTAGACGCAGGGTTCAAACCTGCCGCCCTTTTCCACAAGGCTTACTTGGCGCACGCAGCGAAGGACTCAAACCAAATGCCGTTTGTGATCGGACTGGAACGCGAAAACGGACAATCCATGTGCTTCGAGAGCCTGGTGGTCCCTGGTCGGCACCCGGCAACCTTATTGCACGCCGAACGGTTGGTGAAATTCCTCCTTTGGTCCCGGGGCGGATGGAAATTAACCCTCGGCGGCCCTCGTGAACTGGCCGAAACCATAGGCAGAATCTATTCCTACCGAGGCGCCCGCAGGTTTGATGCAAAGTTGATGGCGTCCGCTTACGGCAGGCCTTTTCAGGTCAAGATCACCTCCGCTGACAAGGTTCCCAGGAAAAAGGAATCAGGATTGGAGACTGTGGGGCATTTGCGGGGATGTCGGATTGGTTTTGACCTCGGTGCAAGCGATTACAAAGTCTCAGCGGTGAAGGAAGGGAGGGTGGTTTTTAGCGAGGAGACGCGGTGGGATCCATGCAGCCATTCCAATCCAGATTATCATTACCATCACCTGGCATCTGCATTGCATCGTGCTGCAGCACGCCTGCCAAGGGTGGATGCCATTGGCGGCAGCTCTGCGGGCATCATCGTGGACAATGAAATTCGCGTGGCATCCCTGATGCGATCGGTTCCCCGGCGGCATTTTTCCAGGGCTGCGAGCATTTTCAAAAGGCTGCAAAAAGAATGGGGGGTGCCCATGCAGGTCATGAACGACGGCGATGTGACAGCCTTGGCTGGGTCTTTGTCACTGGGCAGGCGTGGAATTTTGGGCCTGGCCATGGGATCCAGCCTGGCGGCCGGATTCATTGATGTTCAAGGCCATATTCGCGGATGGCTGAATGAACTGGCTTTTGTTCCGTTGGATCTTCAGCGACATGCGCCCAAGGATGAGTGGTCTGGGGATCGCGGCACCGGGGTAAGCTATTTATCCCAACAAGCGGTGGGGCGTCTTTTGGGGCCGGCAGGAATAAAATTGCCCGCTTCCATGCCGCTGCCCGAGCGATTGAAGGCAGTTCAAGATTTGATGAAGGAGGGGGATGATCGTGCGGCTCTTATTTATGACACCTTGGGGGTTTATCTGGGATGCGCGCTGGCCCTTTATTCTGAATTTTATTCCTTTGATCAAGGCTTGATTCTTGGCCGCGTCACCAGCGGCCCTGGCGGCAATCATTTGCTGGAGAAGGCGCGCAAGGTATTGCGATTGCACTTTCCGGAGGTTGCGACAAAAATCAAGTTGAGCCTGCCGGACGAACGATCCCGGCGGGTGGGTCAATCCGTGGCAGCAGCCAGCCTGCCCCGGCTGGATTCGAAATCATGAAATTAAAATTCTCAAGAAATTCGGCTGAAATTTTCGTGCCGGATGGCAGGCCGTTAAATGCGGCTCTCCGGCGTGTCACCCACCTGGGGGTGGGAGCGCATCAGGATGACTTGGAATTCATGGCTTTCCACGGCATCCAAGCCGGGTTTGCCACGCCTGGAAAGGCTTTTGGCGGGGTAACCTGCACACAAGGCGGGGGCAGCGCCCGCAAAGGTCCCTATCAAGGATTTTCAGACAAGGCCATGCAGTCAATCCGGCGAAAGGAGCAAAACCAGGCTGCCTCCGTGGGCCGCTATGCATTCATGGTCCAGTTGGACCACCCCAGCAAGACCGTCAAGGATCCGCGCAACACTCACCTCCAGGAAGACCTGGCCATGATTTTGGAGGCCACACGGCCTCAGGTGGTTTATACCCACAACCTCGCGGATAAGCACGACACCCATATTGCCGTGGCTGTGGCCGCCCTGCAGGCCCTTGGAACTTTGCCTCCACGATATCGCCCCGCTCAGGTGATTGGATGTGAAGTTTGGCGAAGTTTGGATTGGCTGATGGATTCTGACAAAGTAATCATGAATGTCAGCGGTCAGGACCACTTGGCGGCAGCTTTAAACGGCCTTTTTGATTCCCAGATAGGCAGTGGCAAGAGATATGACCTAGCCACAATGGGTCGCCGCGCCGCCAATGCGACATTTTTGGAATCCCATTCCACGGACGGCGCCAGCCAGGTGATTCTAGGCATGGATTTGACTCCTTTGGTGAGAGATACCACTCTGGACATGGTGGATTTTGTTACTGTCGCCCTGGACCGTTTCCGGGAAGATGTGCGGGCGCGGTTGCGACGGCAACTGGGACGCCCTGGTTGAGCCATTCAAACTGAATGGCCTGAAACCGTGGAGAGGCATCCGGGACCAGGGTCCTCAGCCAGCCTCAAAGGGTAGAAAAGGCAGCAACCATGATTTTGAGGTTCTCGCAGCCCTGGCAACAGGCATCATGCCTGCCGCTTAAAACCAGCACTTTTGCCTGTAGCAGCAAGATGCTTAGCGGCCTTTCAGATAAGTGCCGATCCCAATCACGATGGTGGACAGCACCAGCGTGATGATGCCACCCGAGATCAGGGTATGAGCCTTTCTGCTGGAACCTTTCCACTCGTGGAATATCCATCCCCACATGGTGCTGAATATAATGATACTGGCCATGTGGAGCGTCCAGGAGGCGAAGTCATACTTGCCCATCTGGGTGGCTCCCATCGTGTAAAAGAAAAACTGGAAATACCAGCAAATGCCCGCCAACGCGGAGAAAATATAATTGCCTAAAACGGGAATCTTAAGGTCCGACACCGGCCCGCCCTCGTGGTGGGATGCAGGTGCGTGTTCTCCTCCACTGCCTCCGAGGTGGGCATGCTCCGGGAGTGCTTCCGTGGCGAGGTACTGGTACCAGGTCCCGTTTTTCAGGTTCAGAACCACGCACCAGATGAAGTTGGTGGTGAATCCTCCCAGCAAAAGAATCACCAAGGCAGGCAGTCCGGTCCATATCTTGTCTGTGCCCGCCGCGAGCGAGGCGTCATTGATCCCTTTTCCGGCCTGCAAAGCAAAGGCAAAACAGGCGCTCATGATTCCCGAGAAGGTGGCCACGCCGATGCCCTTCTTGAAATTGAACTCCTTGATGACTTTTCTTTTTTCTTCCTCGGGCATCTCCCTCTCCTTGGTAAAACCTGCCAAGGCGGCTATGCCAATGCCCAAAAGACAGACCCCCACGCCTGCCAATGTGACTTGGCCTGAAGTGGAGCGTGCGATTTCCACAATGCTCGCCCCCACCGGCAAGTTGGGCATCAAGGCCTTGAAAATCGGCGGCACCAGCGTGCCAAACGCCGCGCAATAACCCAAAGCCACCCCCATGCCCAAGGACATGCCCAGGTATCTCATGGTCAGCCCAAAGGTCAGCCCCCCAAAGCCCCATAACACTCCAAAAAAATAAGTCCACCAAAGGGTCGAAAAACTTTGCTGTTCCAAAACCCCCAGCAGGTGTTGCGTCATCAAACCGGCAAAAAGCCATGGGCAAAAAATCCATGAAAACACCCCACCCACAAGCCAGTAGGTTTCCCAAGACCACTTTTTTACCCCTTTGTAGGGCACATAAAAACTACCCGATGCCAGCCCGCCGAGCCAGTGAAGAAATACACCAAAAAAAGGATTGGGTTGCATAATGGTTCCGAACAAGATGAGGGATTCAGCGTTTGGATAAAACTTCTTTTTCGTAGGACTGTATGTCTGCCAGCCACCGGTTACCCACGGGCACCCCCTTTGTTTCGCAATAATAGTCCCAAATGGCGCCCCAAGGCAGGGATTTGGCCTCCTCCTGCAGCGCAAGCCGGGTGGTGAAGTCTCCCGCCGCCTCCGCACTGCATATCAGGGGCGGTTCCAACAAGGCAATCAGCATGGCCCGAAGCATGTTGCGCGCTCCAACCGTCCAGGCAGCCACCCGGTTGATGCTTGCATCAAAATAATCCAGCCCAATATGCACGCGTTTCAAAAACCCATTGGCGGCAATCTCCCGGGCTATGGAATGCAGATCATCGTTCAATACTACAACGTGGTCGCTGTCCCATCGCACTCCCCGGCTGACATGCAGCAGGATCTCAGGCATGAATTGAAGCACTGAGGAAATTTTATCCGCAATCCCCTCGGTGGGATGATAATGTCCGGCATCCAAAGTCAGCAACTTGCCACGGCTAAGCGCGTATCCCAGGTAAAATTCATGTGATCCCACCACAAAACTCTCGCTGCCTATCCCAAAAAGCTTGGGCTCCACTGCATCCAGGTTATGACGTGCGGGCAGCGTCTTCTTGAAAACCGCATCAAGGGAGTCGGCCAGCCTTTGGCGAGGACCCACCCGGTCGGCTGGCGTGTCTTTCATGCCATCAGGAATCCACACATTGGTGACGCAGGTTTTGCCCAGGGCCTTGCCCATGGCCGCGCCAATCTCCCGGCTTCGACGGCAATGTTCAATCCAGAATTCGCGGATGCCTTTGTCCTCGTGCGCCAGGGTGAAGCCATCGGCGGCATTGGGATGCGAAAAACAAGTGGGGTTGAAATCCAATCCCAACCCCTGGGCTTTGGCCCAATCCATCCACCGGGCAAAATGCCGGGGTTCAATCTGGTCGCGATCCACCTTGCGGTTTTCAAATTCCCCATAAAACGCGTGCAAATTCAGGCGATGATGGCCCGGGATGAGAGTGCAGGCTTTTTGAAGGTCGGCCCGCAACTCGTCCGGGGTTCGAGCCTTGCCCGGGTAATTGCCTGTGGCCACCAGGCCGCCTCCCAACCCGCCGCTCAAGCTCTCAAATCCTCCCACGTCATCCCCCTGCCAGCAGTGAAGAGAGATGGAAACGCCTTCCAGGCTTTTCAGGGCATGCGCCACGTCCACGCCCAGGCCTGAATACCGGTCGCATGCCATGTCAAAGGCGGTTTTGATGGATAGTGATTTTTTGGCCATGATTATTTGTGGGTTTGATTGATGGTTTTGTGGAGCCAGACTAGCTGCAAAGCGATTTTGTGTCCTTGACAAAACTGCCAGAAAACAGGATTATATGGCCATTGCCACAGGCCCTCGACAGTGGCCCCATAAAATGTCCCTCACCGTTTTGCAAAGGCGGGATTGGTTTGCCACGGATGGTTTTCCCATAGCGGTGGAACGCCGCAATCCCCAGCAGCCTTTTGGTCTCCACGCCCATGATTTCGCAGAGATTGTCATCATCACCTCCGGGCGCGGCATCCACAAGGCCGGGCGTGAAACCCACCCCTTGAACACGGGCGATGTTTTTGTGATTGGGGGCTCACGGCCGCATGATTATCCCAGCATGGATCAGCTTTGCCTGGTCAACATCCTGTACCAGCCTGAGAAGCTTGAACTGGAAAACCAGGACCTGCCATCCCTGCCCGGATATCATGCCCTATTTATCCTGGAACCGGCTTGGCGGCGGCGGCATAAGTTCAACAGCCGCCTGCGGCTCAACCCTGCGGAATTGGCCCGTCTTCTGGGTCTGGTGGACCAATTGGAGACGGAACTCACCCAGCGGAGCCAGGGTTTTCGTTTTCTGGCCACGGCCTGCTTCATGCAGATCATTGGCTACCTGGCCCGTTGTTTTGCCCATGCACCCAACCCGGATTCACGGGCATTGTTGCGCATCGGCGAGGCGATCAGCCATCTCGAGGCTCATTACCAGGCGCCAACGAATCTAAACCAACTGGCCGCATTGGCCCACATGTCCAAAAGGAATTTCATGCGCAATTTCAAGGCCGCCATGGGGAACTCACCGATTGCCTACCTCATGCAATTGCGGGTCAATCGTGCCGCAGCGCTCCTACGCCGCCCCCATAAATCCGTCACCGAGGTTGCATTTGAAGTGGGCTTTGAGGATAGCAACTATTTCAGCCGCCAGTTTAAAAACATAATTGGGGTCACCCCCATGCAATACCGCAAACAGCATGCGAGTCTGGATTAACCCCCCACCTCCTGTCAAACCCCCTCCCGGAAAATGAAAAACCCCGGACACGACTCCGGGGTTTTCAAAAACACGCTGTTGACAACACTTTCAACACATGCGAACAACAATCTAAAAAACGGGTTGAACCACGACGTTCAACTGTTAAGAATGTAGCATGTCTGCGAAAAACGTCATGTAACCAGTTCTGGGTACAAGTTTGACCCCATCCCAATGAGGAGGCGGGGGCCCAAGAATTTTCATTTTTTACAAGCTGATTGTTGCTTTCTTCGCAGGTAAAACTATAGTTCGACCGACTAGAAACCATGACCATGGCCAGTTTTTCCGACTCCCCGCCAGTGTGGGACACAGAGGCCGCCCGCGCGCTTTACAACATTCAGCGCTGGGGCGCGAAGTATTTCGACATCAACGAGGCCGGCCATGTGGTCGCCACCCCCCTTCAGGAGGCGGGCGGCGTTGTGGATTTGACCGATGTTGTGGAGGAAGCGCGCGGGAGAGGGCTCAAGTTTCCCTTGCTGATACGGTTTCAGGATATTTTGCGGCACCGGGTGCAGGCCATTAACCAGGCTTTCCGTAATTCCATTGCCGAATTCAATTACCAAGGGAGGTACCGCGGGGTGTTCCCCATCAAAGTCAACCAGTTGCGCGAGGTGGTGGAGGAGATTTTGGATGCGGGCAGGAGCTTCGAATTCGGGTTGGAGGTGGGCAGCAAGCCGGAGTTGTTTGCCGGATTGGCCATGCAAAACCAGCCCGGCAGCCTGGTGATCTGCAACGGCTACAAAGACGCTGAGTTTATTCGCATGGCCCTCCTTGGGATCAAGTTGGGCAAACAGGTGATTTTGGTGGTGGAAAAACTGGAGGAATTGCGCCAAATCATCGCCATATCCAAGCAGGTGGGAGTGGAACCCTTGGTGGGTATCCGCGCCCGTCTCCTCAGCAAGGGGGCTGGCAAATGGGCCGAGAGCGGGGGCGAAAACGCCAAATTTGGCCTAAGCACGGTGGAGCTGCTCGCAGCCAGCGAAATGTTACGGACGGAAAACCTGGGTCATTGCCTAAAACTCCTCCATTTTCACATCGGATCGCAGGTGCCAGATATTCTGACTGTTAAAAAAGCCGTCCAAGAGGCCGCCCGTTTTTACGCCAAACTCCACAAAATGGGGTTTCCCATAGATTACATGGACGTAGGGGGTGGTTTGGGGGTGGATTATGATGGATCGCGGAGCGCGTTTGATTCATCCACCAATTATTCCCTGCAGGAATACACCAACGACATCGTTTATTACATTGCAGATGTCTGCAACGCCGAAAAAGTGCCGCATCCCACCATTGTCAGCGAAAGCGGGCGGGCCATCGTGGCCCATCACAGCGTGCTGGTGGTGGAGGTGTTTGGTTCCATCAAAAAAATCCGCGAGGGAGAACTTTTCCAATTTGGAGACCAGGAACATGCCCTGGTGAGGGAATTGCTGGATATTCGGCGCAACCTGGCCCGCGCCAACAAGCTGGAGTCCTTTCATGACGCCCAGGAACGCAAGGAGGATGCGCAACAGATGTTTGCCTTGGGAGTTTTGGACCTTCCAGACAAGGCCAAGATCGAGCATTTATACTGGGAAATCAGCCGCGCCGTGGCCGATAGTTTTAAAGGACAGGCCTATATCCCGGAGGAAATCCTCAAATTGGAAGACAGCCTTGCGGATCAATATCTTTGCAACTTCTCGGTCTTTCAATCCCTTTTGGATCATTGGGCTCTGGGCCAGCTTTTTCCCATCATGCCTGTGGCCCGCCTCAATGAACGACCTACTCGCGAAGCCACCCTGGTGGATATCACCTGCGATTCGGACGGACAAATCAACAAGTTTATAGACCTTCGGGACGTGCGGGACACACTCCCCCTGCACGAACTCCAGATCAACGGCGGCGGCAAGCCGGAGCCTTATCACATTGGCATCTTCCTCATGGGGGCTTATCAGGATATCATGGGTGACTTGCACAATCTTTTTGGGCGGGTCAACGAGGTCCATGTCTTCCTGGAACCGGATGAACCCACCGGCTATTACATTGAGGAAATCATTGAGGGCAACACCGTCATCCAATCCCTGGCAGCCGTTCAATATGACGAGAACGAGTTGAAACGGCAGATGAAGGCGCAAATGGACGAAGCCATCAAGTCCAACAGAATGAAACCCTCCGAGGCGATGCGGTTGCTGGATGATTACGAACGGGGTCTCAAAGCCTATACCTACCTGAATTTTCCCATCTGATTCGGGGCCGTCTTCCCGAACTCATCCCCTGCGCATTTTCACCAGGGCGGACACCGGCCACGCTGCCTGCTGCAAAAGTGGATTTTAATTCAACCTTCAAAGTGTTTGAGGCACAATTCAGACAATGACTGATGCCACACCACGCCCAGAACTCTTGCGATCCCTCGGCAAATTAACCCGGGGATTATCCGCGCTTTTTTGGGGATTGCCGGCGTGGCTGGTCATTTGCGCGGACACCGCTCGTGCGGATGGACTGGGGTTGGGAGGCATCGTTCCGGCCCTGGCTGTGAATGTGCTGCTCTTGTATGGCCTCATGGAGATCGGGAGTTTTCAAGCCAAGGAGCGTCCCTGGAGACAGGCGCTGGACAGAGCCCGGTTCTTCGGTTGGGTCAACCTGGGTTACTGCCCATTTCCATTCTGGTTCAGCCGCATGCCCGAGCAGCCGTTTTTCAGGGATTCCATGCTGGTCCTGACGTTGTCTGCCTTGATGTTTTTATTCTGCCTGAACGGCGTGCTTAAACAACTGGGGCTGATGTTGCCGGATGAAACCCTTCGCCAAGAAATGCGGCAATTCACTAAGTTGAACCGGTGGTTACTGATTCTTTGGGCGCTTGCCATGGGCACGGTTTTTGGCCTGCCTGAACTGGCCAGCCCGCACCTTCACTGGGGTGCCCAGGCCATGGCTTGGTTTTGGAACCTCACCACCACCCTTCTGCTCTGCCTTGGCCTGTCACCTTTGGCCATCACAATGGCCTTGGTTTGGAAAACTAAAGAGGTGGTTTTTCACAGCATCCTCGGTGCCTGACTCGGGGCTGAGGCATAAACTTCAAAGGGCTTGGTCATCCTGTTCGCCGGTCCGGATGCGGAAGGCCTCCTGCACCGGCATCACAAAAACCTTTCCATCACCTATCTTGCCTGTTTTGGCCGCTTTGATGATCGCCTCCACCGCCTGCTCGGCAAGTGCGTCCGGCAAAACGGTCTCTATTTTGATCTTCGGCAAAAAATCCACTGTGTACTCGCTGCCTCGATAGATTTCCGTATGGCCCTTCTGGCGGCCGAATCCCTTCACCTCACAGACGGTCATTCCAAGAATTCCCAGGTCGGAAAGGGCGTCTTTCACTTCTTCCAATTTAAATGGCTTGATGATGGCTTCAATTTTTTTCATGGTATTTTCGGTTGGGCTTTCTGGCCCTGGTTTTATTCGCTATAGGCTCTTTCACCATGCTGGCTCAGGTCCAGCCCGATGCTTTCGGATTCCGGATCCACACGCAAGCCGACACAGCAATCGGTCACTTTGAACAAAACCCAGCTTGCGATTGCCGCATACACCGCCGTGATCATCACGGCCACGGCTTGGTTGGTGAACTGATGAAGGCCCCCAGCCAACGAAATCAACTGTCCGTTTTTATGAAAAGTTTGCCCAATGGCCGGATTGACCGCCGGGCTGGCCAGCCAACCCAGCATCAGCATCCCCACCACGCTGCCAACTCCATGCACTCCAAACACATCCAAGGCATCGTCATAGGAAAAACGGGCCTTTAACTTTGTGACTGCAAAATAACAGATGGAACCTCCCGCCAGACCAATCACAAAAGCCGACGGGATGGAGACAAACCCCGAGGCGGGAGTGATGGTGGCCAAGCCAGCCACCATTCCTGACGCGGCACCCAGGACGCTGGGCCTGCCTTTATGCCACCATTCCACCATCGTCCAGCTTAACGCCCCGGCTGCAGCGGAAAAATGAGTGGCTGCAAAGGCGCTCGCCGCCAGCGCCCCAGCCCCCAGCGCACTTCCGGCATTAAACCCAAACCACCCCACCCATAACAAACCCGTGCCTATCAGGGACAACACCACATTGTGCGGCAGCATGGGTTGATGCAGGTAACCTGCCCGTTTACCCAGCATGATGGCGCAGACCAGCGCTGAAACTCCCGAACTAATGTGAACCACAGTGCCTCCTGCAAAATCCAGCGCAGGAATCTGACCGCCAAGGCTCCAATTTAAATATCCTCCCTTACCCCATACCATGTGACACAAAGGCAGATAAACCAGCGTGGTCCAAAACAGCATGTACAACACATAACCGCGGAACTTCACCCGCTCCGCCACGGCGCCGCTGATCAACGCAGGGGTGATGATGGCAAACATCATTTGAAACAACATGAAACTGGTCTGCGGTATGGTCGCGGCATAATCGGGGTTGGGAGTGTCCCCAACATGGCCCAGCATGAAATAGGTCATGGGGTTTCCAAAAAATGGCGTTCCGGGCGCAAATGCCACACTGTATCCATAAACCAGCCATATCGCGGACACCAAACCCATCAGCACAAGGCTGTGCATCATTGTCCCCAAAACATTTTTGCTCCGCACCAACCCCCCATAGAACAAAATCAAACCGGGCGCCGTCATCATCAGCACCAGTGCCGAACTCACCAAAACCCACGCATTGTCCCCAGAATTCACCTGGCTGCCCCGGGCCGAAATACCCGCCATTTCCCGTTCCAAATTTAATAGCCGCCCTTCCACCGTGCTTCCATTGGAGTCCATGACTGATGCCCCACTCCTTGTCACATCTCCAAAAACCCCGACCCAAACGCCCGCGAGCAACAGGAATCCAAGCCACAAGCTATGAATTTTATTCATGAATAAAGTCTGATACACAATTTTCATGCATAAAGTCAATGGCTTCTTCCGGCGCCCATCCGGAAGGTCAGGTTTTGAGGAAGCGGTCTTCCAGGATGAGATTGTGAACCGCCGCGCTGGAAGCGGATCAAGTGAGGGGGCTTTAAACCGTTGCGCTCGAAATCACGGCGTCGAGTCAAGGTTTCAAATCAGTTGGCCTTTTTCGCAGCCAGCAGTTTGGCCAAACGAATGGCTGCCCTCATGCTGGATGGATTCGCCTTGTCATGGCCTGCCAGATTGTAGGCTGTACCATGGTCTGGCGAGGTTCGAATGAATGGCAACCCGAGGGTCCAATTTACGCCCGTGTCAAACGCCACTGCTTTGAGAGGCGCCAAGCCTTGATCATGATACATGGCCACGACCACGTCATAGCGTCCGTGCAGGGCATGATGAAACACCGTGTCCCCGCTCAAGGCGCCTTCCACATCCCACCCCCTCTTCCGAGCATCCTCCACTGCCGGTCCGATAACGGTGGTTTCTTCATCGCCAAATTCGCCCCCTTCCCCTGCGTGGGGGTTCAAACCCGCAACGGCGATCCGGGCCTGGGACAAACCCAGGTCGCTGCAGGATTGAACCGCCCTCTCGATGGTTAGAAAAACCCGCTCGCGGGTGAGGTTCTCAGGAACACAGCGAAGCGCCATATGCACGGTGGCCAATGCCACCCGCAGCCACCTTCTACGCTCGTCCTGGCCCAAAAGCATCATGGCAGTCTTTTGGGTGCCAGCCAATTGGGACAACATTTCAGTCTGGCCCACGAACCCGTTGTGACCAGCCCGAATGATGGATTCCTTGTTCACCGGGGCTGTGACGATCGCATCCAATTCTCCTTTCAAGCAGCGCACCGCTCCATCTCGAAGCCATTCCACGGCGGCCAGGGCGGCCTCTGGCGCTGCGATCGTCAGTTGGTCCGGCAACGTGTTTCCCAGCGGGTCATGTATGAAAAACCTTCCCTCAGCCGCATACCCCACGAAAGGTTGCAGTGGCAGTTTCAATCCCGTCCGGACATTTTGGCGGTTTAGCCAGGTTTCATCCCCTATGAAAAGATATTTGACTGCATCTTGAGCAGCTTCCATGGCGGCGGCTTTGAGGGCCACCTCCGGTCCAATCCCGGTGACATCACCCACCGGAATGCCCACCCATCCGGTTCCCTTGTGGCTTCGGTTCATAAAACCCGCTTGTGACACAGCTTCCCAATCTTTCCGTTCAACCAGTCTTGATTCGAATCACTCTGGCAGGCCTGGCTGGGGTTGCTCCCGCCACGCGGTTTGAGCGCCCAGACCTCAGTTAAAGAAATACCGGATGTAGGTTTTTTTCTTGAGGCCATCAATGTAATCCTTGGACAGCCGTGCCTGTTCCTGAAGCTGCAGGGTTTTCTCAATTTCATCCCGCACATCAGCCAGCTTTTTATCGTGGGCCGGCTGCTTTTCCTCAACCTGCAGCAAATAGACGGCCTCAGGTGTTTGAATGGGCTGGCTGACCTGTCCCACTGGCAGGCTGAACGCCGCGTTAGACAATTCCTTGCGCAGCACTGTGCGGTCTATCCACCCCCATTCACCATTCGGATGTTCCTGGGATCCCGCTGCGTAAAGCGCGGCAAGCTGCGCAAAGGATGTCTTGCCTTCCACCTTTTTAAGAATTTCCCGTGCCTGAAACAAGGCATTGGTGTCATCATCAGAGGATTTGTTCAGGACGATCATCCGCAATTTCACCTGATCATCCACCTTGAATTCATCCTGGTGAGCGTGGTAATAGGTCTCGATCTTGTAGGGGGAGATGATGATGGTTTTCTGGACATTCTGGTTTCGGAGCCCGGCTTCAATATAACGGTCCAAAAGTTCCTTGCGGTACTGTTCGAGCGTTATCCCTTGTGCCTGCAGGGTTTTGAGCATGGTGACGCGGTCGCCAAAATGTTCCCGGATATTGTCTTCAACCAGGCCGTCCACCAAGCTGTCAGGCAATTTAACGTAACCCCCGGATTCGTAGCTGTGGAGTATCAAGGCGCGTTCCACGAGCAATTCCAAACTGTCGTGCAATGCGGAATCCAGCTTCTGCCGGTAAACATCCGGTTGGGAACCGTACTGTGTGCGCAGTGTTTCCTCCACCGGCCTCGTGTAATCGGCCACTTGGGCAAAAGTGATGACCTTGTCTGCCACCACTGCCTCGATGCCGTCCACAACCTGTGCGGATGCAGGGAGGGCAAAAGCCATGAGCAGTCCCGGCAGGAACGCGCCTTTGATGGCAACCTTGAGACGATTTTTTTTCAAGATGACTGCATGATACCCTCTGTCTAATGGCGGTCAAGGGCATGTCAAAGCCCGGGCCTGGATACCCACCAAACAAAAACCGCCAGCAAACCGCCCATGAAAACAGAGGCGATAATAATCCAAAGCAAAATGATCCTTTGCTTGCGCCTATAGGCCCGCCCACCCTGGCCCGGCAGTAAATAGTAACGCTCCCGCTCTTTGTCCCGTTTGCTGAACACGCCTCATTCATGCCAAATTCAATGCTCCAATTCAAGTCAATCCCCCTTCGGCGCCCAGCCCGCATCCGCCACCTTCATATCGTCGAAAATCCCTGGAAAATGTCAGGGGCAATCAAAGCCCATCCGCAGGCGAAATATTGCGTCCGATGGTTTGCATGCGTATCAAAAAGAAGGGCCAGGGTAGATGATTTTGTATCGGTCACCGGTTGCCTCATTGGATGGGAAACCGGGTTTCATGGGTCATTTTATCTGAAGTCAAACCCCGCGCAGAGGGTGGAGGGCAATTTTTCATTTCCCGTGGGCTTGTTCTGCGGCAATATGGGAGCATGGGCAAACGACGTGAGGCGCGCGAGCGCGCGGTCCAATTTTTATTCCAGCATGACCTGAATCCACCTGCGGATTTGGAATTGGAACTGGCGCAATTTTGGAATTCCCAGCGCACGGCGGCGATTGAGCAGGAAAAGGGACCCGCGACATGGGGCCAGGAAACCGCCCTGCCACCACCCACGGCCGGGGAGGCAGAAACCCGGCTTTTTGCCGAACCGCTCATCCGCGGGGTGCTGGAACATCTTCAAACCATTGATGAACGCATCAAAAACCACACGCGCAACTGGGACTTCAACCGGATCGCCGCAGTGGACCGCAACATCATGCGACTGGCCATTTATGAAATGCTTTACCGGGAGGATATCCCGCCTGTGGTGAGCATCAATGAGGCGGTGGACATAGCCAAAAAGTTTTCCACCCAGGACAGCGGCAAGTTTGTCAATGGCATCCTGGACAAGGTGCGGGGGGAAATCCTGCGTCCCGCCCGCATGGAACCATGAAATTTGCCGACCTTCATCTTCACACCCACTTCTCTGACGGAACTTTTTCGCCGGAGCAACTGGTATTGGAGGCTCAAAAAAACGGGTTATGCTGCATTGCCCTGACTGACCATGATTCGGTGGAGGGTTGCGCGCGCGCGGCCGCTGCATGTGCCGATGTGGGGATGGAGTTCATTCCAGGAACTGAACTGACGGCGGAGCAGGGTGAAACAGAAGTGCATCTTCTGGGATATTTTCTGGACACAAACCATGCGGGGTTCCTGCGGGAAATTGGTCATTTCCAGGAAGTCCGCACCCAACGCATTCACGAAATGGTGTCTCGCATCAATGCCTTGGGGGTGCCCTTGGAGACGCAGATGGTTTTCGAGCTTGCCAATTGCCGGTCCCCGGGGAGGCCCCATGTGGCCCGTGCGATGGTTAAGGCGCGCCTGGTGCGTAATCTGGACGAAGCCTTCGAGCGGTTTCTTAAAAAAGGGCGCCCAGCCTGGGTTCCCAAATCCAAAATGTCCGCCAGCGAAGCGATCAAGCTCATTCATGAGGCGGGCGGGTTGGCGGTGATGGCTCATCCAGGGCTCAACCGCACAGATGACATCGTGCCGGCAATGGTGGAGGCGGGCTTGGACGGGATCGAATGCCTGCACTCCAAGCACTCGAAGAGCCAGGCGGCTCACTACATGGAAATGGCCCGTCATTACAGTCTGGTAGCCACAGGGGGCAGCGATTGCCATGGATATAGCAAAATCCGGCCCCTGATAGGCTCGGTGCGATTGCCTTACGAAAAAGTAGAGGTCATGAAGGCCCGCCTCAAAGAACGGTTCCACCGCGTGGTTCCCTGAAAACCGGCACCAGCCGCATTCTCCTTTAACCGGATTTCCACCATACTCATTTGTTCAATACCATGGGACTTTTTGCCAAATTCAAGGCCGGCCTGGCCCGGACGCATAACAAGCTGGTTTCCGAAATCAAACGGATTGTCACCCGTTCCCCCCGGTTGACAGCCGATTCCATCGAAGATTTGGAGGCGGCCCTCCTGGGCGCCGACCTGGGCCTGCCCATGACCAGCCAGATCATCGAGGCAGTGAAAAAAAATTATGAATCACAGGGGCCCGAAACCAGGGATTTTCTTTCGATAGCGCGCGGGGAAATTGTTGCCAGCCTGGGCGGACCCTCAAATGCCTTGAAGCGAGTGGAGGGTCTGACCGTGGTCTCCATGGTGGGGGTGAACGGGACCGGTAAAACCACCACCAGCGCCAAGCTGGCGCGTTATGTCCAAGGGCGCCAGCAAAAGGCGATGCTGGCAGCATGTGACACTTTCCGCGCGGCGGCCATTGAACAATTAAAACTCTGGGGAACTCGCCTGGATGTGGAGGTTGTGGCTGGGGCCTACGGCGCCGATGCCGCCGCCGTGGCGCATGACGCCATCACTGCGGCCCTGTCTCGCAAGGCGGATTACCTGTTCGTGGACACGGCCGGACGCCTGCATACCAAGCATAACCTCATGCAGGAACTGCAAAAACTCCACCGGGTGATGGGACGCCAATTGCCTGGAGCGCCGCATGAGGTGCTTTTGGTGCTGGATGGCAGCACAGGGATGAACGCCCTGACCCAAGCCAGGGAGTTTCACCGCACGGTACCCCTCACCGGCTTGGTGGTTACCAAGCTGGACGGCACCAGCAAGGGAGGCATGGTCGTCGCAATCCAGAAAGAATTGGGCCTGCCCATCAAATTCATCGGACTGGGCGAACAGCCGGATGATTTGCACCCATTCGACCCGCAATCATTCGCTCAGGCCCTGTTCGAATCATGAACCATGGGCGAATTTAAGCGCATGACGACGCAGGACCTGGTTCATTTGAAACAGGCATTGGTTCTAGCCCGCCGCGGTTATGGCCAAACCTCGCCCAACCCAATGGTCGGAGCCATCCTTGTGAAAGGCAGCCGTGTTTTGGGCCGGGGTTGGCATAAACACGCTGGCGGTCCGCATGCGGAAGTGGAAGCCATCAAGGACGCAATCGCCCGCGGACGCAAATTGAACGGAGCCACCCTGTACGTCACCCTGGAACCTTGTTGCACCACAGGTCGAACGCCGCCCTGCACCCGGGCCATTTTAGATGCCGGTATAAAAAGGGTGGTGGCAGCAGTCCAGGACCCCAATCCATTGCACTCAGGACGGGGATTTGCCCTGCTGCAAAAGGCGGGCCTTTCAGTCCTGTGTGCCAGCCATCTTTGCACAGACAGCCCCAAGCCATCCTCCCTCGACCGTGTGGTCAGGGATTGCGAGGTCTTGAATGAATCGTTCAACCATTGGATTGTTCACCGAACTCCCTTTGTCACGGTCAAGGCAGCCATGAGCCTGGATGGCAAAATCGCCACTTCCGACGGTCATTCCAAATGGATCACCGGAACGGAGGCACGGGATTGGGGTATGCATTTGCGTGCAGGCCATGACGCCATCATTGTGGGTGTGAACACCATCCTGGCGGATGATCCCTCCCTGACGCTACGCTCCAAGTCCGGTCTCGCAGTTGAGAAGACTCCTCCATTGCGCCGGATTATTCTGGATTCCAGGGCCCGAACACCATCCACAGCAAGGGTTTTGAATGACTCACAGGCGCATACCACCACCGTGGTTGTGGGGCATGGAGCCAATCCACGCAAAGTGGCTGCACTGGCACGCAAAGCGGACGTTCTCCGCGTCCCTGTTGGCAAGCGAGGGGTGAACCTCTCCTCGCTTTTGCGACGCCTGGGAAAGGAAGGCGTGGTCAATGCGTTGGTGGAGGGCGGGGGAGAGGTCAATGCCTCGTTTTTATTGGGAGGTCTTGCCCAGCGGGTCGCATTTTTTTATGCCCCAAAAATCCTTGCCGGTCGGGATGCCCTCAAGGCTGTCGCCGGAAATGGCGCCGCCACACGGAATCAGGTTTTGCGCCTGCATGATCTTCATTGCAAAAAGTTCGGGCGCGATCTTTTCCTTTCAGCCCGGGTGGTAAATCCGCTCAAATCCCCGCTCGACCGCAGTTTGTCAGCCAGATAAACTTCTCAACCATGTTCACCGGCATTGTGGAAGAAACCGGCAGGGTGCAAGACATTCAAACCCATTCCGGGGGAATCACCCTGACGGTGAAATCGCGGGTGTGCAGCCGCGGTATCCGTGTGGGGGAAAGCCTGGCGGTGAATGGATGCTGTCTGACAGTTAAAAGAGCGGCTTCCCGCACGCGGCCCGGTCTCCTGTCTTTTGACCTCCTTAAGGAAAGCTGGCACCTTACCAATCTGCAATATCTTCAGAAAGGTTCCGAAGTGAACTTGGAGAGATCCCTGCAGGCCAATGGTCGTCTGGGCGGCCACTTTGTGACTGGACATGTGGATGGCATGGGACACATTTCCCGGAGGGAGCAATGCGGTGCGGATTTGAAGCTGGAAATCGCCGCGCCGGGAAAGTTGATGCGCTATCTGGCATACAAGGGGTCCGTGACAGTGGATGGGATCAGCCTGACTGTGGCTGCGGTGCGAGCCAGGCATTTTACAGTGTGGATCATTCCCCACACTTTGAATTTAACCGTTCTAAGAGTGCGCCAGGTGGGCGACCCGGTGAATCTGGAGGTGGATATGCTGGCCAAGTACCTCGAACGATTCTTGAGCCTGAAAAAGTAACCTGGGCGCCATGAAGCTGTCACATTTTCTGGGTTACATTGACTCATGAATCCGATTCGGCAATCCATTCGGCTTGTGACCGGCAAATCCTCCCATTACACCGTGCGTTTGTCCCGGTGCGTGGCGGAGGTGCAGGCGGCGCAGGAATTGAGGTACAAGGTTTTCAACCTTGAGTTAAAGGAAGGGTTGGCGGAATCCCATGCCACCGGCAGAGATGCGGATGAATTTGACCAGGTCTGTGATCATTTGATCGTGGAACATCTGCCCACCGGGCAGGTGGTTGGCACCTATCGGTTGCAGACCGGCGAAAGTGCCGCGCGGGGCTTGGGCTACTATTCAGCGCAGGAATTTTTCTTTGAACCTTTCGAGAGGTTTCGCAGCCAGATGGTGGAATTGGGCAGGGCTTGCGTGGAGGGCCAGCACCGAAACCTGGTGGTGTTGGGGTTGCTATGGCGCGGCATTGCCTCCTACGGACGGGAGCGGGGGGCTCGTTACCTCGTGGGTTGCAGTTCCCTCACTTCCCAGGATCCCTCCGCAGGCGCTTCTGCTTACTCCCAAATCTGCCGCAAGGGTGCCTTGGCTGAACAGGAATGGCGCACGCGCCCGAAACCGGTTTACGATTGCCCACTTGACCAGGTTTCCGGGGAGCCGGTCCCCATCCCTAAACTCCTGCGCGCCTACCTGACTGTCGGCGCCAAAATCTGCGGTCCCCCAGCCCTGGATACCCGGTTCAAAACAATTGATTTTTTAACCATGCTGGATTTAAAAGCCCTTGCACCCGCCACATTGGAGCGATTTCTAGGTTGACCTTCCCGCGCCGGGAATTTAAATCAACGCATGAAGTTGCGTGCGGTCGGCAGGCTTTTCTGGTTTTTGTGGGAGCTGGTGGTGGTGCTCCTGGATTATCTTGGGACCACGGCTTTCTCCAGGCCCCCTTCCAAGAGGCTCAATCAAGCGCGATGGCTGCATCGTTCATGTATCCGGCACCTGAGGGTGTTTGGATGCCATAGTGAGTTTGATGGCACGCCACCCACACGCGGGTTGTTGGTGCTGAACCATCTCAGTTACCTGGATATTTTGGTGCTGTCCGCCATCACGCCCGCCGTTTTTGTTTCCAAATCCGAGGTGCGCCACTGGCCACTGTTTGGCTGGCTGTCCACGCTGGGGGGCACGTTGTTCATCCAACGCGCGCGGCGCACGCATGTGGGGGTGGTGAACCAGGAAATCCGACAGGCTCTGGAGCAGGGTTTGCTGGTGGTGGTTTTTCCAGAAGGCACCAGTACCAATGGCCAGGAGGTGCTCCCTTTCCGGTCTCCCTTGTTGGAGCCCGTGGTGGAGGGCGGCCATCCCATTACCGTGGGCCGTATTCGGTACTTGTTGGACGATGGCGATGCCAGCCGCGAGGTTTGTTATTGGGGTAATCACACCTTTTTGACCCACGCTCTGCACTTAATGGGCAAAAGGCTCATTCATGCCCGGGTCGGGTTTGCCCCTTTCCCTCCTGGTCACAGGGATCGCAAAGCCCTGGCCGTGGAATTACGTGAGGCGGTGCTGGCTTTAACCCCGCCTTGAACGGGCGCCGGGCGTTTTGCCGAATTTCTGGACTGGCTGAATGGACAAGGCCCTTTGCCAGAATTTCAGTTGACGGGCCGTTTCCCGCGTGCCGGGAGCCCCGGTCACCTTGCGGCGCGCCATCGCCCGGGATAGCAGGAAAACCTCGGTCACATCCGGCCCAAACAGTCTGTCCACCTCCAGGAATTCCGCGTGGTCAAGCTCGTTCAAGGCTTTGCCTTTACGGGCCGCCGCCGCCACGAGTGTGCCCACCACGTGATGCGCCTGCCGAAATGGCATCCCGCGTTCCACCAGGTAGTCTGCCAGGTCCGTGGCCAGCAGGGCAGGATCACTGGCCGCTGCTGCGCAATTAGCCTCGTTTACCGTGGTGTGATCCAGCATGGCAGCCAAAAGCCGCGCCGTGGCTCTCACCGTGTCCGCCGTGTCAAAAACCCGCTCCTTGTCCTCCTGCAAATCACGGTTGTAGGCCATGGGCAGTCCTTTGAGAAGCGTCAGCAAGGCCATCAGATTGCCTGTCACCCTTCCCGTTTTTCCACGCGCAAGCTCCGCTATGTCCGGGTTTTTCTTCTGAGGCATCAGGGACGATCCAGTGGTGTAGGCATCCGCAATCTGGATGAAGGAAAATTCCGTCCCGGCCCACAGTATCAAATCCTCGGCCATACGCGAAAAATGAACGGCAAGCAGGGCGGATGCCGCGCAGAATTCCACGAGATAATCCCGGTCACTCACGCCGTCCATGGAATTCCGGGTGACCTGAATCCTCCCGCGGTCATCCACAAATCCAAGTTCGCCAGCCACCCATTCCCTTTGCAGCGGAAGCGTGCTGCCGGCAATGGCTCCACTGCCCAAGGGACAGACATTCACCCTGCGACGGCAGTCTTTCAGGCGCTCGATGTCCCGCTCCAGCATTTCCACATAGGCCAGCAGGTGATGAGCCAGATAAACCGGCTGGGCGCGCTGCAAATGGGTGTACCCCGGAATAATGACCCCTGCATGACGCGTGCCGAGGTTGACCAAGGCTCGCTGGAGATTGGCTATGTCCTGGGACGCATGATCCAATTCTTCACGCAGCCATAGTCGCATGTCCAGCGCCACCTGATCGTTTCGTGAGCGAGCGGTGTGCAATTTTGCGCCAGCAGCCGCCCGTTGTGTCAGGGCAGATTCAATGTTCATGTGGACATCCTCCAGGGACTGTTTCCACTCAAATTGCCCTGCAGCAATGTCACGCCCAATGGATGTCAGGCCCCTGACTATGGCCTGAAGCTCCTTTTGGGTGAGCACTCCCATGCGGCATAGCATGCGTGCGTGGGCTATGGACCCCTGGATGTCCTGCTTCCAAAGCCGCCAATCAAAGGAAATGGATTCGGTGTATCGGGCCACATCGGCAGCAGGTCCGCCTGAAAATCTACCGCTGCGGGACACCGGGGATTTGCCGGGTCGTTCTGAATGGGATGATGATTGAGTATGGGCTGGCATTTTAGCTGCCTAATGTAAACCACACTTGGGCGGAATTGCCCATTATTTTTTTGCCTGCTTGGGCAAACCGTTCCCCTCCATCATTCCTGAAGGGCGTAACTGGATGGGAAATTAGTGCATTTGGCCGTTGCCGGTTTTTGGCAAATATGGAATGTTGGCAACGTATTATCATGAGTGAATTCAAATACGCCTGTCCGGTTTGCGCCCAGCACATCCGGTGTGACTCCTCGCAGGCGGGCTCCAAAATGACCTGCCCCACCTGTTTCCAGGAAATCATCATCCCGCAGGCGCCAGCTTCTGAAGACCAAAGGTTCATTTTGACAGGCATTAAGGCATCCGACCGATCGGGACCCAAACCGGCAGACAGCCTTCCATCCGCCCCGGCTTCCCAGGGTGGATTTCCCGGGCGGTATGTGGTGCTGCTCATTCTCGCAGGAATTGGCTTGGCGACCGGTTTTGTTTACAAAGGCACTTTGCTTCGCGGTTTTTTGGCAGGGGGCACCCAGCAACCGCCCGCTGCCTCCACTCTTCCAGCCCCACCCTTTGGGGACACCAATTCTTACTGGCAGATGGACCTCGCCAATGAATCCATTCCCGATTTTTCCGCGCGAGGGCGCATCTTCGGCTTTGCTTTTCAGGTGGACCGTGCCTTGTACAGCCACGGCACGTTGATTCTTCGTAAAGGTCGAAAGGGGCCTTTCACCTCGGGTGTGGCGATTGATTTCAAGGGTTCCCCACCCGAGGCCCTTGCCGGCAAGAGCCTGAATATCCTGGCGGACACCAATTTGTCCGCCCGTGTTTCACTGCGCTGGTTTGATGCCACCAACCATTACCAGAATACGTTCATGAGCCAATACTCCTTGCGGTTGGAATTTGGGTCCGTGGAGCAGCATCATTTGCCGGGCCATATCTATCTTTGCACTCCGGATACCAATAAAAGTTATGTTTTAGGGGTGTTCAATGCCCAAATAACCGGGACCCATCCGCATGGGGAATGAAAATTGAATCCTTCCCGGGAGGGGTGTTGAATGAATGTTGAAATCGTCAATACGGGCAGTGAACTGCTTTTGGGACGTGTGTTGAATACCCATCAGCAATGGCTTTGCCGCCGGTTTTCTGATCTGGGTCATGAAGTTGTGCGCCAGGTGACAGTGGCAGACACGGCAGGAGCCATTCGTCAAGCCATCCAAGAAGCGCTTGGCCGCGCCGATCTGGTGGTGACAACCGGCGGTCTGGGTCCCACTTCAGATGATTTTACCCGGGAGGAAGTGGCCGGGTTACTGGGCTGCAAACTGGTGGCAAATGCCGCGATTCACCATCACATTGAGGAATATTTTGCGAAACGCAAACGACCCCGCCCCGCGCGAACTTCGGTGGAGGAACTGGTTCCCGAGGGCGCCCAGATTTTCCTGAATAGTCACGGCACGGCTCCAGGCCTGGCCTTATGCGTGAATCCCAACCTCTTTGCGTTGTCTAGAAAACCGGCCTGGCTGGTGATGCTGCCCGGGCCGCCGCGCGAATTGCACCCCATGTTTAACGAATCGGTGGCGCCCTTTTTGCATCGCCATTTCCCGCAAGAAGCCTTTGCATGCCTGACATTGCGTTCCGCCGGGGTGGGAGAATCCAAGGTACAGGAGCGGATTGAGGAGCCTTTGCACCAGCTTGTGTGTGAGGGGTTGGTGGTGGGGTACTGTGCCCGGCCTGGCGCAGTGGACGTCCGGTTGGTGGCGCGGGGTGGCCAGGCAGGGCCTTTGGTGCAGGAGGCAGCCCGCATTGTGCAGGAGCTTTTGGGCCCCAGTCTTTATGGCCGCGACGATGATGAACTGGAAGACATCGTGGTGACACAGTTAAGGCATCGCAAACAAACTCTGGCTCTCGCGGAATCCTGCACGGGTGGCCTGTTGGCCCACCGCATCACCAATATCCCGGGCGCATCAGAGGTATTTCGGGGTTGCGCCGTGACTTATGCCAATGCTGCCAAATCACGTCTCTTAGGCGTGGATGATGGCCTTATGGTTTCAAAAGGCGCTGTCAGCGAGGAGACTGCCCGTGCGATGGCCACCGGCGCCCAAGCCCTTTTCTCCACGAATTACGCCCTTTCCATCACAGGCGTGGCCGGTCCTGCTGGCGGCACCCTCGCCACACCCGTTGGCACCGTTTTTATGGCTTTAGCCAGCCCGAATGGGGTTTCCGTTCATCATTATCTCAATGCCTGGGACAGACAAACCTTCAAGGCAGTCACCACCTTTCAAGCTCTTGACCTTTTGCGAAAGGCATTGACTTAATGCCACACACGGAAATTCGTGTGGTTTTCGCTTGAGCACCGCCGGTTTTGCGTTATGGTTGCCCAATTATGTCACTTGGTGCGGAAGGGACGATCATGGTTACCGACGCGACTCCAAGCCTGATTGCATCGGAACCCAAACCTAAACGACGCGGCACTTTGTTGGTGGTGGACGACGAAGAAGGTCCACGCATGTCTTTACGTGTCATCTTCAAGGATCATTATGAACTCCTGATGGCGGAAGATGGGCCGAGCGCCATAGCCTTGGCGCAACAACATGAAATTGACGTGGCTATTCTGGATATCCGCATGGCAGGCATGTCCGGCATTGAGGTTCTGGAAAGGCTGCGCTTCGTGCGTCCGGGCATCGAGGCGGTCATGATCACAGCTTATGAGACCACGGACACCATCCGGCAGGCGTTGCGGTTGAGGGCCTGTGAATACATCAACAAACCCTTTGACATAGCCACCATTCGCAATGCCGTCTCAGGAGCCATGCAGCGGCGGATGCTGGAGGGGGAAATTCATTCAGGAGCCGAAAAGGTCAATCAGTTGCTGGGTGAATTGGAAAATCAACGCATCGAGGGGCAAATGGCCCGCACACGCGGTGATATTTACGCCAGCATCATCCACGATATCAATGGTCCCCTTACGGTCATTTCCGGCTTTATCCAGCTTGTTAATTCCAAGCTGAACCGTTCCTCCCGGCTGGAGCTTGAAGACATGGAATTTGTCAGGGAACGAGTTCGCGTCATCGAGCGGCAGGTGACCAATTGCATAGATATTTCACGCCGTTACCTCGGCTTCCTGCGCAAACAATCGGATGAACCAGCTCCGGCGCTTTTGAATCAACTCCTCTCGGATTTGGAGCAATTAGTGCGGGTGCATCCCTGCCTTTTGGACAACGATTTCAGCGTAGCCCGCCTGTCCCAGGACATTTATGTGAACATCAATGGGACGGATTTGATCCAAGTGCTGCTTAATCTGGTTGTGAATGGCTGCCAGTGCAGGTCGCAGCCTCACAAAGTGGAGGTGGGCGGGGAAATCCTCCAAACGCCATTGGACCTGGCCCAATTCAAGGATGGGTCGAACGGTCGTTTATTGAATGTGGAAAACCTTAAAAATGAGGCCCCTTTGGTGAAATTATGGGTTACAGACACTGGGGGAGGCATACCCCCCGAGGTGTTGCCCAAGATTTTTCAGCCCTACTTCACCACCAAGGGTCCCAAGCAGGGAACCGGGTTGGGGTTAAACATCGTTCAAAGACTGGTCAAGGAGGGTGATGGAGTCCTGCAAGTCGAGACTCGTCATGGTGAAGGGACCACCTTCACCGTCTATTTGCCCGGATCCTACAAAGCCCCCGTGCTGCATCCGCATTCCAACCCCAACTCCTAGGCGTTTCAAACCACTCGTTTTGAAACATTTACAACAACATAAGCCAGAATCCAAGCTCACCGCCTCCAAACGTTCGCAACAAAAATCATTCCCCTGATCGGCGGCACCATTTCAAATTTGCCTGGAAGAATTTAAAAAATTAGCGACACGGATTGTTCTGTGGCGAGTGCCTGAGAGCGGCAGCTTTTGTTCTGGCATCTGCGTATTCAAGTCCTCTTCACCAAGGAATCCCCCTTCATCCAAGCTTGGCCAAATGCCAAAATCCCGGCTCTGCAAAGGGCTGTCACTTTTTAGACGGCTTTAATTGGAAACATATTCCCGTGGGTCGGCAATTTTGCCAGCCACGGCACTTGCAGCCACGGTGGCTGGAGAGGCCAGAAATACTTTGGACTCCTTGTCCCCCATTCGGCCCGGAAAATTCCGGTTGGTGGCGCTGATGCAATTGATGCCGGACTTGTTAATACGGCCAAATGTGTCCACCGGTCCACCCAGGCAGGCGGCGCAGCCAGCGTTTTCAGTCATTTGCACCCCGGCGTTTACGAGGATTTGCCAGACCGTTTCTTGTCCCCAATAGGTGGACTGGAGGTCACGAACAATTTCAGGTGTGGCGGGCACGCCAAACGTGTCTATCGCCACTCGCCGTCCACGCAAGACCCGGGCAAATTCAATGAAATCACTGGTTTTGCCCCCGGTGCAGGAGCCCACGTAAGCACGGTCCAGTTTGATGTGACCCAATTCCTTGGCCTTTTTGCGCTGGCCCGGGTCCGGATGACACGCCACCGTAGGCTCCAAACGGCTCAAATCCACCGTCAAATCATAAATGAATTTTTCGTCCTGGTCCCGCAACACAGGTTCGTACTGGCTTTTTGTGCCGTTCAATTTGGTGCGGGCATCCACGTATTCCTGGGTGCGCAGGTCAAATTCAAATATGCCGTTTTTTCCACCCGCCTCAATGGCCATGTTGGCAATGGTCATGCGGTCATCCATGGAAAGGCTTTTCACCCCTTCACCGTCAAATTGCATGGCCCGGTAAGTGGCGCCATCGAAACCTATCTCACCAATGCAATGCAGGATCACATCCTTGGCCATGACCCCAGGCGAAAGGCTGCCTTCCAAACGGAAATGCATGGTCTCAGGCACCTTGATCAGAAGCTTCCCGGTGCCCATCACGAATCCTGCATCCGTGTTACCTATGCCGGTTGCAAATTGATTGAATGCGCCCGCCATGCAGGTGTGGGAATCGGTCCCAAACAGGATTTCGCCCGGACGGGTGTGACCCTTCTGCGGCAGCGCAGTATGGCAAACCCCGGCGTATCGTGAGCCGTATTGGCGGTTTAACATCCCCTTGGAGGTGTCAAAGTGCCAGTGGCCATTCGGATCGTCTATCACATCATAGAAATAGGGAAGCCCCTGTTCGCGCACAAAATCCCTCAGAATATCCACATTCCGGTTGGATTTGGAGTCGGCCGTGAAAATGTAATGGTCAGGGATGATGACGATTTTGTTTTTGTCCCAAACCTTGGCGTCTTTGCCAAATTCGCGTTTAAAAACGCCAATCGTGCCTGGCCCGCACACGTCGTGCGTCATCAAGACATCCGCATTCACCCAGATATTATCCCCGGCTTGTACCTTCGCTTTCCCCGAAGCCCGTGCAAGCAACTTTTCAGTCAACGTCATAATCACTCCATAATAGCTGAATCGGCGTCCTAATTCAACTGTTCAAACCCGATTTGTCCAAGCCCGCCCAATCCCGGTAACATTTTGCCATGAGGAAACACGGGCCTCAAATGAAAGCCCCCCCAGGTGACCGGGCTTTTTTAAGCGCCGCACGCAAAATGCCCTGTCTCATGCCTGCCCGAACCTGCCTCATTGTCCTCCCCGGATTCGGTCCTTCTTCTCCTCCAGCTCTGCCTGGAGCTTTTTGCGGTCCGCAGCCAGTTGGCGTCTGGTTTCCTGGGCTTCCTCCACGTTTTCACCCTGCTCCAAACGCTGGATCTCAGCCTGCAACGCGATCTCTCTCGCCGCAATCTTGGCCGCATATTGAGTATCCAAATCCGCCAGTTCCCGCTTTTGTGCCTCTGTCAATTTTGCCGATGGAGCAGCCTTGCGAAGTCGTTCCATGGCCAGTTCGTAGGATGATTTCATTGTCTTGAATATATTATGAATTGAAATGCTTACAATCGGTTATTAAAGGCTGGGTGCTTGCAAGCCCTGAGCAAGCCGGCATCAAGGCTTCCCGGGTGCATTATGGGGTGGGGTTCCGGGCGGATGCGGGGCTGATAAGCCGGAGATTTCCGGTTTTTTCTTTTTCCACGGTTGGTCGGGAAATTTTGCGGGCAGCTTCATGGCCTTGGGTTTGGCTCCTGCCATTTCCAACTCATTCGGGGTTTCACCGTCCGGTTTGGGTGCGCCTTTTCCTTTTTGGGCCGCCTCTTCCCGCCAGCCCGCAATGCGAGCCTGCAATCCGTGATGCTCTGCTGTAACCTTGTCCCCCGATTTCATGTAAAAAAGCGAAAGGTTGGTGTGGGGGAGCTGATCCAATGGGCGCATTTTCAATGCCTTGTGACCTTCCTCAATCGCGGACGCATAATCCCCCATCCTGTAAAAGGCCATGCCCAATGCAAGCTGGGCTTCGTAATAGCCGGGGTCCGCTCCCAAAACCGCCTTCAGTTTCACCGCAGCCTGCGCAAAGTCACCCTTGCTGAAATCAAACATGGCATCATCGTAAGCTTCCTGGTTTTTCATGAACACGATCCCTTCGCAATCTCGCATGGTTTAGCCGCATGCAGGCGCGACCCCGGCGCTTGCATTTTCTCCAATCCGGCGACTGCCCATGAAGCGAGTCCGTTGGGTGACATCATAGGCTCTTAAAAACTTTGTGCGCCGCCGCCAATGTGGATTCAATGTCCCCAGCCGTGTGGGCGGTGGATATGAACCCGGCTTCAAATTGGGATGGAGCCAGGTAAATGCCGTTCTCCAGCATGCCATGAAAGAAGCGTTTGAAACGATCCCGGTCGCTCTTGAGTGCATCGGCCACATTGTGGACAGGGTCCGGGTGGAAGTAGGTGCAAAACATCGAGCCACAAGAATGAACTTGCACGGGAATGCCAGCCCTGCCTGCCTCCTTGCGCATTCCTTCAGAGAGCTGAGTTCCCAATGATTCCAGCAATGCATGGGCCCCTGAGGCCGATAGTTCCTCGAGCGCGGCAATGCCCGCCGCCATGGCCAGCGGGTTGCCACTCAGTGTGCCCGCTTGGTAAACCGGACCTAATGGCGCCAGAAAATCCATGATCTCCGCCCGGCCGCCCAGTGCCCCCACGGGCAACCCACCACCGATGATTTTTCCAAAGCAGGTAAGGTCCGGCGTCATGCCAAACCGTTCCTGTGCCCCACCAGGGGCAAGCCGGAATCCGGTCATGACCTCATCGAAAATCAACAGGGACTGGTGCTTCCGTGTGATGTCCCGCAGAAATTCAAGATAGCCTGGCTTGGGCAGGTAAAGCCCCGCGTTGGCGGGAATGGGTTCTAATATGATGCCTGCTATCCCTTCAGGATGGGATGCAAAAGCTTCTTCAACCGCAGCCTGGTCGTTGAATGGCAAAACCACCGTGTGTTGGGTGAACGCGCCCGGGATGCCTGCGCTGTCTGGCTGCCCCAGCGTCAGCGCTCCAGACCCAGCCCGCACCAGTAACGAATCCACGTGCCCATGATAACATCCGTCAAACTTGATGATTTTATCACGTTTCGTGTAGCCACGCGCCAGCCGGATTGCAGCCATGCAGGCCTCGGTGCCCGAGTTGGTCATGCGCACTTTTTGAACTGATGGCACGCGTTCCTTGATCAGGCGCGCCATTTTGATTTCCAGTGGATTTGGAATGCCAAAACTTGTGCCATGCGTGGCCGCATCCTTCACCGCTTCAATGATTCGTGGATGGGCATGCCCCAAAATGGCCGGCCCCCATGTCCCCACGTAATCCAAAAGTTCATTCCCGTCCACATCCCTGACGTGGGCGCCAAAGGCGTGATTCACAAAAAAGGGCGTCCCGCCCACAGCCCTAAAGGCGCGAACAGGGGAATTGACACCTCCAGGCAGATGGTTCAGCGCCTCGGCAAACAAAACCTCGGATTGAGTTCGATTCACCCCGCCATTTTATCCCTTTGAAAGTCCAAAAAAAAGAAATCAGTTTTCTTTTTCATTTCCAGAAGGGGTTGAAAATCGGGCTGGCGCCGCCCCATTGGCCTCAAACCGTCCAATCCTGGAGGATTCTTTCCGCGGTTTCATTTGTGGTTTGGTCAGATGGAATTTCCAACTGGATGCCTCTTGCATGTTTTCTAAACCAGATCAATTGACGGCGGGCAAATTGGCGGGTTCGTATCGTGACCTTTTCCTTCATCATCGCCAGCGATTCCCCTTGGGCCAGTCCCTCCACTACCTGCCGGTAGCCTATCGCCTGCATTGCGGTGCGGTTGAATGCCAAACCCTGGGTGAGTAGTTGCCGGGTTTCCTCCACCAAACCATTTTGGAACATTTTCTCCACGCGGCCCCGTATCCGTGCGTGTAAATCTTCCGTGGAACGGCAGAGAATAAACAGACCATTCGTCACCTTTCCCGCCATGTCCCTTTGCCAGACCGCCCGCTGTTTTGAAAAGGGTTTCCCAGTAAGACGAAGCACCTCCACCGCCCGGACCACGCGCCGGGGGTTTTTGAGGTCCATCAAGGAATAAGCCTCTGGATCACCCTTTTCCAACTCGGCGACCAGGGAATCCAACGGCGTGGATTCCAACTCCGCCCGCAGTTCCGCCGATCCAGGAGGCGCGTTTCCCAAGCCTTCCAGCCAGGCTTTGAAGTACAAACCGGTGCCGCCGCAAAAAACCGGAACGCGCCCGCGTTCGAGGATGGTTTCCACGGCCTGCCGCGCGCATTGAACGAACCGTGCGGCATCAAAGTGTTCCTCCAGCCTGCAAATATCCAACAGATGATGGGACACGCGTGCCTGGTCTGCCTCGGATGGCTTGGCGGTTCCCACATTCAGCCCGCGATACACCTGCATGGAATCCACGGTGATGATTTCCCCTTTTATCCTCTCTGCCAGGATCATTGCCACCTCGGATTTTCCCACACCTGTGGGACCTGCTATGAACAGGGGGTTGGCAGGGGCACAGGTGGTCATTTTGGCGGCAGGTTTACGCCTTCGCCGATGTACGGCGGGAGAGGACAGCCGCCAGGGCCAGGCCGGAAATAAAAATGGGAATGCTCACCAATTGGGCCGAGGTAAGGCCGGCATGAATATGGTCATCCGGATAATCTCCCCGGAAATATTCCACCACCGACCTGAAAATGGCGTAAAGGATGAGGTAGGTGGAGAAGATCTGGCCATCAAATTTTTTGTGACGGAACATCCATGCCAAAAGCCCATAAAGGAGAAGGTTTAACAAGGCATCGTAAACCTCAGTGGGATGCAGCGGAATCCCCAGAGGCGTGCCCGAATATTGATGGGCTTGGGGGTTTGTGAAGGTGATGGCCCAAGGCATTTGGCAAACTCGACCGTAGCAGCAGCCGTTGAGCAGGCACCCGACCCTGCCAAAAACACTGCCCAAGGCAATGCTGGGGGCAAAAACATCCGCGGTTTTCCACAAGGGCAGTTTGAGTCGCCAAAGGGCCAGAACCCCGGCCAAAGTGGCTCCGATCAAGCCACCATAATAAACCAGGCCGCCATGCTGGATCATGAACACCTCCGTGAAGGGTTGGTCGGCAAATTCCTGGTTCCAATAGGTGGTCACGTACACCACGCGCGCTCCAAGGACCGCACCCACGATCAACCACAGGGTCGCATCCGCAATCCGTTCAGGCGGCAATCCGGCCAGACGGGCTCTGGACATGGCCGTCCAAAGTCCCATCAGGAAGGCCGCCGCCATCATGACCCCGTAGGAATGCAGGGCAAACGAACCCATTTGAAATAAAATCGGATGCACTTCGCCAGCGTACCGGAACACAATCAAAATGGAAAATTCAAAACCCAGCCCATTTTTATCATAAATGGCCAGCGCGTTGGCCGCCCAAGGGCCCGTCGCGGCTTTTGAAACGACCCGCCCCGGGCTCAAGCTGCCGCTAACAGGGCGCTTTATCGTGCCTCAATTTGGCTTTGCGAATGCCTCCCTCTCCCGTTATGATGGGCGGCCAGTGTCCGATGGTGTAATGGTAGCACAGAGCCCTTTGGAGGCTTTAGTCATGGTTCGAATCCATGTCGGACAACCAATAAAACCCTGGTCCATTTTGCAGTTCCCCGTTGGCTTGTCTTTCCTGAAGCATTTTGCGACAAATTGAGCCACCTCAGAACAATAACTTTAGGACTGAAACTTTCCCGCTCAAAGTTTGGCCCAAGGCACTGACAGATCATTGGCTTGGCGGCCAGTGTGCTTTGGCGAGCGCCAGACGCATGCCCGAATACAGGCTGATGGCGACGATTGCTTCACCCAGGACGAACCACCAGAACCAACCTTGTGACCACGAGAGGGACGCCACGCCTGCAAGCGCCAGGGCGATGATCATCACCACAAGGCTAAGCAGTCCGCGAGAGGCGGTTTTTGCGGCATCAACCGGTTGTGAAAGCGGCACGCCACGACCACCGAGGCTGGGTGCCAGAGAAAAAACTGGCAAGGCAATGATTCCAGGGAGAAATAAAACAAGTTGGGAGAAACTTCCACGCATCAGCCAGACCATCAGGCCCATGAGAATCATCATCGGCAGTGCCAGGAGGCAAAGCGCCGCGCGCCGCGCGCCATGGCAGATGGCGGCGGGACCGGGCAGCGGGGCGGCGCGGAAGATATCCGTCGCCTGCCATTGCTGCGAAAATTGCAGTATCTGCAATCCCAACATTGGCGCCATGCCCAGGTAAATGCCCGAAAAGGGAATGCCAAAATTGAAAGGATGAGAGCTTCCATGGCCATGATCTTGCAGGAGGAAAATGAAAGGCAGGATGAGGATCGGTGCAATCCCGGGATATACCCTCAACTTTACGTCACGGTCCCGCATGAGGTAAGCTGAGGTAAGCAGAAACGACGCCCGCGCCACCGGGTCGCGCAACCACCAACTCAAGGGCGGCACGTTGATCAACCGGACAAGCAATCGGGGATGGTTTCCCCGCCTTGCCGGCTTGGAAACCGTTTCGTTGAGCGCCTGAGAACTTATCTCATAATCCCGGGCCAACTTGTCGAAAGCAATCCACAGGACCAGGGCAGTAACACCCAACGCGATGGCCGCCAGAACCCAGGATTCCAGCATGCCGCTGCCGGCGAATGCGTCATCCAAGCCGGCGAACCAGGCGGGTGGCAATAAATTCACATACCATGAGAGTTCGCTCACGTTCAGGGCGCGGTCCATGCGCATCACCATGCGAGGCAGAATTTGGCTGGCGAGGACAGCAGCAATCGAGACGATCACCTGAGAGAGGGTCATCACATTCTCCAGCCGCTCGCGCCCAAACCAGCGCAGGCACAACTGATAGGTCAACACCACGCAACCCGCGCAAAAGAGCGCCTCCAAGGTGGTGGAAAAAAGATGGATGAGCGGGAAACGCCAGTTGCCACCGGAACCGAATCCAACGAATAGGCCGGCCAGATTGAAGGCGCCGGCCAGCCACAGGGAGACCTCGACCATCACATGGATTTTGGCCCGCAACATGGCCTTGGGGCTGATGGGACGGTGCTGGAGTATGTCGGCTTCCTCCTTGTTAAAAAGAATTTCCCCCACTGAAGCGGCGAGAAACATGCCAAGAAACACAAATGTCATGGCATGCAGATAAACCGCCAGGGCAAACACCGGCTGGCGCAGGAAAACCAGCGCCATGAAACCGATCAAAAAATAAAACATCAACGTCAACCCCAGTTTTTGAGCCACGGACTTGGGCGCGGCGGATGCGCCTTGCCGGCTCAGGCCGCGAAGACCGCGCCCGCGCAGGAACAAGGTCAGGAACAGCCGGTGCAGGACTTTTTCCGGGACTGGAGGCAGCTCCGGCAAAATGGGCGGCGGCGGGATTTCAGCCGCGTTCATGGCCGGAATGTCCTGGCAAAATCCTCGGCGCGGCGTTCGAGCTCGGCGCCGCCGGTGAGCTGGGTGAACAATTTTTCCAGCGTGCCGGAATTGTGGACGGCCACCAATTCATCCGGTTTGCCATCCAGCAGCAGCCTGCCCTTGTCTATGATGATCACCCGATGGCACACCCGCTCGACCACGTCCAGGATATGAGAGCTGTAAACGATGGTTTTACCCTCGCGAGCGAGCATCTGGATGAGGGCCTTGAAGCCGACCGCCGCATTGGCATCGAGCCCGTCGAGCGGCTCGTCAAAAAAGACCACCAAAGGATTGTGCAGAAGCGCGGAGGTGATGACAACTTTGCGTCGCATGCCTTTGGAATAGGCGCCCAGCAGCTTGTCTGTGAGCGTCTCGAAGCTCAAATCGAAAAAAGCAATGAATTGCTTGATGCGGATCCGGGCTGCATTTTGCGGAATGCCGTACAGCGCCGCCACCATCTCCAGGTATTCCAGGCCGGTCAGAGATTCGAAAACCGCGCCGGATTCAGGAACAAACCCGACTTTGCGCTTCACCTCGATGGGCTGGGTCTGCAGGTCAAATCCGCACACAGCGGCCCGGCCGCCGCTGGGTTCCATCATGCCGGTCAGCATTTTGAGCGTCGTGGATTTGCCGGCACCATTGGGGCCAAGAAAGCCGACGATTTGTCCGGGAGGAATTTCGAAGGAAAGCGCGTCCACCGCGGTCTGGGCGCCGAAACGTTTGGTGAGTTTGTCCAGTAAGATCATAGCGATGGGGCGGGTTGTTCAAGGATTATTCAAATCAATTCCTTCCTTCGGAACCGCCAAAGAGCCAGCAACAGCATGATGACAACCAGGTCCCCGGCGTACAGACTCAAAAAGAAGACATCTTTCCAATTAACAAGACTGCCTTCGCCCACTTTCAAAAACACGCTGAAATCCTTATAGTCGGGCAAAAAATAATAAAGCGGGTTGTGGAAGGACGAGCAAAGGCCGTTGCCACCGAAGAAAGCCAGCACGGATGCGATAATGGGGTGCATGAACAGTGAAAGGAGCATGGCCACCGAGCCCAGCATGAGTTCTTCGCAGAACATCAGCCACGGCGCCCATTTGGCGGCAGGGTTTAATTCCAAGCCTTGGGACTGAGCGAAAATGAATATAGCCAGCCCAGTGAGCAGGGCATAACCCGCCATCACCACGACGCCACCGAGAAATTTACCCAGCAGAAATTGGAGGCGCGAAACCGGTTTTGAGAGCGTCAGCCGGATGGTGCCTCTGCCTATCTCCGCCGCCACAGCCATGCTGAAGATGAAGAGGCTGACCACGTCACCCCCCAATGAGGCGAACCCATAAAAAAAGGCCTGCATGGCGGACGATGCCTGCTGCATGGATGCACGGAAGCTCTTTTGTTCGGACGCGCTCATGCGGTTGGTTGCAGTCGCGGAGCTGGCAGCCTCATAACTGTAGGATTCGTTAATGCCTTTGCGGGCGGACGCCATCAGAACCGAAAAAACGATGATCAAAGCCAGTGAGGCCAGCATCAGTCCCAGCAACAGGCGCTGGTGCAAAAGCGAGCGAATGCTGTCGGCCGCAATGAGAAAAATTGTTTTCATAACTTTGGCGGTGGAGTGATGGAGGAAAAGAATATCTGCTCAAGCGATTGCGCCTCGATTTCCCGGTGCAAAATTTCGACGCCGTGCCGCTGCAACAATTCCTCGATAGTCTGGCGGAGGGCCTCGTTTGGACAACGGATGGTGATCCTGCCCTGCGCCAGGGTTACTTCGGCCGCAGTTGCCGACAGCGCCTCCATCACGGGAGCAGGAAAGGATTTGACCATCAGCCTGCTTCTCTTGTCTGCCGACAACTCGCGCAGCGTTCCGACCCGCTTGAGTTCACCGTTTTGCAGGATGGCCACACGGTCGCAGACCGTTTCGATTTCCGACAGGATGTGCGAACTGATGAACACCGTTTTGCCCCGTTGCTTGAGTTCCAAAAGAACGTCATGAAGTTCCTTTCGTCCGACCGGGTCCAGGCTGGCCGTCGGCTCATCCAATATTAACAAGTCAGGATCGTGGATCATGGCTTGGGCAAATCCAATGCGCTGGGACATTCCTTTGGAATATTTGGCAACGCGCTTTTCCGCGGCCTCCTCCAAGTTCAGCAGTTTCAAAAGGTCGCCGACCCGGCGGGCGCGCTTTTCAACCGGCACCCCGCAGAGGGCGGCGTAGAAATTTAATAATTCCCTTCCCCGATAATAGGTGTGAAGGTTGACCGACTCAGGCAAATATCCAAGCCGCCGGCGGACTTCGGTCTCGGCCACCGGACGATCAAATAAATAGGCTGCGCCACTGGTTGGGCGGATCAAATTAAGCAGCATGTGGATCGTGGTGGTTTTGCCCGCCCCATTTGGCCCCAGGAAACCGAAAATTTCACCTTCCTTGACCTCCAGGTCCAGCATCCGCACGGCCGAGGTCTCATGCCGGCTCAACCGACCGGTGTAGGTTTTGCAAATGTTTTCGGTGCGGATGGCGATCATGGCAGTTATTCCCTGGCGAGCTTTTCAACCAGTTTATCCAAGTCATCGTCAGACGGCGAATAGCCCACGCGAATCCACCGAACCACGCCCTTTTTGTCCAACAACACCAGCGTGGGAATGCCTTGGACGCCGTACTGTTCACCCACAGCCTGATTCTGATCCAAGACCACGTGGAAGGAGTATTTTTCGTTCTGGATGAAATTGCGGACATGGTCTGCAGGCTCGCCCTGATTGATGCTGAGAATTTCCAGCCCGTGGCCGTGGTATTTATCCTCCAAATCCTGCAGCCCGGGCATCGCCATGCGGCACGGCCCACACCAGGTCGCCCAAAAATCCATCAAAACGGCTTTCTGCCCGTGATAGGCGCTCAAAGAAACCTCCTGGCCAGACAAATCCTGAAGGGCGAAATCCGGTGCCGGAAGGCCTACCTTGATGTTTCCCATCTCCTGAACTGAGCCGCCGGCGGAATGGTGCATGACATACTTAACTTTATAATTGATGGCAACACTTGCGCAGGCAAACAGCACACCAGCAATGATCCAAAAGATTTTGGAAGATTTCCCCATGGATTGAATTGATTTATAGATATGGGTTTCGATTGGAAGAGGCAAGCCATATCAATTTTGTGAAATTTTATGAGGGTTCACGCCATCTTGACTGATTTCCGAACCATCCTTTTGGTGACATTATTCCGTGACCTGAAATGAATTCGGGGTGCCTCGATTCATGCGTTTGGAGATTGTGGCAGGTCATATTTTCTGCAACTTTTACCCGCTGATATTGTTGAATGGAGACCAAAATGGCGTTTAGCTCAGTAAGAAACCTGATGGCGACCGTAGCCGACACCTCTGCCACGCAAGTGGAAGATTGGAGGAAGGCATGGCGTGCGTCTTCTGAAGCCGGAGGCACTGAAACCTTGCTGGCTTTTATGGCCCGGGAACGCGGTTTAGCGGAAGACGTTTTTCTTCAAAGACTTGCCAAGGAATTGGGCTGGCCCTACCTGGACCTGCCCAAGTTGAATGTGGAAGCATCCATCAGGGCCAAATTAACCACCAAGGTGGCTTTTCAGTATTCCATCCTCCCCACGGCTTTCGATAACGGGGTGCTGCAGATCGTCACAAGCGACCCTTTTGATGCCGCCATGATGAGCGCCGCCCGGTTTGATGTCCGGACACCGGTCAGCTTTGCCCTGGCCCCACGGTTGGAAATCGAAAAGGCCCTTAAAAAGTACTATGGCGTGGGCGCTGAAACCCTGGATGAAATGGGCGAAAGCGATGCCATGGAGTTGGAAATTGCCAGCGACAAGGAAATCACGGAAGGCGACCAGGAGGCCAGCGTGATAAAATTTGTGAACCAGATCATCTGGGAGGCTTTCAAGGACCGAGCCACAGACATCCATTTTGAGCCACAGGAGGATGAGTTGCGAATCCGCAACCGTATTGACGGTATTCTGCACCAAATCCCCCTGCCGGCCCAGTTGAAACGTTTTCAAGCGGCCATCATCTCCCGCATCAAGGTCATGAGCGGGATGAACATCTCTGAAAAGCGGCTCCCTCAGGATGGGCGCATCAATGTGCGCATCAAGGGCGAGGAAATAGACATTCGCGTCTCGACAGTTCCCACGGTTTATGGAGAAAGCGTCTCGCTGCGGCTTCTGACCCGCGGCAAAATATTTTTGTCGCTGGACAAGCTTGGATTTTCCGCGATGGAGGAGGAGGCCATCCGGCAGATTATCATCAAACCCCATGGGATATTCCTGGTGACCGGCCCCACTGGGTCGGGCAAATCCACCTCGCTTTACGCATTTTTAAGCGCCATCAACTCGGTTCACAAGCGCATCATCACCATTGAGGAGCCGGTGGAATACGAATTGAAAGGCATCAACCAGATCGCGGTCCGGGCGGATATTGGCCTGACCTTTGCCATGGGCCTTCGGCACATTCTCCGGCAAGACCCAAATGTGGTGATGGTGGGGGAAATACGCGACACGGAAACGGCGGATATTGCCATACGCGCCTCGCTAACGGGGCACCTGGTTTTTTCCACCCTGCACACCAATGACGCCCCCAGTGCTTTCACGCGGCTGATTGACATGGGGATCGAGCCATTCTTGATTGCCTCCTCGGTGGAGGCTGTCCAGGCGCAGCGCCTCATCCGCACCATTTGCACCCACTGCAAAACCGAGCAGAAGGTGGATCGCGATTACTTGCGTCGCGTGGGTTTTCCGGAGGCGGAAATTGAAACGGCACGGTTTTGGCATGGAGCGGGCTGTGATGAATGCCGTCAGCAAGGGTACCAGGGGCGAAAGGGCATTTACGAGCTCCTCTTGGTGTCTGAAAATCTCCGGCCCATGATCATGAACCGCGCGCCGGCCACCACCATTGCGCAGCGGGCCATTGAGGCGGGCATGCGCACCCTGCGCACGGATGGCTGGAACAAAGTCAAGGCCGGCATCACCACCATTGAAGAGGTGTTGCGTGTCACCCAGATTGAGGAACATATGGGCGCCCTCACGGAACCCAAGTCCCACTCCAATTCCGGATCTTGAAACACCGATTTGCCCCTTTAAACCATGGCGCGCTGGAAATTTTGTAATCTTTTGCAGATCGGCCCGGATGCCCGCCGCCTTTGGCAGTTCGAAGCCAAGGGGGCCAATGTGGTTGGCGGGCGGGAGCAGCGGGTGGCGAATGGCGAGCCCATCCCACCCCGGGTTGTTTCCAAAACCTGGTCTGCCTTGTGGCAGCCCAGGTTGAATGTGGCGTGGCTGCCCTCGGAAAATGTTTTTTTCCGCGTCCTGGAGCTGCCCCGCAGCAACCCAGACGAGTTGCGGGCCATGTTGGAGTTGCAGCTCGAAAAAATCTCCCCCATACCCGTCACCCAGATTGTCTGGACTTACCACATCATGTCCAAGTCTGCATCAGATTCCTTGGTGACCTTGGTGGTGGTGATTGCCTCCCGCAGTTGGGTGGAGGAATTTTTGGGGCGCCTGGAGCAGGATGGTTTTCTGTCTGACTTGCTTGATGTCCTCATGGTGGACCAGCTCGAGGCTTTATCCGGGGCTGGAGATGGGGCCTGGATCATTCCGCTTGCCACGGAGGGGGGAGGCAAGGCACTGGTGAGCTGGTGGCAGGGAGGCGTGCTGCGCGGCATCAACCTGGTCAACCTGCCGCCTGGGGCCGGGCGCGCCATGGAATTAAAAAACCAGCTCACTCACATGGTTTGGTCAGGAGAGTTGGAGGGGTGGATCGCCGCGCCGGTCCAATGGAACGTGATTTCTGATCCCGTCACTGCGGCTGAATGGCAAGGGTGGCTGCGCGAAGGTTTCAAGGAGCCGGTGTCCGTGGTTGCTGCCACTCCATTGGCGGACCTTGCGGCTGGAACGGCCCGCAGGGCCATTGTCCCAAATGGAGCTCCGCTGCTGCCTCCAGAACACACCGCGCGGTATCACCAGCAATTCGTGGATCGCCTCTGGCTGCATGGCTTGGGATACGCGGGACTGCTCTATGCCATTTCGCTGGTCATTTACTTTTGTGCCGTGGCTGTGTTGGAATACCGGACAACAGGGGTGGAAACCCAGGTGGCCGGCCTCGCCCCCGCCTACACCAACTCCCTGCAGCTCACCGCCCAATTCAACGTTTTGTCTGAGCGTCAGGAATTGAAATTTGCCGCCTTGGACTGCTGGAACCAGGTCGCCCAGCAATTACCTGCCACGCTTACACTCCAGCGGTTCAGCCTGGCCGATGGCCGGCACCTTACCCTCAGCGGCACCACCTC
Source organism: bacterium (assembly GCA_021817945.1). Taxonomy (GTDB): domain Bacteria; phylum Verrucomicrobiota; class Verrucomicrobiia; order Limisphaerales; family UBA11358; genus UBA11358. The sequence goes on along the minus strand of JAKAFL010000018.1, from coordinate 15,343 downwards.
GCAGGATCAAGTGGATACCCTGTTCAATTTTTACAGCACGCTGCAGAAGCTCCAACGCAATGGCCAGTTTATTTTTGACCAGCAAAAAGGCACCCCGCCCTCTCCCCGCCTCACCGGCAACAGTGAGTCGTGGAATTTTTCCCTGGACCTGCAGAATGCGGAGGCTGAGCCCTGATGAAAAAATATTTTGAACATCTGCGCCCGATGGAGCGCCGCCTGGTGATAGGCGTGGCGGTGGTCCTCTTTCTGGTGGCTAATGCCTACGCCATCTGGCCTCATTTTTCAGATTGGGGAAACCTGAGCCGCCGCCAGGCCGTGGCCCGCGCCAAGCTTTCCCTCTATCAGGAAGCCGTGGCCCGAATCCCCAAGCTGCGAGAGCAGGTCAGCCAGTTTGAAAACTCCGGTGACGTGGTCCCCCTGGAAGACCAAAGCATCAACCTCATGCGCACCATCCAATCCCAGGCTTCCTCCATCGGTGTGGGCATCCAGGACTTTTCCCGCCTGACCACCCACACCAATGACCAGTTCTTTGTGGAGCAGGTGCAAAATATTTCCGTGATAGCCACGGAGGATCAATTGGTCAGCTTTCTCTACCACCTCGGGACTGGAGCATCCATGATCCGGGTTCGGGATTTGGAATTGCAGCCGGACCTGCCGCATTACCATCTCGAAGCCAACATCCGCCTGGTGGCCAGTTACCAAAAAACGGCAGGACCCACCGCCACCAAACCACCGTCCCACGCCAGTCAACCCCCAATGCCGCTTCCCAACGGAAGGCCCAATCTTTTAAGCGGCCTCAAGCGCGCCACCAATTCCATTTCCTTGAAACGATGAAAACTCTTTTATTATCCATGGCGCTGGTCTTTTCCAGCCTGGCGCTTCTGGCCCAAACAGCGCCGCGTTACCCGGTCAATGGCGGCGGCATGCGAAATCGCTCCCCGCTGTTTCCGCAAACCGGCTTCCAACCGCCACAGGGCCTTCCAGCCCAAAACCTGCCGCCGGCAGGGTCTCAACCCGGCCCCGCAGGGCTGAATTCCCCCTCCCCAACCGCAACTGAGGAAATGGTCCCGGCGGGAACAATTGATTTCCAAGGGGTGGACGTTTCCCAAGTGCTGGATGTCTATGCCAAGCTGGTGAACCGCACCATTATTCGCGGCACCTTGCCGGAAGCCAAAATCATCCTCAAAACCCAAACCCCGCTCACCAAAACCGAGGCCATCGAGGCTTTGCAGGCCGTATTGGCGCTGAATAATGTGTCGGTCATTAATATTGGCGATAAATTTGTCAAAGCCGTTCAATCGGACCAGGCCAATGCTGCCGGTGCGGCATTGGATAACACAGGGGCCACCAACCTGCCGAGCCTCGGCTCGTACATCACTCACGTGGTTCAGTTGCACTACGTCAAACCCAGTGAAATGGTTCCCATTATCCAGCCTTTCGCCAAGCTTCAAGGCTCGATCTTCCCGATTGATGACAATGGCATATTGGTCATCCGGGACTACACCGAAAACGTCAAGCGCATGCTGGAAATGATCAACCTGATTGACGTCAGCGTGCCTGCGGAATTTATTTCCGAGGTCATTCCCATTCGTTATGCCAAGGTGGATGACATTGCCAATGCGCTGAATGCGCTGGGCGGATCGGGTGGCACCACCGTTTCGATTGGGAGCGCTCCCTCCACCCAGCGAATCAGCGGTCTCTCTGGCGGAGGCATGGCAGGGGGAATGACTGGCGGCATGGGGGGCGGCGGATTTGGCAATGGCTTTGGCGCCAATGGCTCGGTCAACGGCCTCAGTGGCGGCGCCAGCCCCTATCAACCTGGAGGCAGTTCCTTTGGCAATGGCTTTGGTGGCGGCAATGTCAATGGCAACCCTTCCGGCGGCACTTCCACTTTTGCCCAGCGCTTGAATAACATCATCAATAAAGCCTCCGGCGCAGGCAACGGGTCCGGTTCGGGAGGCCAGGGCCAGATTCAATTGTTCGGCCAAACCAAAATCATTCCCAATGAAAGCACCAGTTCACTCCTGATTTTTGCCACCCGCCAGGACATGGAGGAAATCAAGCAAATCATCGCCAAACTGGATGTCCCGCTCGCCCAGGTGCTCATTGAGGCGGTGATCATGGATGTCAGCCTGGGACCCAATACTTTCAATTTTGGTTTCTCTGCGGCCCAAAATCCAACCGGCCTTGGAGGCACCGTCCAAGGCGGCGGCGGATACAACAATGGGCAAAGCTTTCTGGGCACTTTGTCAGGTATCGTGACCAATGCCGCAGGAAACGTGAGCACCGTCACCAATTTTGCCAGCGCCCTGCCAGGTGGCTTCAGTTACATGGCCAATGTGGGGCCAAACTGGGACCTGGCTTTGGCTGCTGCGGAAAACGACAGCACGGCAAGCGTCATCCAGCGGCCACGCATCCAAACATCCCAGGCCCAGCCCGCCCAGTTTTTCGTGGGTGAGACCGTCCCTTATGTCACCAGCACCTACAACTACGGCGGCGCTTATGGCAACAGTTCATCCTACTCCCAACTCTCGGTGGGTGTGGAATTGGATGTCACTCCGTTCATAAATCCAGAGGGCGCGGTGACCATGGATATCCAGCAGGAAATTGACGATCTCAATGGTTACACCGCCATTGTGGGCGTTGGGAATGTGCCCAACACCACCAAGCGCACCTTGAACGCCACCATGACTGTTCGAAATCGCGATACTGTCATGCTGGGCGGTTTCATCAAGGCCAACAAATCCCACGCCGCCTCCGGGGTGCCCTTCCTGGACGCGATTCCGCTTCTGGGCAATTTGTTTTCTTCCCGCAGTGATTCCAATGCGCGTGAAGAGCTGGTGGTTTTGATGCGGCCCACCGTGCTGCCCACCCCGGAATTTGCCGCAGAACACACCATCAAGGAAGAACGCCGTCTGCCCATGGTCTCCTCCGCAGCCGCAGACGATGCCACGGAGCAGCAGGGCCTGGTGGACAAGGAACAACGCAAGGAATTGGATAACGCAGCCAATGGCGGCCCGGCCAACGGATTCTTCAATGCGCCGCAGGCTGACGACACTAATGAGGTTACCCTTCCGCAGGACCATGTCATTCCGGCGCCCGCGCCTGGCCCGCAATCCAACCCTGCCCAGCCTGCTCCAAACGGATCGCCATCCGCAAACCAACCCACCCAGCAACAACAGGCCCGCTTGGATAATCTTTTGGAACGTTACATGTCCAATGAGATTTCCACGGAGGATTATCAAAAGGAACGCGCCCGAATCCTGGCTGGACAGCAATAAAACTCCCAAAGGATGTCGGCACGCAATTTGGGGCAACCCAATAAACCCGGGTCGCCCATTTTGAAATGAATTTTAGTCACCGCCTTCTAAAGCTGTGGTTGCGCCACCAGGAAACCCGACACAGCCATGCCGGACCCATAATGGCATGGCCCCGTTTCAGGCGGCATGTTTGATCGGGACCTGGCGCATCCATGGACCGCAGCTTCGCTCTTCCTCCTCTTCATGCGTCCTCTCCCGAGCTGAAAGAATATCAGCCCTCCCCAGGTATCCCATCACACGACCAGGGTCCTCTCGGGAAACCACGGGCATGCGTCCGATATCATGCCGCAGCATTCTGCCGATGGCATCGGCCACCCGTTCATCCGGGAAGACGGTGACCACCCGCTTTCGACCCACCGCCGCAACAGCAGATCGGCCGGTGGGATCCTGCCGTAGCGCTTGAAGCAAATCCCCGCGCGTCACCAACCCTTCCAGTCGGCCCTCCGTATCCACAATGAAGGCGGCGTGCCGTCGTCCCAATGGGAGTTCACGAGCCGAAATCTGTTCAGATAATTCCATGACCGACATTTGTCCTGAAACACAGGGGACCTTTGAATCCATCACCTCGCCAACCCGGATCTGATCAAATGGATCCACGGTGTAATCCCTTGAAATATGCTGGCCACGCCGGGCCAGCTTTTCGGTAAGGATGGAGCGCGGAAGCGCCAGCACGGTTACCGCCAAGGCGCCGAGGCAGCCGGCAAAGAGGACGGGAGCCGCATTGAAATCGCGGGTGAGCTCGAGAGCAAAAAACAATCCGGTAAGCGGAGACCGCATGGTGCCGCCCATCATGGCGGCCATGCCAGCCAGAGCCCATAAACCTGGATCTCCCCCGGGCAGCCAATGACCCACGCATACTCCCAAGGCACCGCCCAAAATCAGCAAGGGCGCAAGCACACCTCCCGAAGTCCCGGAACCCAGGGCAACCACCCAGACAACGGCCTTGATCACCAGCAAGGAAACCAAAGCCGCGCCCAGGCACTGGCCCAACATCAGACTATGAATGGAGCCATAGCCCACCCCCAGGACACGCGGGTCCATCCATCCGCCAACCCCCACAACCAGGGATCCCAAGGCTGGCCACCACATCCAGTGGATGGGCAATCGCGCGAACCCATCCTCCACCGCGTAAATGAGGCTGGTCAGGGCCCAGGACCCAAAACCTGCCGCCAACCCCACTGCCAATCCGCCCATCACCGCTCCCAATCCCAATTCCCCGTGCAGAGGCACGGGGAAAATTGGCCCGTTTCCCAGCAAGTGCACCCGTACCGCAGCCGCCGCCATGGCAGCCACCCCCACGGGAATAAAACTCCGTGGACGCCATTCGAACAATAACAATTCCACCGCCAGCAAAACCGCCGCTACAGGTGTCGCGAAAATCGCGGACATGCCCGCAGCCGCCCCGGCCACGAGCAGGATTTTCCTCTCCGCAGCCGTCAGATGAAACATCTGGGCAAACAGTGATCCAAATGCCCCGCCTGTCATGATGATGGGGCCCTCCGCGCCAAACGGACCTCCGGTTCCGATGGAAATAGCCGAGGACAATGGTTTCAAGATGGCAACGCGAGGGTTGATCAAGCTTTTCCCCAAGAGTATCGCTTCCAATGCTTCAGGAATGCCATGCCCACGGATTTTTTCCGATCCATACCGTGCCATGAGACCGATCAACAAGGCGCCCGCCACTGGAATAAATATCATCGCCCAACCCCCATGAGCCTGTTGCGGGGTGACGGGTTGCAGGGATGCCCTATGGAAATAGGACAGATTAGTGATCCAGGCAATCAGCCACAGCAAAACCTTGGCCACGCAGGCGCCAATTGCCCCTATGGGCAGAGCCAGCCCCGCCAGAACCAAAAGTCGGCCATCCGCCCGAAAATCCGCAAGCCCGGCGGCTTCTGAATTTTTCAACATTCCGGCAAAATATATCGTAGAACGATATAAATCAAGTGGATTCCCGGTTCGGGCCCTGTCATGCTGGGAGACGAGTCATGCAACCCAAACGAAAATTAACCCTGGCGGATTATCAAACCCTTGCCGAATTCCGGTATGCGCTCAGGGGGTTTTTGCGGTTCAGCGAGGATGCTGCACGGTCCGCCGGTCTTGCCTCCCAACAACATCAAGCATTGCTGGCCATCAAGGGTTTTGCGGCCATGGGACCCATTACAATCGGTCATCTGGCTGAGCGCCTGCAAATCAGGCCGCACAGCGCCGTGGAATTGGTGGATCGTTTGGAAGCCAGACGCCTTGTGCGGCGCACCCCGGCGCCCCTTGACCATAGGCAGGTGCATCTCAAACTCACTATCGAGGGGGAGGAAATCCTTGAGCGGCTTTCTGCAAGTCACAGGGAACAACTGGCCCGAATGGAACCCCAGTGGAAAAGGATGCTGGAAATCCTGCATCAGGAACCCCCGCCTGGAGCGGGTGGAACCGGCCAGGAATAAAAATTTTCCCGCCCACGGCCAATTCATCGAGGGAGCAAACCTAAAATCCGTGGCGTAGGCTGGGTGGCGGTTGTTTTGGGTTTGACTTTGCCTGGATTTGATAGCAGATGAGTGTCGGCAAAGGTTCCTTGCATGCCCAAAGTTAAACATCAGGTTTTGTCACGTCCGCCCCTTGATCGGATGAATAAAATCCATGGGATGCTCAAGCGAAACGAGTTTCCCAACTGCCCCAGGCTGGCGCGGGAATGGGAGATTTCTGTGCGCACGCTCAAGCGGGATGTGGATTTCATGAAATACCGGCTGGGCTTGCCGATTGAGTATGAATCGCGGCGATACGGTTATTTTTACTCGCGCCCGGTTGATTTTTTCCCGGCGGTCACCATTACGGAATCAGAATTATTTGCCGTGATGGTGGCAAACAAGGCGATAGCCCAGTACCGGGGCACGGAACTGCAAAAGCCGCTGGAAAACGCCTTTCAAAAACTGACCAATCAACTGGACCAGAATCTGCCATTAACCCTGAGCAGCCTGGATCATGGCTTGTCTTTCCGCCCTTTTGCGCCCGGGGATGCGGACCTGGCCACGTTCCGTGTGCTGACCGAGGCATTGAAGGAGAGCAGGGTGGTGGCTTTTGAATATCGCAATCTGGGGACGCGAAAAATCCTGAAGCGAAAGGTTCAACCGCATCACCTTGCCTGCATTGACAACCATTGGTACCTGTTTGCCTTTGACTTGCACCGGCAAGCCATGCGCACCTTTGTCCTGACCCGCCTATCCGGCGCAAAATTAACCCGCCAAACCTTTGTGCGGCGCAAGGATTTCAATGCCGAGGAATATCTGAAGGGCAGTTTTCAAGTTTTCAAGGGAGGATCGGATTATGAGGTGGTGGTGGATTTTGATGCATGGGCCACGGATTTGTTGCGGGGGCGGAAATGGCATGCCAGCCAGGAATTGACCGAACTGAGGGATGGAGCCTCCCAGTTACGATTCCGGCTTAACAACCTGGAGGAAATATCCGGATGGGTTTTGGGATGGGGCGTGCATGCCTCCGTGGTGAGGCCCAAGGAATTGAGAGAGCGGCTTCGCAAAACCGCAGAAATTCTCACCTCAAGATATCAGGCTCCGGCGGAGACTTCCTGCCCGACTGGCGGAGGAACGGAGGAGTTTCATCCCTTTCAATCCCGGCGCCAACGTCAAACCCGGTCTTCCAGCTAGGGGATAAGGAGAAACCAGCGCTTGAGTCCGGCCCGCCCCACAGCCTAGACTGGATTCATGAACGCGCCGTTGAAGGAGCAGGTTGAACATAATTCGGTGTGGATCCGCACTCTCCGCGAGGAAATGGGCGGTGTGATCGTGGGCCAGGAACCTTTGGTGGACCGGCTCCTGGCGGGGCTTCTGGCCAATGGGCATGTCCTTTTGGAGGGTGTGCCGGGCTTGGCCAAAACCCTCTCGGTGCGCACCCTGGCATCAGCCGTCCAGGCCCGCTTCAACCGCATCCAATTCACCCCGGACCTTTTGCCTGCCGATATCGTCGGCACCTTGATTTACAATCCCAACGACGGCAAATACCACGCCACACGCGGACCTATCTTTGCCAATTTTGTATTGGCTGATGAAATCAACCGCGCCCCAGCCAAGGTTCAAAGCGCCTTGCTGGAGGCCATGCAGGAGCGCCAGGTGACGTTGGGCGGGGAAACCCTCCTGCTTCCCACTCCTTTCCTGGTCCTGGCCACGGAAAACCCGATTGACCAGGAAGGCACCTACCCGCTCCCCGAGGCGCAGGTGGACCGGTTCATGTTCAAGGTGGTGCTTGATTATCCCAATGCTGCAAATGAAAGGCTCATTCTGGATCGCATGGCTTTCACGCAGCCCAATATTCCCGTGCGACCTGTTGTCTCCCTGGACCAAATTCTTTCCGCGCGCAAAGTGGTGGACCAAATCCACGTGGATGACCGGATCCGCGATTACATCGTCCGGCTCGTGCTAGCCACCCGCAAACCGGAGACGGGCGGATTGAATCTGCGGGCGCACGTTCAGTTTGGAGCATCACCGCGAGCCACCATTTTCCTGACGCTTGCCGCCAAGGCTTGGGCAATGCTGCAAGGCCGTGATTATGTCATTCCCGAGGATATCAAGGGCATTGGGCCGGACGTGTTGCGGCACCGCATCATTCTCACCTATGAAGCCGAGGCGCAGGGAGTAACCACGGATTCCATCGTCACCAAACTGTTTCAAAATGTAACCGTGCCGTGAACCTGAGTGAGCTTTTGGAATCCGTGCGCCGGGTGGAATTGCGCACCAACCGCCTTGTTACCGATAGCATGGTGGGAGCCTACCTGAGCCGGTTCAAGGGGAGGGGAATGGAGTTTGAAGAGTTGCGCGAGTATCTGCCGGGCGATGACGTGCGAGACCTGGATTGGAATGTCACCCGCCGCATGGGGCGTCCGTTTGTTAAGCATTACCGGGAGGAGAGGGAGCTGGCGGTGGTTCTGGCGGTGGACGTTTCAGGATCACTCCATTTTGGATCCGGCGAGCGCACCAAGGCTGAATTGGCGGCGGAAATAGCTGCAACCCTTGCCTTTTCTGCCGCCCGTAATGGCGACAAGGTGGCCTTGCTGCTGTTTACTTCGGAGGTGGAGCAATACGTGCCGCCTCGCAAGGGTCGGCGGCACATCCTCCGGTTGATACGCGAGCTTGTGGCCGTTCATCCCCGCCGAAAGGGCACCCATCTTGCCGGGGCGCTTCAATTTTTGAACCGGGTGGTGAAGCGGCGCGCCCTGGTTTTTTTGATTACAGATTTCCTGCACCTGCCTGCAACTCAGGGCGCATCAGCCTCAGGAATGCCGGACTTGGCGATGGAACTGGGTCTGACCCATGTCCGGCATGACATGGTTTGCCTGCATCTGCATGATCCTTTGGAAGGAGCACTGCCCCGGGCCGGTTTGGTGACCCTGGAAGACGCCGAAACCGGGGAGTTGCTGGAAGTGGACACCTTGCGCCGTTCCAACGCAGACCGTTACGCACGCGAGAACAGAAATCGTCTTGCGGCCCTGGACTCCGCGCTCAACCGGACTGGTGTGGATACCTTGCGCTTGGATGCCACCCAGCCATTTTCCGCCAAACTCCAGCGCTTTTTTGAATTGCGACGCGGGCGGAGACACGGTTGAGCTCCAGAAACCAAAGCCATGTAAATGGCGCAAACCGTGCCGCTCCGTCCACAAAAAATACTTTGCGCCTTGCGTGGTTTTGGATGATTTTGAAGTCATGAGTCAATTGGTGGAGACCTCTTCTGAACCGGATTCCAACGGCCACTTTGGGCCGTATGGAGGCCGGTATGTGCCAGAAACCCTGATGCATCCCCTCAAACAATTGGAGGAGGAATATTTTCGCGCGCAAAACGATGCAGCCTTCCAGCAGGAATTGACTTATTATTTGAGGGAGTTTGTGGGGCGCCCCACACCCCTTTACTTGGCAGAACGGCTGACCCAGGAGTTGGGCGGGGCAAAGATTTACCTGAAAAGGGAGGACCTGAACCACACTGGCGCACATAAGATCAACAATGCAATGGGCCAGATTCTGCTGGCCAGGCGAATGGGTAAAACCCGGATCATAGCCGAGACGGGCGCCGGGCAACACGGGGTGGCCACGGCCACGGTGAGCGCCATGTTCGGCATGAGTTGTGTCATTTACATGGGCGCATTGGATTGCCAGCGACAAGAGCTGAACGTGTACCGCATGAAAATGCTCGGGGCTGAGGTGATCCCGGTGAAGGCGGGGCAGCAGACCCTGAAAGAGGCTGTGAACGAAGCCATGCGCGATTGGGTAACCCACATTCGCCACACCCATTACATTTTAGGCACCGCCTATGGCGCCCATCCTTATCCGTTGATGGTGCGCAATTTCCAACGAATCATAGGCGTGGAAGCACGGGCCCAGATTTTGGAGCGCGAAGAACGGCTCCCTGACTGGCTCGTGGCCTGCGTTGGAGGCGGTTCCAATGCCATCGGCTTGTTTCACCCATTTTTGGAGGATGCCTCGGTGCGGATGATGGGTGTGGAGGCGGGTGGACTGGGGTTGGTGCCGGAAAAACATGCTGCCCGCTTTCAGGGCGGGTCATTGGGCGTGCTCCAAGGCACCCGAAGTTTTATTTTACAGGATGAAAATGGGCAAATCCAAGCCACACACAGCGTGAGCGCCGGGCTGGATTATGCCGCTGTGGGGCCTGAACATGCCTTCCTCAGGGATCAGAAGCGCGTGGATTATTCGCACGCCTCCGATGAACAGGCTCTGGATGCCTTCACGCGCCTGGCGAGGATGGAAGGAATCATCCCAGCCTTGGAAAGCGCCCATGCCATAGCCAAAGTCATCCAGTTGGCTCCCACATTAGGCCGGGATGCGTTGATCATTGCCAACCTTTCCGGGCGCGGCGACAAGGATGTTGCTCAGGTTGCCGACAAAATAGGTTTAAAAATGCCCCGGTAAACAACCCGGCAAAACCGGAGTGGAGGACTTGGAAGCAGACCACCACCACTTGACGATTTTTAGACCAAGTGGGAAATTGGGGGAAGTTTGGTCGTGGTTTGGATGTGCAAACATGAAATCTATTATTAAAAACACGATTGTTACAGGGCCTGTCCTTGCAGTTTCTTCCATGGTTTTAGCCGGGGCAATGACTTCCTCCGCCCAAACCTATGCTTACCCGGTGCCTCCTCCCCCTCCTTCACCGGGTTATGTCCTGCCAGGTCCCGCTTGGTTCTATGCCGAACCCGATGGCAGCGGCCCCTACGTTACTTTTGAAGCAGGCCCAACGATTTACCAAAATGGAACCCTGACCTCCTTTGGCGGCCCGGTGTCTGCACCAGTCCAATACGATGCCGGTTTCTCGGCAGATGTGGATTTTGGCTATAATTTCAACCGGTATGTGGCCGCCGGGTTGGAATTTGGGTTAAACAGCACCACCATCAACAATATCCCGGGATATTTTCTCAGCGACGCCCAGTTTTATAACATCCCATTCATGGCCAATGTCACTTTCAGCCTCCCATTGAGGAATTCCTGGGTGACTCCCTATGCGGGTTTCGGAGTGGGCGGATCCGATTCCGTGCTGAATCCCTCCATCATGGCCGATTCTTTCAATAACACCGTGAGCGGTGAGGCTGACGACGTGGTGTTTGCCTGGGAGGCTTTTGCAGGACTGCGTTTCCAATTAAATCCCAGCTTTTCGGTCGGAGTGGGATACAAATATTTCGGAACCACCAACCCGAATTTCAGCTACCCCCCCTCCCCCAATTTTAACGTGGGCATCAGCGGCATCCAATCCCACTCAATCATGGTCTCGGCCAACTTCAGCTTTTAGCCCCTCCCAATTGCCGGTTTGCTCAATCGGTTGGTTGTTGAAAACACCTCTTGCACAGTGGGTTCTGCAAGCATGAATGTTTGCTGGAGGGACTGGAATTTTCAAAAAGGCGCGCCGCTGCGCAAAAAGCGGGGCAAGCTGCTGGGAAGGGTTGGCAAGGAGGGATTGTTTCAAGTCGGGTTATGGTTTAACCTGAGGTCGTGATTTACGATGCTTCATTGGATGCCTTGTTGCAAAAGGTTTGGGATGGAAACCGCATCAATGCCGCGGAAGCGACCCGGCTGTATGCCTTGCCATTGGAAGAGCTTGGGGCCCTGGCCGACCGCCGGAGGCAGATTGCCAAGGCTTCAGATTTCAACGGGCGCGGCAACGACATCGTCACCTACATTGTTGACCGCAATGTCAACTACACCAATGTCTGCAATGTTTATTGCAAATTTTGCGCTTTTTACCGGACTGAAAAGGATTCGGATTCCTACGTGATCAGCCTTCGGGAAATGGATGAAAAAATCGAGGAAACCATCGCCCTGGGAGGCACCCAGATGCTCATGCAAGGCGGGCATCATCCCAAGCTGTCCAAGCAGTGGTACCTGGACCTGCTTTCTCATGTAAAACAGAAGTACCCGCATTTTAACATCCACGGGTTCAGCCCCAGCGAGTTCATTCATTTCCGTGAGGTTTTCAATGAACCGCTTGAAAAAATCATTGGGGATTTTCATGCGGCGGGTTTGGGCTCGATTCCGGGCGGCGGCGGCGAAATTCTGGTGGATCGCGTGCGTCAGCGAATTTCCCCACTCAAGGCCATGAGTAATGACTGGCTCGAGGTCATGGACACGGCCCACCGGTTGGGGCTTTATTCCAGCGCCACGATGATGTTTGGGCATGTGGAAACCCTGGCTGACAGGATTGAGCATCTGGAAAGATTGCGGACGCAGCAGGATCGGTCGTTGTCATACGGCAAGGGCCATTTTACGGCTTTTATTGCATGGACATTTCAAGCGGAACATACCCGCCTGAAAGCGCCGACCGTGGGTGCGCATGAATACTTGCGCACGCAGGCCATGGCGCGCATCTATCTGGATAATTTTACCAATGTTCAAAGTTCATGGGTCACCCAGGGACTGGAAATCGGGCAGATCGGCCTGAAATTTGGCGCCAACGACCTGGGCAGCATTATGATCGAGGAAAACGTGGTTTCGCAGGCCGGCACCACCTTTCGAATGACCGTGGAGGACATGCACCGCTTGATCAGCGACCTGGGCTATGAACCCCGCCAACGGAATAATTGGTACCAGCTAGTGGAAAGCCCCAGGGCGGGACACTCCACTTGATCTTGCCTCTGCGGCATTTTTTCACGACATTTTGGCATGACCAGTATTCTGCTTTTGGGCCTGGGCCGATGGGGACTGAACCATCTGCGCAATTTAAACAATCTTCCCATTGAACTTTATGTGGCGGAAATGACGGAACGCCAACTCGAACCTGCCCGTAAACTGGGCTTGCCTTCAGAAAGGTTGGGCACGCGGTATCAGGATTTTTTGAACCGCGTGGATGGCGTGGTGGTGGTCACCCCGGCGCAAAACCATTTTTCCCTTTGCCGTGAAATTCTCCTCGCTGGAAAGGATGTCTTTGTGGAGAAACCTTTGACTTTGGAGCCTGAAGAGTCCAGGCAACTGGCTGATCTTGCAGCAAAACACCGCCGCATTCTGCAGGTGGGTCACATCCTCCGGTTTGATCCCGCCACACAATGGCTCAAGGAGGCCATCCAACGCGGCGATTTTGGCTCTCTCCACACCCTCCGGGGTCGTTTTGGCGGGTTCAAGCGCCCGCGCAATGACAGCGGCGTGATGTTTGCCGATGGAATTCACTTTGCTGACCTTTTCAATTATTTGTTGGGTGCCATGCCACGAACCGTTCAAGCCATCCACCACGATTTCATGCAGCGCGGCATGGATGATGTCTCGCTGGTTTCCATGGAATATGAAACACCCCACGGCAAAACCTGGGCGACGATAGACAACGACTATTTCACGCCGGGCAAATTTCGCGAAGTGGTTCTTTGCGGAAGCCGGCTCAGTGCGGTATGCGATTTCAATGTGGCCCAATACAAGATCAAAACCCACGCCAACACACACGTAAAAGACGGGATGGAAATCAAGGCGGTGGAGGGAGTGGTCACGCAGATCGAAACGCCGCCGGAGGAGCCGCTTCTGGCAGAGTTGCGCGCATTCGTGGAATCCATTAAAACCCGAGCCACTCCCTTGGCAGACGGAGAATCCGGCTATGCCGCGGTGCGGGTGATGGATGCCGCTTTGGAATCTGCCCGCACTGGCCGAAGGGTGGCGCTGACCTGAGCCTGCGATTCGACCAAGCCACCGCAGAACCGCTTCATCTCCAAGAGCGGCAGGCCAAAGCTGTTTTTCGGGGGCCAAATGAATTTGCAGTCACGGGTTTTCAGTTCACGGCTGATAACTTCTCCTGAATGGGATGCTATTTTCGTGCCCAAGCCGGTATGGCGAGGCGCGACGAGGAAGCATAACCCACGCGGATCTGCGACCGGGGAGCAACAACGCCAGACTGGATTGGGCGCGAAAACCTTCCGCCGTCGCCCTTTGGGCTATGGCGGGACAAGCAGGGCGACGGTGCTTTTGCCCTTGGGCTTTGTTGCCGCCGTCGTTACAGCCCGCCACGGGGATGTGCCGACAGCTCCGCCTCGCCCAAGGCCAAATTCCCCAGTCGCAGCACCCTTCCCAATTTTAAGACAGGCTCTAAGTAAACTCATTTTTGAAAAATAATTATTGACTGCAACCATGCATATGTGGTATTAGTTATGCAAGTTCGATGAAAACTTGCTTAAACATATCAGCCACGAGTTGGCCGACGATGCCGGTCGCGAAAGCGACACGTCATAGCCGGTCAAGCCAGGGTTGTATGTTCAGCCTTGGTCTATCCAGAGGGCATCGTGGATATAACCCCGAAACCATTTTGGATAATCTGGAGGCAAGCAGGTAAAAAATCGAAAGCCGACTTTTCATACCCTGCTTACCCCGTGTAGGCAGGGTTTTTTATTTCCCTCCATAACTGGCAGCGCGGGAATAACCAAACGAAAACGTAGTAATCTGTGAACAAAAAAAGAATGACGTCTAAATGATGTCAGGCAGCGACAAACTAATAACGACGCAAGAGAGCCGAGGTTCTCAACCGGTGGGTTCTGTCCACAGACTGCCGAAAAATGCGCCGACATGGTTTTACCCAAATTTACAATTTAAGGGCTTCGCAGGAGGTGTGCCCATAAACACCGAAACAGCCGCCGTGAAACCGCGGGTTGGGGTCGAATAGATCACCAAGAGGTGTTTGTTCTTTATTGAAATGGCACGGGCCGGAAGCGCAATGACGCTTCCGGCCCTTTTACTTTCGCGGTTGTGATTTAACAGCAGAATGGCTTCTTGCCAGGAAGCTCGTCCGGGTGCAATTCCCGGCAACCGCACCAACCTTGATACGCCGCGCGCCAGCTTGCGCAGCAGAGTCTCCAAAACTCCGTTTGCCTGGGGCAGCACCAGGGCGGCGTGCCAAATGATTCCTGGGGTCGTGGCAGACAGGCAATGCACTTGCCCTGCAAGCAAGCTGATGCGGGAGCGTTACCCGCCGACTCCACCAGCTTTGGCCAAGGCTACGGCCAGGCAGGCCAATTTCATCGCGGGAAACTCGACCAATGTACAGAGAGAAGCCTCATAAACTTCTTCAGGTGGGTGTGACTCCCACTCCCGCTACCAGCCTTCGCTCCAGGCGCAGCCGGAGCGAGACTGCCGCGCCGTAGTGCAACGAAGGCGGGCCATTCGGATGAACTTGCTTCGAGCTTCGGCTCGGCACGCCACTTTTCAGGGAAATGCTCCGGATGCCCGACTGTAAATCGGGTGTCGAAAAACAAATCCGGAAGCGACGACTGGAGCGTTACCAGCATTTCCCACCAGCCTTCGCCAAGGCTTCGGTCTGGCAGGCCATTTCGGACTCGTAGCTCAATCAGGGGAGCAGCCCGTTGTCTGCGGGAAGGCTGAGGGTGCAAGTCCCTTCGGGTCCGCCAATTTCAAATCTTACCGCGAGGCTGATTCCCAGGGTGAGGTTTCTTCGATTTTGCAGACACGGGGGCGGAGTGGTAGAAAAGAAAGCGAAGACCTATGCCACGAACACACAAACCCTATGACGCCACCTTTCGCCAACAGGCGGTG